>NZ_JAIUGS010000007.1:0-308569 GCF_020164735.1 Mesorhizobium sp. ESP-6-4
GCCCTCTACATGGCAGCCCTCACTGCCATTCGAACCTGTGAGCGCTTCAAGACCTTCTACACCGCACTTGCTGCCCGGTCGGGCTCCAAGAAGCTCGCTATCATCGCCGTCGCAAGGAAGCTCCTGGTCGTCCTCAACGCTATCATTCGCGACAAAACCGCATTCGCGTGAACACAGTTGCCATTCCGTGACATCGAGGCGTAGCAAGGGTGCAGAATTCTGCTTCGCCGCATCCCACGCCCCAGGTCACGGAATGGATTCCAGGGTCTCCGCGACGCCGCTTCGCGGCTGCTCCGCCCTGGAATGACGATCGCGATGGGCGTTTCGGCCAATCTTCAGCGCATGCCGCCTGCCATACAACAGAGCCGGCAGATCAACATCCCTGTGGCAGTGCCACTAAATCATCTCCAGGCCGCGCTTGCGCGTCGGCGGCGGGAAGGCGCGATCGAGCTCGGCAAGGTCTTCCGCCGTCAGAGCGATGTCGAGCGCGGCGGCGTTCTGGCGGACATGCTCCTGGCGGCCGGCCTTCGGGATTGCGATGACGCCGTCCTGCATCATTATCCAGGCAAGCGCGATCTGCGCCGCCGTGGCGTTGTGGCGGGCGGCGACCGCCTCGAGCCGCGCATTGCGGGCCAGCGCGCCCTGCTCCACCGGCGAATAGGCCATCAGCGGTATGCGGCGCTGCCGGCTCCACGGCGCAAGGTCGAATTCGAGCCCGCGCCGCGACAGGTTGTAAAGCACCTGGTTAGTCTGGACATTGCCGCCGGACGGCAGACTGACTAGATTCTCCATCTCGTCCGTGTCGAAATTGCTGACGCCCCAGTGGCGGATCTTGCCTTCCGTTTTTAGCGCCTCGAACGCTTCCACGGTTTCGGAAAGCGGCACACTGCCCGGCCAATGCAGCAGATAGAGATCGATGCGGTCGGTGGCGAGGCGCTGCAGGCTGCTCTCGCAGGCCCGTTTCACGCCGGCGCGCGAGGCGTTGGAGGGCAGCACCTTGGAGACCAGGAAGGTCTCGTCCCGGCGCCCGGCGATGGCTTGCGCCACCACCTCCTCGGCGCCGCCATCGGCATACATTTCGGCCGTGTCGATCAGCGTCATGCCGAGGTCCAGCCCAAGCTTCAGCGCCGCGACCTCATCGGCGTGGCGCCGTCGATCCTCACCCATCTTCCAGGTGCCTTGGCCCAGCACCGGGACGGTTTCGCCCGACGGCAGCTTCAAGGTTCTGATCAACGAGGGCATGGGCTTCTCCGCGTAAGGCTGGATCGCAGCACAGCCACAGCTGGAAATCCAGACCGACGCCGGCTGGCCGCCCGGATTTCCCGCAGTGACTATTTCGCCGGATGCTTGGCGAGCCAGTCCTGCATCTGCTTGATCTCGGCCTCCTGTGCCGTGACGACGCCTTGAGCGAGCTTGCGTATCTCCGGGTCCTTGCCGTTGGCGATCACCACATTGGCCATGTCGATGGCGCCCTGATGATGCGGGATCATGCTGCGGACGAAATCGACATCGGCATTGCCGGTGTATTTGATCGTCATGTCCTTATGCATCTTCTTCATCGCCTTCTCGTAGCCGACGGTGGCCGGGCTCTGGGCGCCCATCGCCATCTTGGACATGTCGTGCTTCATCTCCTCCGACGAGGCCGGCACGCTTTCGAGGAACACGGCGAGCAGCATTCCGGCCGCCATCAAAAGCAGCACGATTTTCTTGGCCAGGGTCATTCAAGTCTCCTTCTGTTGGATTTCGTATCTGGGGGATTTGCTCAGAGTTTCAACGTTCTCAGCCGCAGCGCGTTGCCGATCACGGAGACCGAGGACAGGCTCATCGCCGCCGCCGCCAGCATCGGCGACAGAAGCGTGCCGGTGAGCGGATAAAGCACGCCGGCCGCGACCGGCACGCCGAGCACGTTGTAGAGGAAGGCAAAGAACAGGTTCTGGCGAATGTTGCGGATCGTCGCCTGGGCGAGCGTGCGTGCCCTGACGATGCCGTTGAGGTCGCCTTTGACCAGCGTAATGCCGGCGCTTTCGACCGCGACATCGGCGCCGGTGCCCATGGCGATGCCGACATCGGCGCCGGCCAGCGCCGGCGCGTCGTTGACACCGTCGCCGGCCATGGCGACGCCGGCGCCCTTGGCACGCAGTTCCTCGACCAGCGCGCCCTTCTCATCCGGCAGCAACCCGGCGCGGACCTCGTCGATGCCGAGCCTGCCGGCGATCGCTCGTGCCGTGCGCTCGTTGTCGCCTGTCGCCATGATGATGCGCAGCCCCTTGTCGTGCAGCGCCTTGATCGCCTCGGCCGTCGTAGTCTTTACCGGATCGGCGACAGCGACGATGCCGGCGAACCTGCCGCCGACGGCCACGAACATGGCCGTCTTGCCTTCGGCCTGCAGCGCCTCGGCATCGGCCGCCGGCGTTTCGACGCCGAGATCAGTCATCATGGCCGCATTGCCGAGCGCGACCTTCCTGCCCGAAACCGTGCCCGAAACGCCCTTGCCGGTAATGGCTTCGAAATCGACCGCGTCGGCCAGCTTCAGGCCGCGCGCGGCAGCGCCCCCGACGATCGCCTCGGCCAGCGGATGCTCGGAGCCCTTTTCCAGCGCGGCCGCGAGGCCCAGCAGCTCGTTCTCGCCGATGCCCGCGGCCGGAACGACATCGGTAAGCCGCGGCTTGCCCTCGGTCAGCGTACCGGTCTTATCGACGATCAGCGTGTCGACGGCAGCAAAGCGCTCCAGCGCCGCCGCTTCCTTGATCAGCACGCCGGCATGCGCGCCGCGCCCGGTCGCGGTCATGATCGACATCGGCGTCGCAAGACCGAGCGCGCAGGGACAGGCGATGATCAGCACCGACACCGCCGAGACGATGGCGAAGATCAGGCTCGGTTCGGGGCCGAGGATCGACCAGGCGATGAAGGCCAGGACCGCGACCAGCACGACGGCCGGGACGAAATAGAAGGACACGCGGTCGGCCAGACCCTGGATCGGCGCCCGCGAGCGCTGCGCCTTGGCGACCAGCTCGACAATGCGCGACAGCGTGGTCTCGGCGCCGACCTTTTCGGCGCGCATGACCAGCGAGCCGTTCTTGTTCAGCGTGCCGCCGGTGAGCGTGTCGCCTTGCGTCTTCTCGACCGGCAGCGGTTCGCCGGTGATCATCGATTCATCGATCGCCGACCGACCCTCGAGAACGATGCCGTCGACCGGGAGGGCATCGCCGGGGCGGATGCGCAAGCGGTCGCCCGACTTGACGCTGTCGAGCGGCACGTCCTTCTCGGAGCCGTCGGCGCCGATCAGCCGCGCTGTCTTCGGGGCAAGGTCGAGCAGGGCGCGGATGGCCGAGCCGGTGCGCTCGCGGGCCTTGAGTTCCAGCACCTGTCCGAGAAAGACCAGCGCGACGATGACGGCGGCGGCCTCGAAATAGACCGGGACGGCGCCGTCATGACCGCGGAACTGATGCGGAAAGACGCCCGGGAACAGGGCGGCGATCACGCTGTAGAGGTAGGCGGCCCCGACGCCCAGCGAGATCAGCGTCCACATATTCGGGCTACGGTTGAGGATCGATTCCCAGCCGCGATGGAAGAACGGAAACGCCGCCCACAGAACCACCGGGCTCGCCAGCGCCAGCTCTATCCAGGTCTTGGTGCGGCCGTCGATGAGGGTTTCGAAGCTGAAGCCCAGCATCGGCGCCATGGCAATGATCAGGAGCGGCACGGAGAGCACCGCGCTGACCCAGAACCGGCGGGTGAAATCGACGAGCTCGGGATTCGGGCCTTCCTCGCCTGTCGGCACACCCATCGGTTCCAGCGCCATGCCGCAGATCGGACAGGAGCCGGGCTTGTCGCGGATGATCTCGGGATGCATCGGGCAGGTGTATTGCGTGCCCTTGGGCATCGGCTGCGGCTCGGGCCGGCCAGCGAGGTATTTTGCCGGCTCCGCCTCGAATTTGGCCTTGCAACCGGGGGAGCAGAAATAGAAGCCCTGCCCTTCATGGCGAACGAAGTGCTTCGCGCTCGCGCGGTCGACGCTCATGCCGCAGACGGGGTCCGTGGCCGTCAAATAGCCCTCGGGCTCGGCCTGGAATTTCGTGCGGCAGCGCTCGCTGCAGAAATGAAAGGTGCGGCCGCCATGCTCGGCCGTCGGCTTGCCGGCCGCCGGATCGACCGTCATGCCGCAGACAGGATCGCGAATCACCGCTTCGGTGTCGGGCGCGACATTCTTCGCAGAGCAGCAGCCGCCGCCATGCGCATGATGGTGGTGGTGGTCGGAATGGGTCATCAGCAATACCTCGGAATTCTCGAATTGAGGCGGAGGTAGTCCTTCCAGTAACTGGAAGGTCAAGAGCCGGTTTCGACTTTTGCGAAAATCGGCCGGGCGATTACCGATTACGCTTCTGCGCGATGGCAATCGCGGCCGCCTGCCCCATACACAGCGCCGCGAAAACAGGCTATAGACGCCGCCGAATGGCAAAGATCTCCCTGAAACTCGACGAAATCATCGATGGCGATGCGCTGCGCCGCGACTTGACCGCGTTGACGGCGGCGAGCGCCGGCGACGGTTCAGGACCGGCCGTCCGCACGGCCGTCCTCCAACTGCTCAAGGCCAGGATGGCCGAAGGGCGAAAGATCGCCGAGACCATGCTCAAGCAGGACGGCGGCGGCAATGCCTGCGCCGAGCGGCTGTCGCATCTGATGGATGAACTGATCCGGGCGCTCTATGATTTCGCCGCCACCCATGTCTACCGGGTCAAGAACCGGTCCGCGGCCGAGCGCATGGCGATCGTTGCCGTCGGCGGCTACGGCCGCGGCACGCTGGCGCCGGGTTCCGACATCGACCTGCTTTTCCTGCTGCCCTACAAGCAGACCCCATGGGGCGAGCAGATTGTCGAATACATGCTCTACATGCTGTGGGACATGGGGCTGAAGGTCGGCCACGCCACCCGCAACATCGACGAGTGCCTCAGGCTGTCGCGCGGCGACATCACCATCCGCACGTCGATCCTCGAGGCACGCTTCCTGTGGGGCGAGCAGAAGCTCTATGAAGAACTGCTCACCCGTTTCGATCACGAAGTGGTGCGCACGACCGGGCCGGAATATGTGCAGGCCAAGCTCGCCGAGCGCGACGAACGCCACGCCAAGGCCGGCGAAAGCCGCTATCTGGTCGAGCCCAATGTCAAGGACGGCAAGGGCGGCCTACGCGACCTGCAGACGCTGTTCTGGATCGGCAAATATTTCTACCGCGTGCGCACCGGCGAGGAACTGGTCGAGAAGGGCGTCTTCACCGAGGCCGAATATCGCGAATTCCAGAAGGCCGAGGATTTTCTCTGGGCGGTGCGCTGCCACATGCATTTCCTTACCGGCAAGGCGGAAGAGCGGCTGCATTTCGACATCCAGCGCGAGATCGCCGAGCGGCTGGGCTATACGACGCATCCCGGCCTGTCGGCGGTCGAGCGCTTCATGAAGCACTATTTCCTCGTCGCCAAGGATGTCGGCGACCTCACCCGCATCTTCTGCGCGGCGCTGGAGGAAGAGCAGGCCAAGCACGTGCCGGGCTTCAACCGCATCTTCCTCACCTTCCAGCGGCGCAAGCGCAAGCTTGCCGGCACCTCCGACTTCATCGTCGACAACCACCGCATCAACATCGCCGACGACAGCGTGTTCGAGCGCGACCCGGTCAACCTGCTGAGGCTGTTCTGGTTCGCCGACAAGCACGGACTGGAATTCCACCCCGACGCGCTGAAGCTACTCACCCGCTCGCTCGGGCTCGTCAACAAGTCGCTCCGGCGCGACGAGGAGGCCAACCGGCTGTTCCTCGACATCCTGACATCGGACCGCAATGCCGAGCTCAATCTCAGGCGCATGAACGAGGCGGGGCTGCTCGGAAGGCTGATCCCCGACTTCGGCAAGATCGTCGCCATGATGCAGTTCTCGATGTACCACCACTATACGGTGGACGAGCATCTGATCCGCTGCATCGGCGTGCTGGCCGAGATCGAGCGTGGCGACGGCGCGAAGGTGCATCCGCTGTCCCACACGCTGATGCCTGGCCTGAGAAAGAGCCGCGAGGCGCTCTATGTCGCGGTGCTGCTGCACGACATCGCCAAGGGCCGGCCGGAAGACCATTCGGAAGCCGGCGCCAGGATCGCGCGGCGCATCTGCCCGCATATGGGGCTGTCGGCCGCCGACACCGAGACCGTCGCCTGGCTTGTCGAGAACCATCTTGTGATGTCGATGACGGCGCAGACGCGCGACCTCAACGACCGCAAGACGATCGAGGATTTTGCTTCGATCGTGCAATCGGCCGAGCGGCTGAAGCTGCTTTTGATCCTCACCGTCTGCGACATCAGGGGCGTCGGGCCGGGCGTGTGGAACGGCTGGAAGGGGCAGTTGCTGCGCACGCTCTATTACGAGACCGAATTGCTCCTGACGGGTGGCTTCTCGGAAGTCTCGCGCGCCGAGCGCACGGCCGCGGCGCGCGAGCGGCTGGCCGAGGCGCTGTCTGCCTGGCCGGCGAAGGAGCGCAAGCGCTATGTCGCGCAGCACTACGAGAATTACCTTCTGGCGGTTGATCTGGCCGACCAGCTTCGCCATGCCGAATTCATCCGCGAGGCGGATGCGGCCGGCAAGAAGCTTGCCACCATGGTCAAGACGCATGAGTTCGAGGCGGTGACGGAGATCACCGTGCTGGCGCCGGACCATCCGCGCCTGCTTTCGATCATTGCGGGAGCTTGCGCCGCCGCGGGCGGCAACATCGTCGACGCGCAGATCTTCACCACCTCGGACGGCCGCGCGCTGGACTCCATCCTGATCTCCAGGGAGTTCGACCGGGACGAGGATGAGCGCCGCCGCGCCGAGCGCGTCGGCCGGCTGATCGAGGACGTGCTTTCGGGCAAGAGCTGGTTGCCCGAGATGATCGAGAAGCGCACCAAGCCGAAGCGCGGCGCCAAGGCGTTCCGGATTCCGCCGCGCGCCGAGATCCGCAACACGCTGTCGAACCGTTTTTCGGTGATCGAGGTCGAGGGGCTGGACCGGCCGGGCTTGCTGTCCGAGATCACCGGGACGCTCTCCGACCTTTCGCTCGACATCGCCTCGGCGCATATCACGACCTTCGGCGAGAAGGTCATCGACACGTTCTACGTCACCGACCTGACCGGGCAGAAGATCGACAGCCCGACGCGCACCGCCACCATCCACAAGCGGCTGATCGATACGCTTGAAGGCAATTCGTCCGAACGTAACGGCAAGGCCAAGGCGGCGGCCGAGTGACATCCATTTGACGCAATTTTTCTGGCAGTCGTTCCCAGCATGAGCCTAGTCAAGAAATTCGCCACCGTCGCCTCCGGCACGCTGATGAGCCGTGCGCTGGGCTTCGGCCGCGAGATGCTGATGGCGGCAGCACTCGGCACCGGACCGGTCGCCGACGCCTTCAACGCCGCTTTCCAGTTTCCCAACACCTTCCGCCGGCTGTTCGCCGAGGGCGCCTTCAACGCCGCTTTCGTGCCGCTGTTCGCCAAGGAGATCGAGCAGCATGGCACCGACGGCGCCAAGCGCTTCTCGGAGGAAGTGTTCGGCGTGCTGTTCTCCGCGCTTCTGGCGCTGACCATCGCGATGGAACTGGCGATGCCGCTGATCGTGCGTTACCTGGTGGCGCCGGGCTTTGCCGACATTCCAGGCAAGTTCGAGACGACCGTCCGGCTTGCGACAATCATGTTCCCGTATCTCATATGCATGTCGCTCGGCGCCATGATGGCCGGGATGCTGAACTCGCTGCGCCGCTATTTCGCGGCGGCGATCGCGCCCGCCTTCCTCAATATCATCCTGATCGGCGTGCTCGCCTATGCCTGGTATCACGGGCTGGACGCGCATGATGTCGGTTTCGGCCTGTCCTGGGGCGTGCTGGCTGCAGGCATCGTGCAACTCGCCATCGTCTGGATCGCGGTGCGTAATGCCGGCATCTCGATCGGCTTCCGCCGGCCGAAGATGACGCCCAACGTCAAGCGGCTGCTGATCCTGGCACTGCCGGCGGCGATCACCGGCGGCATCACGCAGATCAACCAGCTGATCGGCACGGCGATCGCCTCGGCGCAGAACAGCGCCGTGTCGTCGCTCGCCTATGCCGACCGCATCTACCAGCTGCCGCTCGGCGTCGTCGGTGTGGCCGTCGCCATTGTGCTGTTGCCGGAACTGTCGCGGGCGCTGAAATCGGGCAATTTGGTCGAGGCAGCCAATTTGCAGAACCGCTCGGTCGAGTTCACCTTGTTCATGACGCTGCCCGCCGCCGCGGCACTCTGGGTGATGTCCGAGCCAATCGTGCGGCTGGTCTATGAGCGCGGCGCCTTCGCCGCCAACCACTCGACGCCGATCGTCGCCTCGATTCTGGCGATCTTCGGCCTCGGCCTGCCGGCCTTCGTGCTGATCAAGGCATTCACGCCAGGCTATTTCGCCCGCGAGGACACGCGCACGCCGATGATCTTTGCCGCCATCTCGGTCGTCGTGAATGTCGCCACGGCGCTGAGCCTGTTCCCGTCGATGGGCGCGCCTGGCATCGCGGTGGCTTCGGCAGTCGCCGGCTGGGTCAACGCGCTGATGCTGCTCGCCATGCTGATCAGGCGTGGCCATTGGGGCCGCGACGTGCCGCTCTTGCGACGCATTCCCCGGCTGGTGCTTTCCGCCGTAATCATGGCCGTGGCGCTTTACTTCGCGGAGCGCCACTTTGCCGCGCAGATTGGACCTGGCTCGCCGCTCGTGGTGAAGGTGACGACGGTGCTTGGGCTGGTCGCCGGGGGCGCCGCGCTCTATTTCATCGCCGCCTTCGGCACCGGCGGCGCCGATTTCGGGATGCTCCGGCGGAATGTGAAGCGTCGTTCACCCAAGGCGCTACCGCCCGTCAGGGAACAGTCTCCAGATCCGTGAGTCGGAATTCGTTGGCCGTAGAAAGTATCGGAACGGCGTAGTATCGGGCGCAAGCGTAGTGGAAGCAGTCCGCCATATTTAGGCGGATAGCATTGTTGCGAAACCGCGCAGCGGCCTCGACGGATAGGGATGTTGCCTCGGATGCAGGCGGAAGCTCGTGCAAGGCAATTGCCCGCTCTTCCAGAAAGCGGTCTACAATCTCCGCGCTTCTGGCGACCGGAATCGCCAGCTTTTCTGGTCGCGCGAGCGCCATCGCTGCCTCCCAAACGGCTATCGCCGACGTGAACGGTGCCGATGCCTTCATGACGGCCTGCGCGCATCGCTCGGCTTCCGTCTCGTTGCTTAGGATCGCGACGATGGCTGCGGCGTCGACAAACATCAGTCGTCGCCGGAAAGTTCATCATAAACGGACTGCGGCAGCGGTTTGCGCGCTTGTTCGCTAAGCTTGATTCCAAACTCGGCTCGCAGTCGTGCCGCCGTTTCCAGCGGCGTCTCGCGATTGCGGCGCCGCTCCAAGGCTTCGCGCATGGCGATCACGATTGCCTCGGTGATGCCGACCCCTTCAGCTTTGGCGAAAGCGCGCGTCAACCTGTCGGCTTCCTTATTGTTGATGTTGATGGTCATGGCTACATTCCTTCATGTAGTTAGAAATATGTAGCCTATGCCCGGCAAATGTCAACGTACCGATGCCCCATGCCAGCTCGTCCGCGCCTCTTGATCCCGCAACGTGCTTCGTCCATAAGCGCGCCGTCGCAAGACTTTCGCCGCGCGCGGTTTCCAGCCGCATGATTGGCTCCAAAAAGTCTGCAACTTTTTGGAATCATGCTTAGACGGCCCTCCACAAGCCATGAGGAATTCATGTCCGCCTTCAAGCCACTCGTCTTTTCGGGCGTCCAGCCGACCGGCAACCTGCATCTCGGCAACTATCTCGGCGCCATCAAGAAATTCGTCGCCCTCCAGGATCAGTCCGACTGCATCTATTGCGTCGTCGACCTGCACTCGCTGACGGCGCAGCTCGTGTATCAGGACCTGGGCGACCAGACGCGCTCGATTACCGCGGCGTTCCTGGCCTCCGGCATCGACCCCAAGAAGCACATCGTCTTCAACCAGTCGCGGGTCATGCAGCACGCCGAGCTCGCCTGGATCCTCAACTGTGTGGCACGCATCGGGTGGATGTACCGGATGACGCAGTTCAAGGACAAAGCCGGCAAGGACCGCGAGAACGCCTCGCTCGGCCTGCTTGCCTATCCGAGCCTGATGGCCGCCGACATCCTGCTTTACCGCGCAACGCATGTGCCGGTGGGCGAGGACCAGAAGCAGCATCTGGAGCTGACCCGCGACATCGCCCAGAAATTCAACAACGACTTCTCCGAGAAGATCGCAGCCCTTGGCGTCGGCGTCCAAATGCAGGTCGGCGAAGAGACGGTGAACGGCTATTTCCCGATTACTGAACCGGTGATCGGCGGCCCGGCGGCGCGCATCATGAGCCTGCGCGACGGCTCGAAGAAAATGTCGAAGTCGGACCCGTCGGACCTGTCACGCATCAACCTGACCGATGATGCCGACACGATCTCGAAGAAGATCCGCAAGGCCAAGACTGACCCCGAAGCCTTGCCGAGCGAGATCGACGGGCTGGAAAGCCGGCCCGAGGCGGAAAATCTCGTCGGCATCTATGCCGGCCTCGCGGAAATCTCGAAGGAAGAGGTGCTGAAGGAGTATGGCGGGCAACAGTTTTCCGTGTTCAAGCCGGCGCTTGCCGATCTTGCCGTGGAGAAGCTGGCGCCGATCGCTTCCGAGATGCGCCGCATCGAGGGCGACCGCGCCTATGTCGACGCCGTGCTCAAGGATGGCGGCGACCGGGCCCGCGCAATCGCCGAGGGCACGATGAAGACGGTGCGCGACATTATCGGCCTTCTGCAGGACTGATCCAGCGACCTCCTCGGACCATTGCCGCGCCGACCGGCGGCTTGCCGCCGGTTCGCGGCAGTGGCAGATTGCGACCGAACCATACCGAGCAGATAGACATGGTCTCCAAACGCCTCAGCCGCGAAGCCGGCCATCGCCGCAAGTTCCTGGCGATCATCGACGACACGCCCGAATGCGAGCGCGCCGTCGCCTATGCCTCGAAGCGGGCGCAAAGCACCAGCGGCGTGCTGGTGCTGCTCTACGTCATCGAGCCGGACGACTTCCAGCACTGGCTGGGTGTTGAGAAGATCATGCGCGAGGAAGCCACGGCGACAGCCCGCGCGGCGCTCGACGGCTACGCCAACAAGGTGCGCCAGCATGCGGGGATCGAGCCGGAGCTGGTGGTGCGCGAAGGCAAGCCGACGGAAGAAATCCACAAACTGATCGAGGAAGACCAGGACATCGCCATCCTTGTGCTGGCCGCCGGCGCCGGCAAGGAAGGCCCAGGGCCGCTGGTCAGCGCGGTCGCCGGGCGCGGCGCGGCTTTTCCCATTCCGGTCACGGTGGTGCCGCAGAACCTGTCCGACGAAGAGATCGACAGCCTGGCTTGAGGTGCTTCGATATTCAGGTGAGGCCGGCGTGCAAATGGCGGCCTGACCTGAATCTCGATCCACCTCGACATTCGTGATAGAAGCCGAAAAACATTCCGCCAGCCAGCCGTTCCAGCGACGCGTTTCGCTTGAATGTCCAGCCGATAGAGCCTATTTAGAATTATTCCAAACTATCGGCCCGGGAAGGGCCTGGAGATACCCATGTTCATCCAGACCGAATCGACGCCGAACCCGGCGACGCTGAAATTCCTGCCGGGCAAGGAAGTGCTGCGCGAAGGCACAGCCGATTTCCGCAACGCCGAAGCCGCGGCGGAGGCCTCGCCGCTGGCCGGTCGCCTGTTCGAGATCCCGGGCGTCACCGGCGTCTTCTTCGGCTATGATTTCATCACCGTGACCAAGGATGGTCCGGACTGGCAGCACCTGAAGCCGGCGATCCTCGGTGCCATCATGGAGCATTTCATGTCCGGTGCGCCGGTCATGGCCGCGACCGCTCCGGCGAGCGAAGCCGGCGAGACCGGCGAGTTCTACGACAAGGCTGACGAAGAGCTGGTGCTGACCATCAAGGAACTGCTCGACACGCGCGTGCGCCCGGCCGTCGCCCAGGACGGCGGCGACATCACCTTCCGCGGCTTCGAGAACGGCACCGTGTTCCTGCACATGAAGGGCGCCTGCGCCGGCTGCCCGTCATCGACGGCAACGCTGAAGCACGGCATCCAGAACCTGCTTCGCCACTTTGTTCCGGAAGTGCAGCAGGTCGAGCAGGTCGCCTGAGAACCCACTGGCCGGCCGCATCGTGCGGCGAAGCGAATTCCGATCCAAGATCGCAAAAACAAAAAACCGGGCCCCAACAGCCCGGTTTTCTGTTTTTGGACGTCTTGTTGTTGCCTAGACGGTCCGCTTGCGAAAGCTTTTGGCCTCGGCCTTCGTGATCACATCACGATGACCTTGGCGCCGACCGACGTGCGGTCGTAAAGATCGATAATGTCCTGGTTCATCAACCGGATGCAGCCCGACGACATCGCCTTGCCGATCGAGAACCATTCCGGGCTGCCATGCAGGCGGTAACCCATGTCGCCGCCCTTGTTGAAGAGATACATGGCGCGCGCGCCGAGCGGGTTCTTCAGGCCCGGCTCCATGCCGCCGGCGAACTTGGCGAGCTCGGGCTGGCGCTTGATCATCTGCGAGGGCGGCGTCCAGGTCGGCCATTCGCGCTTCAGCGCGATATGGGCCGTGCCGTGCCATTCAAAACCCTCGCGGCCGACGCCGATGCCGTAGCGCATCGCCATGCCGTCGCCCTCGATGAAATAGAGGAACTTGTTCTGCGTATCGACGATGATGGTGCCCGGCTTCTCCGACGAGTCGTACCGCACTTCCTGGCGGTGGTACCGGGCGGGGACCTTCTCGATCGGGATGCGCGGCAGCTGATAGCCGGCATCGGTCATCGCGCCATAGTTGTTGGTGAACATTTGCCC
Organism: Mesorhizobium sp. ESP-6-4; assembly: GCF_020164735.1. NCBI lineage: Bacteria > Pseudomonadati > Pseudomonadota > Alphaproteobacteria > Hyphomicrobiales > Phyllobacteriaceae > Mesorhizobium > Mesorhizobium sp. ESP-6-4. Next base: position 12,890 of record NZ_JAIUGS010000007.1, read on the forward strand.
ACCGATGGTGCTGCACCCGCTGATCGCGGTCGACAGCGCAAGAGCGGCGAGGATTGCAAATGACTTCAAGCGCATGAAAAGGTCCGACGCCCCGCCTCGATACCAGCGGCACGAGTCGGCCGCTTTGTTGCCACCATTCATGCTGGCATTTCTTTTGCTTGCCAAGCGCGCACTGCCTATATGCAAGGCCTTACGCGCCGGTAAGTGCCCGACTGCGGCATTTTCGCAACAGGCCTTACAGGATTATCAAGCAAAATCAATGGGGCGACTTGGGAAGCCGCCTGCGATGCGAGGAGAGCGCCATGAATGTCGGTGATGCCGCGGAGCGTTCCGGCCTGCCGGCCAAGACCATCCGCTACTATGAGGAGATCGGACTGATCCGCCCGGCGCGGGCCGAGAACGGCTATCGCGATTACTCCGGCGACGATATCCACCGGCTCGCCTTCCTGCGCCGTGCGCGCAATCTCGGCTTCTCAATCGACGATTGCAGGCAGCTGATGGCGCTCTATCAGGACCGCGACCGCGCCAGCCATGACGTGCGCGAGATCGCCGCCGCCCATGTCAGGGCGATCGAGGAGAAGGTACGCGAATTGCAGTCGATGCGCTCGACGCTGCAGACACTGATCCACGCCTGCCACGGCGACGACCGGCCGGACTGTCCGATCCTGGACGACATGGCGGGCGCGGCCTGAGGTCCGAGGCCTGTCAGCGCTTCCAGAAATCGCGGTGCGGGGCGAGCATCTCGTCCGCGATTTCGGGAAAGGGGCCGAACACCTCGATCTTCTTCTGGCCGGAGGCGAAGGCGGTGCGCGAGGCGAGATTCATGGTCGGGTTCTCCGCGTGATCGTCGGTGAGCGCCAGGAGGCTGGTTTCCTCGACCCCGTAGACCAGGCTTCCGATATTCGCCCAATACATCGTGCCGGCGCACATGGCGCATGGTTCGAAGGTCGAGACCAGCGTGCATTGCCAGAGGAACTCCGGCTCATAGGCCGCCGCGGCGCGGCGGGCGAGCTCGGTCTCGGCATGGCGCACCGTATCGAGATTGCCCTGCCGCATCAAAATGCGATCGTCCGGCCCGACCAGCACGCAGCCGAACGGATGATGCCCATGCGCCGCCGCCTCGCGCGCGACGGCATCGGCGGACCGGAGGTGGGCGAGCATCTGGTCGCGGGTCATGGGAAATTCCTTTCATGGCGAGATTGCTGCCATGAGGCATGACCAGCAAGGCTAATCTTCTCTGAACCACGGCTCAAGCATCTACTTGGCTTTGCGCTCCACCCGTTCCTGGTTTGATGCTATTTTGACGATCACCTACAATGAGATTGCCGGGATGGCCATCCACGAGGACATCGAACGGGTCGAGCAGCATATCCGCGAGATCGAACAGCGGATCGAGCGCCAGCGCGCGGTCATCACCCAGGCCGAAGAAAACGGCCTGCCGACCGACGGTCCGAGCAATTTCCTGTGGTTCCTGAAAGAGACATTGAGCCTGAGCCGCGACCACTTGGCCAGGCTTCTGGCGGATGAATTTCGAGCGGGGGACTAGCAGTAGCGGGCCTCGCCGTAGACATCTGCTTTAACCCGGTGACTTTTGCGTCACCGACCATCGAAGGAACCGACAATCGCCGACCTGACGGCGATTATATATTTGACAAACCAAAACGCATATGCGATAACGAATCCAAGGAGTTATCGCTATGTCCATCCTGTCCCGCCCTTACTTCCACGACGAAGCCGCCGCATTTGAGCACGTCGAAGGCATGTTATGGCCGCAGGGTCCGGTCTGCCCGAAGTGCGGTTCGATGGACAAGCACTACAAGCTGGTAGGCGTTCGCTCAAAGCCGTCGAAGAAAAGCCCGCATGGTGTCGAACGTCACGGCCTGTATAAGTGCGGTGCCTGCCGTTCTCAGTTCACGGTCCGCATGGGCACCATCTTCGAGGAAACCCACCTCCCACTGCACAAGTGGTTGCAGGCCATCCACCTTATGTGCTCGTCCAAGAAAGGTATCAGCGCTCACCAGATGCACCGCGTTCTGGAGTGCACCTACAAGACCGCGTGGTTCCTCTGCCATCGTATCCGCGAAGCCATGCGCTCGGATGACCTCACTCCTATGGGTGGCGTCGGCATGGTGGAGCGCGGTGGCAGGCCCGTTCATTCCACGTCGATACGGCTCGCATGGGCAACGTCATGCCTATCGTTCGGCCCAACATTGCCAAGGAAAGCGCCTTGATGACGGACGAGAGCGGCATCTATCGCCGCGCCAGCCAGGATTTGGCCTCGCACGAATTCGTCACGCATTCCAAGGACGAATACGTTCGCCCAACGTCCACACCAACACGATTGAAGGCTATTTCTCGATCTTCAAGCGCGGCATGACGGGCGTTTACCAGCATTGCGCCGAACACCATCTGCACCGCTATCTGGCAGAATTCGACTTCCCGCTATAGCAACCGCGTTGCCATGGGCGTTGATGACGCCGTGCGGTCGCTCGTCGCCTTGAAGGGTGCCAAGGGTAAGCGCCTCACCTATCGAACAGCTTATTGAAGCTAGCGAGGACATTACCGAAAACCCGTTCAACTACAGTTGCCGCTCTGGCGAACTGCCCATCGGCGTAAGGGTCGAGTATGATTTCCCTATCGGATTTCACCAGATTATGGATGGAGGTGGAAAACGTTTCAGGAACGATTTCTTATCGGCACGTTTTTACGCGTTGAAATTCAAGCGTTTAAACGCGGATTGACACTTAGTGAAATTGCTGTTTCTCTAACTACATATGGACCAGATTGCGACGAATGACATCAAGCGCCGGATTGCGCGCGACAACCCATGGTGGGTCGATGGGAACATCGAGATACCAGAAGCATCGCTACCCAAACGGGTCTATTTTCATTCGTTCAAACGTCTCGCCTTAGATACGGCAGTCAAGAGAGCGGCAGTCCTTCTTGGACCGAGGCGTGTCGGCAAAACCGTCATGATTAAGCAGTTGGTGGCAGACGCCCTCTCACACGGCTACCACGCACACAACATATTGTACGCGAGCATCGACGCCCCGGTCTATTCCGGCATGTCTCTCGAACAGTTTATTGACTTCATGCCAAGCGCAGAGGGTGGCCCAAGGATCGTTATTTTCGATGAGATTCAGTATCTTAAAGACTGGGAAGTTCATCTAAAGGATCTCGTCGATAACTACGTCGGCGTAAAGTTCGTCGCCACCGGATCGGCCGCAGCGGCGCTGCGTCTAAAGAGCAATGAATCTGGGGCGGGTCGTTTCTCAGATTTCATGCTACCGCCCCTGACCTTTTATGAGTTTCTGACGTTCCTTGGAAAAGACGAGGAGCTAATAAGGGTCGCTGACTCCAATGGGAGAAGCACCTATAGTACCACGAACATTGTAGCTCTTAATGAGTTATTCTTGGACTACCTAAATTATGGTGGCTACCCTGAAGCGGTTTTGAATTCATCAATCCGCGATAACCAAGATCAGTTTATTGGCAATGACATCATCGACAAGGTCCTCTTGAAAGATTTGCCGAACCTTTATGGGATTCAGGACACCCAGCAACTAAATCGTCTTTTTTCTTTTTTGGCGTACAACGCTGGAAAAGAGGCGAGCCTTGAAAACATTTCCCAGACCTCTGGCATAAACAAGCCAACCATCAAGAAATACATAGAGTATTTGGAAAGCGCCTTTCTCATAATCAAAGTTGGCACAGTTGACGATAATTGTAATATAGGACTGCGAGAGCGAAATTTTAAGATATACCTCAATAACCCGTCGATGCGATCCGCTCTCTTCTCCCCGGTTGCGCCGGAAGATAGCGAAAGCATCGGCTATCTCTCTGAATGTGCGGTGTTCTCGCAGTGGCAACATTCATCGGCATTCAGACGGCTACGATACGCTAGATGGAAGGGCGGGGAGGTTGATGTTGTATTGCTGGGAGGCGCTAAAGATAAGCCTGTATGGATTGGAGAAATAAAATGGTCAGACAAACCGATCAAGAATTTCGGCGAGCAAACCAAATCGATAAAACATTTCGCTAAGAAGCACCCTCATATCAAGGACTGCTTCCTTACCACGAAGACCGTTTCCGGAACCAGATTAATCGATGAACTGAGGGTTAAGGTCTCGCCGACTGCCCTGTATTGTTACACGGTCGGGCGAAACGTGACGAAGATTAACGAGTTTCTGCAAAGGCAGATCGCCCATGCGGATGATAGCATTGACGACGAAGAAATTGATGATGACGAGTTTGATGACGACGATGGCGAAGAACTCAGCGAAGTCCGTTAAGACCCAGCGGGAAAAATTCGAGGATGCCGCTCGCGAACTCGGAACGGACGACAGCGAAGAGCGCTTTGACCGCGTGTTGAAAAAGGTCGCGAAATCACCGCCGCCTAAGGACGAAAAGCAAAAGAAGGGTGACCCGATCTAATCCAAGACGCCCGTGCGCTTTAGGTCGTCGATTTCACGCAAGATTAGGTACCTCGCAACATCCGTAGGGCTCGATCCGTAGCCCTTAAGGACGAGGGCCTCTAGGCTGGCAAAGGTTTCAAGCGGCAAGGTCGGCTCGACCTTTTTCGTCTCAATCGCTTTCTTTGGACGTCCAATCATCGGGCATTGATCGAGTTTCTATCCCCTTAATACCATCTATTAAGAGGACAAAAACATTGCGCTGTCGAATCCGCTCTGGCATCGTGGCCCTAGAGAAGTGATTCGCATCGCTGGATTTTCAGCGCTAGAAAGGAGATGGGCGTCCCGAAGGACGCCCATCGTGGTGAGGCCGGGGTCGGAATCGAACCGACTTAACGCAAATTTCCGGGTTGCTGCATAACCATTCTGCCTCCCGGCCACACATCGCCCCGCCCCAAAGGCGGGGCGAATCACATCAGGCACAAAGTACGCCGGTTGCGGCGGCCAGCAAACACTAAATCTAGCTATCCCCCGGTTGTTAGCCGCGAAAGGCCGCGCCGGTCTGGGGTCACCGGGCAAGGTGCGCCTTCATTCAGTGAAACGGGACAGGGCCGGCGAATTAAGTCGGCAATCGTTATTCCTTGGCGTTCTTGGTGTCCGTCTCACGAAGATCGAGAAGCTGGGGGAGTCCCAGCAATATCAAGATGAAACCAGCGTAGAAGAACAGACATCCTGCAATGGTTGATAGATTCCCGTTCAGGCCATCCACTATGGCGCGGGTATCCACATTAAAGGGAACCTGGGCTGCCTTTATGTCAGCCAAGGCCACGGCGTAGGCGCCGGTTTGAATGCCAGTGGTATAAGCGAGAAGTGCGGTCCCTGCGAGAAGGGACACGACTATCAGCAGTATTGCGATAGGCGGGAATTGCTTGTGATGCTTGTAGGCAAGCCAACCCGTTGTGCCCACCCACGTTGCCGCCAGTCCATAGAAAAGCTGTTCCATCACCCCACCCGCAGCGCATATTAGCCGTCGAGCTTTCATATCAGCGCACCCCGGTTTCGGGCAATGGGTTTGTCAAATATACAATCGCCGACCTGACAGGGGGTTCAAACCGTGAACAAAATCTGGCATGGTGCCTCCCATGCCACTCATTTCCCCGATTCCCCTTAACCCGTTGATCGACGGCCGCCAGTCGGAGCGCGCCATGCTGGTGCGGCGCGGCGTGCAGCGGCTGCTCACCGAAATGGGCGCGCATGTGCTGCCGGAGCTGTCTTTGGCCACAGGGCGCCGCGCCGATCTCGTCGCGCTGACCAGGCAGGGCGACATCTGGATCATCGAGATCAAATCTTCGATCGAGGATTTCAGGGTCGACCGCAAATGGCCGGACTACCGGCTGCATTCCGACCGCTTCTTCTTCGCCACCCATCCCGGCGTTCCGGCTGACATCTTTCCCGAGGAATGCGGCTTCATCCTTTCCGACGGCTATGGCGCGGAGATCCTGCGCGATGCGCCCGAGCACCGCATGGCGGCAGCGACACGCAAGGCGCTGATGTTGCGGATTGCCCGCGCGGGCGCCGCGCGGCTCTTGGCGGCCGAGCTTGCCGGCGTCGCCGTACCGGCGCTGGATGGCGAGAGCGAGTAGTCGTCGCGGTGTGTGGATGCTGGTGCGTGACCGCTGGCTTCCGACCTCAGGCCGAGCTCAGGCCGGCCCCCAAGCGCAAGGCCAGCGAGAATTTTCGTCTCGCTCCGATGATTTTCGCCGATCCCGATTGTCTTCACCTATAGGCGCGTCCGGATGGCCGGCGGCCTGGAAAAAGGTGATCAATGAAACCGTTGCAAAATCAGAATGTCGTCGTCGTCGGAGGCAGCCGGGGTGTCGGCCGCTCGATCGTGGAAGCAGCGCTTGGCGCGGGAGCGACCGTGCTCGCGGTCGCCCGTGGCGCCGCCGACCTGAAGCAGCTCGCCTGGGAACGCCCGGGCTTGAGGACGCTTAGCACGGACGCGACGGCGGAAGGCGCACCGCAAGCGGTTTTCGATGCGCTGGCACCCGACGTGCTGGTGGTCTGCGCGGGCGCGCTCGCCCCTTCGGCGCCGATCCAGGAGCAAAGCTGGGAGGCCTTCTCGGCGAACTGGGAGATGGACGTCAAGGCATCGTTCCTGTTCTGTCGGGAAGCCCTCAAGGGCCGGCTCAAGCCTGGAACCCGTGTGCTGCTGATCGCCAGCGGCGCCGCCTTCAGCGGCGGTCCGCCGAATTCCGGCGGCTATGCCGGCGCCAAGCGCATGCAGATATTTCTGGCCGGCCATTGCCAGAAGGAATCGGACCGCCTCGGCCTCGGCGTGCGCTTCATGGCGCTTTCGCCGGCCCGCATCATGCCGGGCACCGGGGTCGGCGATCGCGGCATTGAAGGCATCGCGGCCTATATGGGCATCCGCCCGGCCGACTTCCTGGCCAGCATGAGCGACATGCAGACGCCGGCCGATGTCGGACAGGCTGTGATCCAGCTCTCGACGGGCAAGCCGCAGGGCAGCTCCTTCACCGTAAGCGGCAGCGGCCTTGCGGCGGCGCCATGAGACGCGCAGGATGGCGGCCGAATTCAGCTCCCCGGGCTCCCATGACTGACGCTTCCGGCCCTATCGAGCCTTTGGGCCGGCCAGGCCAGCCGGCCCTCGACCGGCGGGCCTTCGAGCGCCTGACCGTCGCCCATCGCCGCGCGCTGAAGCTTCATTGCTATCGGATGATGGGCTCGCTCAACGAGGCGGACGATCTCGTCCAGGAGACGTTCCTAAAGGCGTGGCGCGCGCGGGCGCAATTCGACGGACGCGGCTCGGCGCGCGGCTGGCTCTACGCGATCGCCACCAACAGCTGCCTCAATGCGATCAAGGCACGCTCGCTGGCGCGACGCATTCTTGAGCAACCCGAGCGGCCGGCCTCTGAGGGCAGAGCGACCGGCGGCCCGGCCACGGAGCTCGCCTGGCTGGAGCCGTATCCGGACGCCGAGCTGCCCGACATCGCCGATGACAGGCCCGGCCCGGAAGCGCGCTATGAGGCCCGCGAGGCGGTGCGGCTCGCTTTCGTGGCGGCAATCCAGCTGTTGCCGCCGAGGCAGCGCGCGGCCTTGCTGCTTTGCGATGTGCTCGGATGGTCCGCCATCGAGACCGCGCAATTGTTGGGCGGGTCGACCGACTCGATCAACAGCGCCTTGCAGCGGGCCCGCGCGACGCTGGGCGAACGCTACCCGCAGGGGCGCCCGCCGCAGCGGTCGCGGCCCAACGCGAACGAAGGCGTGCTGCTCGAACGCTACATGCAGGCTTGGCAGGCCGACAATCTCGACGGACTCGTCGAGCTGCTGCGCGAGGACGCCATCTACCACATGCCGCCATGGCGGGAATGGTATCATGGACGCCCGGCGATCGGCGCTTTCCTGGGCAGCGTCTGGGGCAATTTTGCCGGCTATCGCGCGGTGGCCATCGGCGCCAACACCCAACCGGCCGTGGGCGTCTACGCGCTCGGCCGCCAGGATTCCGTGTGGCAGCCGCATTCGCTGCATGTCCTCGAAGCCGCCGGCGACAAGATCGCCTCGCTGACGATCTATGTCCCGCCGCTCGGCCCCGCTTTGTTTTCAGCCTTCGGCCTGCCGCCGGAACCTCGGGGCTAGTTCAAATCTTCTTCCGCTCCGCCGCCCGCCGGCGCCATGAGCAGGATGGCGGCGCCCAAGAGGGCGGCAATCAGCGAGCCGGCGAGGATGCCGACCTTCACCGCGTCCTGCAGCGCCGGGTCGCCGGCGAAGGCAAGCAGGCCGATAAACAGGCTCATGGTGAAGCCGATGCCGCAAAGCAGCGAAATGCCCAGCATGTGCAGCCAGCCGGCATTGGCCGGCAGGTCGGCGAGGCCAAACCGGATCGCGAGCGCCGACGAGCCGAAGACGCCGACCAGCTTGCCGAGCACAAGGCCGGCGGCGACGCCAAGCGTCAGCGGCTCAACCAGTGCTGCAAGGCTCAGGCCGCCGAGCGAGACGCCGGCATTGGCGAAGCCGAAGATCGGGATGACGAGGAAGGGCACCAGCCTGTGCAAGCCGTGTTCCAGCCTATGCAGCGGCGAATGCTCGAGATCGCGGCTGATGCCGGGAGACCGCACCAGCGGGATGGTGAGCGCCAGCGCCACGCCGGCGAGCGTCGCATGCACGCCCGACTTGAGCACCAGCACCCACAGCAATGCGCCAAGCAAGAGATACGGCCAGAGCTTCATGACCCGTATGCGGTTGAGCACGACGAGCAGCGCGATGACGACGAAGGCGGCGGCCAGATAAGCGAGCGACAGGCCGCTGGTGTAGAACAGCGCGATGATGATGACGGCGCCGAGATCGTCGATGATGGCAAGAGCGGTGAGGAAGACCTTCAGCGACGCGGGCACGCGGCTGCCGAGCAGCGAGAGCACGCCGAGCGCGAAGGCGATGTCGGTGGCGGTAGGGATCGCCCAGCCGGAGAGCGCTGCCGCATTGTCGCGGTTGATCAAGACATAGACCAGCGCCGGCACCGCCATGCCGCCGGCGGCGGCGATGCCCGGCAGCACTCGGCGCGGCCAGGTCGAGAGCTGTCCGTCCAGCATCTCGCGCTTGATCTCGAGCCCAACCAGCAGAAAGAACACCGCCATCAGCCCGTCATTGATCCAATGCGATACGCTGAGCGGCCCGAGATAGGCGTGCAGGACGGCGAAATAAGTTTCGGCCAAAGGCGAGTTGGCGACGATCAGCGCAAGGGCTGCGGCCACCATCAGGATGATGCCGCCGGCGGCCTCGCCGTCGAGGAATTCACGCAGGATCGATTTCGGCCGCTTATCTTGCATGGTCCCTCCGCCCGTCACCCCGACCTGACGGCCGGAACCTAAAAGGTATGATGCGCAGCCCGGCTGGCGAAGCAAGCGTTCGAGTTCACATTGACAGATCGCCTGCTTCGGAAGTTGGCCGAAACGCCCGTCTCTTCGTCATCCACGGGCGAAGCAAGGAGCGAAGCGACGCGGCGCAGACCCGAGGATCCATTCCGTTACATCGGAGCGGTGCCAACGGTGCAGAATTCCGCTCCGCTGCGTTCTGCGACCGGGATCACGGAATGGATCCTAGGGTCTTCGCGACGGAGCTTCGCTCCTGCTTCGCCCTAGGATGACGACACTCGTTTAACGCGGCGCGCGCTTTGCCAGTATCCGCTGCAAGGTGCGGCGGTGCATGTTCAACCGTCGCGCCGTCTCGGAGACGTTGCGGTCGCACATTTCGTAGACGCGCTGGATGTGCTCCCAGCGCACGCGGTCGGCCGACATCGGGTTTTCCGGGGGCGCCGCACGTTCGCCGGAGGTGCGGGTGAGCGCGGCGAAGACGTCGTCGGCGTCTGCGGGCTTGGAAAGATAGTCGACGGCGCCGAGCTTCACGGCGGTCACCGCGGTGGCGATGTTGCCGTAGCCGGTCAGGATGATGGCGCGGGCGTCGTCGCGCTTCTCGCGGATGGCAGCGACGACATCGAGGCCGTTGCCGTCGCCGAGCCGCATGTCGACAACCGCATAGGCCGGCGGATGGGCGCGCGCCTTGGCGACCGCCTCTTCCACGCTCTCCGCCGTCTCGACCACGAACCCCCGTGTCTCCATGGCGCGGGCAAGCCGGGTGAGGAACGGCTTGTCGTCCTCGACGATGAGCAGCGAGGTGTCCTCGCCCTCGACCATAGCGCCAGTCGTTTCGTCTCCGCTCATCTTATCGGCATCCCACTGACCTGAGGCGCGCCGCGCCGAAACCTACCCTGGCGAAGGCCCGTCCGATCCCTGTTTCCGGGCATATCGTCTTCCCCAAGCCGCTGCACAGTTTTAGGCGACATGCCTCACTTTTACGCAGATACAGTCCTGCAAAGGCAATGTCCAATTTTTAGAGCCGGCAACAGAGCTGCCATGCGGTAATTGCAAGGCTTTCTCACCGTTTCGCAATTCCGGAAGGAAAGCTGCGGCGAAGTTGCCGAGCCCAACCGCTGCGCACTTTTTCTGGAATTGCGCTAGGCATTGTCGAACATGGTGGCCGAGGCCTGTTCCTGGTTGAGGAAGAGGCCGCGCGGCCAGGAGATCTGCACCACTGCGCCTTCGCCGAGCCCGCTCGAATTGCGGAAATCGACGGTGGCGCCGGAACGCTCCAGCAAGGTCTTGGCGATGAACAGCCCGAGCCCCAGGCCGCCGCCGGCCTCAGTGCCCTGGCGCGTCGACATATAGGGCTCGCCGATGCGGTCGATGATCTCGGCGGGGAATCCCGGCCCGTCGTCGGTGATGGAGAAGATGACCTTCTCGTCGTCCCAGCTCCAGCTGACGGTGACGGCGTTGCGGGCGAAATCGACGGCATTCTCGACCAGATTGCCGAGCCCGTAGATGACGCCGGGATTGCGCTGGCCGACCGGCTCGGGACCGATGCGCTCGCCGGGCCGCAGCCGGATCGAGATGCCGAAATCGCGATGCGGCGCCGTCACCTCCTCGACCAGCGAGGTGAGCGGCATGCGCGACAGATGCGCTTCGCCTTCCGAGGAAAGGCTGGTCAGCCGCTTCAGTATCTCGCGGCAACGCTCGCTTTGTGAGCGCAAGAGCTTCACGTCCTCGCCATATTTCGGATCCTTGCCGAGCGCCTTTTCCATCTCCTTGGCGACGACGGTGATGGTGGCCAAGGGCGTGCCCAGCTCGTGCGCGGCCGCCGCCGCCAGCCCGTCCAGCGCCGAAAGGTGCTGCTCGCGCTGCAGCACCAGTTCGGTGGCGGCCAGCGCATTGGCGAGCAGGCGCGCTTCCGCAGCGACGCGGAAGGCATAGATGGCGGTGAAGGCGATCGAGGCAAACACAGCCATCCACATGCCGGCGACATAGATGAAGGGCATCGGCAGCGGCGAGCCCTCATACCAGGGCAGCGGCAAATGGAAGAACACCAGAAGCGTGGCCGCCAGTATGACCAACGCGCCAAGGATGGCCGTGAACCGCAGCGGCAGCGAAGCGGCGGAGATGACGACCGGCACCGACAGCAGCACGCAAAACGGATTGGTCAGGCCGCCCGTCATGTAGAGCAGGCCGGTGAGCTGGACGCCGTCGAAGGTGAGGATCACGAAGGCCGAAAGCGGGGTGAGCCGATGCGCCGCCGGATAGCGGAAGGTGAGCCACAGATTCATCCAGGCCGAGCAGGCGATCAGCGCAAAGCACATCGACACCGGAAGCGGGAATTTCAGGCCATAGGCGACGACAAGCACGGTCAGGCTCTGCCCGACAATCGCCAGCCAGCGCAGACGGATCAGCGTGTTGAGCCGCAGCCGCTGGCTTTGCTGGGAATCGGGCGCGCGCAGGATGTTGGTCATTGCCAAGGATTACAGCCGCAGGAGCGGAAACGATAGAGCATCGTCTTTGCCTGATGCATGTCGTTGTCCCAAAACCGCTGCGCACTTTTGGGCGACATGCATTACGTTCCGCGCGGTTTGGCGCGGCTGGTGGCGGCGGCCAGCAGCGGATTTTCCGGCCAGACATGCTTTGGATAGCGACCGCGCATATCGGCGCGCACATCCGCCCAGGAGCCGCGCCAGAAGCCGGGGAGATCGCGCGTCGTCTGGATCGGGCGGTGTGCCGGCGACAGCAATTCGAGCGTCAGCGGAACGGTTCCGTTTGCGATCGCCGGATGACGGTCGAGGCCGAACAGTTCCTGCACGCGGATCGAAAGCACCGGCCACTCGCCGTCATAGCGGATCGGCACGTGGCTGCCGGACGGCGCGTCGAAATGGGTCGGCGCCAGCGCGTCGACCTTGCGCTGCAGGTCATGCGGGACCAGCGCCATCAGCGCCGACGACAAAGTCGCGGGCTTGATGGCTGCGAAAGATGCATCGCCGGAGAGAAACGGCAGGAGCCAATCGTCGAGGCCCTCGATGAGCGCTTCATCGGAAACGTCGGGCCAAGGCGCCCCCAGGCCGCGATGCAGCCAGCCGAGCCGCTGGCGCAGCGCCTCCGCTTCCTTGCCCCAGTCGAGCAGAGCCAGGCCGTGCTCGCGCAAGGCGTCGATAATGGCGCGGTCTGCATCGGCGCCGGACGGCGCGGGCAGCATGCGTTCGGAAAGCGTGATGGCGCCGAGACGCGCGGTCTCGCGCGCACGCACCGTGCGGCGCTCGCGGTCGAAACTCGTCTCACGCTTTGTCTCGATGCGGTCGGCCAGGGCGGTGCGGATATCGGATTCGCCGACCGGCGCGGCGGCGGTGATGCGGGCGTTCTGCGCCTTGCCCTGCAGGTCGGCGACCACAAGCCAGGTTTCATTGGCGAGCGGATCGGCGGCATCGACCATGGCGCCCGAACCATTGGCGAGCACGAAGCGGCCGCGCTCGCCGCGCGCCCTTGCCACGCGATCCGGCCACGCGTGGATCAGAAGGGCGCCTCCAGAGGCCGCCTCGCCGCTCTGCTCGCCACCGGCCTGCCTGGCCAAACGCTCGGCGAGCTGCCTGGCGGCATTGGCGCGAGGGGATTTCTCGCCACGAAACCGGAGCAGACGCCGCTCCAGATCGGCGCTGTCGCCGCCCAGCCCACGCTCGGTCAAAAGCACGGCAAGTGTCGCCGCTTCGAGCGCGTGGCCGCTCTTCGCCGCTTCGGCCACCATATGCGCCAGGCGCACCGGCAGCGCCAGCTTGCGCATGGCGGCGCCCGCCTCAGTCAACCTGCCGGCATCGTCGATGGCATGCAGCGCCTTGAGCAGCACCCTCGCCTCGTTGAGAGCGGGCGCCGGCGGCGGATCGAGGAACGAAAGGCTCAACGGATCGGCGACACCGAAGGCGGCGCAGTCCAGCAGCAATCCGGACAGGTCGGCCTCGAGGATTTCGGGCGGCGTGAAGGCGGGAAGCGACGCGTTCTGCTCGGCCCGCCACAGGCGCACCGCCACGCCGGCTTGAGTGCGGCCGGCGCGGCCGGCGCGCTGGTCGGCCGAGGCCTTGCTGACGCGCACCGTCTCAAGCCTGGTCAGGCCGTTCGCCGGCTCATAGCGCGGCAGCCGCGACAGGCCGGAATCGATGACGACGCGCACGCCGTCGATGGTGATCGAGGTCTCGGCGATCGAGGTCGCCAGCACCACCTTGCGGCGGCCGGCCGGCGCCGGCCTGATCGCCGCGTCCTGCGCCCTGTTGTCGAGCTGGCCATAGAGCGGAACGATGTCGGTGTCGGCCGCGACATTGCCCGCGAGCCGCTCGGCGGTGCGCTCGATCTCGCGCTGTCCGGGCAGGAAGGCAAGCACGCTGCCCGGCTCGCCGGCCAAAGCCGCGCGCACTGCCCTGGCCATGGCGTCCTCGATCGCCGTGCCTGCCGGCCGCTCGTCGTAGCGGATCTCGACCGGATAGGCGCGGCCCTCGCTTTCGATCACCGGCGCCTCCGACAAAAGCTTCGCCACGCGCGCGCCGTCGAGCGTCGCCGACATGACCAGCAGACGCAGGTCCGGCCGCAGCGCGCCCTGCACGTCGAGCGCCAGCGCCAGACCGAAATCACCGTCGAGCGAACGCTCGTGGAATTCGTCGAAGATCACCGCCGAGACGCCGGGCAGCTCCGGATCGTCGAGAATCATGCGCGAGAGCACGCCTTCGGTGACGACCAGGATCCTTGTCCGCGCCGAGGCGCGGTTCTCCATGCGCATGGCGTAGCCCACCGTGCCGCCGGGCTCCTCGCCCAGCAATTCGGCCATGCGGCGGGCGGCGGCGCGGGCGGCGAGCCGCCGCGGCTCGAGCAGCACGATCCGGCCCTCACCGAGCCAAGGCGCGTCGAGCAGCGCCAGCGGCACCAGCGTCGTCTTGCCGGCGCCCGGCGGCGCCACCAGCACGGCGCTGCTGCGCCGCGAGAGCGCTTCGCCGAGCGCCGGCAGCACGGCTGTGACCGGAAGCTCCGGCAACGGGTTCGTCGTCATTTTACCCGCATATCAGCGGTCGCGGTCGCCGTGCAATGTGTCGGGCCCATGCCGGTTAAAGCCGGGCACGCGTAAACGGATTCCAGCGCACGGTGCCAAGCCGCACTTCCTCGCGCACCATGGTGAGGAGGCCCGAGGCGCCGACGACTGCAAGGCCGACCAGCGTCATCGCGTCGGGATATTCCCTGAAGAACATCGCGCCGAGGATGACCGCCCAGACGATCTGCGAATAATGCGTCGGGGCGATGCGGTTTGCTGGCGCGTATTTGGCCGCCAGGAGATGCAGCAATTGGCCGCCGGCGGTGAACAGGCCACCCAGGACCAGCCAGCCCAATTGCCACAGATTGGGGAACGTAAATGACGTCGCGACCGCGCCAACCCCGTTGAAGAGCAGGCCATAGCCGATCAGCGACCCCAACATGGTCGTGCGCTTTTCCTGCTGGGCAAGCGAGCGCATCAGGATGACGATGGTTGCCGCGACGAAGGCATTGGCGAAGGCGGCGAGATGGCCAAGATGCAATTCGCGGAAGCCCGGCCGCACCACCAGCATGACACCGGCGAAGCCGGCGATCACGGCAAGCCACCGCCAGGGGCCGACCTCCTCCTTCAGGATGACGGTCGAAAGCACGGTGACGAGCAACGGGGCGAGGAAGAGCAGCGCGTAAACCTCCGCCAGCGGAATGGTGGTGAAGGCATAGACGCTGAGCACGCCCGAGGCGATGCCGGCCGAGGCGCGTGCCTGTACGGCCCAGGGCCGCCCGGTGCGCCAGAAATCGCGCCAGCGCTCCTCCTTCGGCCGGGTGAAGAAGAGGAAACAGCCGGCAAACAAGGTCATGAAGAAGCCGATCTCGAAGACGGTGAACTGCCCGCCCAGACCCTTGATGACGGCGTCGCTGAACGAATAGTTTGCATAAGCGAGAAGAGCGAGCAGGATTCCGTTCGGCACGATTCCATTTCCGGGAGAGAGACGTGAAGATACTGGCGCTGGGGGCACATCCCGACGATATCGAGATATTCATGTTCGGTACGCTGGCCGCCTATGCCGCGCAAGGCGCAGAACTGACTTTCGCCATAGCCACGGACGGCGCCAGGGGCAGCACGGGCGACCCCAAGGCGCTTGCCCGCTTGCGGCGCAAGGAAGCGACCACGGCGGCAGGCCTGCTCGGCGTCGAGCCGCGCTTCCTCGACTTTCCCGACGGGCAGCTCGTCGCCGATGCCGCGTTCATTGCGGCGCTGAAGGCACTGATCGGCGAGGTGAAGCCCGACCTCGCTATCACCCATGCGCCCTCCGATTATCACGGCGACCACCGCGCCTTGTCCTACGGCGTGCGGCTCGCCGCATCCTTCGCGGTGCCGGTGCTGCATGCCGATACGCTCGGCGGCACAGGCTTTTCGCCGACGCATTATGTCGAGATTTCGCATCATTGGGACATCAAGGCGAAAGCGATCCTCGCGCACCAGTCGCAGGGTCCGGAGCACTATGTGCACAGGGCGCGCCTCCAGAACGAGTTTCGCGCCGGACAGTGCAACGGCGCACCCGGCGCGCTGGCCGAGGCTTTCCGCTTCGAGCCGACCTTCCCCTTCGCCGACATACGTGCGCTCCTGCCGCCGGCTCCGCCGATCCGGCCGGTGTGACGACAGGTCCGGGCCCCGCCAACGCGGCCAGCTGACGTCAGCAGGACCCAGATCCGGCGATCATTTCCCAATGATTTCAATGACGCATTTCGCCATGCTGCGGCGCAGCAACGAATTCGCTTGCGTTGTTTAGTAAAAAGCGCATCACTAAACAAATTACTAAACATCGGGCAGTGCATTCGCCGCCGTGTTTGGGCCCCTCGGAGGAGCGAGGGTTGAGGGCTCTTGAAACCGTCATCCGGACGCGTTTCGCAAATGGGAGGTAAGGCATGAAATCGACCTTGAAACTGGCGTTGGGACTGGCCTCGGCGATCTTCGCGTCGACAGCCGTCTCGAACGTCGCGCATGCGGAAGACCTGACGCTGTGCTGGGCGGCCTGGGATCCGGCCAACGCGCTCGTGGAACTGTCCAAGGACTTCACCAAGGAAACCGGCATCGGCATGAAATTCGAGTTCGTGCCATGGACCAATTACGCCGACCGCTTCCTCAACGAGCTCAACTCGCACGGCAAGCTCTGCGACCTGATCATCGGTGACAGCCAGTGGATCGGCGGCGCCGCCGAGAACGGCCACTACGTCAAGCTGAACGACTTCTTCGACAAGGAGAAGATCAGCATGGACGACTTCGTGCCGGCGACCGTGGTCGGCTATTCGGAATGGCCGAAGAACACGCCGAACTACTGGGCGCTGCCGGCCATGGGCGACGTCGTCGGCTGGACCTATCGCAAGGATTGGTTCTCGCGGCCCGAGCTGCAGAAGGAATTCAAGGAGAAGTATGGCTGGGACCTCGCCCCGCCGACCACCTTCGACCAGTTGAAGCAGATCGCCGAATTCTTCCAGAAGCGGCAGATCGACGGCAAGACCGTCTATGGCGCCTCGATCTACACCGAGCGCGGCTCCGAAGGCATCACCATGGGCGCCATGGACGTGCTCTACAGCTACGGCTTCCAATATGAGAACCCGAAGAAGCCCTACGAGATGGAGGGCTTCGTCAACTCCGAGAAATCGGTGAAGGGGCTGGAATTCTACAAGGCGCTCTATGACTGCTGCACGCCGCCCGGCGCTTCCAACAGCTACATGGGCGAGGGTGTGGACGCCTTCAAATCCGGACAGGTGGCGATGCATATGAACTTCGCCTTCACCTGGCCCGGTCTGCAGAAGGACGAGAATGTCGGCGGCGACAAGATCGGTTACTTCGTCAATCCGAAGGGTCCCGACGGCGACCAGTTCGCGCAGCTCGGCGGCCAGGGCATTTCGGTGGTCTCCTATTCCGACAAGCAGGAATCGGCGCTGAAATACATCAAGTGGTTCGCCAACAAGGACGTGCAGGGCAAATGGTGGTCGCTCGGCGGCTATTCCTGCTTGAACTCGGTGGTCAAGGACCCGAAATTCCCGTCCAGCCAGCCTTACGCGCAGGCCTTCCTCGACTCCATGGCGATCGTGAAGGACTTCTGGGCGGAACCTAGCTACGCGCCGCTGCTGCAGGCCTCGCAGAAGCGCTTCCACGACTATGTCGTGGCCGGCCAGGGCTCGGCCAAGGACGCGCTGGACGGCCTGGTCAAGGACTGGACGCAGGTCTTCCAGGACGACGGCAAGATGTAAGGCTCCTCCCGAGCCCAACCGCAGCGTCCCGTGCCGCCCTTGGCACGGGACGCAGTTCAGATAAATTCCACAGTCGAGACTTACCCGTGACCGAAGCAGGACTTACCATGCTCGATCGGACTGCGGACAACGTTGCCCGGGCCACACCGGAGCCGTTGGCCAAGAAGATCCGGGGCATCAGCGACAAGGGCCTCGCCTGGCTGTTCATCTCGCCGACGATCCTTTTGCTGTTGGCCATCAACATCTTCCCGCTGTTCTGGGCGATCTATCTCTCCTTCACCAATTTCCGCGCCAACCGGCCGAACGAGGTGGTGAAGAATCTGGGGCTCGCCAATTACCGGCGCATCCTCGGCGATCAGGACATCTGGATCGCCATGCAGACGACGGCGCATTTCGTGTTCTGGACGATCCTCTTGCAGACCGTCATCGGCTTCACGTTGGCCTGGCTGATCGACCGAAAATTCCGCGGCCACGCCTTCTGGACCACCATCATCCTGGTGCCGATGATGCTGTCGCCGGCGGTGGTCGGCAATTTCTGGCGCTTCCTCTACGAGCCGCAGATCGGGCTGTTTTCCTATGTCGTCTCATTCGTCACCGGCATTCCGCCGACGAATGTGCAGATGCTGTCCAATGTCGAGCTGGCGCCGTGGGCGATCATCATAGTCGACACCTGGATGTGGACGCCTTACGTGATGCTGATCTGCCTCGCCGGCCTGCGCTCCATCCCCGAATACATCTATGAGGCGGCCGAGGTCGACCGCGCCTCGAACTGGCGGCAGTTCTGGTCGATCACGCTGCCGATGGCGCTGCCCTTCATCATGCTGGCGGTGCTGTTCCGCGGCATCGAGAACTTCAAGATGTTCGACATGGTCAACCTGCTCACCGGCGGCGGACCCGGCTCGACCACGGAAGTCGCCTCGATCACGCTGAAGCGGCAGGCTTTCGAGAGCTGGCGCACCGGCTATTCCTCGGCCTTCGCCATCATTCTGTTCGTCGCGGTGTTCGGGCTGGCCAACATCTACGTCAAGGCGCTCAACAAGGTGAAGCAGAGATGAGCCTGACCACCGCCCATTCCGTCGTCGCGCCCTCGTCCAACGCGAAGCTGATCGCCGGCACGATCATCATAGCCTATGCGCTGATCTCGATCGTGCCGCTGCTGTGGATCTTCGCCACCAGCTTCAAGACGCCGCCGGATTCGATCGCCTATCCGCCCAAGATCGTCTTCCAGCCGAGCATCGAGGGCTATTGCAATCTGTTCACCACCCGGACCCGGCAAACGCCGGAATATATCAATTCGCTCGGACCGGCGACCGGCTTCTGCGACGAGACGGTGCGCAAGCGCAACATGGTGATCGCCGGGCCGTCGAACTTCCTGCCGCGCTTCGTCAACTCGCTGATCATCGCCTTCGGCTCGACCTTCTGCGCGGTGTTCCTAGGCACGCTCTCGGCCTATGGTTTCTCGCGCTTCAAGGTGCCTCTGGCCGACGACCTTCTGTTCTTCATCCTGTCGACGCGCTTCATGCCGCCGATCGCGGTGGCGATCCCGATCTATCTGATGTACCGCGAGCTCGGCCTCTCCGACACCGCGCTCGGCATGATCCTGCTCTACACCGCGGTCAATGTCTCGCTGGCTGTGTGGCTCTTGAAGGGCTTCATCGACGAGATCCCGCGCGAATATGAAGAGGCCGCGATGATCGACGGCTACACTAGGCTGCAGGCCTTCTGGCGCACCGTGCTGCCGCAGGCGACGACCGGCATTGCCGCGACCGCCATCTTCTGCCTGATCTTTGCCTGGAACGAATATGCGTTCGCAGCGCTGCTCACTTCCGGCACGGCGCAGACCGCGCCGCCCTTCATCCCGACCATCATCGGCGAGGGCGGCCAGGACTGGCCGGCGGTTGCCGCCGGCACGACCATCTTCCTGGTGCCGATCCTCGTCTTCACCATCCTGCTCCGCAAGCAACTCTTGCGCGGCATCACCTTCGGCGCGGTGCGCAAATGACTAGTGTGGGAATAAGTCGACCCCCACTCCGTCGAGCTTCGCTCGACACCTCTCCCCCGATCGACGGGGTAGAGGAAGGGCGCGAACTTCATTCAGCCAGGCTCCCTTCCTCTCCCTCCGGAGGGGGGAGAGGTGGCGCTGCGAAGCAGCGACGGAGTGGGGGAACCACCTGGCAACCATCTCTCCCCTTGAACGAGAAGGAAGGGAGGAACGCATGAACCGCTCTGTTGCCTCCAAGCACTCCTCTTGGCCGCGATGGGCAAGGCGCGGCCTGATGGAAAACATCGCGACCACGATCATCGCGATCGGCTTCCTGATGCTGTTCCAGCCTTTCGCGCTGTCGCTCTACACCTATTCCTTCATCACCATGCTCACTGGCACGGTGATGTTCATCATCGTCTCGAAATTCCCGGAATAAAGATGGCCGAGATCCGCGTTCAGAACCTGAGGAAGGCCTTCGGCGCATTCGTCGCCGTGCAGGATTCCAATTTCGTTGTCGAGGACGGCGAGTTCTTCGTCATGCTCGGGCCATCCGGCTGCGGCAAGACGACGACGCTTCGCATGATCGCCGGCCTTGAATTGCCGACCGGCGGCAAGATCCTGCTCGGCGGCGAGGACGTCACCATGCGCCGGGCGCGCGAGCGCGACATCGCCTTCGTCTTCCAGCTCTTCGCGCTCTACCCGCACATGAATGTGCGCAAAAATATCGGCTTCCCGCTGCTGGCGCAGGGCATGCCCTCGGCCGAAATCCGAAGCCGCGTCGAGGAGACAGCAAAGCTACTGCGCATCGACCATCTGCTCGACAAGTCCGTTTCCGGCCTTGCCGGCGGCGACCGGCAGCGCGTCGCGCTCGGCCGCGCCATCGTGCGGCGGCCGAAATGTTTTCTCATGGACGAGCCACTCGGCACCCTCGATACCGAGTTCCGCGACCTGATGGTGCATGAGCTGCGCGAGCTGCACAACCGCATCCATGCCACGACGGTCTATGTCACGCACGACCAGATGGAAGCGATGTCGATGGCCGACAAGATAGCGGTGATGAACCATGGCGTCATCGAGCAGTTCGGCACGCCGCGCGAGATTTACGACCGGCCGGCGACCATGTTCGTCGCCGATTTCATCGGCTCGCCGCCGATGAATTTCCTGAAATTCGGCGGCGGGCTCGCCAGGGGCGCGAAGGAGATCGTCGTGCAGGGCGCCAGGGTGGCGGTGCCGGAGGTGCGCGAGGATATAGCGCCTGCCGACATGGCGCTCGGCATCCGGCCTGAGCACATCCGCTTCGACGACGGCTCGAAGCTGCGCGGCGCGATCTACGGCACCGAATATCTCGGCACCACGCAGATCGTCGCTGTCGAGACGGCCGACGGCATCATCAAGGCGCGCGTGCCGGCGGGCATCCATCTCAGCCCCGGCGAACAGGTCGGGCTGACGCTGAGCAGCGCGCGGCTGTCGCTATTCGAGAAAGGCTCCGGACGAGCGGTCCGGACCGCCATGCATGATCAGGCAGCGGAGGCGCGCCATGGCTGACGTTCACATCCAGGGCGTGACCAAGAGTTTTGGCGACACCGTCGCGATCAACGATCTCGACCTCGTGATCAAGGACGGCGAATTCGTCGTGCTGCTCGGGCCGACCGGCGCCGGCAAGACGACGACGCTGAGGCTGATCGCCGGGCTGGAACGGCCGGACAGCGGCACGATCCACATCGGCGGACATGACGCGACGGCGCTGTCGCCAGCCGAACGCGACACCGCCTTCGTCTTCCAGCAATATTCGCTCTATCCGCATCTTTCGGTGTTCGACAATCTCGCCTTCCCGCTGCGCTCGCCGGCGCGGCGGTTTCCGGAAGAGGCTGTGCGGCGACGCGTCGAGGACGTGGCGCGCATGGTGCGCATCGACCACAAGCTCGACAACCGCTCGACGAAACTGTCCGGCGGCGAGATGCAGCGAGTCGCCATCGGCCGTGCCCTGGTGCGCAAGCCCGCGATCTACCTGATGGACGAGCCGCTGTCCTCGCTCGACGCCAAGCTGCGCGCCGATCTCAGGCTCGAGCTGAAGCGCATCCAGTCCGAGCTCGGCGCCACCATGCTCTATGTCACGCACGACCAGATCGAGGCGATGACCATGGCCGACCGCATCGGCATTCTCGCCGACGGCATGCTGGTGCAGATCGGCACGCCGCGCGCGATCTATTCTGAGCCGGCTAATCTTCATGTGGCGGCGCGCCTTGGCCAGCCGGCGATCAACCTCTTGCCGGTCGGGCTGCTGCCCGACGGCGGCGCGCCGACCGGAACGACGACGATCGGCGCGCGCACCGAGCATCTCGCGATCGAGAAGGCGATGAACGGCCATGCCGACGGGGTCGTCGACTGGGTCGAGCATCTCGGCGACCAGAACCACCTGCATGTGACGGTGGGGCCGAAGAAGCTGGTGACGCTCACCGATCCGGAAACGCCTTTAGCCAAAGGGGATAAGGTGACGATCCGCTACCTGGCGCCGCTCTATTTCGGCTCGGACGGGCAAAGATTGATGTAGCCGGCTCGCGCATAAATTTGCAAACCGATTGACGACCGCAGATACGGACTGGACAAAATTCATGAAGCACTTTTTCAACCGCAAGGACACGATCGTCACCGAGGCGCTGGACGGCTTCCTCGCCACGGCGGGATCGGGCGCGCTGGCCCGCCTCGACGGCTATCCCGAGATCAAGGTCGTGCTGCGCGCCGACTGGGACAAGTCGAAGGTGGCGATCGTTTCGGGCGGCGGCGCGGGGCATGAACCCTCGCATGCCGGCTTCGTCGGCGCGGGCATGCTGACGGCGGCCGTCTCCGGCGAGATCTTCGCTTCGCCCAGCGTCGAGGCGGTGCTGGCGGCGATCCGCGCCACGACCGGTCCCGCCGGCTGCCTGCTGATCGTCAAGAACTACACCGGCGACCGGCTTAATTTCGGACTGGCCGCGGAGAAGGCGCGCGCCGAGGGGCTTGCGGTCGAGATGGTGATCGTCAGCGACGACATCGCCCTGCCCGATATCGCGCAGCCGCGAGGCGTCGCCGGCACGCTGTTCGTGCACAAGATCGCCGGTCACCTGTCGGAAGCCGGTCACGACCTGGCGTCGGTTGCCGCGGCGGCGCGGGCGGCGGCCAAGGATATCGTTTCGCTCGGCATCTCGCTTTCCTCCTGCTCGATCCCCGGACAGGCGCATGAGGAGCGCTTCGGCGCCGAAGACGGCGAGCTCGGCCTCGGCATTCATGGCGAGCCGGGCGTCGAGCGCATCGCGCTGCAGAGCGCCAGCTCGCTCGTCGCCATCATGGCCGAGCGCCTCGCCGCGCGGCTCGATGCAGGCAGCCGCTACGCCCTGCTGGTCAACAATCTGGGATCGGTGCCGCCGCTCGAAATGTCACTGATCGCGAATGCCGTGCTGTCTTCGTCGCTGGCAAAGGCGGTGGCGCTGACGATCGGGCCTGGGCACCTGATGACCGCGCTCAACATGAACGGCTTTTCGTTGTCGCTGATCAAGCTGGATGCGGAACGCGAGGCAGCGCTGCTGGCAACCGTCGGGCCGCCTGCCTGGCTGCCGGCAAAGCCGGTTCGTCAGCCGGTCGTTATCGCGATGGCCAAGCCTGCCGCCAGCCCAGCCACAAAGCCCGCCAGCCGCGATGCAGCCGCCGAGCGGCTGATCAAAGCTGCCTGCCAAAAGCTGATCGCGCTCGAAGAGCCGCTCAACGGGCTCGACGCGAAGGCAGGCGACGGCGACACCGGCTCGACCGTGGCGATGGGCGCGCGCAGCATTCTCGAGCGCATCGACACGCTGCCGCTCGCCGACAAGGCCGCGACATTTGCCGCAATCGGCGATACGCTGGGCACCTCGATGGGCGGCTCCAGCGGCGTGCTGTTGTCGATCTTCTTCACGGCCGCCGCACAGACTTTGCGTTTCGGCGCAACTCTACCCAAGGCGCTGCTCGCCGGGCTCGACCGCATGACTTTCTACGGCGGCGCCAAGGCCGGCGACCGCACCATGGTCGATGCGCTGGAGCCCGCACTGCGGGCGCTTGATGCAAGCGGGCTGGAAGCGGCAGCAGAAGCGGCGCGGCAAGGCGCCGAGGCAACCGCGGCGATGCAGAAGGCGAAGGCCGGGCGTTCCGCCTATATCGGCAGGCAGCTTGACACAGCGGATCCCGGCGCCTTCGCGGTCGCCGAGGTTTTCGCCGCCGTGGCGGCGCTGTTCGCCCCGGCATGAAGGACAGGAAATGGCGCCAGCCGATTTCTCCCGATTGATCGCGGCGGCCGCCGACACGATCGCGGCACATGCCGAAGAGTTGACCGCGCTCGACCAGGCGATCGGCGACGGCGATCATGGGCTGAACATGAAGCGCGGCTTCGAGGCGGTGCGCACCGAAGCCGACGCCTTCGCGGCAAAACCGCTGCCCGAGGCGCTGAAGGCTGTCGGCACCAAGCTGGTGATGACCGTGGGCGGCGCTTCCGGGCCTCTCTTCGGCACGCTGTTCATGGCGCTCGGCAAGGAATTGCCGGGAGCACCCGATCGAAGTGGCTTATCCGCGGCACTCGGCAAGGCGATCGAGGCGGTTGCCGCGCGGGGTAAATCTCAAGTTGGCCAAAAAACCATGCTCGATGTGCTGGCGCCGGTGTATGAGGCATTGGCGCAAGGCAAGACGGCAAGCGAGATCGCCGACGCCGCCGACAAGGCCGCAGAGGCCACGGTGCCAATGAAGGCCCTGCGCGGGCGCGCCTCCTTCCTGGGAGAACGCTCGATCGGGCATATGGACGCCGGGGCGCGCTCGACCGCGCTGCTGGTGCGCGCAGTCGCGGAAGCGATAGAGGGCAATTGATGAGCAATGTCGGTATCGTCATCGTGTCGCATTCGCCCCTGGTCGCCGAGGGCACGGCCGACATGGTGCGCCAGATGGTGGGCGACGAAGTGCCGCTTGCATGGTGCGGCGGAAACGGCCATGGCGGGCTCGGCACCAGCGTCGAGGCGATCATGGGCGCGATCGACAAGGCCTGGTCGGACGCGGGCGTCGCCATACTGGTCGATCTCGGCGGCGCCGAGACCAACTCGGAGATGGCGGTCGAAATGATCGGCGAGCCCCGCTCCCACAGAATAGTCGTCTGCAACGCGCCGATCGTCGAAGGCGCGGTGATGGCGGCGACCGAATCCTCCGGCGGCGCCTCACTCAAGGAAGTGGTGGCGACGGCGCATGAATTGTCGCCGTCGTGAACGAACGGGAACCGACTGAATGTCCGCATCCGCCGAAGCAACGGTCCTGATAACCCACGCGGTGGGACTGCACGCGCGCCCTTCGGTGAAGTTCACCAAGCTTGCCAAGTCGTTCGCGGCCGAGGTGGAAGTGGCGGTGGCGGCCAACGGCCCCTGGTTCGACGCCAAGAGCATCGTCAAGGTGATGGCGGCCAAGGCGCCGAAAGGGACCATGCTGCATATCCGCGCCAAGGGCGATGGCGCGACCCAGGCGGTGAAGGCGCTGGTCGATCTGGTGCAGCGTGACTTCGACGAGGACGCGGATCATGCCCGGTCCGCTTGAGACCGATCTGAACGTCGCCAGGCCCGCAAGGAATGCGAGCCATGCGGGTTGAGGGTATCCCCGCCTCACCCGGCTACGCCGAAGGCCCGCTGTTCGACCTCGACCAGCCTCCGGCCAGCTACAAGGCCAAGGGGAGCGCCGAGGAAGAACAAGCCGCATTGGTGAGCGCAATCGGCAAGGCCGTCGGCCGGCTGGCGGCGTTGATCGAAACCGCCAATGGTGACGCCGCCGGCATTCTCGAATTCCACATCGCCATGCTGGAGGACGACGCGCTGAGCGGTCCGGCCTTGTCGGCGATCGGTTCCGGACAGCCGGCGGACGCCGCCTGGCGCGCGGCGCTGGACAGCGAGATCGCCGGCTATGAAGCGTCGGACCAGGACTATTTCCGTGCCCGCGCCGCGGATTTGCGCGACATCCGCGACCAGGTGCTGCGGGCGTTGAGCGAAGAGAGCGAGGCCGCGACACCGCCGGGCGCGATCCTTTATGGCGACGACATCGCGCCGACGCGCTTCCTCGAAACCGACTGGAGCAAGGGCGGCGGCATCGCGCTCAAGCGCGGCAGCACCGCCAGCCATGTCGCTATGCTGGCGCGTTCGCGCGGCGTGCCGATGGTCGTCGGTCTCGGCGACGAGGCTGAAACGCGCACCGGTGTCGCGCTGCTCGATGCCGAACGCGGCGGAATCGTCTTTTCGCCCTCGCCGGCCGAGATCGAAGCCTTCCGGCAGTCCGCCTGCACCTTCGCCGACCGCCAGGGCGCTGCGCGGACATTCCTGACGGAGCCGGCGGTGACCAAGGCCGGCACCCCCGTGCGCGTCCAGGTCAACATCGCCTACCCTTCCGACGTTGATGGCATCGAAATCGAAAGCTGCGACGGCGTCGGCCTGATGCGCACGGAGTTCCTGTTCGGCAAGACGTTGCCGGACGAGGAGACGCAATACCGTGCGTATCGCAAGGTGCTGGAATGGGCAGGCGACAAGCCGGTGACCATCCGCACCGTCGATGCCGGCGGCGACAAGCCGGTGCCGGGTTTCACCGTCGAGGAGGCCAACCCGTTTCTCGGCCTGCGCGGCATAAGGCTTTCGCTCAAGCGGCGCGACATTTTTCGCGTGCAGATACGGGCATTGCTGCGGGCCGCCATCCACGGCAATCTGAAGGTGATGTTCCCGATGATCGCCACGCCCGAGGAGTACAGCCACGCCGCCGCGCTGTTCGCGGAAGAACAAGCCGCGCTTGCCGCGCAGGGCGTCGCGCACCGGCTTCCGCCACTCGGCATCATGGTCGAGGTGCCGTCCGTCGCGCTTACGCCGGAGGATTTCGCCGATGTCGCCTTCTTCTCGATCGGCTCCAACGACCTGACGCAATATGTGATGGCGGCGGCGCGGGACAATGCGGCGGTCGCGCATCTCAACGCCGTCCGCAACCCGGCGGTGCTGCGGCTGATCGCTGCGATCACGGCCTTCGGACGGGAGAGAGATATTCCGGTCAGCCTATGCGGCGATGCCGGCGGCGATCCGGCAGCCATCCCGGCCCTGCTCGAGGCGGGTTTGCGCGACCTGTCGGTCGCCCCTGCGCAACTCGCCATGGCCAAGGCGGCCATCGCGGATGTTCCAGTGTAGACGCGGCATGGCCAGGACCGAGAAGATATCGGAAACAGGCTCGGAGGAGGCGATCCGCGCCTATAAGACGATCCTGTCGCAGGTGATCGACCAGCGTCCGTCGGGCATGCGCCAGCGTCTTGCCGACGCGCTCGGCAAGCACCGCAGTTTCGTCACCCAGATCTCCAGTCCGGCCTATTCGATCCCGATCCCGTCAAAGCATCTGCCGTCGATCTTTTCGGTCTGCCATTTCAGCCAGGCCGAGCGCGACCAGTTCATGGCCGCTTATCACCAGGCGCATCCCGGAAAGGTTCCGGCGGCCCCCGGTCTGCGCAGGACACGCCATGTCTCGCTCATCGTGCCGGATTTCGGCGACGACAGGCAGAACGCCGCGCTCGACCGGGCGATCAACGAATTCATCCAGAAAATAACCAGCATCGCCGGCAAGGGCAGCGGCTAAAGCATAGCAATTCCCGGAAAGTCTGTAGCGGTTTTCCGTTCGGGATTGCGTAAACTAAAGACAGTCGGGAGGACTGCCATGAAAAAATTTATCAATTCGGTGGACACGGTCCTGGCCGAAAGCCTCGATGGCTTTGCGACGGCTCATGCCGACATCCTCGTGCTTGGCGACGACCGCAAATTCATCCGCCGCAGGGCGTTGAAACCCGGCAAGGTCGCGCTGATCTCGGGCGGCGGCTCCGGCCACGAGCCGCTGCATGGCGGCTTCGTCGGCCACGGCATGCTGGACGCCGCCTGCCCCGGCCAGGTCTTCACCTCGCCCACGCCGGACCAGATGCTGGCCGCCGTCGAGGCTGTCGATACCGGCGCCGGCTGCCTGTTCATCGTCAAGAACTACGAAGGCGATGTGATGAATTTCGACATGGCGGCCGAGATGGCGGACGGCGTGCTGCAGGTGGTGACCAATGACGACGTCGCGGTCGAGAACTCGTCCTACACGACCGGACGGCGCGGGGTGGCCGGCACGCTGGTGGTGGAAAAGATCGTCGGCGCCGCCGCCGAGCAAGGCATGCCGCTGCCCGACCTCAAGGCGCTGGGCGACCGCGTCAACGCCGCGACGCGCTCAATGGGCGTGGCGCTGACCAGCGGCACGGTGCCAGCCGCTGGCAAGCCGACCTTCGAGATCGGCGACGGCGAGATGGAATTCGGCGTCGGCATCCATGGCGAGCCCGGCCGGCGGCGAGACAAGCTGAAGAGCGCCGACGCCATCGCCGAGGAGGTTTGCGCCGCGCTTGCCGGCGACTTCGGCGATCGCGCCAAAGGGCCGGCGCTGCTGTTCGTCAACGGCTTCGGCGGCACGCCCTCCATGGAGCTCTATCTGATGTACAACAGCGCCCGCAGGGTGTTCGAGAGGCAGGGCGTGACGGTGGTCCGCTCGCTCGTCGGGTCCTATGTGACGTCGCTCGACATGGCGGGATGCTCGATCACGCTAACCATGCTGGACGACGAAACGTCAGCACTTTGGGACGCGCCGGTACTCACAGCAGCGCTGCGCTGGGGGATGTAGCCGGCTTCAGCCAAAACCGAAGCCCGACGCCTCAAAGCGTCTTTGACGCCACGGCCACCACGCTGGAGAGTTTTCCAGCCTTGCGCAGCAAAGGCGCCTCATATTTCTTCTTCGTCATTTCCAACACCCTCCGGATCAATCCACAGAATGGACGATCCGCGCGGAAAGTCAAACTCACAAGCCGGCTTTGCCGCCGCGCACTGGTTTCCAGTGTGCTTTTCTGCAAGCATGGGCTTGTTGCTATCATTCGAACGCCGTCCGGGTTGATGCTGCCTTCTCTTGCGCCTGCCGATGAAAAACTGCTGCTGACCTTCGCCGACCCAGAGGCATCGGCCGCCATTGGCGATGGCCTTGCGGCAGCAACCCTGCTGGCGCTGCTCGCCAATGCGGAGTTTCACGGCGTGCTGCCGATCATGCTGCGCAAACTCAGGGAGATCGGTGACGCCCGACTGCCGCAGGACGCAACCCTGCAGCGGAGACTGTCGGAGTTGCGCGACGAGGCGACGATGGCGACCGGCCAATCGATGCTGCTGCAATACCATGGCGACCGCATCATGAAAGCGCTGGCGGCAAAGGGCGTGCCGGCCCGGATCGTCAAGGGGCCGGTGTTCGCGCGCAAGCTCTATAGTCAGGTTGCAGACCGTCCCTTCACCGACATCGACATTCTCGTCGACCCCGCCAGCATCGAGGCGGCCAACAAGACCATCGGCGAATGCGGCTTCGAGCTCGGCAGCGACGAGGCCAAATCGCATGAACTGCAGGAATTCAAATGGCTGGAGAAAGAGAACTCCAGCCTGCTGATCGAATTGCATGGCAATCTGGTGCACGACACCGGCATGCGCAGACGCCTGTCGTTTGGCTTCCGCGAGTTGCAGGCGATCGACGGCGGCGAAACCGACACGCCGGCCGCGCTGCTCACCATCGCCATCGTGCATGCCGCCGGCGGCCACAAGTTCCACCGCCTGCAGCTCTGCGTCGACGTGCTGCAAGGCGTGCGGGCGCTGAAATCGCCTCAAGAGGAAGCGCGGCTGCTCGATGCCGCCCGCATGACCGGCATCGAGCTCGAGCTGGCCACGGTCCTCAACGTCACCGGACGCCTGTTCGGCGCGCCGCGCGCGATCGAGCTTGCCGACCGCATCAAGCCGGACCTCTCGATACGGTTGGCGAAATGGCTGATCACCGGCAACATGCTGCTTCGGGTCAATTCCCGCGAGAAACTGCGCTCGCGCCTCAGTCGCGATGCCTTCCGCTGGGTGCAGCGGCTGGCGCGGCCGCGACCGTATCCAGTCTGAGCTCGGTATGGAGAACCCGCTCTCGGCCGTATTCATCACCGAGATTTCGTCCGTCACTGCGCCCATGCTTGCGCGCTGGGCAGATAACGGCCATCGCGTTGCTGCCGTGGTCGTGCCGGGCCCACTTGCCGGCAAGCGCTTCAGCTTCAGTGCCCTGCGCCGTCGCCTGCGGCGACGTTTTGCGTTGAGGTCTCATCTCGGCCACGCCATGCCCCCATTGATCGAATTCAGCCCGCCCCATGACTGGGATGCGCTTGGGCCGCGGCTCAGCGCGGCCCGCGCCGATCTTTTGATCTGTTTCGGATACAGCAAACTGATCCCGCAAACCGTGCTGGAGCTGTTTCCGAAGGGCGGCCTCAACCTGCATCCCGCGCTTCTGCCGCACTATCGCGGCCCGCATCCAATGCACCGGCTAATTATCGACCAGATGCACGAAGCCCATGGCGGCGTGACCTTGCACAAGATGACATCCGGCTTCGATGCGGGCGATATCCTGGCCCAGGTTAGCTTTGCAGCAGAGGATTGGCGTTCGGCCGCAACGGTGAACCAGACCCTGGCCAACGCAATGGCTGTGCTCGCGACGGATGTTGCGCCTGAGTTTTGCAGGGGCAGGCTTGCCGGAATGCCCCAGCCGGATGGGGCCTATGTCTGGGCGCGCATCGAGCGCGGCCCGTTTATCGTCGGCAAACAATTTTCAAGCGAGCATGTCGCGCGGCTATGCCGGATCGTCGGGTCGAGTGTTCCGGTCAGTGTCCTGATCAATGGCAGACCGGTCCGGCTCGCTCAGCCGATCCGCCGCCTGGGACCACCCAGCGGCGAAGCCGCGAAATGCCGACGGGGACTTGTGGAATTCGACTGCGCCGACGCGCGCGTCGTGCATCTGGTCTACAACAAACTGTCCCGGCTGTTCTTGCGTTGGCAGTCAAAACCCCGCCACCGCGATCGAGAGCAGCCATCCTTCGATATCCGGCGTTTCGGCGCGAAGGACTGAGCACGCGTCAACTTGGCAGCGCAGCCTGGATCAACTCCGCCGCCTCGGCCGGCCTTGCCCCGACTTCCAGCGTGAAGGTCGGCACCGCCTTCACCAGCGTCGCGATCGTCGCCATGCGCCTTTTCTGCAGCGACAGCAGGCCGGTCATGCCGGTCCTTACATTGTCGGTTGCCAAAGCCACCATGGCGTCTGTCCTGGCCATCGGCAGCAGCCGGGTCTCGGCGTCTGCCGAGCGTGCAAGGTGCAGGAGCGCTGTGACGGGCCTGGCGCGCACATCCTCGACTCGGATGATTTCGCCGAGGCGGTCCAGCGAAACGGATTGCTCGCCCTCGGCGTCCCACTTCTCGCCCAGGCAAGGCGAGACGAAGGGCAGCATCGCCGCCGTGTTGCGGTGGACCTTCACCTTGCGCGGCATGCCCCAGGCCGTGATGCCCTGCGGGCTTGCGTTGAGGATCATCACGTCGTCCGAGCAGAGGCCGAAGCCCCGCGAAGCAAGCGCCAGCGACGTCGTCGACTTGCCCGTACCGCTTGGTGCATGGATGAGAACGAGGCCGTCCTTTTCAGGCAAGGTGAGACCGGCGGTGTGGAGCATATGCTGGCCGTCCGCATCGAGTGCTGCATCCAGCACCATCATCAGCAAAGTCCACTTGATCTTGCTGTCGGGATGAAGACGGATTTCGGCCCGGCCCTCGCCGTCGTGGATCGATAGCGCCTGCTGGCCCGGAAAGACGAGATGGAAGACGCTTCCGGCATCGATCATGCGGCAATGGCCGTCCAGCGGCACGTCGCCGTCGAAAGCCAGCTTTCCTTCGGGGTTCTCGTGCAACTCAAGCGTTTCGACAATGTTGACGCGAAAACCGGGCTGGACAGGCTCGTTCACACGCAGGTCGCCGAGCATCAGGTCGAAGCTCGGCCACAGATCGGCACGCGCGGCGGTGATGCCTATGACCTGGCCGTTGAGATCATAGCGGAAAGTCTGCTCGCTCAAGCGGCTGGCGCCTTCATGCTGGCGGGGTGGCGGTAGATCTCCACCATGCCGGGCTGGCTGTCGCTGACCACCGGCTTGCCGTCGAGGCAGACCCAGCAATGCGCCGACAGGCGAGGCTCGTGCATCGACCTGGCGTCGACGCCGAAACGCAGCTCTGGTTTAAGACCGGCCATGCGCAGAAAGCGGAAGCCGAGCAGACCTTCGCGAAGGCATCTGCGGTCGCGCATCAGCCAGGGGCGTCGCACCGTCCGCTTGACGCGATGGACGATGTAGGTCCAGGGCAAGTCCCGATAGGGTGCGGGCGACTGCAGCGGCGCCAGTTTCAACACGCTTTCGAAATCGCGCCGGCCGACCAGCACCGGCATCAGCCGGGCGCTGAGCCACAAATGGACGCGGAACAGGGCGCGCAGGACCGGTCCGTCGGCCATCACGCGTCCGGGTCAGCGAGGATGCCTTCAGCCACCAGCTCGGCGGCCAATTCGGCCATATCCTGATCGAGCGTTGCCTTGTCGACCTCGAATTCCTCCGACAGCAGATCGACGATCTGGTCGAGCTTGCGCGCGCCGTTCACCTTGTCGAGAAAAGCCTCGGTCGTGTCGTTGCAGGTGTAAAGCTGGCCGCTGCGCGCCAAAAGCACGACCGCGCCATCGCCGACATGCTGCACGGACGCATCGTCCGCCATGCGCAGCACCGTTCCAGAGCCGATTTCAGCCATGCGCCCGCTCCCTTCGCTGAAAGAGCAATTAGCGCGGCGTAGCGAGGCTGTCCATCGCCCTGGATGGCGAAGGGGGGACGACCGGCGCCGCAGGCCTGCCCGGCGCGGGGGGAATATTAGCGAAGTCTTGCCTTGCTTCGCCTAAGTAAGCTATGAGTCCGCCGGGCTTTGGGGAGTGATCTGTATGCGTTACAATTGGGAACGGGCTCCGACGGCGTTCGAGCGCCATCGGAAGGCGCTTGCGGCGGCCATCCTGATCGCCGGCGGCGTCGGGCTGATGCTGGCGGCGCTGCCGCTTTAAGCCGGCTGATATCTCGGACCGTGACGGCGACGCCTCCACCGAAGGCGCCGAACAGAGACGTTTGCCGGCGATGTCGACCAAAATGCAGGAAGACATGGCCGCCACGCGCGGCTTAGTCTATGGCAGGGCGGCAGAACGTTTCTTGGGAGGAAGGCGGATGGCCTCACGCTATCACGAAGTCTATGAGGGCTGGAAAAGCGACCCCATAGGGTTCTGGGCCGAGGCGGCGAAGGCGATCGACTGGTATAGGCCGGCCGAAAAGGTCTTCGATCCGGAAGCCGGCGTCTATGGACGCTGGTTCACCGGCGCCACCTGCAACACCTGCCATAACGCAATCGACCGCCATGTGGCGGGCGGCCGCGCCGACCAGCTGGCGCTGATCCACGACAGCGCGATCACCGGCACGGTGCGGAAATTCACCTATGCGGAGCTAAAGCGCGAGGTGGTCGCGTTGGCGTCGGTGCTGAGGCATCGCGGCATCGGCAAGGGCGACCGCGTCATCATCTACATGCCGATGGTGGCGGAAGCCGCTATCGCCATGCTTGCCTGCGCGAGGCTAGGCGCCGTGCACTCGGTGGTGTTCGGCGGCTTCGCCTCGCACGAGCTCGCCACCCGCATCGACGACGCCAAGCCGAAGCTGATCATCACCGCCTCCTGCGGCCTGGAGCCAGGCCGCGTCGTCGCCTACAAGCCGCTGCTCGACAAGGCGATCGAGATGTCGAAGCACAAGCCGGACGCCTGCCTCATCCTGCAGCGCGAGCAGCTGCGCTGCGAGATGAAGGACAATTACGACTTCGACTATGCCGATGCGGTTGCGCGCGAACGCGCCGCCGGCGCCAATGTCGATTGCGTGCCGGTTTTAGCCACCGACCCGCTCTATATCATCTACACCTCCGGGACGACCGGGCAGCCGAAAGGCATCGTGCGCGACAATGGCGGCCACATGGTCGCGCTGAAATGGACCATGGACAACGAGTTCGGCGTCAAGCCGGGCGAGGTGTTCTGGGCGGCTTCCGATGTCGGCTGGGTGGTCGGCCATTCCTATATCGTCTACGGACCGCTTCTGCATGGCTGCACGAGCGTGCTGTTCGAGGGAAAGCCGATCGGCACGCCGGATGCCGGCACCTACTGGCGGGTGATCTCGCAGCACGGCGTGGTGGCGCTGTTCACCGCGCCGACCGCGTTCCGCGCCATCAAGGGGCAGGATCCCAAGGGCGAGTTCGTGCCGAAATACGACCTGTCGAAGTTCCGCACGCTGTTCCTTGCCGGCGAGCGCGCCGACCCCGAAACGATTAAATGGGCGGAGCAGAAGCTCGACCGTCCCGTCATCGACCATTGGTGGCAGACCGAGACCGGCTCGCCGATGACGACCAATCCGGCGGGGCTCGGGCTGTTACCGGTGAAATACGGCTCGCCCGGCGTGCCGATGCCAGGCTACGACATTCGCATCCTCGACGATGCCGGCCACGAGGTGGCGCGCGGCACGCTCGGCAATGTCGTGGTCAAGCTGCCGCTGCCCGCCGGCTGCCTGCCGACGCTGTGGAACGCCGACGCCCGTTTCCGCCAGGCTTACCTCGAAGAGTTCCCCGGCTACTACAAGACGGCTGACGCCGGCATGATGGACGAGGACGGCTACCTCTATGTGATGGCCCGCACCGATGACATTATCAACGTCGCCGGCCACCGGCTCTCGACCGGCGCCATGGAAGAGGTGCTGGCGGCTCATCCCGATGTCGCCGAATGCGCGGTCATCGGCATTGCCGATGCCATGAAGGGCCAGGTGCCGCTCGGCTTCGTCGTGCTCAATGCCGGCGTGTCGCGCGATAGCGGCACGATCGAAAGTGAGGTTGTCGGGCTGGTGCGCGAGCGGATCGGCCCGGTTGCGGCCTTCAAGACCGTGGTGACGATCAAGCGGCTGCCCAAGACCCGCTCCGGCAAGATCCTGCGCGGCACGATGCAGAAGATCGCCGACAAGGAGGAATGGACCATGCCGGCGACGATCGACGATCCGGCGATCCTGGACGAGATCACGGCGGCGCTGAAAGGACGCGGCATCGGGGTGTAGTCGCCGGCAGACGACCGCGTTAAGGATCAATTTACCAATTTGTACCGCACTGCAATCGCTTATTGTGCAGCGCAGCAATAAACTTTAAAGTTTGCGTAGGGGGGCCATACCGGAGGCACGGCATGGCCCAGCACAAGACGACATTCGGCGGTGTCGACATACTGCGATTCCCGGCTGCCGTCATGGTGATGTTCTGTCACTATCTGGCGGCTGTCGCGCTGATGGCATTGTCGCTGCGCCTCGACCTTTCCTGGCCCGGCTGGCGGCGGATCGGGCTGATGACCTATCCACTCTATCTCATCCAGGATGTCGTCGACGCGGCCATGATCGCGGTAAGCTGGCTGATCGCGACCGAGGCCGAGCCGCGCATCCGGCTGCTCTTGGACCACACGCTGTTTCGCTATCGGTTGAACCCCGCCTGACGACGCGACTGCCGATCGCGCGCCGGTGTGGAATTGTTTGCATTCGGCATGATATCGAGGCGCAGATCAGTGCAAGTAGCCGAGCCTCAATCCGTGAATCTTTTCCAACGATCGAGACGCCCTCGACCCGCGCCACGCGAGCGCCTCGTCATGGACATGCGCGACATGGTCGTCTACGCAATCGGCGACGTGCATGGCTGCCACGACGAATTGCGTGCGCTGGAGCAAAAGATCCAAGTCGATGCGCAGCGCTTCAGCGGGCGCAAGATCATCATCATGCTGGGCGACTATATCGACCGCGGGCCGCATTCGCGGCGCGTGATCGACCATCTGATGGCGCCGCCGCCGAAGGGCTTCCAGCGCATCTGCCTCGTGGGAAATCATGAAGTCGCGCTGCTCCTCTATCTGGATGGTCATCTCTCGCGCGAAACCTGGCTCGGCTATGGCGGCCGCGAAACCCTGTTCTCCTACGGCGTTGACCCTGACCGGCTGATGAGCCTCTACGGTTCGAGCGAGCAGGCGGATGCGCGCATACGCGAGGCCATTCCAGCCAGCCATGTCGACTTCCTGCGCACGCTGCCGGCGATGGTCTGCTCCGAGCATTTCGTCTTCGTGCATGCCGGCATCCGTCCCGGCGTGGCGCTCGAGGCGCAGGACGAGGGCGATCTGCTCAACATCCGCGAGGAGTTCTTCCAGGCGGCGCACCGTCTCGACCGCTGGGTGGTGCACGGACACACGATCGTGGATGTTCCGTCACTCGACGGACGCCGGCTCGACATCGACACCGGCGCCTTTCAAACGGGACGACTGACGGCGCTCAGGATCGTCGGCAAACACGGCCGGCTGCTGTCTTCGAGGGATTAGGACGGTTCACGCTCCTAGGCTGAACCGCCCCCGATCTCTGTCTTTCCGAACGGAACACGCCTCAGGCGGCCTGCTTGGGACGCTGCTCCGATTTTTCCAGATAGTAGCTCGAATAGCGGTCGAAGAACCTTTCCGAGCCGCCGAGCGAGCCGTATTTCGCCAGCTTCTTCAGATCGACCTTGTTGAGCACCGCGCCGATCACCTTATTGGCGATATAGGGCTCGGATTCCAGCATCGAGCGCACCATGTTGCGGGGCGTGCGGCCCCATTCGGTGACCAGCACGAAGCCGTCGACCAGCGGCGCGAAGGCCTTGGCGTCGACGACGGGCCCGAGCGGCGGCAGGTCGACGATGATGTATTCGAACGTCTCCTTGGCGTTTTCGATGAAGCGCCGCATGCCGGCCGAGCCCAGAAGCTCGCTGGTGTGCGAAAACTGGCCGCGCAGCACGGCGGGAATGATCGCCAGCTTGGTCTGGCGATCGACCTTGCCGACGGACTGCCAGCTCTGGCCGTTGACCACCGCTTCCATCAGGCCCTGCTCGGCCTCCATGCCGAGGCTGCGGCTCAGGCCTGGATTGCGCAGGTCGCCGTCGATGAGCAAGGTCTTGGCACCGTTGGCCGCGAGCAGGCCGGCTAGGTTCGCGGCCACCGTCGACTTGCCTTCTCCAGGCAGCACCGAAATGACGCCGATGACCCGGCTGCTGCGGTCTTCCATCACCACGTCGAAGGCGATCTTGGCGTTACGCAGCGTCTCGGCGAACATCGAAGCCGGGGCGTCGATGCTGACGCGCATGCGCGCCCGTCTCTCAGCCGCAGAGAGGCTGGCCACCTTGCCGTCGGCCGGCAGGTCGTCGGCTTTGGTATCCTTGGCCTTGCCGCCGCCGATCGTCGGCAGATAGCCGAGGAATTTCAGGCCGACGCGGTCGCGAACGTCCTCGCCCGTCCTGAAGAAACGCTCGTTGAACTCATTGAGGCCGCCGAAGCCGGCGCCAAGCATCAGGCCGAGTACCAGCGAGAGCGCCAGCACGCGCAAGGTGCGCGGGCTGGAAGCCGCGAGCGGCATCGTCGCGTCGGAAATGATGCGGACCTTGCCGACGGGGAAGGATTGCTGCTGCGAAGCTTCCTCATAGCGGCTGAGGAAGGTCTGATAGAGCGTGGTGAGCGCCTGTGCCTGCTGGTCGAGTTCCTTGAGCTTGACCTGCGACTGGTTGTCGATCGAGCTCTTGCCGGCGGCGGTGGAAATCTTGTCGCGCAAAGCCGTTTCGCGCGCCTGCGCCACCTCGAAATCGTTGCGGTAGCTTTCGGTGAGCTGTTTCAACTGGCCGAAGATCTGCGCCGAGACATCGGCCTTTTCCTTGGCCAGCGCGACCGCTTGCGGGTGATCCTTGCCGAAATTCGTCTCGACGTCCTGCAGGCGCTTGGCAATGGCCAGATAGCGGGTCTTGAGCGCGATGATGACCGAGCTGCTCGGCTGGTCGGCGCCGATGGCCGAATCGTTGAAGGCGCTTTCGGAACCGCTTTCGACGATCGCCTTGTATTGCTGATAGCGGGCGCTGGCTCTGGCGGTATCCGCCTGAGCGACGATGAGCTGTGCGTTGAGATCGGCGAGCTGCTTGTCGCTCAGGAGCTGGCCGTCGCTGTTGGCAGACAATCCATGTTCGGCCCTGAACTTCTCGACGGCCAAGGCTGCCCGCTGAGAGCTTTCACGCAACTCCGTGAGCCGGCCCTGCAGCCACAAGGCCGCGCGCTCGGTGGCGTCGAAGCTGGCGTTGAGCTGGTCGGCCAGATAGGCGTCGGCATAGGCCTTGGTGATGGCCGTGGCGAGTGCCGGATCTGTCGACTGATAACCGATGCTGATCACATTGGCACGGCCGACGCGATCCGCCATCAACCCGGTCTGCAGCATGAGAACCGCGTAGTCGTGGGTCGCGGTCTTGATCATGGCTTCGCGCGTCGCGGCGTCGACATTCTCGATGCCGGGGAGCTCGTTTGCCGAGCTGCCGCGGAAATAGCCGACAATACTGCGCAGGAACCCCACACCCTTGGCCAAAGCCGACTGCGGCGGGCTCATGAAGTCCGGGTTTTGATCGAGCTTCAGCTTGTCGACCACCACAGACGCCAGCCGCGCCGAGTTGAGAACCTCTATCTGGCTGAGAATCGTCGCGTCCGTTTGCACCGTGGCGCTCGCAGCCGAGATGTCGTCGACGACCTTGTTCAGCCCTTCATCAATCAAAACGCTGGCGACCGCCGTATACTGCTTGGGCGTAGTCTGCAGATAGATGACGCCCAGGCACAGACCGATAATGGCGCAGACCGCCACCACCTTGGCCTGTCGGGCGGCCATGCCAAGCAGACGCTCGATATCGATGAAGTCTTCACCCTTTTCCGGATCGGTGCTGGGCAACGGCATCCTCTTGTCGAGGGGGAAGGTGGCATAGTTCATCTTCGGTCCAATTCCAGGTTGCAGGCGCTATCGGCCTTGGTAGATCGGCGTCGTGACCAGAAAAGACCGCGCAACGTTGCTGCCAGGATGCGCTGGGCCGAAAGGCCCGGGCGCTGGTGTGGCTGTCGCGCCATCGCGAAACCGCATATGCACCCGAAAAATGGGCATTATGCGGCCACTTCCCGGCGCTCATGCGACCGGACAAATTGCTGCAGCATCTCGAAGACAGGGCCCTTCATGTCGTCGCGCGCCAGGGCGAAGGCGATGGTGGCCTCGATGAAGCCCTCCTTGGAGCCGCAGTCGAACATGCGGCCGTCGAAAGGCCGGGCGTAGAAAGACTGGCTTTGGGCCAGCCGGACCATGGCGTCGGTGAGCTGGATTTCATTGCCGGCGCCGCGCTGCTGATTGCCGAGCAGGGCAAAGATCTCCGGCTGCAGAACGTAGCGACCATTGATGTAGAAATTCGACGGCGCATTGGCCGGCGCGGGTTTTTCGACCATCGCCGTCACTTCGAAGCCGGATGCCACGTCGGCGCCGCGGCCGACAATGCCGTATTTGCTGGTTTCGGCCGGGTCGCAGCGCTCGACGGCGATCACATTGCCGCCGGTCCGCTGATAGAGATCGACCGTCTCGGCGAGGCAGCCGCGCGCGCCGAAGGACACCATGTCGGGAAGCAGCAGCGCGAAAGGCTCATTGCCGATCACCTCGCGCGCGCACCATACGGCGTGGCCGAGGCCCTGCGGCGACTGCTGACGGATGAAGGAGGTGGCGCCGGCCTCCGGCAGCAGGCTTTCCAGCGCTTCGAGCTGCGCTTTCTTGCCGGTCTGCTCCAGCGTGCCGATCAGTTCAGGATGC
This sequence comes from Mesorhizobium sp. ESP-6-4, assembly GCF_020164735.1. Lineage (NCBI taxonomy): Bacteria > Pseudomonadati > Pseudomonadota > Alphaproteobacteria > Hyphomicrobiales > Phyllobacteriaceae > Mesorhizobium > Mesorhizobium sp. ESP-6-4. The sequence goes on from NZ_JAIUGS010000007.1 coordinate 52,070, forward strand.
AGGTCGAAATAGTCCTCGATGACCGCCTTGTTGCGGCCGGTGACGAAGACGATGTGCTCGATGCCGGCTTCGAACGCCTCGTCGACGGCATATTGCACGACAGGCTTGTCGACGACGGGCAGCATCTCCTTCGGCATCGACTTGGTCGCCGGCAGGAACCGCGTTCCGAGCCCCGCCACCGGGATGACTGCCTTCCTGACTTTCTGCATCTGCTCTTCCTTCTGAGAGAAAAGATTTCTACCTGTCGCCGGCTATCAAATCGCCCGCATGCTTCATCTCCCCGCCCCCACGGCGAACTTGCGCCGCAAGCCTTCTGAGCCGGACGGCGATCGGCATCGACATATGCCCGATCGCCGCCGGATCCCTGAGCGCCGCGCCGATCGCCTTGAGCGGGGCGCGTGCCTTGATGTGCCGAACCAGGGACAGGAACGACGCCGCCTTGCGCAGGCTGCGGCCACGCCTGGCGAAAGCCGCCTTTGCGTCGCTGTCCATGGGATATGCCGCCGCGAACACGGCATCGGCGCGCGTCATCGCCTCGACGTGATGCAGTTCGAGCACGCGCGAGATCGAGCCGGTGCGGATGTGGTAGGCATAACCGACGGTCGGCTCGACCACGCAACGGCCGCCGCTTGCCAGCGCGCTTGCGAGCAGAATGTAGTCCTCACCAATGCGCAGCTTCTCGTCGTAGCGCAGCTTGTTGTCGTCGAGGAACCGGCGCTGGAAGATCGGCTTGAGATAGCCGAAATTGAAGCGCGATTCGAAGACCAGATTGCCGGCGATGTAGTCGGCCAGCGATATTTCGCGCAAGCCTTCGAGATAGCCGGCCGGGAACATGGTGTCGTCGGGCGTGCCGTCCTCGCGCACGATCTGCACATTGTCGACCGCAATCTGGGCGCCCGCCGCTTCGGCGCGGGAGATCATCGTGGCCAGGCGGCCGGGAAGGACCGCATCGTCGGAATCGAGCACCGCCACCCAGCGGCCGCGCGCCAGGTCGAGGCCGGCATTGCGGGCGCCGCCCGGACCGCGATTGGCGGGCAGCGCCACCACCTTGACGACATCTTGCGGATAAGCACGCGCCACATCCAGCGTGCCGTCGCTCGACTGGTCGTCGACGACGATGACCTCGACGGTCACGCCGAGTTGCGCGATCGCCCCGGCGATGGCGCGGTCGAGAGTCGCCTCGGCGTTGTAGGCGGCGATGACGAAGCTGACGTCAGGCTGCACGCTTGTTCCCTTGTTCTGGCGACGTGAGGCCGTATTGGCGGATTTCACGGACGCCGATCAAACCGCTGACGACACCAACGTGCATAATGCCGCGCAGCACGCTGCGGTTCCGCTGCACCGGGCTGATGGCGGTCAAAATAGCCATGCCGAAGCAGTAGGCAGCCTTGGCCGAAGCGAGCCCGACCTGACCGGCGCGACGCAACCCGCCGGCGCTGTGTCCTATCAGGTGGCCATGCGTCTGGCCGAAGCGGAAGCGGCGGCGGCGCAGCCAGTCGAACGCGGCCCTGGCACGCGGCACGACCTCGTCGACGAAGGCTTGCGGAGCAAAGGCGATGCGGCCGCCGGCCTTGACCATGGCATCGAAGAACTCGGTGTCCTCGCCGCCGGTCTGGCCGCGCGCTAGGCTGAAGCGTCGGCCGCGAAGGCTCGCGTCGGCCATTTTGAGCAACACGTTGCAGGTGTAGCCGGTGCGGATCTCGCCGCGCACCCAGACCGGCAAGGTGGAATGGAAGTCGCCCTTCTGCATCCAGTCCGGCGCGTCGGGGCGGTAATGCGCCCGCACCGGACCGAGCACCGCCGCAGCGCCCGTGGCATCGGCCGCCGCCATCAATTCGACCAGCCAGCGGGGCGACGCCGTCTCGTCGTCATCGATGAAGGCAACGAAGTCCGACACGCTGGCGTCGAGACAGGCGTTGCGGGCAATCGAGATGTTGCGCGCCGGCGCGTGACGATAGCGGACCGGCAGCTTCAATTCCTCGGCCAATGCTCTCACCAGCTTCTGCGCGCCGGGCTCATCGTCATTGTCGGCAACGACGATGCCAATCTCGGCTCCCGCCGGCTTCTCCAGCGCGGCGACGGAGCGCAGCGTGTCGGCCAGCTCCGGCCGACGGAAAGTGCAGATGCAGATGTCGATCGAGCGCCCGGTCATCACGCCACCTTGCGCTGCAATCGAGACGCCAGAAGCTGCTGCCAGAAACCGGCCGACCAGCCGAAATGCATGACCATCGCCGAGACGCCGGCGAGCGCTATGCCTGCGTTGCGCTGGCGTATCGCCGTCACCAGGCCGTAACCGAGGCACACCGCCGCCCATAAGAGGAACGGCAGCGCCGCCAGCCAGTGGACGAAGGAAAACAGGGCGAGCAGCACCACGGGCGCAACCAGCAGCGGAATCATCTGCCGAACCTTCGGCACCATGCGGTGCTTCAGCACGTTCCTGGCGCGACCGCGGCCATAGCCGAGATACTGGAAATAGAGGCTCTTCAGCGTCGAGCGCGGATAGTAGACCATCTGCGTCCTGCCGCTCATCCAGATGCGGTAGCCGGCCTGACGCAGGCGGTAGTCGAACTCGGCGTCCTCATTGTGGCTGAAGCTCTCGTCGTAACCGCCGACATGCCTGAAGGCGGCGATGCGCATCAGCGCGTGGTGGCCGTGGTCGACCCATTCGCCTTCGGACATGTGCCGGTGCTTCGAGCCGCCGGTGCCGAGCTTGGAATTCTGCGCCGCCGCGACCGCCTTCTGCACGGCCCCGGTGCCGGCGGTCAGCATCGAAACGACGACCGAATCAGCGCCGGTGGCGAGGGCTTCCTCCACCAGCCGGTCGCAGTAGTCGTCCGGATAGCCGCCATGCGCGTCGATGCGGATGAGGTAGTCGACGCCTTCGCCAAGGGCCGCCACCGCGAGATTGATGGCGGCGCTCTGGAGGCGCTTCGGATTGGCGAGCAGGATAACCCGGGGATCCTTCGCCACGATTTTTTCGACGATGGCTTGCGTGCCGTCGGTGCTGCCGCCGTCGGCGACGACGATGCGGCCGCCGAGCCGGGCCGCCGCGGGCCGCAATTGGTCGAGCAGGCCGCCGATATGGGCGGCCTCGTTGAGGCAGGGAATGACGATCAGGATCGATGAGGCGGACTGCGCCATCGGTTTTTGTTCGCCCTGTTGCGCCATCACGCGGCCGCCTGTGTCGCAAAAGCCGAAGGCATGGCGGCGAGGCCGCGCAGCTTGTCGACGAAGGCCGCGCAGTCGCTGCGGTCGTAGCTCCAGGTCTTCGGATTGCGCGCCGACACGCGCGACCTCAGGCCGCGATATTCATCTTGATCCATCCGGCTCAGCATCGCCTCGAGGCTTTCGGGCGTCGCTTCGGGCAGGAGCACGCCGATATCCCGCTGCTTCAGGAACCTGCCGGTTTCGGTGTCCGCCATGGAGATCGGCACGGCGCCGAAGCGGCAGCCCTCGTAGAGGCGGTTGGGAAGCAGCCATTCGGAATTCTGGCCTGCCTCGAAAAAATCGATCGCCCAGGAGAAATGCACCTCACCGTAGATGGCTGCCATGTCCTCCGGATTGCGGTAGGGGCCGCGGAAGGAAAGCCACGGCTCGGCCTCGACGAAACCGTGAAAGTCCGGAAATTCGGACAGCGCCGGACGGCCCCTGAGCACGACTTCGAAACGGCCCGCCTGCCGGCGGGTGAAATCGGCCAGCAGCTCCAGCGAGCGGCGGCAGCGCAGCGCGCCGAACCAGCCGATACGCCAGGGCGGCGGCAACGGGCTGTCGTCCTCGACAGAATGCGCGGCGACAACGGATGCTGCCTCGAAATATTTGTTCTCTATCAGCTCGACAGGTGCGACGATCTGCCCGAAAGGCTCGAAGTAATTGGCGATGAAGGCCGGCGAGCTCGTCACCAGAAGCTTCACGTCGCGCGCGAGATGGCGTTCGGCGCCACGCAGCGTCCTGCCGACGAAGTCGTCGCGCAGCACCAGGCGATGGATATCGAGGCATTCATAGACGATCGGCACGCTCGCCCCGAGCGCGCCGTTGGCGCGGCGGGCCAGCGCCAGCATTTCGAGGTTGCGCGCGATGATGAGATCAGGCTTGGGCACGGCGCCCAGCTTCGCGCCGATCGATATGGCTGCCTTGGCGACAGCGCCGATGCGCTGCGCGAATCGGCCGTCGCGCGTCGCGCCAAGGTCGACAGGCTCGATGCCTTCGATCTCGGCGACCGGGCTGGTGGTGCGGCGGAAGCCCGCCAGGGTAACCCTGGCGCCGCCTGCCTTGAGCATCTGTATTCTCCGGCGCACCGCCGGGTCGGATACGTCATGCACAAGGTACAAGACATGCAGCATGTAACTCGACCGCTGTTGGGCCCACCCATCGGGGATGCTAGTACAGCTTTTGCTGCATCGCAACAATTTTGGTGCGGCGTAGCAAGCGCCCGCACATTTTTTGTTGCACTGCAAAAATCATAAGCTACTCTCAGCCTGCTTGGCGTCGATCCGGATTTCGCGTTGGCTATCAGCGCGGAGCAGCACGCCAGATCGCGACGCGGATCGCGTGGCAGCACTCCGGCAAACATGCCGTTTAACCGCTGTGGCCTGGCCACGGACGCGAAACGAGGTTCCCCATGAAAGTCGTGATCGAAAACACAGTGTGTCTGAACACTGGCGATGCCGCGATCCTTTTGGCTATCCGCCATATTCTCAGATCGATCGTCGGCGGCGATGTGCAGTTCCTGGTTTTCGACAGTCAGCCCGACGTCGCGGCCAGGCTTTACCCGAAGAAAGATTACCCGGATCTCGAATTCCACAAGCTGCTGTCGGAATCCCTGTTCAGGGATCAGCATGGCGGCGGGATAAAGGGCCGGCTCAAGTCGATCTACAATCGGGGAGTCTTGCGCGCCTTGCGCCGCTTTGCCCAAAACGGCGCCAGCAGCGTGTTCTTCACCAGAAGCGACCGCCACGGCCTTGAGGCCTATGCGAGCGCCGACCTGGTGGTCACGACAGGCGGAACCTATCTCGTCGAGAACTACGATCTTGAAAAGCGGCTCAATCAATTCCGCATCGATGCGATCTTGGGCAAGGACCCGATCTTCTTCACGCAATCGCTCGGCCCGTTCAAGAAAAGCTACAATCGCCAGGAGCTAGGTCCGATCTTCGATCGGGCTCCGCTCATCCTGCTGCGTGACGAGCGATCCAGAAATCACATACTGGATCTGGTGAAAGACCCCGGCAAATGCCATGTGGTCGCCGATGCCGTCTTTGCCCTGGCTGATACCGACAGGATCAAGAAACATCTCGGCAGCGCACCGGCGCCGACGGGCCGAGTCGCTATTTCCGTCCGCCACTGGAGCTTCGTCAGCGACGGTGAGGATGGCATGCGCCGCTATCTCGATTCGATCCGGGAGATCGCCACAATTCTTGTCAGGGACCACGGCAAGCAGGTGACCTTCATCTCAACCTGCCAGGGTGTGCCGGAATATGCCCATGACGACGCCAGGACTGCGCGGGCGATCGTGGCCGAGCTCGACCCGGAAATCGCCGAACACGTCAATGTCGACGCCGCATTTCACACGCCCGACCAACTGATGGCGCTGGTGAAGGATTGCGACTTCGTCGTCGCCACGCGCATGCATATGATGATCATGTCGCTTTGCGTCGGCACACCGGTGCTGCCGATCGCCTATGAATTCAAAACCAAGGAAGTCGCCAAGCGCATCGGTGTCGACGACCTTCTGCTCGACATTGATACCGTAACGCCGTCGGAAGCAGCCGAAAAACTCGGCAGATTCATCGCCAGTCTTGACCACTATCGCCGGGCGAGCCTCGAGGCCGTGCTGGAAGAGCATGCGTCGGCAATGTCGGCAACCAGGCCGTTGTCCTCCTTGATAGGCAACCGCTCACCCAATGTTGCTGGCGACGTTGGCAAGAGTGGCGAACAACGCCTTGCGCGACTGCGGAACAGCAAGCATGAGGGCCAAGGCGAACCCGTAGTTTAGGACAACCGCCACAAGGATCGTGAGCAGGTCCGACTGATTGGTCAGCAACGCCGGCAGCGACAGATATGAGAGCCAGGCGAGCAGGGACGAGACGATGAAGAGCCCCTGTATGCCCAGAAAATCGCCGGCGGTCACCGGGCCGACACGATGGATCAGGGCGGCAAGCACCGGGATGCGCAGCACGTAACCGCTGATGGCATAGGCAGCCGCGACGCCGATGGCGCCCCAATGCAGGCCGACGATGAAGGAGGCGACGGTCGTCAAAGACGAATAGATGCCCCAATGAAACATCGTCTTCGTCTTGCCCTGGCAGATGAATATCCACCCCGTGGTGCTCGATACGGATTGCATCAGGCCGGCGATGCCCAGCCAGGCGAAAATCGGCGCCACGGCCATCCAACGCTCGCCGAAGAGAAGCCTGACCACCTGCTCCGAAGTCAGTGTCAAGGTCGCAATGCCGGGCATGGTGATAACGGCCAGCAGCCAGTTTGTCCGGACATAGATGTCTCGAAATCGCTGCTTGTCCTCATGAATGCGGCTGAGCAGCGGCACCACGATACGCGTCAGCGGCTGGTTGATGTTCTGCAGCGGAAAGAGCAGAAGCTTGTAGGCGCGATCATAGTAACCCAGCTCGACCGCGCCGGAATATTTTCCGATGAGGATGTTGTCGAGGTTGCGAGACAGAAAATTGACGAGGTTGAAGCCCGTAAGGTTCGCCCCGAACCTGAATATGTCCGCGTCGACCCTCAGATTCGGCCAAGACGGCGTCCAGCGCGTCACCAACCAGCCGGCAACCAGCGCTACGACAGCCGACACAGCCGGACCCAAAACCAGAGACCAATAGCCAAGCCCTAAATACGCCGCGGTTGCGGTAGCGAGCAGTCCTACGGCCGCGGTGATTGCATCGTTGAGCGCAAGCTGGCCGAATTGCAGATGGCGGTTCATCAGGGCAAGCGGCACTGCGGCAAGACTGCCAAAAAGCAGCGGCACGGCGGAAGCAAGTGTTATCCCCCACATTCGCTGATCGCCGTAGAAAGCGGCAATGGCGGGGGCCAGGCAAGCCACGACCGCCCCGGCGCACAGGCCGACAACCGCGCTCAGCCAGAAGACCTGGTTGAGTTGCCGTTGATCGATCTCCTTGCGCTGGATGACCGCCTGCTGGAGGCCCAGATCCTGAAGCAGGCCGACGAAGGCCACGATCGGTCCCACGGAAGCCACCAGGCCGAAATCCTCGGGGACGAGCAGTCGGGCAAGGATGACGACCGAAAGGAACTGGATCGCTATCTTGAAGCCTTGCGCGCCGGCCGTGACCAGCCCGCCGCGCAAGGCAACGCGACCAAATTGCGGGGGCGGCGGATTGGCATTCATGTGACGGATCCGGTCTCCCCTAGCCGCGCAACGATCTGCGCAAAGCGTTCATTCAAGGTATCGGCATTGAAATCGGCCTCGACCTTCCTTCGAGCGGCAAGCGCTATCGGCTCGCACAGGCCCGGGTTCTCGGCGATCCAGGTGAGTTTGCCGGCAAGCGCGGCGACGTCCCTTTCGGGCACGAGGAAGCCAGTCTTGCGATCCTCGATCAGCTCCGGAATTCCCGAATGGTAGGTGCTGACAGCGATCAAGCCGCCGGCCATCGCCTCCATGAGCGCAACCGGTATTCCTTCCAGATCGCCGTCTCGCCCGGCGACGCTTGGCAGCAGGAAGACATGGGCGTCGCGCAGGCGCTGCTTCACCTCGCCGTGCGGACGCGGTCCGAGGAAGGTCACCCTGTCGGCAATACCGAGGTCGACGGCTGTAAGCTTCAATTCCTCCAACAATTCCCCGCCGCCGATCACCGAATAGGTCCAATCGCGGTGCGGCAGGCAAGCAAGGGCGCGAAGCGCATATTCGGTCCCCTTTTTCTCGGTCAGCCGGCAGACCGAGATGAAAGACAGCGTACGTCCCTGCCAGGAACGCCAGCGATATTCGATCTCGCTTGGGCGAATGCCCATGTGGTGAACCGCGACTTGTGCCGGCGCGGCACCGGCATCGATCAGGGCCTGACGGAAGAATGCGTTCACAGGGAGCTGGAGAGCCCCTTGTTCGAAAACGGGCTTGTACTGGTCCAGAGTGCCGTCATGCAACGGCCTGCCGACATCGGTGCCATGGAATATGGTCACCAAAGGCGCGGAAATCCTGCGCCGCTTCATGACGCGGGCGACCCGCAGGCCGTTATGGCCAAAATGCGCCACGATCACATCGACGTTTCGCAGCTTTTGTGCGTTGGCCAGGTCTATGAAGGTCGAAAGCTTGTCCCAAAATCTGCCGGACCATTTCCGGAGCAGTGAGCGATAGCGATTCAGGCCACCCCACCAGGAAACGACAGGGCCGGGCAAGGTCTGCCAACGTGCATCGTCCACATTGCTATCCTTGCCAAAAGCCATCTCGTTGCAGACGACGCTGACTTTCATTCCCCTTTCAAGGCATCCGGCAATCTGATCGAGCACGAATGTCTCGGACAAAGTGGGAAATTTATCGACTACGAAGCAAATCCTCATCGGCAGGATGTTCTCGCCCAAATCAGGCTGGAAACGTCGCCGGCAGGGCCTGACGCATGCGGCATGAACTTTGACTCCTGTCGGCGCAACCTATTGCAGGTTCTGCCGCATCGCAACATTTTTGGTGCAGTGCAGCAAACGATTCCCTCTCCTTGCTTGCAAGCTACGCAGCGTGGCGGACGCCCTGCCGAGCCGCTCTTTCGAGCAGATCGAGAAACACCACCAATTGCCGCGCGGGGTCGAGTTCCGGGCGTTTGGAGAAGGCCAGAGCTGCGGCCGAAAGCCGCTCGTATTCCTGGCGGTCGTTCCACAGGCGCCTCACCGCCGCGGCCCAGTCGGTAAGCGGGGCGTCGTAGTCGAGCACTACGCCCCCGGGACCGATGGCTTCGGGCAGGCCGCCGCGCCTCGAGCCGACGACAGGGATGCCGCTGCAGTGCGCCTCGGACGCCACGCGTCCCCAGGCTTCCTCCCATTTGCTCGGGGCAAGCAGGATCCTGGTGCGGCCATAGACCGTCTTCATGTCGTCGGTGCGGTTTTCCAGCGTGACATTCGAGAGCGGCGCGATGGTCTTTTCGATGCGGGCACGATGCTCGTCCTCCAGTTTCCAGCTCTCCACGAACAGGAAGGGAATCTCCGGGCAGGCGGCCGCAATCCTCACCGCCAGATCGAACCCCTTCTCCTCATAGGGATTGATCATGGTGACGAATTCGCCGGTCGTATGCGTGCAGTAGAGCGCGTCGTTGATGGTCGGCGGAAGCACGATGGACTCGATGCCGAATTTTTCCTTGTAGGTGCGCGCCGTGAATTCCGAATTGGCGATGTACAAAGCCGAATTGAGTTCGCGCGGATCGCCGGCGAGCTCGTGAAATTCGACATTATGCAGATAAACGACCAGCGGCACGCCTTCGGCAAGAAGCGCCTTTCCGAGCAGGACGGATTTGTGGCACTGCACGACCGCGACATCCGGCGTGGCCTTCTCGACGGCGAAGCCGGCCGCCTCCCAGGGGAACCAGGCGCGCATCACCGGATAGCCGGGGAAATTGTCGACAACCGCTGGCTGCCGCAACAGCTTCATCTTGGCGCGCGCCTTGAGGCCGAACATGCCGTCGCCGAACAGCGAGGCGAGGACCGACGCCTGATGGCCGTGCTCGATCAGCTGTTCGACCAGGTGATGCGTGTTGGATTGCACGCCGCCGGTGAACTCGGGAATGTACCCGTTGCCGCTTGCAAAAAGCACTTTCATCGTTCTGCTCCTAATTCGGCCCGGGCGAGTATCCGCAAGCCACGGCTCATCAGCTTGCGCCGCGCGCCAAGGGAAGCTTCGACGTCATCGCCCGACACAGCCGGCCGAGCGAAGCGGAAAGCGACAGCGCCGAATACTCCCGCAACAATTTTGAAGCCGGGATCACCTTTCCCGCCTTCAGGTCCCGCGCCAGATAATGCGGGAAGGAATGCATGTATTCCCTGACGATGTCGGCCTTCAGCGGTCCCGACCTCCATGCCTTCACCGCCGAGACGAATTCGTCGGCCGGGGCAGATGCCAAACCTGTATCGTAGGCTTCGAACGTACGCCGCACGATGGCGCGTTCCTTGTCGCTGAGCGACGTCTTTCCGGCGCGTTCGGCAAGCAGGGCGTAGCGGCGGATGTCCTCGGCCGCGTGATGCCACAGACCCTTCCTGGCCATGATGCTCGACCGCTGCAGCAGCGCCTGCATCTCGAGATCGGCCGTCCTCGGCAGGGCCTGCTCCGAGCGATCCAGATACTCATGCAGATCGACCGACTTGTAGACCTCTTCCATGATCGCCCGGTCGTACGCGCCCCAGGCCTTGATCCGGTCGGTGTAGGAAATGACCACCTTGGTGCTGCCGCGGACCATGTCGTGCTGGCGCTGGAAGAACATCAAGCCATCAACCCTGATGCCCTTGAACCGGCGTGCAAGCCTCAACATCATCTCGTAGTCCTGCGACCGGACCAGGGTCTCGTTGAAGCCACCCACCTCGTCGTAGCATTTGCGGCGCACCAGGAGACCCGGCTGGTGGACGTGGCAATATTCGAGATGCGACGGGAAGAAATTGTCCTGGCTGACATGTCCGAAGGCGACGATCTCGTAATCCTGCTCCTCGATCTGGGCCGAACGCTGGAAACGCGCATATTCGCCGAATGCGAAATCGGCGGCCGGCTCGCGCTCGAAGGCGGCGAGAAACCGCTCAAGCGCCGTCGGGTGCGCGACGTCGTCGTCATCGAATATCCAGACGAAATCTCCTGTGCAGCGCTTCAGGGCAAAATTCAGCGCCGTCGATTTCCCGCCATTCTCCTTGCGGTGGTATTCCACCGGCGCCGGGAATGAGGTCGCCACCGCGCCGGTATCGTCCGTCGAGCCGTCGTCCACGATCAGGATCTGATCCGGCATCACGGTCTGCCGCAGCAGGCTGCCGATGGATTCGGGCAGGAATTTTTGCCGGTTGAAGGTGGGGACGATGACGGTGACCGTCGGTTTGCGCTGCGCAGCCATTGATGACCTCATACTGTTGCCGATGCTCCGTTCGCCGGCATGAATCCACAGCCATGGCGACGGCCATTGTCCTTGAGGCAATCAGCCCTCATGCCGCCATCCTGCCGATCGAGAAGTATTCGATGCCGTAGCGCGCGATCACCTTGGGATCGTAGAGATTGCGGCCGTCGAAGATGACCGGCGTCGTCAGCGCATCCTTGAGCGCGTCGAAGGACGGCGCGCGGAAGCTCTTCCATTCGGTGCAGATCAAAAGCGCGTCGGCGCCGCGCAGCGCCGCTTCCTTGGTGCCGCACAAAAGCAGATCCTCGCGCAGGCCGTAGATCGCCTGGCACTCCTGCATCGCCTCGGGATCGTAGGCCTGCACCTTGGCGCCGGCCGCCCACAGCGCTTCCATCAGCGTGCGCGCCGGCGCCTCGCGCATGTCGTCGGTGTTGGGCTTGAAGGCGAGCCCCCAGACGGCAAAGGTCTTGCCCCTGAGCGCGCCCTTGAAATAGTGGTTGACCTTGTCGAACAGGACCGACTTTTGCGCATTGTTGCGCTCCTCGACGGCGCGCAGCAGCTTGGCGTCGAACTTCACGCCCTCGGCGGTCTTGATCAGCGCGCGCACATCCTTCGGGAAGCAGGAGCCGCCATAGCCGAGGCCGGGATAGATGAAGTGGTAGCCGATGCGCGGATCCGAGCCGATGCCCTTGCGCACCTCCTCGATGTCGGCGCCCAGCTGCTCGGCGAGATTGGCCATCTCGTTCATGAAGCTGATCTTGGTCGCCAGCATGCAGTTGGCGGCGTATTTGGTGAATTCGGCGCTGCGCACGTCCATCACGATCATCTTCTCGTGGTTGCGGTTGAACGGCGCGTAGAGCTCGCGCATCACCATCTCGGTGTCCTCGCTGGAGGTGCCGACGATGATGCGGTCCGGCTTCATGCAATCGGCGACCGCCGAGCCTTCCTTGAGGAATTCGGGGTTCGAGGCGACGTCGAAGGCGAGATCCTCGCGGCCGCGCCTCTTCAGCGTTTCGGCAATCCTGGCCTTCACCTTCTCGCAAGTGCCGACCGGCACGGTCGACTTGCCGACGACGATCTTGGCGCTGTCCATCTCACGGCCGATGGTCTCGGCGACGGCCAGCACATATTTCAGATCGGCCGAGCCATCCTCGCCGGGGGGCGTGCCGACCGCGATCATCTGGATTTGGCCATGCCTGACCGCCGCCGCCGCGTCGGTGGTGAAGCGGATGCGGCCGGCCGCGTGGTTTTCCCTGACGAGAGCCTCCAGGCCCGGTTCGAAAATCGGAACCAAGCCCTGGTTGAGCCGCTCCACCTTCTTCTCGTCGATATCGACGCACACCACCTCATGGCCGACCTCGGCCAGCACAGCGGCCTGCACGAGACCGACATAGCCAATCCCAAATACCGTCAAATTCATTTGGTTCTATTCCTGTCAAAGGCCGGGCCGCAAAAGCGGTCCGGCCGGTTCAGATGTCCCCCAGGCCAAACGGCCCAGTTGGTTCGGCATGATCCTATCCCAAAATCGGTTCCACTTTGGGGGATCATGCCTAGTTGGAATTGCTAATGCTGCATGCCAGCGATTCCGGGAATTGGCATGGCTGGCCCAAAGCGGTGAAAGCGACGCGCTTGACCTCCATGGTCACCTTGCTGCCGGGATCGACAAAGGCGCCCATCCAGTTGGTCAGCTTGTCGCTGCCCCAGAGGCTGAAGAAGATTTTCTGCGAATGCTTCGGCAACTCGTCGGGGTTAGTCACCTCATGGACGAGCTTGCCGTTGACGTACCAGCGCAGCCGATCCTTCTCCCAGACGAAGCCATAATCGTTGAAGCCCTTGTCGGCGCCGCCTTCGACGTCGACAAGCTTGCCGTTCTTCGGCTTGCCCTGGATATAGCTGTTGACCTGCACCTTGGACGGATCCTTGGTGAGGACCTCGAAGTCGATCTCGTCCCAAGGCTGTTTGTCCTGCGGGCCGATATAGGAGAAGAAGGCGGCGTTGAGGCCGGAGCCGGTGCCGGTCTTCATCCGTGCCTCATAGACCCCATAGCCGTAGCGCTGCTTGGTCTGGATCTCGGCGCAGGCGAACTCGCGGTCCTTCAGCTTGCGCTTTTCGAAGCCCAGCGAAAGCACGCCGTCGGACAGCCGCACGAGATCCTTCGACCACGTGCAGTTCTGATGTGCGCCATTGGTCCAGCCGTCCGAGACGAACCAGCGGGACTGGTTGAAATTCGAGAAATTGTCGACAAAGGACGGCGCGCTTTGCAGCTCTTGCTGCGCCGCTTGCGCATGCGCGGGATGCGGGCTCGCCGCAAGGGCCGCAGCGACCGCAAACAGGGCGCCGACCACGCTAAGCCTCAGGCTGGCTAATCCGCTCCCTGGCGCCTGCGATACCTCGCAAGCCGCCTCGGTGGAGGTGTTGTCCGGATCTGCGTTCATAACAAACTCACCTTGTGTTGTCCGCCCAACCCAAAGTCATCCTCGGTTCGCATGAGCGAGCCGCTTCCGATCTTCCGCCCTGTGAACTCCTCTAATGTCCTGTAACGTCTTGTACCGATGACGGCGCCTAACGCGCCGTCAGCCTCTTGCCGTCGCCTGCGCAGCAGACCGGTCGGCACCATCCTCGACGATCGCGTCGAGCGAATGACGCAGTTCCTTCACCAGACCTTTCTGGCGAACGAGCTCCGCAATGCGCCGCTCGCAGTTCAGTATCGACTTGGTCATCGCGGCGACATCCGATCCCTTGCTGGCCGACGCCGAACCATTCTCCATCGCCTCGACCAGAAAGGCGGCGTTGGCAGCTGTCGACTTATAACGATTCTCCAGTCCGGTTTTCTCCGCCTCGATCTCGGCCGCAATCTGGTCGAACAGCTTCGCCAGCCGGTCGAAACGCTGGAGATCGGTCTGCCGGTCGCGAGCCGGATCCCGGGATCTGAAGCCAAAAATCGAAGCCATCCTATCGGCCTTTCGAAATTGCTGCATTGCAACATAGACTGCCATTCCAGCAGCGACTAGGCAACATCATAGTTTTCGGAATGCGATTTTTTGAGGGACGGCGGTTTCCGGGCCAATGCGCGATCACCCGCTTGCGGCGCTGGTTGCTGCCATCAGGAAGCGCGTCGGCGGCATTTGCTGCCGCGCAACAATCCCGGTGCGGCGGAACAGCGCGTCGAGCTTGTCGGTGGCGACGCCGCGCACGATCGGGATCAGATTCGATTGGCTTGCGAAAGCGTAGGCCGCGGCCGATGCCAGCCCACGCTCGGCCTTCACATCAAGGAAGTTGCGCAGCCGGTATTTGTCGCGGACATGGCGCTCATGGCGCCGCAAGGCGGCCTTCGAGCGCTCCGGAAGGCTGTCTATCTGGAGCAGCGCCAGATCGGCATCGGCAAGGCGCTTCAAATCCTGCGTCCTGTGGCGGCCGCTCAGCGAATCGGCGCGCACGATCGCGCCATAACCGCAGGACTTGATGATCTTGAACCGAGCCCCGTAAGCAACAGCGCGCGCGTAGAGTTCGTAGTCCTCGCCAAGCCTGAGGTTCTCGTCGTAGCTCAACCCATGCCGCTCGAGGAAAGCCCGGCTGATCACCGGCTTGAGGAAACCGAGCTCGCCGCGCCGCACACGGCGGCGCGAGATGTTGCCGTCGATGAAGCGCTCGAAATCGAGAAATTCCGGCTCGGCCGCGAAAGGCGGCGCTGCGACCTTGGCGAGGTCGGTCGCGGCATCGTCGCGGATCAGCATGATGTTGTCGGCGGCGAAATCCCAGTCGGTGCTGGCGAAAAGCCGGCGGAAGCGGCCTTCGAGGAAGAAATCGTCGGCGTCGAGAATGCTGATGAAGGGCGATTTGGAGGCCTGGATGGCGGCGTTGCGCGCGGCGGAAGGACCGCGATTAACGTCGAAACGGATGACGGCAAGCCGGCCGCTGCCATCGTCGGCGGCCAAAGCCACATCCCGGGTTTCGTCGGTGGAGGCGTCGTCGACCACGATGACTTCGGCGACTTCGGCCTCGCGCAGCGCCGAAGCGATGGCGCCGGGAATGGTGCGCGCCGCATTGCGCGCGGCGATGATGACGCAGACCCCCGAGGTCGTTATGGGCGTCGTCACGGGCATGGGCTCACCTTTCGCTTGCATGATTGGCCGCCCCGCCCACGATTCTGATCAATTCGCTCCGCGACGGCCCGGCCGTGGCCGGGCGCTCGAAGATGCGCCGGCTGAGGTCGGCGGACGCCGCCCAGCCGGCTTCAGCCAGGTAGCGGACCGGCTCGCGGCCGCAGAGTTCCCACAGCACATGGCGGCGCTGCGGCCAGCGCAGAGACGCGAGCCACGGCGCCATGACCATGTGGAAGAGGTCGGCGTTGTCGATGCGGGCCAGCATGCGGGTGGCGCGATCCGAAAGCAGCGTGCCGTCGCCGCCGAGCAGCACGTCGGCGGCGCGCAATCCCAAGAGCAGCGTATCCGCCAGGCCCTGTTCGGCGGCGTGGTCGAGCACCCTCCGTTGCTCGGCTTCGCTCAGGCGGCTGACGCTGGCCCTGACGTCGCAGACATAGCCGGCGCATGGCTCGCGGTTGAAAAAGGCCTTGGCGACGCTGATCGAGGACAAAAGCAAGGTGTCGGCGGCCGAGATGATCGGCATGGCGGCGCCGGCCAACTCGACTTCGCGCTTGCGGCGCAGGAAGCCGTCGGTGTCGCGCGGGCTGGGCGAACCCGGCTGCTGCAGCCGGTGGTGGAGGTCAACTGTCGAGGCCCTCGCGCCGTCTTCGCGCACCATATGCTGCTCACCGAGGAAGCGCACCCACCAGACCGAACGCGACTTGCCGGCAACCTCATAGCCCATCGTGCGCAACGCATCGCGGGCCTTGGCGAAACCGGTCGGCGAAACCAGTATATCGACGTCGCCGGATGGCTTCATGAAGTGGTCGCCATAAAGCAGATGCTGCTGGAGCGGCCCCTTGAGGAAGACGAAATCGACCTGCCTGTCGCGCAGCACACGAGCGATGGCCACCGAATCGCCAATGCAGTCGACATTCATCGACATGGTACGCCGGCGGTAGCTGTCGAGCCAGCCAGGCAACTCCGCAGGCGCGGTATTCGCGGGCGCCCGCGCGAGCGCCTTGAGCAGGAACACGGCGACCTTGTTCAGCCTGGCGATGTCGGCGACATTGGTTGCCGAAATTGGGGCCGCCGAGATTGTGGTCGCCGTGATCGGGGTGGCCGTGATCGGGGTGGCCGACACCGTCGGCGCGGGCACATCGACCCGGCCATCCGTGATGTTGGCTCGTGGCGCGAAAAACAGCCTCAGGCAGGCCTGCACATAAGCGACTTCGTCGGCGCAGCCGGCGGCGCGCAGCCTTTCATAGGAGCCATCCTGCACCGCCATGCCCGATGTCGTTCTCCGCAAAATGCCGCCCAAAGGGTTTATACTGCACCTGCGAAGAAAAGCATCGGAAAAATTGACGCGCTCACGCCAAAAGCGGCTGAGGTCGCCTCCTGACCGCAACCCAAGCGTTTAAAATCGCCTCACGTTCAATCACTTTTGAAGACAATTCCGGGGGCGTCCCGGCTGGCCGGAAAATGACGATTTTTTGTGACAAATTCTTCGCAATTGCGAGATGTCTTTTTCGCCTGAAAAATTATCGCAGACAAATCAACCGCTTATCTAAACGGCACGGACCTACGGTTGAATTCCTGGATGGGTGAGGTTTAGGATGACGCTGCCTAGGCCTTGATTAACAACGGATGCGAGCGCAACCAAGAATTGATTAATGCTTGGTAAATCAAGCTTGACTCATGGATGTTGCCATGCAGCAATTGCGCTGCAGCATAGCGATATGTTGGCGGCATTCTGCAGCCGCTTCCAGTCCTTAATTGGAGAGTACAATGGAACAGAATGTTGAAAAGCATGAGTATGAAACCCCCAGCCTGACGGTTCACGGTTCGATTGAAACCATCACGCAGGGCGGTGCAGGCACGACGGCGCTCGACGCGAGCTTTCCCGCGCACACGCCGGTCGGCGAGCTGACTTTCTCTTAAAACTCACACAGGTATCCGGGTGTCTGAGTTGGGGCTCCGGATGCTCTCCAACAGGTGAGCCGGGGGGCGTTGTCCCCCGGATTCCTGCCGAGGGTCGCAGGCAACCGATCTCGGTGGAAGCGAAGGGCGCGACGGGCCAGCAACGAGGTTTTAGGATGCACTGGAACCCTTCGGACCATGACCGCGTCGTCGCGACGAACGAGGCGGTGGCTTGTGAATTCGGCGCCGGACTGGCGCTGCTCCACCTCAAATCCAATGTCTATTACAGCCTGAACGGCGTCGGCGCCTTCATCTGGGAGCAGATCCAGGAGCCGCGATCCATGCTCGACATCCGCAGCGCCGTGCTTGCGCGCTACAATGTCGATGCCGAACGCTGCAGGGCCGATGTCGAGGGCTTGCTCAAGGGGCTGAGCGAAGCAGGGCTTGCGAGGCTCCACAATGAGGAACTGGTCTAGGCTTCACTCGCTGAGCGCCTGGGAAATGCTGTTTCTGGCGCGCTGCCTGATGGTGGTGAGCGTTGTGCGGCTCGCGCTGACGCTGTCCTCCTATAACCGTGTTCGTAGCCTGGTGACGGGACTGCACGCCAGACGCGACGCCAGCGTCGCCGACCTGCGGCGTGTCGCATGGGGCGTTGCCGCCGCGGCGCGGCTCGTGCCGGGCGCCAGCTGCCTGACCCAAGCGCTGGCCGGACAATATCTGCTCGCCCGCCAGGGCAGCGCCTCGAAAATCAGCATCGGCATCGAACGAGGGACCGGCAGCGAGCTCAAGGCGCATGCCTGGTTGATGAGCGGCAACCACATCGTGCTTGGCGGCTCGATCAAAGGATTTGCCCATCTGGTCGATCATGGGTCGTGAGCGATGAGCGGCGTCGCTGGAATCGTGCTCAGCGATAACGGCCGGCCCGCCGCGGCCGGCGATATCCAAGAGATGCTTTCGCGCATGCGCCACCGCGCCCGCGACGGCAGCTCATGGTGGGCGGACGGCAGCGTCGCGCTCGGCCACGCCTGGCTCGACACGACCGGCGAGAACGGTCCCGGGCCGCTGACGATGGCCGGCGGCAAGCTCGCCATCACCGCCGACTGCCGGCTGGACAATCGCGACGAGCTTCTGGCGCGGCTCGGCATGCGGGACCGGTCGGTCGCCGACGCGGTGCTCATCATGCGCGCCTACCTTAAATGGGGCGAGGCCTGCCCGACCTATCTGCAGGGCGATTTCGCCTTCGCCATATGGGATGGCGAGCGCCGGGCGCTGTTTTGCGCGCGCGACCATTTCGGCGTCAAACCTTTCTACTATCATTCGACCGGCAGGCGCTTCGCGTTCGCCTCGGAGATCGGGCCGATCCTGGCGCTGGACGACGTCGGCAGGCGGCTCAGCGAACACCAGATTTCCGGCTTCCTCGCCGGCTTGACGGACGATCCGCAGGCCACGCTCTACGCCGAAATCTTCCGCCTGCCGGCGCGGCACAGCATGACGGTCACCGACCACCGGGTGGTGCTGCAGCGCTACTGGCAGATCGAGCCGTCGCAGAGGCCGCCACGCCCGGACGCGGCCGAAGAATTCAGGCATCTCTTTGCGCAATCGGTGGAGAACCGCATGCGCGGCACGCCGGCCGTCGGCGCGATGCTGAGCGGCGGGCTCGATTCCTCCTCGATCGCTTGTGTCGCCGGTCTTCGCGCGGCGGCGAGGCGCAACCCGACGCTCAAGACCTTCTCGCTGGTGTTCGACAGAGGCTCGTCGATGGACGAGAAGCCTTTCATCGATGCGGTGCTCGACCGCAATCCGCTCGACGCCACGCTGATTGCGGTGAGCAATTACGCGCCCTTCGTCGAGTTCGAGCGTATCCTGGAGGAGCAGGAAGGCACGTTCCTGGCGCCCGGTCTGTCATTGACCCGCGATCTTTACCGCACCGCGGGCGCAAAGGGCGTCAAGGTGCTTCTCGACGGGCATGGCGGCGACGAGGTCGTCTCGCAGGGCCATGGGCACCTTCACGAACTCGCCAATGCCGGCCGTTGGCTCGAGCTGTGGCGCGAATTGCACAGCGCCGCCAACACCTATGGCGAGGGCATGTTCTCCCTCTATTTCAAGTTCCTGACCATTTATGGACCCGCTTGGCGGATCGCCCGGATGAGATCGATGGCCAGACGCCTTGTCGGCAAGGTGCGGCAGAGGCCGGCATCGGCGCCGCGCGCCTGGGCGGGTCTGGTCAATCCGGACCTTGCCAGGCGCACAAATCTTGCCGAGCGCTTTCATCGCAGCGGCTACATGCCCGCCGCCGTAAGCGCCAGCGAAGCGCTGACGCATCGCTGGCTGCTGTCCACCGGGCTGGTGCCGCACGCCTTCGAAGTGCTCGACAAGGCCGCCGCCAATTCCGGCGTCGAGCCCCGCTATCCGTTCTGGGACAAGCCGCTCGTCGAGTTCTGCCTGGCGCTGCCCGGCGAGGAAAAGCTCAGGGACGGGTTTGGCCGCCACGTGCTGCGCCGCGCGATGCAAGGCATTCTGCCGCCGGCCGTGCAATGGCGGCGCGACAAGATCGATTTCACCGCTAACCTGGTCAAGGGCATGCTCGGCAACCACCGCGAGCTTCTGGACAGGCTGCTGATAGCGGACGGCGAGCGGATCGCGCCCTATGTCAACCTGCCTGAAGTGAACGCCGTCTATGAGCGCCTGCTCAGCCAGCCCGAGCAGGCAACGCTGCCCGACGTCCAGCATGTCTGGCGTTCGGTTTCGCTGTCGCTGTGGCTGCGGCAAGTCCAAGGAAGCCCAGCATGAATCTTCCGATCGCCTCCTTTGCGCGGCCGGGGCCCGCCACCGGGACAATGGCGCCGGGCGGACGTGTCCGCCATTTCTACAAGGCCTACGGGCTGATCGTCAGCTCGGACGTGGCCTTGCCGGAACTGACGCCGACGGCGCCGGCGACGCCGGACCTGGAGATCGCGGTCGGGCCGATCGACTTTCCCGACGGCGCATCGCATGGCGCCACGGGCTTTCGTTTCGAGGCGACCCGCCAATATCTTTCCTGGCAGGCGGTCGGCACCTTCATGATCAGCGACGGCAGGCGGATCGATGTCGATCCGGCGCCGGGGATCGACGACCCGCTGCTTGCCTTTCCGCTGCTCGGGCCGGTCATGGCTCTTGCCCTGCATCGGCGCGGGCTGCTCGTCCTGCATGCCAGCGCCATTGCCGTCGACGGCAAGAGCGTGATCTTCATGGGCGACAAGGGCGCCGGCAAGTCGACGACGGCAGGCGCGATGATCCGCGCCGGCCATCGGCTGCTCACCGACGACGTCGTCGCGCTGGATTTGTCCGACCCTGGACGACCGATGATCCTGCCCGGATTTCCGCAGCTCAAGCTCGCCGCGGACGCGGCCGTCGCCATTCGCCTCGATCAGGCGGAAGTGCGCCCGCAGGTGCATCCGCAAATCGACAAGGCGCAGCATCGGCTGCATGACGGATTTGCCGCCGAGGCGGTGCCGGTATGGCGCATTTATGTGCTCGAGCGCGGCGAACGCGCGGCGATCTCGCAGCTTGCCGATGTCGCCGCGCTGCCGGCGATCATTAAATTCTCGTACATCACGCGCTTCGGCCGGCAGGCGTTGACCGGCGATCTCGCCGTCACGCATCTCAGTCAATGCGCTGAGATCGCCGGGCTGATCGGCGTCAACCGCCTCGAAGTGCCGGCCGGGCTCGCCAGGCTCGATGAAGCGGTCGCCGCGATCGAAACCGATCTGGCGTCGGGAACAAGGTGAGCCAGAGTATGGGCTGGTCCTCGAAGTTTCGCCTGTCGCTTCTGCGCGATGTCGCCGGTTTCGGCGCCATGGTGGCGCATGTCGGCGGACGGCGTACGGCGACGGCGCTTGCCTTCCTGATCCTGGGGAGCCTCACCGAAGGCATTTCGATCCTGCTGCTCGTTCCGCTGCTGCGCCTCATCGGCCAGCCCGACCAGGACTATGCGGTGCGGGTGCCGGAGGCCTTGCATCGGCTGGTGCCCGGCGGAACGCTGTCGCTCGCGAGCGTGCTCTCACTGCTCGTCGCGCTGGTGGCGCTGCAAGCGATGTTCAACCGCTTCAAGTCGGTCTACATGGCGCGGTTGCTCTATGACTTCGTCAACCGCGTGCGCATGAACCTGTTCGAGAGCGTCGGCAAGGCGCGCTGGGGCGTTTTCACCCGCATCCGCAGCTCCGATCTCGACCATGCGCTGAACGGCGACGTCGACCGGGTGCAGGTTGCGGCCTTCTCGCTGCTGATGCTGACCCAAGCCACACTGCTCCTGGCCGGCTATCTCATTGTCTCGCTGTTCATCTCGCCGGTGATGACGTGCTTCGCCATCGTTGTCGGTCTGGTGCTGCTGGTTGCGCTGCAGCCGTTCCGGGCGCGCGCCAGCGCCTATGGCCGCACGCTGACCGGCAATCGCCAGGACCAATACCGCACGGTCTCCGAATTTCTTGGTGGCATCAAGGTCGCCAAGAGCCTGAACGTCGAGGCAAGCTATTTTGCCGAGCTCGGCGCGACGCTGGACAGGATGAAGGCCGATAACATCGCCTTCGTCCGCAACAGCTCGCTCGGCACCGCTCTGTTCCAGGTTACGAGCGTGATCGGGCTGAGCCTCTTCATCTATATCGCGCTGGTTCGCTTCCACCTGTCGCTGGCCGAGATCGTCGTGCTGCTGCTGGTCTTCATGCGGGTCGCGCCGCGTTTCATGGACATGCAGCTTCAGACCCAACAGGTGCTGATCAACCTGCCGGCCTATGCTTCGATGCAAAGCCTCCAGGCTCGCTTCGATGCCGAGCGCGAACCGGAAGAGAACGTGACCGAAGGCGTAAAGCTGTCGCTTGAGACCGGCCTCAACATCCGCGATGTGGCGTTCGCCTATGGCGAGGGCGGCGGCAAACCGGTGGTCAGCGATATCACCTTCGGTCTGCCGGCCGGAAAGGTGACGGCGCTGATCGGCCCTTCGGGTTCCGGCAAGAGCACGATCGCCGACATGCTGCTTGGGCTGCTTGAACCCACCCAAGGACGTATTCTGGCCGACGGCGTCGAGATCACGGCGCAGAATCGCAGGGCCTGGCGCGATCAGGTCGCCTATGTGCCGCAGGATGTGTTCCTGCTGCACGACACAATCGCCGCCAATCTGCGCCTTGCGGCGCCTGAGGCCAGCGACGAAGAATTGTGGGCGGCCCTGCGAAACGCCCATGCGGCCGATTTCGTGGAGCGGCTGGACTCGCGGCTCGATACGGTGGTGGGCGACCGCGGCGTCCGCCTTTCCGGCGGAGAGCGGCAGCGCATCGCATTGGCGCGTGCGCTGCTGCGCAAACCCTCGCTGCTCATCCTCGACGAGGCGACAAGCGCGCTCGACTGGCAGAATCAGTCGCTGATCGCCCGATCGATCGAGGCGCTGCGCGGCCGGATGACGATTTTGACCATCGCGCACCGGCCGTCGATGATCGCCTTCGCCGACTGGGTCGTGGCCATCGAGAACGGACGCATCGTCGAGGTCGGACAATATCGGCGGTTGAGGGCGAAAGCCGGCA
Organism: Mesorhizobium sp. ESP-6-4; assembly: GCF_020164735.1. Taxonomy (NCBI): domain Bacteria; kingdom Pseudomonadati; phylum Pseudomonadota; class Alphaproteobacteria; order Hyphomicrobiales; family Phyllobacteriaceae; genus Mesorhizobium; species Mesorhizobium sp. ESP-6-4. Next base: position 74,657 of record NZ_JAIUGS010000007.1, read on the forward strand.
GCCGGCTTGCAAGGATGCTGGCCGGCGAGCAGGCGGAGCGCGAAAGCGCGCCACCGATCGCGGCCGGGCTGACCTCCGCGCCGGTCGAACGTTCAGTGGAGGCTGCGTCTGGCGCTTAGCTTTTCGCCTTCGGCGACCTTGCTCAGGATCGGGCCCCGGTCCGCCTCGCGGGTCTTGTCGGCCGATGTCGGCCTGGCTCCCCCGATCATGGCAAAGACCAGAAGGAAATAGCCAGCCTGGATAATGACGGCGCAGACGATGGTGCGAAGCAGGATGGTTCCCCCCGACGCGCCATCGAAATAGGACCAGCCGATGACGATCGCGAGCGCGAAGATCATACCGACGATGAATTTCGGCAAAGACATGACCGCCGCCCTCTCAACCGAGACGAGCATGCAGAAGCTGCGACTTACCCACCCGCGTAACTCCCCGTTGCGCCAAAGAGCTCTTTCTGGCTGCCCAATCCGGCCGGTTGCTTCCGACCTTCCTTACCCGTGCAGACTATGACAGGAACAATTTGCGACTCTATTAAGGCCGGCCTGCCGGAGCAAGGCCGTGCAGGTATGGTTTCCAACGATTTTACGAGATCGACTCTGCCATGCTGCGCCGCACACTCTGGCTCCGAGAGCTATTCAATGAGACGTCTGCCGCTTCAGTTAAACTCATGACTTTGATTAGTATTTTATGTGAATAACTTACCATTGCGAGTGCTTCCAGCGGCCTGCAACCGCGTTTCTTCTGCAGCAAAGAATGCACTGTCCAAAAATGGCCCGAAAAGCGGACTACATTTTCCTGGTTTTCTCTCACCTTGTCATAAACGCGCCACAAAGGTGAAAATTTGGGCAAGGCAGGTTTATTATTTAGTCAATTCATGACGTGAACATTTCAACGCGATGGGAAATTGTGTGTTGCGCTGCAGCATTTTTTTGGTATCTTGCCGTAAACCATCCGTTCAACGTATGGAGCTTCTGCATGAGGGACGTCGCCAAGTCGGCAAATGCGAGTTTTGCGCAGGCCGGCGTTGATTTTCCACCCCCCATCGGCGGTCTGCTCAAACGCAGTTTCGATGTCGTTGGTTCCCTGGCTGGGCTGATCCTGCTGAGCCCGCTCTTCCTGATGGTCGCGCTGCTGGTCAAGCTTTCGGATAATGGTCCGATCTTCTACGGCCACAAGCGTATCGGCCGCGGCGGCAGGATTTTCTCCTGCCTCAAATTCCGCACCATGGTGCCGGATGGCGAGCGCGTGCTCGCTGCGTATCTGGCGGCCAATCCGGAAGCCAACGCCGAATGGATCGCGACGCGCAAGCTGAAGAACGATCCGCGCGTCACCCGCGTCGGCCAGGTGCTTCGCAAGCTCAGCCTCGATGAACTGCCGCAGATCCTCAACATCCTGCAGGGCGACATGAGTCTTGTCGGCCCGCGTCCGGTCGTGCGCGACGAATTGGAAATCTACGGCAGCGCGGCGGTCTATTACCTGAAGTCGCGCCCTGGTCTCACCGGTCTGTGGCAGGTGAGCGGCCGCAACGACGTATCCTACGACACGCGCGTCGCCTTCGATCGCCATTATGTCGAGAACTGGTCGTTGTCCGAGGATATTCGCATCATCTTCAAGACTGTCCCTGCCGTGTGGATGTCACGCGGCAGCTATTGACCGACGGGCCTGCTCCGCCAGATTCGGGGCAAGCATCCGGCAGTGATCTCATCGGGCGGATGGGGCCAAAGCGAATCGGAAAACGTATTTGACAAAAGACCTCTTCGGACTGCCCTTCGCATGCAGTCTCATATCCAAGACCACAGCCCGCTTCGGCGGCGTCTTGCTTGCTGCGTTGCTGGTCATGCCGTCGGTCGCTGCCGCCAGCGACTATCGGCTTGGACCGCTGGACAAGCTCAACATCCGGGTCGCCGAATGGCAGACCGTCGATGGCACGTTCCGCGATTGGTCGGCCCTCAATGGCGAGTATTCGGTCGGCCCGGGCGGGATGCTCTCGGTGCCGTTCGTCGGCGACATGCAGGCCGCGGGCAAGACGACGGCCGAGATCGCTTCAGCGATCGGGCTCGCCCTGCAACGGAAGCTGGCGCTGCCCGACAAGCCGGAAGCCTCGGTCGAGATGGCGCAGTTCCGGCCGTTCTACATTTCAGGCGAAGTCCAGAACCCCGGGCAGTTTCCCTTCGTGCCCGATCTGACCGTGCTCAAGGCAATCAGCATTGCCGGCGGTATCCGGCGCAATGCCGACTATGGTCCGCAACTCGAAAAGGATCTGATTACCGCCAAGGGCAGCTATGAGATCTATGACGACCAGCGCTTGCGGCTGATGGTCAAGCGAGCCCGTATCGACGCCGACCTCGCCGGGAAGACGACTTTCGAGGTGCCTCAGGAAATTCAAGGCGATCCGAGATTGCCAACCATCGTCGCCGACGAAACGGCGATCCTGGTCTCCGACCAGAAATCGCTGAAGCTGAAGCTCGACGCACTCGACGACCTGAAGGGTGTTCTGCAGTCGGAAATCGAATCGCTGCAGAAGAAGATCGCCAACCAGCAGAAGCAGGTCGACCTAGCCTCCAAGCAGGCCGACAGCATCGGTCCGCTGGCGCAGAAGGGCCTGGTCGCCAATGCGCGCCTGCTTTCCTCGCAGCAGTCGGTCACCGACCTGCAGGGCAAGATCCTGGATTATGAGACGGCGATCCTCACCGCCAAGCAGTCGATCAGCAAGGCGGAGCAGGACGCTATCGATGCCCGCAACACACTGAGTTCGAGCCTCACCGCCGATCGGCAGCAAACGGAAGCGAACCTTAATGAGGCGGCCTTGAGGGTCGGCATGCAGAAGGGCCTAATCGCACAGGCATCGGATCCGGCAACGGCTGCCGCCTACACCGGCAATGAAGAGCCAGCCCTGCTCTATTCGCTGGTGCGCGTCGTCGACGGCAAGACCAGCGAGGTCGAAGCCAAGGAAGACACGCCTATCCTGCCGGGCGACGTGATCAAGGTGAAGCTGGCGCCGACGGCCAGCCAATAACGCCGCCGGCCCGGGTTTGTCCGAAGCGAACCGGGAACGGAGGCGGGAGGGACAAGCCAGGCTCGTTCGCGCGCAGCGCGGGCGAGCGATCTGTTTGGACCGCTTGAAGGCATAACATGCAGCCCGCAGCCCAGCGTCACGTGTATCTGAACCTCGACGCCATCCGCGGCGTGGCGGCGATCAGCGTCATGCTCTACCATTTCTCGCCATTCCTCGCCGACGGCAAGGTGCTGCCGTCGAGCTATCTCGCGGTCGATCTGTTCTTCCTGCTCAGCGGCTTCGTCATCGCGCATGCCTATGACCGCAAGATCGAAACCGGCATGGGCTTCGGCACTTTCGTGGCCATCCGCCTGATCCGGCTCTATCCGCTCTATCTAGCCGGCACGCTGCTCGGCTTCTTCTATTTGCTGGTCAAGAACAGACTGATACCGGCGGAATACATGCCGATGTCCGAGATCGGCATGCAGCTGACAACCGGCATGCTGTTCATCCCGCTGGTCAGCGACGCCTATCATACGATCTTTCCTCTCAACCCGGCATCGTGGTCGCTGTTCTTCGAGCTCATCGTCAACATCGCCTATGTCGCTGTCTTCGTGCTCTTGTCGCGGCGGGTGCTGACGGGGATCGTCGGCGCCAGCCTCGTGCTGCTCGTCGTCGCCTCGGTTTTCGCCGGCACGCTCGATTTCGGCATGACCGGCAAGACCATCGTCAGCGGGCTGCCGCGCGTAACCTTCTCGTTCTTCCTGGGCGTGCTGCTCTGCCGATCGATGGCGGGCTGGCAGGGCAGCTTCGGCTTCCTGCGGCGCGGCTTCTGGGTCGAGGGCGCGATCCTGCTCACGCTTGCCGTCTTCGCCATCGCCCCGGTTGCCGCCGGCGCGCGCGTTGCCTACGACCTCTGCGCCATCGTCATCGTCTTCCCGATCATGGTGATGACCGGCGCGGTGGCGCCGACCGCGCCGCGACTGTCAGGCGTCTATGGCTGGCTCGGGCGGATTTCCTACCCGATCTACATCATCCACACGCCGATGCTGATGATCATCGCCGGGGCCGGCAAGGCCTTCTCGATCGACCCGTTCGCGCATCATCCCTTGTTCGGCATCGTGATGGCGGCGATGGTTGTCGTCATCGCCGACATCGCCACGCGCGTCTATGATGAGCCGGTGCGGCGCTTCCTGCAGCGGCAGATGCAGCGCGCCCGGGCCGTGGCTTAGCGCTGGACAAAAGCCGGTATGAAGATTCCGAAATCCATCCTGATCGATCCCGATCGCAACGAGACCTACGGCATTTTCGCCGTCGCGGTTTCCACGCTCGCCTTCGCCTACTCGCCCAATTTCGGCCAGATCCTGATCCTCGCCTACTACGCCGTCTGGCTGCCGCTGCTGTTCGTCGATTACCGGCGCTTCACCTGGAAACTCGCCAGCGCCTGGCTACCCATTCTGCTTGCGGCCTATGTCTGCCTCTCGGTGTTCTGGTCGCAAGCGGCGGGCATCAGCGCGCGCGCGGCGGTGCAATATTCCTCGCATATCGTCTGCGCCTATGTCGCGGCGCGCACCATCAGCGTGCGCACGCTGGTGGTCGGCTCGCTGATCGGCATCTTCTTCGTGCTGCTCTATTCACTCGGAGTCGGTGGTTACGCGCTCGACACGATCGACGGCACGGTCAATTTCGTCGGCGCCTTCGGTTCCAAGAACCAGGTCGGCTTCTTCTCTTCGCTCGGCATCTTTTTCTGCCTGGCGTTCCTTGTCTTCTACCGGCGCAACTGGCTGGGCTTCGTCTGGACCGCGCCGATCATGCTTTTGTCGGTCTATATGCTGGCAATCGCCCATTCGGCGACGTCGGTGGCCTCGCTGCCGGCGGTGATCGGCATCGTGATGCTGCTCACCATGACCAAGGTCCTGTCGCGACGCTATCGCCGGGTGCTGTTCATCGTCGGCGCCGGGGCGCTGGTGACGGGCGTGGTGGCAGCGCTCAACCTCGGGCTGCTGGATGTCGTGCTCGGCATCTTCGGCAAGGATTCGACGCTCACCGGCCGCACCTATCTGTGGGAACAGGGCTGGAAAGCAGCGCAGCAGCGTCCGCTGCTCGGCTATGGCTATGCCGCCTATTGGGTGCAGGGTTTTGCCGATCCGGAGCGGCTGTGGGCGGAATTCTATATCTCGACCCGTTCCGGCTTCCACTTCCACAACACCTATGTCGAGACGCTGGTCGAAATCGGCTTCATCGGCGTCACCTTGCTGGCGCTGGTCATCCTGCGCGCCTTCTACGGCCATGTATCGAAGGTGGTGTTCGGCGGGTGGAGTGCCGATTCGGTGGTGCTTGCCGGCGCGACCGGGCTGATGCTGATCCGCTCCTTCTTCGAGGTCGAGATGCTCGGCCCCTATTTCATGGCGTCCTTCATCGTCTATTACGGCCTGTTCAAGCTGAACCCATTGCCGGCTTTCCGGCGCCGCCAGATGGCCGTTCCCGCCGAGGACGAGAGGCCGACCATCGGCCGCATGCCGGCGCCGACCTGAGAGGCTTTTGGCGTGCTCGCCAACGATCTGGGGATCAAGCCGTCGCCGGTCGTTGGTCCATTCGACGGGTGCTGGATATTGCGGCGTGGCCGCAATGTCGGTCGGCTTGTTGAAGCAGCGCGTCCAGAACAGGATCAGCGGAGTATCAGACGGCATCGGACCCTTCCGCTCTGGCAAGGCGCCGTCTTACCTTATCGCGGCAATCGCAAAAGAACCACGCGGTTCCGCACTCACCCATGCAGGTCCCTTGCAATCGCCGGCCCGATCGTGAAGCCGGAGAAGGTCGCCTCGAAGCCTTCGCGCTGCGGCGAGCAGCACATCATGCCGACATCGACCGTTTTCGAGATCGGGAAATAGGCCAGGCGCACCGGTTTCCAGTGGCCGTCCGAGGCGTCCAGATACTGGATGCGGATCGCCTCGGCGTGGCGGGTTAGGCGGATCCTGACGCCGTCCTTGCCGGCGGCGATGGCGACCAGCGACCAGTCGGAGGTGTCGTTGGTGACGACGACGGAGAAGTATGCCAGCCCGTCGGTGTATTCGATGCCGGCCTTGATCCAGTGCGTTTCGCTCAGGCGCAGCATCAGCCCCGCCTGATCGTAGAGCACCTTGTAGTCCCCCTTGACGGTCACCTCGGCGCTGAAGTCACCCTCGACGGAACGGTAGAGGAAATGGCCGTTGTCTCGCCAGAAGCCGTAGAAGGTCTCGCGCCAGAAGTCGGTGTCCTTGCCTGTTCGGACGGTGAGCGTTCCGTCGCCGACCGTGTGCTGCGGCGGCGGGTTGAGCCATGTCATGTCGGCCACGCTCATCGATCTCCTCCCGGATTGGACTAGTGCGTTTCACCGTTTCATGGAAACGGCGAAACGCCCTATCTCCTTGTTTTTGCGCAATTCCGGACGGAAAACCGCCAACACATTTCCTGGAATTGCTCTAGCCGGCGAATGTATAGGCGGTCTTCACCGTGGTGTAGAACTCCATCGCGTAACGGCCTTGTTCGCGCGGGCCGTAGCTCGAGCCCTTGCGGCCGCCGAACGGCACGTGGAAATCGACGCCGGCCGTCGGCAGGTTGACCATCACCATGCCGGCTTCGGAATTGCGCTTGAAATGCGTCGCGTGCTTCAGGCTGGTGGTGCAGATGCCGGAGGTGAGACCGAACGGCGTGTCGTTGGCGACAGCCAGCGCTTCGTCATAGTCCTTGACGCGGATGACATTGGCGACGGGGCCGAAAATCTCCTCGCGCGAGATGCGCATCGCGTTGGTCGAGCCGACAAACAGCGCAGGCTGCAGATAAAAGCCAGGCGCGCCGCGTTCCAGCCGGTCACCGCCGAAGGCGAGCTCGGCGCCTTCCTGGCGGCCGATGGCGATGTAATCCTCGTCCTGCTTGAGCTGGGTCTGGTCGACGACCGGACCGATCTGGGTCTTGGCATCGAGCGCATCGCCGATGACGAGCTTGTCCAGGCGCTCCTTGATCGCTTCGACAAAACGGTCGTGGATGCCGTCGGTGACGATCAGGCGCGAGGATGCTGTGCAGCGCTGTCCGGTCGAGAAATAAGCGCCGTTGACCGCGCAGTCGACGGCCACCGCGAGATCGGCGTCGTCGAGCACGACGAGCGGATTCTTGCCGCCCATTTCGAGCTGAAATTTGCGCATGTGCTCCACACTTGCCGCGGCGACGCGCTTGCCGGTCCCGACCGAGCCTGTGAAGGAGATGGCGTTGACATCGGGATTGTCGAGCATCGCCTGGCCGACCACCGATCCCTTACCCATGACGAGATTGAGCACGCCCTTGGGCAGGCCGGCGCGGTGCAGGATATCGACGATGGTCCAGGCGCTTTCGGGAACCAGTTCGGCCGGCTTGAAGACGATCGTGTTGCCGTAGGCCAGCGCCGGCGCGATCTTCCAGGCGGGGATGGCGATGGGAAAATTCCACGGCGTGATGATGCCGACAACGCCGACGCCTTCGCGCGTCATCTCGACGCCGACGCCAGGCCGAACGCTCGGCACCATCTCGCCCGACAGACGCAGCGTCTCACCGGCGAAGAAGTCGAATATCTGCGCGGCGCGGATCGTCTCGCCGACGCCCTCTGCCAGCGTCTTGCCTTCCTCGCGCGCGAGCGACCGGCCGATCTCGTCCTTGCGTGCCATGATCTCGTCGGAGGTTTTCTTCAGCACGGCATGGCGGGCCAGCGGGCCTGAGCGCGACCAGGCCGGAAAGGCCGCCTTAGCGGCGGCGATGGCCTGCTTGGCTTGCTCAGGCCCGGCCGAAGCATATTCGCCGACGATGTCGTTGGTGTTCGACGGGTTGATGTTGCGCGAGCCGGCCTCGCCAAGCCACTCGCCGTCGATCAGGTTCTTACGCAGCACGGTCATTGTCTTGTTCCTTGAAGCTGGGGTAGTGGCAGTCCGTCGGCCGGTCAATTGTCGGACAAATGATATAATGATTGTCCCGTGGCAGGTCTACCGGCCTTCTGCGACAAACCTAGGGTCTTGCCGCGTCAGGTCGAGAACGACCAGAACAGACAGGCGAGCGTGACCGCGCCGAAGGCGACGAAGAACAGGCTTCTGAGCAGGATGTTGCGGCGAAGCTCGTTCATGGTGAGATGCGCCGCAACGATCACTGCCACGAACAGGAAACGCCAGTTGAAAAGCGCCCAGAGCACCTCGTGCTGGCCGAAGGCCCATCTGGCGATCAGCGAGCCGACGATGGTCGCGAACAATACGATCGTCGCCCAGAAGATCGCATCGGCCGCATGGGTCAGTACGACGCCGGCGGCGCGGATGGGCAGGATCATCATCAGCATGGCTGCGAAGAAATAGACGGCGGCGATCGCCAGGAATGAGCCGGCGTCGGCGATGCCGTCGAGACGCTTCACGCCGAACGCGCCATAGGGATAGCCGTGCCTCGCCACGGCCAATGACAGCGCCATCAGCAAAGCGCTCAAAACCGTGACCAGTGCGAATGTGCCGAGGGCCTTGCTCATGCCTTTTCCTGTCGAGACGAATCAACAGGAGTCTAGCAGAGCATGGCCCTCGAAAGCCGCAATTCACTGCTCGACATTCTCGAAGACGTCAGGGCCTTTGCGAAGCCGAGACGAGATCGGCCTTGCGCCGGGCCGTCTCCAGGCCGACCGCGATGAAGCGGCGCGCATGACGAGCAAGCTCCATATTGTCGGTCCACAGATTGCGCCAGATCGCCGTCTTCCGCGACAGATTCTCGTCGACGATCTCGGACGAGAAGGATTCGAAGCTGAGATCGTCGCTGTAGCCGATCGCCGCCAGCGCATCGAAGATCGCCGAGAAATCGATGCTGCCGGTGCCCAGAAAGCCGCGATGGCTCTCGCCGATATGGACATAACCGATCTTCCTCGCGGCATGGCGGATGGCCAGGCCGACATCGGCCTCCTCGATGTTCATGTGGAAGGTGTCGAGGTGCAGGAAGATGTTGTCGGAGCCGGTGTCTTCGATGAAAGCTAGTCCTTGCGCGGCGGTGTTGAGCAGGTTGCTTTCGAAGCGGTTGACGATTTCGAGATTGAGCGTCACGCCGGCGGCCTTGGCCGTTTCCGCAACCCCGGCAAGTGCAGCGGCGCTGCGGTTCCACTGATCGCGCGTCGGCGGTTCGGTTTGCAGGCCGTGGCTTGCCGAGAGAATGCCGCCGATCTTTTGGCCGCCGAGATCGCGCGTGAGGGCGACGGTGCGGTTCAGGATCTCGACGCCGCGCGCGGCGACCGCCTTGTCTGGGCTGGAGATGTCGCCGTCGGCAGGCAGGCCAATGCTGATCGCTACGCCCAGGCCGAGATCGGTGATGCTTTTGGCCAGCCTGCCGATATCGACATCCGCCGGATCGAGATAGGAGAATTCGATCAGGTCGAAGCCGGCTTCCTTCGTGTTGGCCAGCGTGCGTTCGAGATCCGCCTGCGCCGAACTCGCAGACCAGACGAAAGAATGGATACCAATGCGCGACATGATCGTCTCCGTCCGATGAATGAGGCGCGGCCGGACCGATCCGGCCGCGCCAGCCTTGGGAGCAGGCTTTTTAGCGGGCCGCCGTCCAGCCCTTGTAGTCCTTCAGGTTCTCGGCGGTAATCAGCTTCGGATCGAGCAGCACGGTCGGCTCGGCCGGCTTCTTGCCGGCAAGCACATCTGCCGCCATCGTCAGCGACTGGCCGGCCATGACATAGGGATCCTGCGAGGCCGAGGCCTTGATCAGCGAGGTGCCGGACGCGAACTCCTTCTCAATGTCCGGGGCGCCGTCGACCGCGGTGATGATGAATTCCGAGCGATTGAGCTGCTTGGCGGCGAGCTGCGCGCCGATCGCCGTAGGATCGTTGATGGCGAACACCGCGTCGATCTTGTCGAAGCGGGTGAGCAGCGACTGGAACACTTTCAGGCCGCCGTCGCGCGATCCCTCGGCGTTCTGGTCGTCGGACAGGATTTTGATGTCGGCGTGCTGCGAAAGAACGTTCTTGCAGCCCTTGACGCGCTCCAGGATCGACGACGAGGCCGGGCCGTTGAGGATGACGTAGTTGCCTTTGCCGCCGGTGTGATCGACCAGATACTGGCAGGCCTCCTCTCCGGCCTTGACGTTGTTGGTCATCACGGTGACGTCGGCGCCCGGCGCCGAGACGTCGAAGGCAGCGACGACGATGCCAGCCGCCTGCGCCTTCTTGACCGCGGGCGCGATCGCCTTGGCATCGACGGCATTGAGCATGATGACATCGACGCCGGCGGCGATGAAGGAATCGATCTGCGAGACCTGCTTGTTGAGGTCGTAGTCGGCCGACACCGACGTCACCTCGACCTTCGGATTGATCTTCTTGGCCGCGTCCTCGATGCCCTTGATGGTGGCGACGAAGAACGGGTTGCCGAGCAGGCCGACCGAGATGCCGACCTTGTTGAGGTCTTTGGCCGATGCCGGCGCGATGGCGAGGGCCGCGAGGGCTGCGCCGCAGAGCAGTTTGGCGATGGTCTTCATTTACTTGCTTCCTCCGATTGCCCCGCGCCTCTCACGGTGCGTTACACACAATCCGGCCCGTCTAGGCCGGCGACCGAGGTCAATCACGTTCTTGCTCCGGCCTGCAGCCGGTAACGGTCGAGGGCGACCGCCACGATGATGACCAATCCCTTGATGATGTACTGCCAGATGTCCGAGACACCGGCCAAAATGAGCCCGTTGGAGAGCACGGCGATGATCAGCCCGCCGATCAGCGTGCCCCAAATCGAGCCGACGCCGCCGACGAAGCTGGTGCCGCCGAGAATGACGGCGGCGATGGCATCGAGCTCGTAGGACTGGCCTAGCTGCAGGCCATTGGCGGCGTAGAGTCTCGCCGCCGACATGACGCCGCCGAGGCCCGCGAGCAGGCCCGACACGCCATAGACGAAGAGCAGCACCAGCGGCACCTTGATGCCGGTGAGGCGCGCCGCCTCGGCATTGCCGCCCACGGCATAGATCCAGGTGCCGAGCACGGTGCGCTTGAGCACCAGCCAGGACAGCACCACCACGGTCAGCGCGATGATGACAAGCCAGGGAATGCCGAACAGTGAGCCATTGCCGATGAAGTCGAAAGGCAGGTCGGAATTGAAGACTGTCGTATCCTCGCCGAGCAGGCGGGCGACGCCGCGCACGGCGGTCAGCGAGCCCAGCGTGACAATGAAGGGCGGCAGCTTGATGTAGGCGACAAGCAGCCCGTTGATGACGCCGAAGCCGAGGCCGAGCAAAATGGCGGCCGGAATGCCGAGCATGCCCCAGTCCGGCACCAGCGACACCAGCACAGCGACCATCGCCGAGGCCGCGAGGATCGAGCCGACGGATAGGTCGATGCCGCCGGTGAGGATGACGAAGGTCATGCCCGCGGCCAGCACGATATTGATCGACGACTGCTGGCTGACGATGAGCAGGTTGGTGCCGGTAAGGAAGCGCGGGTTGATGAACTGGAAGCCGACAGCAAGCAGCACCAGAACCGGCAGCATGCCGAGCGCGGCGAAGGCCGTCCGCAGCCGTCGGCTCCTGACCGCTGCCTGATCCGCCGCTTTCGCCACTGTTGAGCTGTCGGTCATCTTGTCGGTCCTTCCTTGGCCGCCCCCGTCGCGAGTTCCATGATTTCTTCCTGACGCAGCGGCCTGCCCTCCGACGCCGTCACCTCGCCGGCGATGGCGCCGTCGCGCATCACGAGCACGCGGTCGGCCACCCCGATTACTTCGGGCAGTTCGCTGGAGATCATGAGAATGGCGATGCCCCGGCCGGCAAGACTGTCGATCAACCGATAGATCTCCGACTTGGCGCCGACGTCGACGCCGCGCGTCGGCTCGTCGAGGATGACGACCCTGGGCTCGGTCTCAAGCAGGCGGGCAAGCAGCACCTTCTGCTGGTTGCCGCCCGACAGTGAGCCGGCATTGGCCTGCGCCGAGCGCGTGCGGATCGAGAGATCGGCGATGGCCTTGGCGGCACGCCGCTCGGCGGCGGTGAAATCACGAAAACCGCCGGCGCGCGCGTCTTTCGCAAGCACGCCCATATTGATGTTGTCGGCGATCGACATGTCGAGAAACAGCCCGAGCTCCTTGCGGTCCTCGGTGAGGTAAGCAATGCCGGCCTCCAGCGCCTCGCGTGGCGAAGCGATGGCAATCGGCTTGCCGTCGAGCTCCAGCTCGCCCGCGCTGCGGCGGTCGGCCCCGAAGATCAGCCTCGCGAGTTCGGTGCGGCCGGAACCAACCAGCCCCGCCAACGCCAGCACCTCCCCGTGGTAAAGATCGAACGAGCAGTCCTTCAGCAATCCGCCGTCCGACATGCCGCGCACCGACAGCGCTACCCGGCGCTGACTGTCCGGCGGCCGGTGATCCTTCTTGTAGAAGGCCGAGAGATCGCGGCCGACCATCATCGAGACCAGGCGCGATGCATTGAGATCGGCGCGTTCCAGCGTGCCGACATAGCCGCTGTCGCGCAGCACGCTGACGCGGTCGGCGAGCTGGTAGACCTCCTCCATGCGGTGGCTGATGTAGATGATGGCAATGCCTTGCGCCTTCAGCGCCCCGATCACCTCGAACAGCCGGTCGGTCTCGCGCGAGGTCAGCGAGGTGGTCGGCTCGTCCATGACGATGATGCGGGCGCTGGTCGACAGCGCGCGGGCGATCTCGACCAGCTGGCGCTCGCCCAGCGACAGGCTAGAGACCAAGGCGCGCGCCGAAAAGGAGACGCCGAGCCGCTCGATGATTTCCCTGGCGCGACGGTTGCACTGGTCGCGGTCGACGATGCCGAACCTACGCGGCTCGTTGCCGAGGAAGATGTTCTGCGCCACAGTCAGGTTCGGCGCCAGCGACAGCTCCTGGTAGATGACCGCGATGCCCTGGGCGCGAGCCTTGATAGGATCGCCGCTGGCGACCGGCGTACCGTCGATCAGGATCTCGCCGCCGGCATCCGGCCGATAGGCGCCGGACAGCACCTTCATCAGCGTCGACTTGCCGGCGCCGTTCTCGCCCATCAGCGCATGCAGTTCGCCGGCATTGACGGTGAGCGATACGTCGTGCAGGGCCCGGACGGGACCGAAAGTCTTGGAGATGTGGCGCATCTCCAGCACCGGCCTTTGCGACGCCTCGACGCGGGCGGCGGCGCTCATTGCGCACCTCCTGCCGCCGCGCCGGCGATGTGGCGTCCGGCAATAAGGCCGCGCCAGTCGTCGCGGTAGCGATCCAGGCCTTTGAAGTCCGCGGCGCGTACCGGCTCCGGCCTATCGGCGGCGAATTCGCGGCCGATGCTCTCGAAGGCGAGAGCCGCGGCGCCCGTGGCGCTGCCTTCCAGCGTGGCCCCCTGCAGGAAGGATTGGCCGGGCCGCAGCGCCGCCAGGAGGCCGGCAAGCATCCCATCCGCATTCAGTCCGCCATCGACGATGACGGTGTCTGCCGAACGGATCAGGTCGAGCGAGAGATCGATCATCAGAGCCACATAAAGCAGCGCTACGGCGGCGCGCTCCCCAGCACCGGAAACGGGCCCGAGGATCTCGCCCGTCCGGCCCGGCAGCGGTCCGCCCGGGGCAAAGCTCGGCACGGCCATCGTGCCGGCGTCGATCGCCCGCTGTATGGCGGCCGAGGCGATCGCGCCTTGCCAGTTGCCGCTGATCACGGCGAATTCGCGCCCGCCCATGAAGCGGATCGTAGGCACCGCGCCGCCATCGACATCGACATTGGCCAGCATGTCGCGCTCGCGGTCGAGCGCCTCGAACGGACAGTCAGGGTTGAGAACGATCACCCAGGTGCCCGTCGACACCACGGTGAGCGGCCCGAGGTCCTGCCGGCGATAGGCATGGAGCGCGGCATTGCTATCATGAACGCCGTTGTGAATGGCGACCGGTCTGCCCGCCCGGCCAAAGCGCCGCTCGCCAATGACGCCGCCGGCGTGCGCGAAGGCGGGCATGCGGCCCCGCCAGCCCTCGGCATCGACCAGCGAGGAGAAGTCACGCTTGCTCGGTGCCCACAGATGCGAGTGGCAGCCGAGATAGGAGACTTCCGAAACGGCGTGGCCGCCGAAGCGCCAGCTCCAATATTGCGGATAGCCGAGAATCGCCTTCGCCGCCGAGAACGCGCCGGGCTCCACTTCTTTCAGCCACAGCATGTGGCGGCCATAGTTGAAGCCGAGCGGCAGGCGCGGCGAGAAGGTCTCGGCGAAATCGGGAATGCGCCGATCGATCCGCGCGGCGATCTCGGCGGGCGGCTCCTGCTCATAGTCTAGGATCGGATGCGTCAGCGCCGTATCGTCGACCAGCGCGAAGGTGCAGCCGTGGCCCGACACCATCAGACCTTCGATGCCGTGGGCATCAGCGGCCTCGTTGACGGCGTCCAGCGCCCAGTTATGCAGCGCCGTTTCGTCAAGCACGCTGAGCCCGCTTTTGCGTATCCAGTCGGGTTTCGTGCGCCGTTCGTCGAGGATGCGCCCGTCCTGGTCGAAGACGAACAGCTTCGAATTGGTCTTGCCGAAATCGAGCACCGCCACCTTCACTGGACGGCTCCCGAAGGCGAGGCGATACGCACGGTGACACCGGCATCTTCCAGCATCCGCGCATCGGCGCCGGACAGGCCGTCATCGGTCACCAACGTGCCGATGCGCGACAGCGGCAGCGCGACATTGCGGGCGTGGATCGACAGCTTCCGGCTGTCCGCCAGCACCACGATCTGGTCGGCGCAAAGGCTGAGATCGATGATCGAGCGCACCAGCAGCGGATGCGATTCCAGCACGCCCTCATGGCCGAGGCCCTGCGCGCCGAGAAAGAACTTCGAGGCATAAAACGGCACGGCCTGGGTGAGCGAATGGATGATGCCGGGCTCGCGGTGCAGATCGCCGCCGGCGATGGTCAGGCTGCAATGGCCATGGTCGCTGAGATAGGCGGCGAGCGGCATGGAATTGGTGAAGAGGCGAATGTTGCGGTCGGCAAGCTTGACGCCGAGATGGAAGCAGGTCGAGCCGCCATGGACGATGACCGCATCGCCGTCGCGCACCATGGTGGCGGCTACAGCGGCGATTTGCCGTTTGGCATCGACCGCCAGGTCACGGTTCTCGTCATAGGGCCTCGCATAGGCGATGCCGGCATGCGCGGCGCCGTCGAGCGCCGAGATGCCGCCATAGACCTTCCTGGCTTCGCCGGCCTCGTCGATCTTGTCGATGTCGCGCCTGACCGTCGCCGCCGACACGCCAAGCCGCTCCTGCAGTTCACGCACCGAAGCGAACGGCCGGTCCCGCAATAGCTCGACGATCTGACGCTGGCGGCCGGAGTCGCTCAACTCTTCCCTCCCGACAATGCCATTTTGCATGACAATTGATGCAACTTACTCAACATCAGTCGGATTGCAAGCCCGTTTTGACGATAGTAGATCACTGTTGACGTAGATCGCTCGCACCTGCGATATCAGCACCAATCATTCTCCTGTAACGGGAGATCGTGCGAGACCGACCGAGCCGTTGGAGGAAGATCGCCATGGCGACCACAGTTGATGCGCAGGAGCTGACCGCCTTGCGGACACTTTCGGCAGCCATCGGCGACGATCCGCACCTGACACAGGCAGCCGGCGGCAACACATCGCTGAAGGCAGGGGACACGCTGTGGATCAAGGCCTCCGGCACCTGGTTGAGGGACGCGCTGATTGACGACATCATGGTACCGGTCGCGATGGGTCCGCTCGTCGAGGCCCTCGAACGGCGCGATCCGAGCGCCGACAAGCCGCAGGCCTTTGCCATCGATGCCCTCAATCCGCGCGGCTTGCGCCCTTCGATCGAGACCATCGTACACGCGCTGATGCCGCAGCGAGTGGTGCTGCATGTCCACTGCGTCGAGACAATTTCACTCGCCGTTCAGGCCGATTGCGAGATCGAGGCCGGGCGGCGTCTCCAGGGCATCGCGTGGGCTTATGTCCCCTATCGCCGGCCGGGCCTGCCGCTTGCCCAGGGCATTGCCGAGCGTCTCGGGCAGGGGGTCGACGTGCTGATCCTCGGCAATCACGGACTGGTCGTCGCAGCGGAGACCGTGGCCGAGGCGGAGCGTCTGCTGCACCGGGTGAGATCGCTTTTGGCCCGCCCGGCGCGGCAGACACCGATCCCGGATATAGCGGCGCTGGCGGCACTTGCCGACGGCAGCGGTTACCGATTGCCGGCGGATATCGAGGCGCATGCGGCGGCGCTCGATGCGGACAGCCGCCGCATCGCCGAAGCCGGCAGCCTCTACCCTGACCACGTCATCTTCCTTGGCCGGGGCTCCGTGGTGGCAAGGCCTGGCGAGAAGGTCGCCGACGTCGTCGCGCGGCTGGGCACGAACCCCGTCGCGGTCCTCTTTCCAGGCGCCGGCGTGCTGATGCGCGGCGACGCCAGCTCCGGCGCGGACGCTATGCAGCGCTGCCTCGCCGACGTGACCGCGCGGATCGACACCACGGCGCGATTGAATTATCTCACCGCCGCCGAAAATGACGAGCTGGTCAACTGGGATGCCGAGCAGTATCGCCAGAGACTCAACGCGGCGGGTTAGGCGAATGGCGCCTCTTGCATTAGGCATCGACATCGGCACCTCCGGAGCGCGCGCCGTCGCGATGCGTCCGGACTTCTCCACCGCCGCGAGCGCCGCCGTGCCGCTCGAGCGCTTCGGCGCGAACGGCCGCGATCCGGCCGTTTGGTGGGCCGCCGTCGAAGCGACACTGCACGAGCTTTTTTCGCGCATCGATCGCATGGCTGTGCGCGCGATCGCCGTGGACGGTACGTCGGGAACCGTGCTGCCGACCGACGACGCCGGACGGCCGCTGGCCGAGCCGCTGATGTACAACGACAAGGTTCCGGATGCGGCCATCCTCGCCGTGATCGCCGGCACGGCGCCGGAGGCAAGTGCTGCGCATGGGGCGACCTCCGGTCTCGCCAAGGCGCTCTGGTTCCAGCGCCTGCCTGGCATCCACGCCGTGCTGCACCAGGCCGACTGGATTGCCGCGCAATTCTCGGCCCGCTTCGACATCAGCGACGAGAACAACAGCCTGAAGACCGGCTACGATGCCGAGGCGCGCCGCTGGCCGGAATGGATCGCGGCGACCGGCATGCGCGTGGAGCTTCTGCCCACCATTGTCAGGCCGGGTAGCGTGACCGGCAGGCTTACGGCCGCCGCCGCCGACCTGTTCGGGTTGCCGCGCGATGTCGCGGTGGTCGCCGGCACCACGGACGGCTGCGCCTCTTTCTTGGCGACGGGCGCGGCGGCCGCGGGCGACGGCGTCACCGCTCTCGGATCGTCGCTGACCATCAAGATCCTGTCCGACCGGCCGATCTCGGCGCCGCGCTACGGCATATACAGCCACCGGCTCGGCGATGCCTGGCTCGCGGGCGGCGCGTCGAACACCGGCGGCAAGGTGCTCGCCCAGCATTTTTCGCTCGCGCGCATCCTCGAACTCAGCGCAGCGATCGATCCTGCGACGGATACCGGCCTCGACTATTATCCGCTCGGCTCGGCCGGCGAACGTTTTCCTGTTGCCGATCCAAAGCTCCAGCCGCGCCTCCTGCCCCGACCGGAATCGGACGCCGACTATCTCAAGGCGATGCTGGAAGGCATCGCGGCCATCGAGGCGCTCGGCTACCAGAGGCTCGCAGAACTCGGCGCACCGAAGCTCACCTCGGTTCGAAGCGTCGGCGGCGGCGCCGCCAATGCCGCCTGGACCGCGATCCGGCAGCGCAGGCTTGGCGTCGAATTCCGGCCCGCGCTCTCGGACGAGGCCGCGGCCGGGACGGCAAGGCTGGCGCTGGCGGGCGCAAGGGAAGCGGGGCTGTTGTGAACGTGAAACGCACCGCGCATCTCGACGGGATCGAAGCGCTTGCCGAGCGCTACAACGTGTTCCTGCTCGACCAGTTCGGCGTGCTGCATGGCGGACAACAGCCTTATCCCGGCGCGGTCGAAGCCCTGTCGGCGCTGAAGCGCGCCGGCAAGACCGTGGTGCTGATCTCGAATTCCGGCAAGCGGGCGGAGCCAAACGAAAAGCGGCTGCTGAAGCTTGGTTTTGAAGCGGGAAGCTGGGATCATTTCGTCTCATCCGGCGAGGTGGCTTGGCGCATCTTCCGAAACATGGCGGACTCGGGCGCGCTGCGGGCTGGCACGAGATGCCTGCTGATCAGCCGCGACGAGGACCGTTCGGCGATCGAGGGCCTGCCACTCGTTCTGACCGAGCGCGGCGATGACGCCGGTCTGGTGCTGATCGCGGCCAGTGAAGGCGACCGCTACGACCTCGACCACTACCGAAGACTTCTCGGCCCGGCGGCGGCGCGGAAGGTGCCGTGCTTCTGCACCAACCCCGATCGGATCATGCTGACCGCGGTCGGACCGCGCTTCGGCGCCGGCGAGATCGCCGATCTTTACGAACAGCTCGGCGGCAGCGTCACCCGTATCGGCAAGCCCTACCCGGCGATCTACGAAGCTGCGCTGGCGCTTGCGGGACATCCGGCACTCAGCGATGTGATCTGTGTCGGTGACAGTGTCGAGCACGATATAGCCGGCGGCAACGCGGCCGGCGTGTCGACCGCGCTGGTGATGACGGGAATATTGGCCGACAGGAGCGACCTGACGGGGCTGTTTGCAGACCTAGGCGCGTGGCCTGACTACACTCTGGGCGCTTTCCGCTGGCGCTGATCCGCGGACCTATCCAATCCGGTTTCCGCTCACCGGATCGAACAGATGCAGCGCAGCCGGATCGGCGGCGAGGCGGATCGTGTCGCCCGGCCTCACATCGCTGCGGCCCATGACGAAGACGCAGACCTGCTGGTTGGCCAGCCTGACATAGAACTGCGTCGACAGGCCGAGCGGCTCGACCACCTCGACCTCGGCCTTCAGCGCGCCGTCATCCACGAGCTTGATGTGTTCCGGCCGCAGTCCGATGGTGAGGTCGTCGCCATCGCTCAGCGGCAGGCCATCCGGCAGCCGCAGCTTCTGGCCATCGGCGAGCACAGAATCCGCCTTGCCACCCTTGGCGACCTTAGCCGGCAGGAAGTTCATGCCCGGCGAGCCGATGAAGCCGGCGACGAAGGTGTTGACCGGACGGTCGTAAAGCTCCAGCGGGCGGCCGACCTGCTGCACATAGCCGTCATGCATGACGACGATGCGGTCGGCCATGGTCATCGCCTCGACCTGGTCGTGGGTGACATAGACCGAAGTGGTCTTGAGCTGCTGATGCAGCGCCTTGATCTCGGCGCGCATATGGACGCGCAATTTGGCGTCGAGGTTGGAGAGCGGCTCGTCGAACAGGAACACCTTGGGGTCGCGCACGATGGCGCGGCCCATGGCGACGCGCTGGCGCTGGCCGCCGGAGAGCTGGCGCGGCAGGCGGCCGAGATAGGCGTCGAGGCCGAGCCGCCTGGCTGCAGCACCTACCCTGCCGTCGATCGTCGACTTCTCGGCCTTCTTCAAAAGCAGGCTGAAGCCCATGTTGGAGGAGACATCCATATGCGGGTAGAGCGCATAGGACTGGAACACCATGGCGATGTCCCGGTCCTTCGGCGCGACGTCGTTGACCAGCCGCTCGCCGATATGGATCTCGCCGCCGGTGACTTCCTCCAGGCCGGCGATCATGCGCAGCAGCGTGGACTTGCCGCAGCCGGACGGGCCGACCAGCACGACGAACTCGCCATCGGCGATCTCGAGATCGACGCCGTGCAGGATGCGCAGCGCGCCGTAATCCTTCTCGACGTTTTGCAGCGTGACGGAAGCCATCTTTTATCCTTTGACCGCGCCGGCGGTGAGGCCGGTGACGAGATAGCGTTGCAGGAAAGCGAAGAAGACGCAGACCGGGATGAGCGCCAGGATGGAGGCAGCCATCATCTGCCCCCAGTCGACGGCGAACTTGCCGATGAAGGTGAGCAGGCCGACGGCAAAGGTCTTCTGCTCGTCGCTGGAGATCAGCATCAGCGCGAACAGCAACTCGCTCCAGGCGGCGGTGAAGACGAAGCCCAGCGTCGCGCCCATGCCGGGCAAGGTCAGCGGCACGATCACCCGGCGCATCGCCTGAGCGCGGGTGCAGCCGTCAATCATCGCCGCTTCCTCCAGGTCTTTCGGGATGCCGTCGAAGAAGGACTGCATCAGGAAGGTTGCGAAGGCGGTGTTGAAGGCGGTGTAGATGATGATCAGGCCGATCAGGCTGTTGGTGAGGCCGAGATCGCCCATGATGCGGTAGATCGGCGGAATGACCATGACCAGCGGGAAGGTCTGGGTGAGCAGCAACAGGATCGCCAAAGTCGCCTTGCCGCGGAAAGTGAAGCGCGACATGGCATAGCCGGCAAGCGTGGCGATGACGGTGACAAAGGCGGCCGTCGACACCGAGACGATGACGCTGTTGAGGAAATAGCGCGGAAAGTCGGAGGCCTCGAGCACGGTGGCGAAGTTCTGAAAAGTCGTCTGCGACGGCCAGAAGGTGATGCCTTCGGAATAGAGCAGGCGTTCGGGCGTCACCGAGATCTTCAGCGTCCAGAAGATCGGAAACAGCGCGAAGATCACGTAGGCCGCGATAGCGCCGTAGAGACCGATGCCGCCGAAGATTCGCGAAGTGGTGGAGCGACCGGCGATCATCAGACGTGCCTCACCAGGCTGCGGCGGATGGCGATCAGGCCGATGGCGTAGGCGATGAGCAGCACCAGAAGCAGCACCGCAACCGCCGAGGCGTAGCCTTTGTCGAGGGACTTGAAGGCGCTGACATAGATGTAGACCGGCACCGTGCTGGTCGAGCCCGCCGGCCCGCCCTCGGTCATGACGAAGATCAGGTCGGCGAAGGTGGCGATCCAGATGGTGCGCAGCATGACGGTGATGACGATGGTCGGCGCCAGGAAGGGCAGCGTCACCTTGGTGAAGCGCTGCCAGGGCGAAGCGCCGTCGATGGCCGCCGCCTCATGCAACTCGGAGGGGATCGACTTCAGCGCCGCCAGCAGCGTGATGGCGAAGAACGGGATGCCGAACCAGATGTTGGCGACGATCGGCCCCCACATGGCGGTGGCGGGATCGGACAACACGTTGGTCGGCCCCGCCTTCAGGCCAAGCGCGAAGAGCCAATGCGGCAGCGGCCCGATGATAGGGTTGAACAGCCAGGCCCAGGTGAGGCCCGAGAGAAAGGACGGCACTGCCCAGGGCAGGAACACCACCGCCTGGACGACCTTGCGGCCGTAGAAGGGCTTGTCGAGGAGCAGCGCGAGACCCAGGCCAAGAAAGAACTGGAAGAACAGGCTGGCGACCGTCCACCACAACGTGTTGATCAGCGCCTGGCCGAGCACCGGGTCGGAGAGCATCGCCTGGTATTGGGCGAGGCCGACATATTGCGACTTGAAGGCCGAGAATTTGCGGAAGGAATAGCTGATGCCGATGATCAGCGGCACCAAAAGCACCAGGACCAGCAGGACGATCGCAGGCGATAGATAGAGCCACGGCTCGATCGCGGCCTTGCTCAGCCGTTGCTTTCGCGGCCGGGCGGCGGATCGGATTTCGGAGACGGCGTAGGTCATACGTTTTGGCTCTACGGTGGTGAGTGGGTGCCGGGGACGGCGACAGCGTCCTTCTCCCCGTTCAACAGGGAGAAGATGCCGGCAGGCAGATGAGGGGCAGCGCGAACTTATGAAGGTGTGGCGCCGCCCCTCATCCGTCACTTCGTGACACCTTCTCCCCGTAAACGGGGAGAAGGAAAGAAGCTTACTTCTTGTTTTTTGCCATCCAGTCCTGCTGTTCCTTGGTCAGGAACTTGGCCCATTCGTCGGCCACGTCCTTGGCCGGCTTCTGGCCGAGCAGCACTTCCTGGAAATTCTTGATCGCTACCTGGTCGACGAAGTTGCCGAGGTTCTCCAGATGCGTCGGCGGCGTCACCATTTCGTATTTGGAGCTGTCGCTGAGCTCGGTGAACCAGCCCTTGAACTGCTCGGTCTTGAAATGCGCATCCTGGTCGGCGCCGTTGTGGATCGGGACGACGCCGACTTCCTTGGCCCATTCCAGATTGTCCTTGGGCGACAGCAGTGTGGCCATCAGCTTCCAGGCTTCGTCCTTGTGCTGGGAATTGGCGAACATCGCCCAGCCGGCATAGCCGAGCGTCGGGTAGGATTTGCCGCTCGGGCCCACGGGCAGCGGCGCCACAGCGAAGTCGTCGGCGCTCATCTTGTCGGCGATGCCAAGCAGCGCGTCCGGATCCTGGTTCAGCATGGCGCAGGTGCCGGAGTAGAAGCCGGTCACCGTCTCGTTGAAGCCCCAGCTCACCGAATCTTTCGGCGCCAGACCGTTCTTGTACATGTCGGCCAGCATCTGCAGGCCCTTGACCGAGCCCTCATCATTGATGGTTGAGACACCGTCGTCGGTGAAATAACCGCCCTTGCCGTCAGCGATGTTCATGAACATGTGCATGCCGTTGAAAGCGCCCGGGCCGCCGCGCAAGCAGTAGCCGTATTTGCCGGGGATGGCGGAGATCTTCTTGGAGAAGGAGACGAACTCGTCGAGGTTTTCCGGCGGACGGTCGAGACCGGCTTCCTTGAACAGCTTCTTGTTCCAGAACAGCGCGTTCACATAATAGCCATAGGGTATCATGAACTGGGTATTGTTGACGGTCGAGCCGAACTGCTTGGCTCGGTCGCCAAGCGTCTTGGCGTCGGGCCACTTGGCCATGTAAGGGCCGAGATCCTCAAGCTGCCCGTTGTTGGCATAGAGGCCCATCCAGCGCTCGGGCATTTCGACCACATCGGGCGTGTCGCCGGCCTGCACCATGGTGAGGAACTTCTCGAAGGCCTGGCCCCAGGGCAGCGAGACCACCTCCACCTTGATGCCCGGGTTCGCGGTCTCGAATTCGGCGATCTGCTTCTTCAGGAATTCGGTGCGCGGCGGGCTGGTGATGACCTCGACCAGCTTGATGGTGGTATCGGCCAGCGCGCCGCTGGCGGAAATCGCCAGGCCGGCTACGGCGGCTAACATGAAGGTCAGTTTTTTCATCTTCGGGACTCCCATTTTGGACGACTATTTTTTTGATTTGTCGAAGGCTTTACTTTTGTCGAAGGCTTGGGCGATGTCGGCCCAGAGGTCCTCGACATTTTCCAATCCGACGTTGAAGCGGATGGTTCGAGGGCTGACGCCGAAGCGCGCCATCGAATTGATGCCCGGCGTCTGCTCGAGCGAGGCTTTTGCCGGCACGACCAGGCTTTCATGGCCGCCCCAGCTGACGCCGATGCGGAAATATTTCAGCGCGTCGACGAAGGCCGGGATGTCGACATCCTCGGCGACCTCGAAGGAGAACAGGCCGGCATAGCCGGCTAAAGTCTTCTTGCCGGGGTGGTTGGAATAAGCGGGGTGGTTGACCCGCTCGACCTTGCCATGCGCCTTCAGCCGCTCGGCAATGATGAGCCCGCTCTTCATGTGATGCGGCAGCCTGAGCGGCAGCGTACGCAAGCCGCGCAACAGCAGCCAGCCTTCGAAGGGCGACAGCTTGCCGCCAAGCTGCGAATAGGTCTGCTCGTTGATGTGCTTGATGTGGGCGGCCGAACCCGCCACCACGCCGGCGACCGTGTCGCTGTGGCCGCCCAGATATTTCGAGGCCGAATGCAGCACCAGGTCGACGCCATGCGAGATCGGCTTCTGGAAGACGGGCGTCGCCCAGGAATTGTCGATGGTGGTGACGATACCCTGCTCCTTCGCCAGCCGGGTCAGATGCGCCACGTCCTGCAGCTCGAACATCATCGAGGTCGGGCTTTCGAGGTAGAGCAGCTTGGCGCCGGGAAGTGCCGCGGCAACCGCGTCAGGATCGGAGCCGTCGACATAGTCGACCTTGATGTTCAAGCGCGGGAACAGGCGTTCGAACAGGCGGTAGGCGTCGCCATAGCAGTTGCGCACGGCAACCATGCGCTCGCCGGCGCCGACGAAGGCGAGCACCGTGGCACTGATCGCCGCCATGCCGCTCGAGAAACCGCGCGCGGCCTCTGCGCCTTCGAGCGCCGCCACGCGTGCCTCGAACTCCATCACCGTCGGGTTGTCGCCGCGCGAATAGATCGGCTGCTTCCTTCTGCCGGCAAAGGTGTCGGCCATGTCGGCGTAATTGGCGAAGGTGAAAAGCGAGGTCTGGTAGATCGGCGGCACCACGGCGCCGCCTGGAAACGGATCGTCATGCGCCAGCAAGGTCGCCGCCTCGCCGAGATAGTCGCCGGCCAGCGGGGCCGGGTCGAAGGTGTTGGGCTGCTCGTTCATCTGCGGTCCGAAAGCTTGAGGTTGGCGGCACCGCGCTTCAGATCGTCCTCAACGGTGGCGATGAGCTTCAGCGCCTCGGCGCGGGCGCCTTCCGGATCATGCGCGGCGATGCGGTCGAAGATGGTGCGGTGGTAGGGAAAGCTGGCATGGCCGAAGTCACGCACGCCGAGTGGATGCTCCCAGAAACGGTGGAAGAGCTCATGCATGGCGCTGATGATCTGCTCGAACAGCGGATTGCCGGAGGCGCGGTAGACCGCCTGGTGGAACTCCCAGTCTTCCTCCGAGGACATGCCTGCGCGGGTGCGGAAGGCATCTTCCATGATGTCGAGCTTGCGCTCGATCTCGGCGATCTCGGCCTTGCCGCCGCGGATGGCGCAAAGGGCCGCCGCCTCGGCCTCAAGGGCCCGGCGGATCTCCAGCGTGCGCATCAGGCCGGCAAAATCATTGCCGCCGGACAGCGTCAGCGGCATGTGCAGCATATCAGGGGAGACGGCGGCCTTGAGATAAGTGCCCGAGCCCTGCCGCCGCTCGACGAGGCCGAGACCCTCCCAGCGGGTCAGGGCCTCGCGAACCGTGTTGCGGCTGACCTTGAGGCGTTCGGCCAGGATGCGCTCCGTCGGCAGCTTCTCGCCGGGACCCAGAGCCTCCTGCCGCACGAACCCCGCCAAGGCCTTCAGCACCGCGTCGTCGCGCGCCGTGGTCTGGATAGGGGGCAGGAAATCGGTCACGCCGGCTGAGCCTAAAGTGGTTCAATGGTCCAACCAATTTCTGCACAGGCGGCGGGACGTGTCAACAGTCGAAACGAGGCTTGGCCGAACGGCGCGGATTTTCCGGTTCGTAGCGCCGAATCGGCAAATCGTTCTTACAACGTCACCGACATAGGTTGGATCGCCGCAAGGCCGGCTTCGGTCAGCGCGTAGACACCGCGCTCGGCCCTGGCGAACCAGCCATAGTAATTGTGCAGAAGGATGCTGGCGGCGCGCGGCGAGAGGGTTTTGAGATCGCGCGGCCGTTTCGGACCGTCGGCCAGGGCGGCGGCGCAGGCCAGCGCTTCCTGCCGGTAGGCGGTCATGATCGGCTTCTTGCGCGTGCTGCCGCCGATGGACGGATCGCCCTTGCGGCGGTGATGCTCCTCGATTAGGCGTGAGCGCCGCCTGGGATCCCGGCGCGGCGGCAAGGCGGCCGGACTGAGCAGCAGCTCCACCTCGCCCTTCTTGCCGACGCCTAGCAGGCCGAAGCCGAGGCGGCGGCAGAGCGCGCGGAAGCGGCGGTCATGCTCGCGGCCCTTGCCGCGCGCCGACATATAGGCGGCAAGCCACACCTCGTCGCAGGCCGCCGCGCGGTCGACGGCTTGCAGGACGAGCTCGAGGTTGAACTGCAGCTTCAACTCGCAGATGACGACAACCGGCGGCTCGCCGGCACGCACGCCGACCACGTCGCAGCCGCCGATCTCGCCCTTGACGGCGAAATCCAGGCTCTCGAGGAACCGCTTCACCGGCTCGTAGAGGGAAGTCTCCTGCATTCGGCAGGCATAGCCGATTCGCAGCGGTCCAGTCGCGCGGGCGTAGTAACAGTTTGCAGCGTCACCTTTCAGGGCCGATGCAGGTAGTCCTCGATTGACTGCGCCTTCATCTCGATCGAGAAGCCGGGCGCACGGGGCGGCATATAGGCGGCATCGCGGATCACGCAGGGTTCCAGGAAGTGCTCGTGCAGATGGTCGACATATTCGATGACCCGGCCATCCTTGCTGCCGGACGCGGCGACATAGTCGATCATCGACAGATGCTGGACATATTCGCACAGGCCGATGCCGCCGGCATGCGGCCAGACCGGCAGGCGGTATTTGGCGGCGATCAGAAGCACCGCCAGAACCTCGTTCAGCCCGCCCATGCGGCAGGAATCGATCTGCACGACGTCGATCGCGCCGCCGGCGATGAACTGCTTGAACATGATGCGGTTCTGGCACATCTCGCCGGTCGCGACCTTGATCGGCGCGACAGCCTTGCGGATCTTGGCGTGGCCGGCGATGTCGTCCGGGCTGGTCGGCTCCTCGATGAAGAAGGGTTTCGCGAAGGCGAGGTCCTTGAGCCAGTCGATCGCCTGGTCGACCTCCCAGACCTGGTTGGCGTCGATCATCAGGTAACGGTCCGGACCAATGACCTCGCGGGCGATCCTGAGACGGCGGATATCGTCGGCGCGGTCGCGGCCGACCTTCAGCTTGATGTGATTGAACCCATCGTCGACCGCTTCCTGGCAAAGACGCCGCAGCTTGTCGTCGGGATAGCCGAGCCAGCCGGCAGAGGTGGTGTAGCAGGCATAGCCTTCGCGCTCGAGCGTGGCGATGCGCTCGGCCTTGCCCGTCTCGGCCTTCTTCAGGATCGCCAGCGCCTCGGCGGGCGTGATGGCGTCGGCGAGGTAGCGGAAATCGACGATGCGCACGATCTCTTCCGGGCTCATCTCTGCGACCAGCCGCCAGACCGGCTTTCCGGCTTCCTTGGCCCAGAGATCCCAGACAGCATTGACCACCGCGCCAACCGCAAGATGCATGGCGCCCTTGTCCGGCCCGATCCAGCGCAGCTGGCTGTCGCCGGTCACGTGATGCCAGAAGCGGCCGGGATCCTCTTTCACCCAGTCGAGATCGAGCCCCACGACGAGGTGGCGCAGCGCTTCGATCGCCGCGCAGCAGATCTCGTTGCCACGACCGATGGTGAAGGTGAGGCCATGGCCTTTCAGCGATCGAACATCGGTGTCGAGAATGACATAGGCAGCCGAGTAATCCGGGTCCGGATTCATCGCGTCCGAGCCGTCGAGGCTTTGCGATGTCGGGAAGCGCAGGTCGAAGGTTCTGAGGTCTGTGATTTTGGTCATTGCTGCCTCGTAACTGGCTTGCCTCACAACTCAACTGGCGGCCGAAACGGCCTCAGATCGACCAGCCGCCGTCGATATTATAGGCCTGTCCTGTCGTGTAGGTGGCGCCGGCCAGGTAGACCGCAAGGTCGGCGATCTCCTCCGGCGTGCCGATCCTGCCCATCGGCTGACGCGCGATGAAGGCGGCACGCGCGGCCTCATAGTCGCCCTGCGCCTGCATGCGGCCCTGGAGCGAGGGGCTCTCGACGGTGCCCGGGCAGATGGCGTTGCAGCGGACGCCCTTGGCGACATAATCGGCGGCGATCGACTTGGTCAGGCCGATCACGGCTGCCTTGGTCACGCCGTAGGCGAGGCGGTTCGGGACGCCCTTCGGGGCGCCCGCCACCGACGCCATGTTGATGATCGAGCCATCGCCGCGCTCCAGCATGCCGGGCAGCACGGCGCGGATGGTGCGGATCATGGCGCGCACATTAAGATTGAAGGCAAAGTCGAGATCCTCGTCCTTCATGTCCAGGATCGAGCCGGCATGGACGAAGCCGGCGCAGTTGAACAGCACGTCGACTTGGCCGATTTCGGCGAAAGCCGCCTTTACCGCGTCGTCGTTCAGCACATCGAGTTTTCGCGTCGTGATGCCAGGCGTCTTGCCAAGCTCGGCCAAGGCCGCCTCGTTGATGTCGGTGGCATGGACGATCGCGCTGGCCTTGGCGAAAGCCAGCGCGCTTGCCCGTCCTATGCCCTGCGCGGCCGCCGTGACGACCACGACCTTGCCAGTGATATCCGCCATGTTCTTTGTCTCCGTCTTTCAGCCGGGCCGTCGCTCGACGATATAGATGTGATCCGCCGCCAGCACGACCTCGTCGTGCTGGTTCAAAACCTCGACGTGTTCGATGACGCGTCCCGCGTTTGGCCGTTTGGGGTCGTCTTCCTTGGCGGCGATGGTGGTGCGCGTGCGGATCGTATCGCCGATGAAGACCGGCTTGATGAAGCGCAGCCGGTCGTAGCCGTAGGAGAAGGCGACCGGGTTGACGACGCTCGCCGTCAGCCCGACGCCGACCGAAAACACCAGCGTGCCATGCGCGATGCGCTGGCCGAAAGGTGTCGTCTTCATGAACTCGGCATCCATGTGATGCGGGAAGAAATCGCCGGTGTGGCCGGCATGGACGACGAAGTCCGTCTCGGTGATGGTGCGGCCGCTGGTGAGGCGCGACGAGCCGATCTCGTAGTCCTCGAAATAGGTGGTCTGTTCCATGTCCGGCCTTACGGCTTTGCAGCCAGCGGCGTCGCCGGCGCGGCACTCGATTTATAGGCGGCCTCGACCAGCGCCATTGTGTGCCAGGCGTCCTCGACGGAGCTGACCAGCTCCGCGTCTTCGCCGGATGCGAAGCGCTGGACATTGGCCATGCGGCCGACAAAGGCATCGGGGAACCATTCGCCGGCGAGCGACACGGTGACCCACTCCGAGCCGCCCTTGGGATGGATTTCCAGAATGTCCGGCTCGCCGCGCGGATAGTCGAGGTTGAGGCCGAGCTTGACATAGGCTGCGCCCTCGGTGCCGCAGATGCGGAACTCGCAAGCCTGATGGCGGCGCCCGAATTTGTGGTCGTGGTTGATCGAGAGCGCGCAGCGCACCGTATCGCCGTAGTCGAGGATGGCGCTGGTGCGCGTCTGCGCGACCTTGTGATTGGGATGGCCAAGCGTCTTGGCATGCACGCCCAAAGGATTGCCGAGAAGCTGGCGTATCAGGTCGAGATAGTGGATCGAATGCATGGCGATCTCGACGCGCGGCGCCTTGAGCAGGAACTCCCAGAGCTGCCAAGGCGTGTCGAGCGCCAGAAGCGCGTCGAAATCTACCACCTCGCCCAGCCATCCCTTGGCAATGGCGTCCTTCAGCGCCAGCATCATCGGCGCGAAGCGGAGCTGGAAATTGACCGCCGCCTTGAGCTGCTTGGCGCGGCAGATTTCGAGGATCTCGGTGGCCTCGCCGAGATAGTTGCCCATCGGCTTCTGGATCAGCGCCACAGCGCCATCCGGCAGGGCCTTCAGCACCTCGGCATGGCGGCCCGGCGGCGTGGCGAGATCGAAGATCGCGTCCTTTACCACAGCCGCTTCCTCGACCGAACGGAACGCCGTCACGCCCCATGTCTCGGCCAGTTTTTGCGCCTTGGCCTGATCCGGATCGTAGAGGCCGGAAATCGGGAAGCCGGCCTTACGATAGGCGGGAAAATGCGCGTCGCCGACGATCGAGCCGGCGCCGAACGTCACGATCGAGCGCGGTTTTAAAGGCTTCGGCCAGGACTGCGCCAGCGATGCCGGATCGAAGGCATCAGTCATAATGGAAGACCTCGTCCATCGAGGCCCACCACTCGCCTTCCTTCCGCGTCTCAAGCGGCTCCTGACAGGGCATGCAAACGGACCACCATTCCTGCGTCTTCGGGTCGGCGGCCATCTTGGCCATGTCGGCGGCGTAGTCGGTACCGTGATATTCGAAATAGGAGAAAAGCAGGTTCTCAGGCCGCTTCAGGTAGATCGAATAGTTCTTGATGTTGCAGGCCGAGATCATGGTCAGCACGTCCGGCCAGACAGCAGCGTGGAGGCGGACATATTCCTCGACCTTCTCGGGCTTCAAGCCCAGAACCATTCCCATGCGCTGCATATCCGTCTCCCTATTTCGCGATCGCCGTGGTGAACTCGGCGATGCTTCTTGCCTTCACGGCGTCCCAGTCCCAGTCGATGCCGATCCCGGGCTCGCTGGGCGCCAGCGCATGGCCATTCTCGATGCGCATCTTGTCGCCCGTCAACTCGTCGAGTTGCGGAATATATTCGACATATTTGCCGTTCTGGATGGCGCAGACCAGGCTGACATGCAGTTCCATCAGGAAATGCGGGCAGACCGGCATGTCGAAAGCCTCCGCCGCGTGGGCGACTTTCAGCCAAGGGGTGATGCCGCCGATGCGACCGGCATCGACCTGGACGATGTTGCATGCACCCTTCTGCATGTATTCGCGAAAATGCCTTATCGAATAGAGCGACTCGCCGACCGCGATCGGCGTCGCGGTCGAGTTCGACAGCCGCACATGGCCGTCGATGTCGTCTGCCGGCAGCGGCTCCTCGATCCAGGCGAGATCGAGATCGCGCAACCGCTCGGCGCGGCGGATCGCCTCGTCGACGGAAAAGCCCTGATTGCAGTCGGTCATGATCTCGTAGCCGTCGCCGACCGCCTTGCGCACTGCCGACAGCCGCGCGACGTCCTCAGAACCGTGCGGCTTGCCTATCTTCACCTTGGAGCCGGCAAAGCCCTTGGCCTTCGCTTCCAGTGAATCGTCGACCAGTGCCTGTGTCTCGATATGCAGCCAGCCGCCCTCTGTCGTGTAGAGCGGGCAACGGTCCTTGGCGCCGCCGGCAAGCTTCCAGAGCGGCAGGTTCTGCTTTCTCGCGCGCAGGTCCCACAAGGCGATGTCGATGGCGGCCAGTGCGATCGCCGTGATGGCGCCGATGGTGGTGGCGTGGGTGGCGAATTCGAGCTCGTGCCAGATCGCCTCGATCCGGTCGGCGTCGCGGCCGATCAGGCGCGGCGCAAGATGGTCGGCCAGAAGCAGCATCACCGACGAGCCGCCGGTGCCGATCGTATAGCTGTAGCCGGTGCCCGATGCGCCGTCGGAATCGGTGATGGTGACGATCGGCGTCTCCTGGCTGACGAAGCTCTGGATCGCGTCGGTGCGCTTCACCTTCGGCACGAGGTCGACCATGCGCAGCTCGATCTTCTCGATTTTCGCCATGTCAGCTCCTCAGCGACTTGCCGGTTTCGGCGGAGAACAGATGCGCGCGGCTCAGGTCGAAGCTCATGCCGATCCTGTCACCGGCTTTCAGCGGCTTGGGATTGAGCATGCGCGAGATCCAGTCGGTGCCGTTGAACTCGGCGAAGACCAGCGTTTCGTTGCCGAGCGGCTCGGTGATGCTGACCGGCAGCTCGATACGATGGACTTCCGCTTCGCTGCCTGAGCTCAGGCCGTGGCCGGTCGGATAGAAATCATCGGGACGGATGCCGAACACGACCTTGTCGCCGGCAGCCGTCTTCGACTTGAACTGGCCGGGCAGCGGCAGGCTGTCGCCGCCGCCGAACATCAGTCGCCCGTCGCTCACCGTCGCCTGGTGCAGGTTCATCGGCGGCGAGCCGATGAAGCCGGCGACGAAGTGGGTCGCAGGCCGGCTGAACACCTCGTCCGGCGTGCCGACCTGCTCGATATGGCCCGAGCGCATGATGACGATGCGGTCGGCGAGCGTCATCGCCTCGACCTGGTCGTGGGTGACATAGATCACCGTCGACTTGAGCTTGGCGTGCAGCTTCTTGATCTCGGTGCGCATCTGCGTGCGCAGCTTGGCGTCAAGGTTGGAGAGCGGCTCGTCGAACAGGAAGACATCCGGATCGCGCACGATGGCCCGGCCCATGGCGACGCGCTGGCGTTGGCCACCCGAGAGCTGCGAGGGGCGGCGCTCAAGCAGCTCGTCGAGGCCGAGGATGGCGGAGGCTTCGGCAACGCGCCGGTCCATGTCATCCTTGGCCGCACCCGCGATCTTGAGCGAGAAGCCGAGATTCTCGCGCACCGTCATGTGCGGATAGAGCGCATAGGACTGGAACACCATGGAGATGTTGCGCGAGCGCGGCGGCAGGTCGTTGACCATGCGCCCGCCGATGTCGATCATACCGCCGCTGATGTCCTCGAGGCCGGCGATCATGCGCAATGTCGTCGACTTGCCGCAGCCGGACGGGCCGACCAGCGCGATGAACTCGCGGTCGGCGATCTCGAGATCGATGCCGTGCACGATCTCCATGTTGCCGTAGCGCTTGGTGAGCTGTTTCAGCGAAACCGTTGCCATGAAATCAACCTTTCACCGCGCCGGAGGTCAGGCCGCCGACGAGGTGTTTCTGGACGATATAGGTGAGGGTCAGGGCCGGGATGATCATCACCACGGCCAGCGCGCACATGCCGCGCCAGTCGATGGTGAACTCGGCCGTATAGTCGAGCAGCCCGACGGGCAGCGTCTTGGAATTGACGGAACGTGTGAGCTGCGAGGCCAAAGCGAACTCGTTCCAGCAGGTGAGGAAGGCGAAGATCGCGGCCGAGGCGATGCCAGGACGCGCCAGCGGAAACTCGACCTGCCAGAAGGCCTGCCAGCGCGTGCAGCCGTCGATCTGGGCTGCTTCAGCAAGGTCCTTCGGCACCTGGCGGAAGAAGCCGTCAATCAGCCAGATGGTGAACGGCACGTTGAGCGCGACATAAGCGAGGATCATGCCGATATGGGTGTCGATGATGCCCAGCCGCACATAGAGGAAAAACAAAGGCAGCGAGAGCGCGATGCCGGGCACGGTGCGCGTCAGCATCAGGCCGAGGAACATGCCCGACTTGCCGCGGAAGCGGTAGCGCGCGAAGGCGTAGCCGCCGGCCATGCCGATGGCCACCGCGATCGCCGTCGAGGTGACCGAGATGATCAGCGAGTTGCGGAAATAGTCGAGCACCGGGATGCCGCCTTTGCCGATGCCGCTGAACATGGCGACATAGGCGTCGACGGACAGCTGCTGCGGAATCCAGACCGGCGGCTTGGCCATGATCTCGACCGTGGGCCTCAGCGACGACAGCACGATCCAGATGCCCGGCAGGCAGATCACCAGCATGGCAAGGAATAGGCCGACGCGGTGCGCGACGGTGAGCGCGCGGCGCGTGAGGCGGGCGGAGGCGTTCTCGTCCATTCTCACCACTCAGCGCCGATCTGCGCACGCGCCGCGGCGAGCTTGTTGTAGAAATAGACGGTGAAGGCGATCGACAGCAGGATCGAGAAATAGGCCATGGCATTGGCGAGGCCCATGCGGGCATCGCTGTAGGCGGTGCGCCCGACCAGCGTCCACAACAGCTCGGTGCGGCCGGCCGGGCCGCCATCGGTCATGATCTTGACGATGTCATAGGCGCGCGCGACATCGAGCGAGCGGATCGTCATGGCGATATAGGCGAAGGGCATGACGAAGGGCCAGGTGACATAGCGAAAGGTCTGCCAGGGCGTGCAGCCGTCGACGCGGGCCGCCTCGATCGGCTCCTTGGGCATGGCGAGCAGGCCA
The DNA here is from genome assembly GCF_020164735.1 of Mesorhizobium sp. ESP-6-4. Taxonomy (NCBI): domain Bacteria; kingdom Pseudomonadati; phylum Pseudomonadota; class Alphaproteobacteria; order Hyphomicrobiales; family Phyllobacteriaceae; genus Mesorhizobium; species Mesorhizobium sp. ESP-6-4. The sequence goes on from NZ_JAIUGS010000007.1 coordinate 107,840, forward strand.
GCCAGGATCAGAATCGCGAAGATCGAGGTCGACGACCAGATCTCGGCGATCGAGATGGCGATGAAGGCGAGATGGCCTTCGATCAGCCATGGGATGGCGTCCTCAGTGATGCCCAGCGACTGCAGCGCATTGTTCACCAGGCCGATATTGTCGTTGAACATGAATTTGAACTGGAAGCCGACGAGGATCGGCGAGAACATCATCGGGAACATCATCAGCGTGCGCAGGATGCGCTGGCCGCGCGTCGCCTTCTCGACCAGCATGGCCAGGCCGAGGCCGAGCAACATTTCGAGGTTCAGCGCGATGGTGAGCAACAGAACGGTGCGGCCGAAGGCCCACCAAAAATCCGCATTGGTGAGGATCGACAGATAGTTCCTGAAGCCGACGAAGACGAAGAAGGTCTCGGGCCGTGTCAGGCGGAAGGGCGTGAAGCTGGAATAGAGCGACAGGATCAACGGTAGCACCACCACAGTCGCCAGCACGACCATGGCCGGAAGCAGCAGCAGGAACGGCGCGGATGGCTTGAAGCCCTTCATCAGGATCCTGTGGTGTATTGCATTCATTTCGGGCCGCCACGGGCATGGCCCCGGCCGGAGCGGAAAGTCAGCGGCGACAAGACGCTGTCGCCTCCCCCATTCACGATGGGGGAGGCAGCCTTGGGAGTGCTGCTTAGAGCTTGCCGGCGTCCTGAAGGATCTGCATCGCCTTGGCGGCCGCCTCGTCCAGGGCCTGCTTGGACGTCTTGTCGCCAAGGATCGCCGCCTGCAGCTCGGGGTAGACGGCGTTGGAGATCTCGATCCACTCAGGCGTCTGCGGCACGGCGAAGGCGTGCTTGGCTTCCTCCTGGAAGGCGGCGAGGACCTCCTTCTTGTACGGATCGTTCTCAGCCTGCTTCAGGTCCCAGTCCCAAACCGCGGTGCGGGTCGGCAGCGGGCCGGCGGCGGCTTCCAGCTTTTGGCTGTCCTCATTGGTCAGCCACCACACCAGCGAAGCCGCGGCTTCCTTGTTCGGGCAGTTCTCGGTCACTGAGAAGCCATGGAAACCCGACCAGCCGGTGCGCTTGCCGGAAGACCCCTTGGGCGCGACCTTCACGCCGACATTGCCGGCGACCTTCGAGGACTTCGGGTCGTTGAAGAAGCCGGCCCAGCCCGGCCAGTCGAGGTTGATCGCCACGGTGCCCGAGGCAAAGCCCTGGCCGAGATCGTCCCAGAGATAGTTGGTGGTGCCGGCCGGCACGGCCTTGGCCTTGTAAAGATTGACGAACCAGTTCAGCGCACGGATACCGGCCTCGGAGTTGAAGACGGGCTTGCCATCCTTGTCGAGATATTCGCCGCCCTCGGCGACCACCATCTCATAGAAGCGGCCGTTGATCGCCTCTTCCTTGCCGGCGAACTGCGTGCCGTAGAAATTGGGTGGGTTGGCATAGAACTCGGCCTGATCGGTGACTTCCTTCCAGGTGTCGGGCGGCGCAAGGTCATAGCCGTATTTGGCCTTGAACCTGGTCTTGTTGTCGGCGTTCTCGTAGAGGCTCTTCTGGTAGTAGAGCGCCGAGACATCGAACTGCGCGCGCGGCAGCATCTCGAGTTTGCCGTCGATGGTCGCGGCCTTGATCGTCGAGGGCACGAAAGCGTCGATCTCTTCCTTCGGCAAGAGCTTGCTGAGGTCGGTGTAAAGGCCGGTATATTGCGGCGCGAAGGAAGAATGGTTCCAGCCGACGCACCAGTTGGTGCTGCCCGAGGCGATGTCGGACTTCAGCTCCTTGTCGATATCGAAGCCGTTCTTCTTGGTCAGGATGTTGACCTTGGCGCCGGTCGCCTTCTCCCATTCGGGGATGCGCTCATAGAGCTTTTCATATTGCTGACCGCCGATCAGCTTCACGTCGATCGTCACGCCCGGAAATTTGCCGGGCAGATCGGCCGAAAACGCAGTGCCGCTCAGCAGCAGGCCAGCCAGGCCGGCGGAAATGCCTAGAACCAGTCTCGTCATGTTCTCCTCCCATGGGCTCGTAGCGACGGCCTGCCGAGTGCGCGACCGATCGCCTGAGCTTCATTCATATGCAAATAGCATTTTCATTCCCGGGTCAAGCCGAATGTGCTTCCAGTGGAATGAAGTTCATGCATATATGCAGATCGAAATTCACTGGAGGGACGGGTGGCAGAGGAAGAAGACGGGGACCGCTACCGCGCGCCGGCGCTGGACAAGGGGCTGGATATTCTTGAGTTGTTGTCCGGCGTGGACGGCGGGCTGACGCAGGCGGAGATCGCAAAGCGGCTCGACCGCAGCCCGAACGAGTTCTACCGGATGCTCGACCGCCTGGTGCGGCGTGGCTATGTCACCAAGATCGACGGCGACCGTTACTCGCTGACGCTCAAGCTCTTCGGCCTCGCGCAATTGCACGCACCGGTTCGCCGGCTGGTGTCCTATGCGACGCCGATCATGCGGGAGCTGGCCGAAACCTCATCGCAGGCCAACCAGTTGGTAGTGTTCGACCGGGGCGCCGCCGTGGTCATCGCGCAGCAGGAAGCGCCCCGCTATTGGGGCATCTCGATCCGCGTCGGCTCGCATATCAGCCTGTTCGACACCGGTTCCGGCCATGTGCTGCTTGCCTTCCGCTCGCCCGAAGAGCGCAAGATGATGATCGCCGAGCATCTGCAGAGCACCGAGCATCTCAATCTGACGCCGGAATTCTTCGCCCGCCTCGACCAGGTGCGCGACCGCGGGTACGAGATGATGGCGTCGCTGCAGACCGCCGGCGTCTACAATCTTTCGACGCCGGTGCTGGGGCCGGACGGCAGAGCCATCGCGGCGCTGACCATTCCCTACATCACCTTGGTCAACGCGCCCACGGCGCCGGACATCACCCTGACGATCCGGTATCTGCAGGATGCAGCGGCAAGGCTCTCGCAGCTCGCCGGATCGGATGTGCCACAATCGTCGTAATTTCTTATTTGAATAATAGATTTTTCGGCGAAATAGTGTCGGAAGCCGGGGAGGATACGCCGTCATGATCATCGACACACATCTGCATCTGATCGACCAGAGCGCGCTTCGCTATCCATGGCTGGCCAGCGTGCCGGCGCTGAACCGCGACTTCTCCTACGAGGAATACGCCGCCGATGCGCGGCGCTCAGGCATTGAAGCCGTGTTGCATATGGAGGTCGACGTAGACCCCGCCGACATCGCCGCCGAGACGGCGCACGTCAAGTCGATCGCCGGCCAGGCGGGCAGCCTAGTCAAGGGCGCGATCGCCTCCTGCCGGCCCGAGGAGGCCGGTTTCGAGGCTTATCTGGAAACGGTCAAGGCGGAGCCGTTCGTCAAGGGTTTCCGCCGCGTGCTGCATGTCGTTCCCGACGATGTCTCGGAAGGCGCGCTGTTTCGCCAGAACATCAAGCGGCTGGCCGGCACCGGCCTGACATTCGATCTTGTGGTGCTGCCGCATCAGATCCCAAAGGCAATGGCGCTCGCCGACCTCGCCCCGGACGTCCAGTTCGTCCTCGATCATTGCGGCGTGCCCGACATCAAGGGCAATGCCGAGCATCCGTGGCGCGAGCATATGGAAGCAATTGCCAAGCGGCCCAACGTCACGGCCAAGATCTCCGGCGTCGTCGCCTATGCCGATCCGGCGACGTGGACGGTCGAGACGCTCCGGCCCTATGTCGAGCACACGATCCGGTGCTTCGGCTGGGACCGGGTGATCTGGGGCAGCGACTGGCCGGTCTGCACGTTGGGCGGCGGGCTGACGACCTGGATCGCCGCCACGCATGCGCTGCTGGCCGGTGCAAGCGATTCAGAGCGGACCCGCCTGCTCTCGGGCAATGCACGCCGGCTGTGGCGGATATAGACGTCAAGCTCGCCGAGCGTCGCGGCGGCGATCGGCACATCTAGCCGGCGGCTGGCGCGAAACTCTCCCGGAACAGGCGATTGATGTCGGCGACGACATGGCCGGCGTCCTGCCGGCCGGCAAGGCCTTCATTGATGCGGTCCGAAGCCAGCTGCTGGAAGGCCATGTAGCCGTCATGGCGCGGGCGGACCCAGGCGCCCTCGAGTGTCGCCCGCGTAGCGCGATAGAAGTCGCTGGTCGCGGCATTGACGGCATTGTCCTCCCAGGCCGCGGCATGGCCGGGCTGGCCGCCTGCGGCGGCGTAAGGGCCGCGCTGCACGTCGCCGCTGGCGATCCAGTAGGCGAAGTCGATTGCCGCCTGGCGCTGGGCGGAAAACGCGGAGACGGCAATGCCGGTGCCGCCAAGCGCCGAGCCGACCGGGCCGTTGCCGCTGGCAACCGGTATGTCGGCGAAGGCGAGGCGGTGCGGGCGGAAACCCGCCACCGCATAGGGAACATAGCCATAGATCAGCGGCGCGCAGGCGATGCGCGAGCCGGACTTGGCCATCTTCTCGAAGACGGCGATCGGATCCATCGTCAGGCATGCGGGATCGACTAGCGCCGCAATCTCACGCAGCATCTCGAAGGCGGTTTCGCCGGTCTCGCCATCGACAAGGTCGTTCGAGCCGTCGACTATGCATGGCCGGCCGAGATCGGCGGCCAAAGTGTAGAAGCACATCAGCGAATGCGGCGGCCGCAGCGGCAGGAGCACGCGGCCCTGCTCGGCAAGCGCCAGCACTTCGGTCCAGATCGCCGGCGCGGCTTCGATCAGATCGGGCCGCCACGCCTGCACCTGGGTCGCGGCGTCGATCGGGAAAGCCCATTGCCGGCCCTGCCAGCTATAGCTCGGATAGGACTGGCCGACGCTTGCCGCAGCCAGCGCTTCGCGTTCCGCCTCGCGTCCGGGCACATCGAGCGGCGCAAGGCATTTCTCGGCGGTGATCTGGCCGACATGCGGGTGGTCGATGACGATCAAATCATAGGCGCGGGCGAGCTCTTCCACCGGGAAGGATTCGAAATCCTGCAGCGAGCGCTTTTCCCATTCGATCGAGACGCCGGTCCTTTCCTTCCACAGCGCCGAGCATGCCACCATCGGGTCGTAGCCGCGCGGATGGTTCCAGGTCATGCCTTTCAACCGGATCACAGGCCGAACTCCGCGCGGATTTTCTCGCTGTGCTCGCCGATCCGAGGGGCGGCCCGATCCACCTTGGCGCGCGCGCCGTCGACGCGCAGCGGCGAACGCGTGGTGAGGATCGACACGTTGTCCTCGCGTGTCACGGTCTGCAGCATGTCGAGGGTCTTGAAGCCATCGCTCTGCATCAGCTCCGGCCAGGTCAGCACCTTGGCGCACCAGACATCGGCGGGCTCGAGGACCGCCAGCCATTCGCCGATGGTCTTCTCGGCGATGCGCCTGGCGATGATCGCCTTGATCTCGTCGCGGGCGGTGAACCAGGTCGCGGGCTTGTCGCGGAACGGGTCGAGCTCAGGCAGCTCGAGCAGGTCGGCTATCTTCGGGATCGGCGTCATGGCAATCGCCAGGTAGCCGTCCTTGGCCAGATAGACGCCGTAAGGCGCCGAGAGATAGGCATGGGCGCTGCGGAAGGACGACCGCTTCGGCAGGCGGCGGCCGTCGTTGAGATGCGTGGTCAGCACCTCGAACTGGAAATCGACCAGCGCCTCGAGCAGGCTGGTCTCGACATGGCCGCCCTCGCCCGTGATGCCGCGCCGCACCAGCTTGGCCAGGATGCCTTGGGCGCAGGCGGCGCCCGCCAGCATATCGGCGATCGCCAGGCCGAACGGCACCGGTCCCTGCTCCTCGTCGCCGTTCAGCCACATCACGCCGGAACGAGCCTGCGCGAGCAGATCCTGCCCAGGGCGCTTCACCCATGGCCCTTCCTCGCCATAACCGCTGATCGAGGCATAGACGAGCCGGGGATTGATCGTGCTGACACGCTCATAGTCGAGGCCGAGCCGCTCGATGACGCCCGGCCGGAAGTTCTGGATAAGCACGTCGGCCTTGGCGATCACACCGCGCAGCGCGGCGAGGTCGGCTTCGTTCTTCAAATCGATGGCAAGGCTTTCCTTGCCGCGGTTGATGGCGTGGAAAATGGTGGAATCGCCGCCGATCTCGGTGTCGCTGAGATAGAGCCGGCGCGACAGGTCGCCGCCATCGGGCCGCTCGATCTTGATGACGCGCGCGCCGAGGTCGAGCAGGCGCAGCGAGCAGTAGGGGCCCGACAGGAACTGGCTCATGTCGATGACGACGAGGCCGGTTAGTGGAAGTTCTTTGTCAGCGGCCACGGTTCACTTCTCGGTCTTGCCGACAAAATCGGCCGGGTTCTTGTATTTCACGGTCTGCAGATGCTCGCAGTAGAGCACCAACTCCCCTTCACCCTTGAAGACTTCATAACTGGCGCGGATCAGGCCCATATCCTGGTAGCGCGGCTTTTTGTCGAGGTTGGTGCGGATCGAATAGATGGTGTCGCCGATGAAGACCGGCTTGATGAAGCGCAGTCTGTCGTAGCCATAGGAAAAGGCGTTGATGCAGTTGGTGGCGACCAGGCCGAGCCCGGCCGAAAAGACGAAGGCGCCCGCCACCAGCCGCTTGCCGAAGATACCTTCCTTCTCGGCGAACATCTGGTCCTGCACGTAAGGATGGATGTCCAGCACCAACGCGTTGAACATATGGCTTTCGCCCTCGGCGATGGTGCGGCGAAGCGAGCGGATTTTGTGGCCGACCTGCCAGTCCTCGTAGAACCAGTTTTCCGAATTCCAGACAGGGATTTCGGCATGCGCTTCAGGCATGTCGGCGGGATGCGTCGAGGCGACACCGACGGTCGGCGAGAATGCGCTCATGATCCTCTCCGGGAGCTTCCGGAGCGGCCTGCAAGGCGGTTCCGGGCGATACCGGATGGCGAGATGCATGGTCGCTTTCCTCCTACAGTTTTCTTTTGTGAATAATATTTTCACATATGGGATTGCCTTGCAAGCGACGATCGGCGAAATTTTCGCAAGGCGGCACCAGCGGAGGAGCCGCCGGCGACGCCAGGGAAGATCGATGCAAAGCGCCTGTCTTCCCTTTGTTGGCAGCCTCAATCGCGAGGCGCCTACTTCCAGGGCGCGGCGTCTACGCCTTCGACGAGGCGACGCTCGCCGCGCAGAAGCTTGCCGAGATCGACGAGGTCGGAACGCCGATGTGCGTGCGGATCATCGAGGACCGGCTTCAATCCTGATCTTAGCGAGTGGAGTTCTTAGCGACTGACTTTGCTCACTGGCCGATCCGCGCGAACGAGCCGGTATAGGTCTGGCCGGCAAGCGCGTAGGTGACGTTGAGCGTTCCCGGCGACGGCATCGTGGCGGTAATGTCGGCGCCGTTCGGCAGGCGCCCGAGCTTCAACGTGCTGCCGGAAATCCTGCCGGAGCCGTCGGCGACGCCCGGCTTGTTGTCGGCCAGATCGCCCCATGCGTAGCTGGCCGTCACCTGCCCGCCTGAAGACACGGTCAGGATCGCCAGCTTGCCGTCATACATGCCGTTGAGCTGCCCCGCCCATATGCCGGAGAATGCGGCGTATCTGGCGGGAACGCCCTTGCCGGGTGGAACGATCGCGACCGCCTCATCCAGCACCGCCGAATTCGGTGAGGCCGGAGCGGGAGCGGCGGCCGGAGCGGGTTGCGGGTCAGCAACAGGCTGTGTGTCCGGGGTCGATTGACAAGCAGCAAGCGCGACCGCAATGCAAAGCATCGACAAGAGATTGTTTTGTCGCGCTAGCAGCCCGGATCGAACACGTCCCTGCGCCGGATTTCCACCCAAAGCCGGAATTCTCATAAGCATCCCTCTGACAGGAAGCCCTTAGCCTAGTTGCGGCCACCAGCATAGGGATTTCCTCCGGCGCTTGTTTCGCCGGGATACGAGCTGCGTTCGCTTCCGTTGGAGCAGCTTCCCGACATCTCGACTTGCTGGCATCCATCGACGCTCCGTCGCGGGCATGACGCCGGAACTCCCGCCAATGCCCCGCGTTCCAAAAGAAACCAGTAGCGAGCGCGCTCCGCCGATCCGAGCAAAGATCGTTCGTGAATTCTTCGAGAAGAACGCGATAGGTACACGGAGGTCCAGCCATGGCTTTCACGCTTGAGAGTCCAGCCTTTGAAAACGGCCATACCATTCCCGAGCCGTATGTCCGCAACGGAGGCAATTTGTCGCCTCCCGTGCGGTGGAAGAACGCACCGGCCGGGACCAAAAGCTTCCTGCTCGTCGTCGAGGATCCCGATGCGCCGCGCGGCATGTTTCGCCATTGGGCTGTCTACGACATTGCCGCCGGGCGAGACCGCTTGCCGGAAGGCACCGCCGGACCGGAAACTTTCCACCAAGCCGTGAACGACTTCGGCAATACCTATTATGACGGTCCCCAGCCGCCAAAAGGGCACGGCGTTCACCATTATCACTTCCGCCTTTCAGCACTCGACGTTGAGGCGCTGGAACCCGGCGGAGAACCGGAAATCGCGAATCTTCTGGCCCAGGCGGAGCCGCATATGATCGCCACTGCCGACCTCGTCGGCACATATGAAAGCCGCTGATGCGCGATCCGACGCATCCTGTCGGCATTCGATCATGCCCCCGTTCGAACGAGGAGAAAGACAATGCCGGACAAGAAAACCATCGAAAAGGCGCGCGAGGACAAGCGCGAAGGCAAGTCGGCTAGCACGCAGGCCGGTGAATTCGTTCACGCGGAAATCGACAAGGTCCGCAAAGGCAAGCACGGCGCCCGCTCCACCAAACAGGCGATCGCCATCGGCCTTTCGGAGGCGCGCCGCGCGGGCGTCGACCTGCCGCCCCCCAAAAAAGGAGATGTGAAGGAGACCACACGCAAGAGCGCCAAATATGCTTACGAGGCAGGCCAGGGCGAACGGAAGCCAAAGCGCCAGCCGAAGGTCTCGAAGGCGGTATCGAAGGTGCTTGAGGGCGAGCCGAAGGGCACCGCCTCCCACAAGGCTCTGTCGAAGCAGGCCAAGAGCGCCGCATCCGGCCGCACGGCCGAAGAGCGGTCGGCGGCGGCAAGGAAAGCCGCTGAGACCAAAGGCGCCGCCGGACGATCGGCGGCAGCGCGAAAAGCAGCCAGAACCCGCGCCCAGCACGGTTAGAGCAATTTCAGGTCGAGCGGTTGCCCGTTCGTGCAGCAGTTCAGGAAGGACTGTTTGGTGGAGCCAATCGGAATCGAACCGACGACCTCTTGAATGCCATTCAAGCGCTCTCCCAACTGAGCTATGGCCCCACTCCCGGCAGTCGGCCGGCGCCGTTTCCGGCGAAGAGATCCGGCGCGGTTGGTAACCGCGCCGTCGTTTAGTGCTGGCGGCTTCTAGCGCCGCCTTCGGTCAAGATCAAGCCTTGAAAAGCCGCTTTTTCGTCACAGGGCAAAATGGCCGGCAAACGAACTCAGACTTCGTCATCGTCGTCGCCGACGCCGATCATATCGGCGACGTCATCGTCCTCTTCCTCTTCGTCGGCAAGGAAGGTGTCGTCTTCGTCGTCGCCGAGATCGACATCCTCTTCATCGTCGCCAAGATCTGGAAGGTCGTCGCCGCCGCCCTTCACCTCGTCATCGGCCTCCTCGAGCGAGACGACTTCGGCGCCTTCCTCTTCCTCGGCGTCCACTTCCTTCTCGGCGATTTCCTCATCTTCCTCGAGGGCGGAAATCTTGCCTTCCTCGAAATAGGAGCGTGGATAGCTCTTGCCGGTATAGGGCGAGACGATCGGGTCTTTGTTGAGATCGTAGAATTTCCGACCCGTTTCGGGGTCGACACGCTTGGTGCCAAGTTCAGCTTTTGCCACAGCAGGCCTCGTCAATAAAAGAGTGGTCCCCATAACCGCAGTTTTGAGCGCTGTCAAAGCCAAAAGCCGGCATTGTAAAATGCTGGTATTCGAAGGCCTCGCACTAGGGGATGACCATTGCAACGCACCGTGATACGAGACCGCCGCAGCATGACGAACCGAGCCGGCCAGCCGGCATTTCATTTGGAAGACAAGGATGTCTCACTCCGCCGCCGCTAAGCCGGCCACGGCCCGCAAATCCCCTGCCCTTGCCGGCACCGCGCGCGTGCCGGGCGACAAATCGATCTCACACCGCTCGTTCATGTTCGGCGGCCTTGCCTCCGGCGAAACCCGCATCACCGGCCTGCTCGAAGGCGAGGACGTGATGCGCACGGGCGCCGCCATGAAGGCGATGGGCGCGCATATCCAAAAGAACGGCGGCGAATGGGTGATCCGCGGCACCGGCAACGGCGCGTTGCTGCAGCCTGAACGCCCGCTCGACTTCGGCAATGCCGGCACCGGCTCGCGCCTCACCATGGGGCTCGTCGGCACCTATGACATGGAGACGACCTTCATCGGCGACGCCTCGCTTTCGGGCCGGCCGATGGGCCGCGTGCTCGACCCGCTGCGCCAGATGGGCGTGCAGGTGCTGAAGGCCGCTCCCGGCGACCGCATGCCGATCACGCTGCGCGGCCCGAAGCATGCAGCGCCCATCACCTATCGCGTGCCGATGGCATCCGCCCAGGTGAAGTCGGCGGTGCTGCTTGCCGGCTTGAACACGCCCGGCATTACCACGGTGATCGAACCCGTGATGACGCGCGATCATACCGAAAAGATGCTGAAGGGGTTCGGCGCCAACCTGAGCGTCGAGACGGATGAGCGCGGCGTGCGCCACATCTTCATCGAAGGCCAGGGCAAGCTCACCGGGCAGACCATCGCGGTGCCCGGCGACCCTTCCTCCGCCGGCTTCCCGCTGGTGGCGGCGCTGATCGTGCCGGGCTCGGACATCATCATCGAGAACGTGCTGATGAACCCGACGCGCACCGGGCTGCTGCTGACCTTGCAGGAAATGGGCGGCCGTATCGACATCCTCAACCCGCGCAATGCCGGCGGCGAGGACGTGGCGGACCTGCGCGTGCGCTCCTCCGAGCTCAAGGGCGTCATCGTGCCGCCGGAACGCGCGCCGTCGATGATCGACGAGTATCCGGTGCTGGCCGTCGCCGCGAGCTTCGCCGAGGGCGAGACGCTGATGCAGGGACTGGAGGAACTTCGGGTCAAGGAATCCGACCGTCTGGCGGCGGTGGCTCGGGGCCTGGAGCTCAACGGCGTCGACTGCACCGAGGGCGAGGCCTCGCTCGCCGTACGCGGCAAGCCCGGCGGCAAGGGCCTGGGCGCTCATCCCAACGGCCCCGATACGGCGGTGAAGACGCATCTCGACCACCGCATCGCCATGAGTTTTCTGGTGATGGGGCTGGCCACCGAGAAGCCGGTGACGATCGACGACGCCAATATGATCGCGACGAGCTTTCCGGAATTCATGGGGCTGATGAAGGGGCTGGGCGCGGAGATTGGGTGAGGTCGATGAGACTGGCCCAAACTGAAAGGCTGGCGGGACAGCACCCCCCTCTGTCCTGCCGGACTGTCCGGCAGGACAGAGGGGGGTGTGAAGGAACGCGGCATTTGTCTTATTCTTGCCCTTCGATCGCGTCGACCCGCCCATGAGCACCCCCTTCACCATCGCCATCGACGGGCCTGCCGGTGCCGGCAAGGGCACACTCGCGCGCCGGCTCGCCGACCATTACCGGCTGAACCTGCTCGATACCGGCCTCACCTATCGCGCTGTGGCCCACAAGCTGCTCGAACTCGGCCTGCCGCTCGACAATGTCTCGGCGGCGGAAACCGCTGCTCGTCAGGTCGACCTCTCCAACCTCGATCGCACCGTGCTGGCCGCGCATGCGGTAGGCGAGGCGGCCTCCAAGGTCGCGGTCATTCCGACCGTGCGGCGCATCTTGGTGGAGAAGCAGCGGGCCTTCGCCAAGGCGCCGCCCGGTGCTGTGCTCGACGGCCGCGACATCGGCACGGTGGTGTGCCCCGATGCCGACATCAAGCTCTATGTCACGGCAAGCGCCGAAGTGCGCGCCAGGCGCCGGCTGGCCGAGATCGAGAGCATGGGCGGCAGCGCCGATTTCGCCACCATCCTTGCCGATATCGAGCGCCGCGACGAGCGCGACATGGGCCGCGCCGACTCGCCGCTGAAGCCGGCGGCAGACGCGCACTTGCTTGATACCAGCGAAATGGCTATAGAAGCCGCGTTTCTGGCGGCGATGGCGATCGTTGACGACGTCCTTGCCAAGAGAAACAAGGCCTGATCAGGTTTTTCGATTGCCGTTGGCGGCGAAAATACCCATATCGGGCACGAACCAGCCTGCCAGCATTCTTCATGCGCCGGACTTGCCGCCTGAACAGCGGCCAAGGGCTTTCAGCCCGGAACGCCGGCAGGTTCACGCAACGCTAACCCACGGCGCCCACCCCGCTTGAAGACCGGGGTATTCCAGGAGAAACAATGTCAGTAGCTAATCCGTCTCGCGACGATTTCGCGAGCATGCTCGAAGAATCATTCACCGCCGGCCATTCGGGCGAGGGCCAGGTTGTCCGGGGCACGATCACCGCGATCGAAAAGGACATGGCCATCATCGATGTCGGCCTCAAGGTCGAAGGCCGCGTGCCGCTGAAGGAATTCGGCGCCAAGGGCAAGGAATCCTCCCTCAAGGTCGGCGACACCGTCGAGGTCTATGTCGAGCGCATCGAAAACGCGCTTGGCGAAGCCATGCTGTCGCGCGAGAAGGCTCGCCGCGAGGAGAGCTGGGTGCGTCTCGAAGAGAAGTTCACCAAGGGTGAGCGCGTCGAAGGCGTCATCTTCAACCAGGTCAAGGGCGGCTTCACCGTCGACCTCGACGGCGCCGTGGCGTTCCTGCCGCGCAGCCAGGTCGATATCCGGCCGATCCGCGACGTCACCCCGCTGATGCACAACCCGCAGCCCTTCGAGATCCTCAAGATGGATCGCCGCCGCGGCAACATAGTGGTGTCGCGCCGCACCGTGCTCGAAGAGAGCCGCGCCGAACAGCGCTCGGAAATCGTGCAGAACCTCGAGGAAGGCCAGGTGGTCGAAGGCGTGGTCAAGAACATCACCGACTACGGTGCGTTCGTCGACCTCGGCGGCATCGACGGCCTGCTGCATGTCACCGACATGGCTTGGCGCCGCGTCAACCATCCGACCGAGATCCTCAACATCGGCCAGACGGTCAAGGTGCAGATCATCCGCATCAACCAGGAAACCCACCGCATCTCGCTCGGCATGAAGCAGCTCGAGTCGGATCCGTGGTCGGATATCGGCACCAAGTTCCCGATCGGCAAGAAGATCAAGGGCACCGTCACCAACATCACCGACTACGGCGCGTTCGTCGAGCTGGAGCCGGGCATCGAGGGCCTCATCCACGTTTCGGAAATGTCGTGGACGAAGAAGAACGTGCATCCCGGCAAGATCCTGTCGACGACGCAGGAAGTCGACGTGGTGGTGCTCGAGGTCGATCCGGCCAAGCGCCGCATCTCGCTCGGCCTCAAGCAGACGCTGGAAAACCCGTGGCAGGCTTTCGCCTCGAGCCATCCGGTCGGCAGCCAGGTCGAGGGCGAGGTCAAGAACAAGACCGAGTTCGGCCTGTTCATCGGCCTGGAAGGCGACGTGGACGGCATGGTGCATCTCTCCGACCTCGACTGGACCCGTCCGGGCGAGCAGGTCATCGAAGAGTACAATCGCGGCGACATGGTCAAGGCGCAGGTGCTCGACGTCGACATCGAGAAGGAGCGCATCTCGCTCGGCATCAAGCAGTTGGCCCGTGACACGGTCGGCGAAGCGGCCACCAGCGGCGAGCTGCGCAAGAACGCCGTCGTCACCTGCGAGGTCATCGGCGTGAAGGATGGCGGTCTGGACGTGCGGCTGGTCGACAGCGGCATCGAGACCTTCATCAAGCGTTCCGACCTTTCGCGCGACCGCGACGAGCAGCGCCCCGAGCGCTTCACCGTCGGCCAGAAGGTCGACGCCCGCGTCATCGCTTTCGACAAGAAGACCCGCAAGCTGCAGGTCTCGATCAAGGCGCTGGAAATCGCCGAGGAAAAGGAAGCGGTCGCCCAGTACGGCTCGACCGACTCCGGCGCGTCGCTGGGCGACATCCTGGGCGCGGCGCTGAAGAAGCAGGGCAACTAAAGCCTTCCGGGAAAGCCGTTTGCGGCTTTCCGTCGGAATTGCGTAAGCCCTTTGGCGAACAGCAAAAACCCCGCCGGAGCGATCCGGCGGGGTTTTTCTATTGTCTGGATTCTGTGGGGTCAGGCGCGTCCATAAAGCGGAACAAGCGTGCCGCTCATCGCCAGGTTGGCGGGCGAGGCGAGGTAGGCGATCGCTTCCGCCGCGGCCTCCAGGCTGACCCATTTGGCGAAATCGGCATCGGGCATGTCGGCGCGGTTGGCGGGCGTGTCGAGCGTCGAGGGCGCCACGGCGTTGACGAGGATGCCCTTGCCCTTCAGCTCCTCGGCCATGGCCACAGTCATCGCCGCGACCGCCGCCTTGCTTGCGGCATAGGCAACCATGCCGGAGCCGCGCCTCGGATCGAGTCCGGCGCGCGCGGTGACGTTGACGATGCGGCCGGCCGTGTTGGAGTCCAGCATCGAGCGCACCGCGGCGCGGCTGCACAGGAAAGCCGTGCGTGCGTTGGTGTCCATCATCTCGGCGAAGGAGGCCGACTCGATCTTTTCGACCGGCGCCATGGTGAAGCCGCCGGCAAGGTGGATCGAGGCCCAGAGTTCGGGAACCTGATGGTAGAAGGCCTCGACCTTGGCCGAATCCGACAGGTCGACATTATGCGCCAAATGCACGCTGGCATGGGCTGCGTAAGGAAAATGCGGCGGGGCCGCCGCGTGGGCATTTGGCACGTGGCAGATCGCGCCTTGCTCCAGCAGTCTGCCGACAACCGCGCCGCCGAGCGCCCCAGTGCCGCCCGTCACCACGACATGCCTGCCATTCAGCGTTTCCGTCATACCTAGACCGCTCCTGTCATTTTTTTATGATTATATCTTGGGTTATGCCGCCCCAGGCTCGAAGGTCGCGCCTTTCGCGCTGTCACTCAATTGAAATATCGACATGGCTGGCGCAGCGTCTTTGCATGCGTCGGACCTTGGCGGGCGGCATCGATTTGCCGGCGCCGAAAGGGGCCAACCGGCAGATGCACCGATCTTTCAGTCGACGGTGATTTCGATGACGCGCGGCCTGCCGGCCGCCCGCGCGCGCTTCAGCGCCAAGGCAAGGCCGCCGGCCCCGGCCAGCCGCTCGGCCTCGATGCCATAGGCCTCGGCGAGCTTGCAGAAATCGGGCGCTGCCGGCGATACGCCGACTGGCTCGACGCCGACATCGAGCATCGAGGTTTCGATCTCGCGATAGCCGCGATTGTTCCAGACGACGAAGATTACCGGCGCTTCGGCGTCGAGCGCGGCGCCGATCTCCGGCAAGGTGAACTGGAAGCCGCCATCGCCGGTGAGGCACACCACCGGCGCCTCCGGCACCGCAAGTGCTGCGCCGATCGCCGCCGGCGGACCGTAGCCCAACGCGCCGAAGCCGGTCGCGGCGTTGAACCAGCCGCCGGGACGGTCGTGGTCGTAATAGAGGTTGGCGGCATAAATCGGCTGGGTCGAATCGCCGACGATGATGGCGCCCGGCAGCGCGTCGCGGATTGCCTCCACGGCGCGCACCTGCGCCAGATATTCGGGCTTCAGCTCGGCCCGAGCAGCCTCGCGCGCGGCGGCCGCACGAGCCTCGCCATCGCTTGCCGCGGCATGGCCAGATCCGATCGCTGCAAGCAGCGCCTCGATCGCTTCCGCGCAATCCGCGTGGATGCCAACCGTCACCGGCCGGCGCGCAATCTGGTCGGCGCCGATATCGATGCGGATCAGGCTCGGCGGCAGCACGAAGCCGCCGTCGCTATAGCCGTCATAATCGGTCGGGCCGAATTCGGTGCCGGCGGCAATCACCAGATCGGCGTCCGCCATCAACGCCCGCACGGCCTTGAGGCTGGGGCTCGCCGGCACGCACAGCGGATGGCCATGCAGCAGGCCACGCGCATTGGCGGTCTCGACCACGGGGGCGCCGAGCGTCTCGGCCAGACGCCGCAGCGCCGCATCGGCCTTCTTGGCGCCGCCGCCTGAAAGAATCAGCGGACGGCGTGCGGCCCTGCAAAGCCGTGCCGCCTCGGCGATCGCCGCCAACTCCGGAGCGGGCGGCGCGGCATTGCTAAGGACGGCCGCAACACCATCGGCGGGCTTGACCATGACGTCGGTGGGGATCTCGATATGGACCGGCCCCGGGCGTGAGGAGGAGAAAACGGCGAAGGCGCGGGCGAGCGCGCCGTGCAACTGCCCGGCCTCGGTGATGCGCTCGGAAAACAGCGCCACCTTCTCCATCATGCCGCGCTGGTCGGGCAGCTCGTGCAGGAATCCAAGCCCCTTTCCCAGCGTGTCGGTGGCGTTGACGCCGGAGATGACCAGCATCGGCACCGAATCGGCGCGCGCCTGTCCCATGGCGGTGATGGTGTTGGTGAGGCCCGGCCCGGTGATGACGAAGGCGACGCCGGGACGGCCGCCGGCGCGCGCGTAACCGTCGGCCATGAAACCGGCGCCCTGCTCGTGGCGCGGCGTGACATGGCGGATCTTCGAGCCCGCCAGGCCGCGATAGAGCTCGACCGTATGCACGCCCGGAATGCCGAAGACGGTGTCGACGCCATGCGCCTCGAGCAATTTGATCAGTGCCTCGCCGATGGTGGTCATTGGTTTCCTCCCTTTTCCGGCGCCAAGCCGAGCTCGGCCTCTATGGCTTTGACGCCAATCGCCGCCAATTCGCCAGGCGAGAACATCTCTGCTGCCAGGCAGGCTTCGATCCAAAGCCCGTCGATGATCGCGTTGATCGCGATGGCATGGCGGCGCAGCTCGCCTGCGTCCGGCTTGCGCCGCTCGGTGGCGAGCACCTCAGCAACGACCGCTTCCACCTCGTCGCGAAAGCCGAGATAGCCTTCGCGATGGGCACGGGCGAGCGCCGGATCCGCATTGGCGCGGCCAAGGAAGGTTGCCCAGAGCGAAAACACCCGCCGGTCGACGATCGGCGCGTTGAGGTTGGCGGTGACGAAAGCCGCGAGGCGTTGGCGAGGCGAGGCGTCTTCCATGACCAATGCCGCCTTCGCCTGCTCGGTCATGCGGCCGACCAGCGCCGCATAGGCTTCCTGCAGCAATTCTTCCTTGCCGGGGAAATAGTGCCGGATCAGCCCGGCGGTGACGCCGGCGCGCAAGGCGATGGTGCGCAAGGTGGCGCCCTGAAGGCCATATTCCGCCACGCTGTCCAGCGTCGCATCGATCAGATCCTGCCGCCGCCGCTCCTCGCCCTCGCGGCGGAACTTGCGGCGCGCATTCATTGGCGCAGGATCGGCCGCGTCAGGCATGTCGGCCCGCCTTCGCAGGCGATGCAGAGCGCATCCGCCTCGAATGTCTCGACCGTGCAGCCGGCCGTTTCCATCGCGGCCTTGGTCTTGGGAAAACCCGCAACGGCGATGACCTTGTGCGGGCTGGTCGGCAGCACGTTCAGGCTGAGGCCGTTGGAAGCGGCGAACTCTTCGGCGTCGCCTTCGACCAGCCGGATGCCGCGCGCCTTCAGCATCTGATAGAACGCCGCCGGCAGAAGCGGCGAATGGACCAGGGCCAGGTCGTCGGCCAGCGGGCTGATCACCGACATCAGATGCAGGCACGCCTCTTCGCCCTGCCACAGCGGCAAATCGAAGCCGTAGACGGAAATGCCCAGCGGCGTCAGCAGGTTGGAAACCTGCTGGATGCCTTCCTGGTTGGAGCGCACACCACGCCCGATCGCCAGCGTGCGGGCATCCACCCATACGCAGTCGCCGCCTTCGACCTGACCAGGCGCCTCGACACGACCGAGGACCGGAATGCCCAGTCTCTTATAGGTTTCCTCATGCAGCGAGGGCTCCCGGGCGCGCAGTGGCTTGCCCATGGACAGGATCAGCGCGCCGCGGTCGGTCATCAGCGACGGGTCATGCGTGAACACCGAATCCGAAAGGCCGTCGGCCGTGTCCTCGATCCATTCGATCTCGGCGCCGGAAGCCGCCACCATGTCGGCAAGGGCCGCATGCTGCACGGCTGCTTTCGCCGGGTTGAATCCCGGGCCATAGTGCCAGGCCGCCCTGTCGGCGTCGCGCATGGCGTTGGCCGCCGACCGCATCAGCACGCGCCGCAGCGGCGCCGCCATGGACTGTGACCCGAAAGCGCTCATCGATGCCCTTTTAAGATGAAAAAAATCGTGAAAATTTCATGAAAGGCTATTTATACACTTGCGCAACAAGGCCGCAAGTGCCGTAATGAGCGGGATTGACGGGCTCGCGCTGTCGGGTCCATGCTGAAGTCTGGAGCGGGTCAGTGCAGCGTATGTTGATTAGCCGGATAGACGTTCGACGACCTGCCGTCGGCCAGATAGAGGTCACCCGGTGAGCGCTGCAGCAGCTGCCGCAGTCCAATCCGGCGAGGCGCAGAACGGCGCCGCCGAAGCCATCCACGTCGAAAACCTGCACAAGAAGTTCGGCCAGCTGCACGTGCTGAAGGGGGTTTCGCTGTCGGCGCGCGACGGCGAGGTGGTCGCCATCATCGGCGGCTCCGGTTCCGGCAAGTCGACGCTCTTACGCTGCATTAACTGCCTGGAGAACCCCACAAGCGGCATCATCCGGGTCAATGGCGAGGAGATCAAGCTCAAGGCCGACAGCCATGGACACACCGTTCCGGCCGACCGCAGGCAGATCGAGCGCATTCGCTCGAGGCTCGGCATGGTGTTCCAGAATTTCAACCTGTGGAGCCACATGACGCTGATCGAGAATGTCATCGAGGTTCCGGTGCATGTGCTTGGCGTCAAGCGCAGCGAAGCGATCGCCCAGGCCGAGAAGCTGCTCGCCCGCGTCGGGCTGGCGGAAAAGCGAGACGTCTATCCGGCTTTCCTGTCCGGCGGCCAGCAGCAGCGGGCCGCGATCGCCCGCGCGCTGGCGATCAATCCGCGCGTCATGCTGTTCGACGAACCGACTTCCGCGCTCGATCCCGAGCTGGTCGGCGAAGTGCTGAAAGTCATCGGCGACCTGGCGCGCGAGGGGCGGACCATGGTGCTGGTGACGCATGAAATGAAGTTCGCCCGCGAGGTCGCGACGCATGTCGTCTATCTCCACAACGGGCTGGTCGAGGAGGAAGGTCCGCCGGAACAGCTGTTCGGCGCGCCCAAATCCGAAAGGCTCAAGCAATTCCTCCGCAATGTCGGCTAGGTGCCGGCATCAAGCGGAGCGAAAAACCGGGAACAACAACAAACTGGGAGTCCTGACATGAAGACTGTTCTCAAGACATTTGCCGCCGCGCTGCTTCTCGGCGTCGCGGCGATGGGCGGAGTGGCCAAGGCCGAGCAGGTCAAGATCGGCGTCGCCGCCGAACCCTACCCGCCCTTCACCTCGCCCGACGCCAGCGGCAAATGGGTGGGCTGGGAGATCGACTTCGTCGACGCCGTCTGCGCCGAAGAGAAACTTGACTGCGTGATCACGCCGGTGGCCTGGGACGGCATCATCCCGGCGCTGACGACCAAGAAGATCGACGCCATCGTCTCTTCCATGTCGATCACCGACGAGCGCAAGAAGACGATCGACTTCTCGGACAAGTACTACAACACCCCGACAGCGATCATCGGGCCGAAGGACCAGAAGTTCGGCGCCACGCCGGACGATCTCAAGGGCAAGGTGATCGGCGTCCAGGTCTCGACCGTGCATGCCGTGTACGCCAAGAAGCATTTCACCGGCGCGCAGGAAATCAAGGAATACCAGACCCAAGATGAAGCCAACCAGGATTTGGCCGCTGGCCGCATCGACGCGGTGCAGGCCGACTCGATCGCGCTCGGCGAATTCCTGAAGTCGGACCAGGGCAAGGCCTGCTGCGACCTGAAGGGCATGGTGGCGCCCGACGACGAAGTGCTTGGCCCGGGTGTCGGCGCCGGTATCCGCAAGGAAGACACCGCGCTCAAGGAAAAGTTCAACGCCGGCATCAAGGCGATCCGCGCCAACGGCAAGTACGACGAGATCTCGAAGAAATATTTCGACTTCGACATCTATGGCGGCGCCCCGCAGTCGAACTGAGCCCTCTCGAAATGAGTGAGGGCATGGCGTCCGCGCCATGCCCGATCTTGCCACGCGTGCCCGCCGCTGACCTGACCATCGGCGGCTCGCCAGCAATCCGGGGACGAAGCTGATCGACGCCTTTCTTCCGGCCTCCGCGGCCGGCATC
This sequence comes from Mesorhizobium sp. ESP-6-4, assembly GCF_020164735.1. Classification (NCBI taxonomy): domain Bacteria; kingdom Pseudomonadati; phylum Pseudomonadota; class Alphaproteobacteria; order Hyphomicrobiales; family Phyllobacteriaceae; genus Mesorhizobium; species Mesorhizobium sp. ESP-6-4. The sequence continues at coordinate 127,930 of NZ_JAIUGS010000007.1, forward strand.
ATCGAACTCCTGTCGCCCGTGGCGCCCGGCTGGGGCGGCACGCTGCTGGTCGGCCTGCTGCATTCGATCGAGATCGCTATAGGCGCGACGTGCCTCGGCCTCATGATCGGCACCGCCGGCGCGTTCGGCAAGCTCTATGGCGGCCCGGTGACGCGCGATCTGCTCGCGGTCTACACGACGGTCGTGCGCGCCGTGCCGGAACTGGTGCTGATCCTGCTGCTCTATTACGCCGGCACCGACCTCATCAACCAAGTGCTGACGGCGATCGGCTACAGCCGTGTCGACATCAGCGGGCTCGCGGCCGGCATTTTCGTGCTGGGTTTCGTCCAGGGCGCCTATTCGACCGAAGTCATCCGCGGCGCCATCCTCGCCATCCCGCAAGGCCACATCGAGGCCGCCCGAGCCTACGGCATGTCGCCGGGCCTGATGCTGCGACGCATCACTGTGCCGGCCATGCTGCCCTTCGCCATCCCCGGCCTGGCGAATCTGTGGCTCATCGCCACCAAGGACACCGCGCTGCTTGCCGTCGTCGGCTTCTTCGAACTGACGCTGGCGACGCGCCAGGCGGCCGGCGTGACCAAGGCCTACCTTCTTTTCTACCTTGCGGCCGGCGCGCTCTATCTCGCGCTCTCGCTGTTCTCCAACCTGATCATCGGCCGCGTCGAGGCCTGGTCGCGGCGCGGCATGCCCTCCGTCAGGGAGGCGCGCTGATGTCCGCCGAAGCCTCCGCGATCCACATGGCGGCGCGCGCCTCGATCTGGCTCAAGCCGCACCGCATCGTGCTGATCCTGATCGGGCTGGCGCTGGTTCTGTGCGCCGCCGTCTTCATGCGCTGGGACTGGCTGCCGCAATATTGGGAAATGGGCCTGATAGGCATCTGGCGGACGCTTTGGATCCTCGCCGTCACCTGCGCGCTGGGCTTTGCGCTGGCCGTGCCGCTCGGGCTCGCCCAGGCAGGCGGACCGATCTGGTTCTCTGCACCGGCGAAGGTCTTCTGCACCATCATCCGGGGAACGCCGCTGCTCCTGCAGCTCTGGCTGCTCTATTACGGCCTCGGCTCGATCTTTCCGCAATATCCATGGATCCGCGAATCGTGGCTTTGGCCGTATCTCAGGCAGGCCTGGCCGTATGGCGTGGTGGCGCTGACCTTCTCCTTCGCCGGCTACGAGGGTGAAGTGATGCGCGGCGCCTTCGCCGGCGTGCCGCGCGGACAGTTGGAGGCCGCCCGCGCGTTCGGCATGAGCCGCTGGAAAATCTTCCGGCGCATCTGGTTGCCGCAGGCCTTCTACCGTGCTCTGCCGACGCTGACCGGCGAGACGGTGCTGCAGCTAAAATCGACACCGCTGGTGGCGACAATCAGCGTCATCGATATCTTCGCCGTCTCCTCCAAGGTGCGCCAGGACACCTACCTGACCTACGAGCCTTTGCTGCTGCTGGCGCTGATCTATATGACGATCACCGGTATCCTGGTCTTCGTCTTCAGCCGGATCGAGGCACGGATTCCGGTCAAGATCGGATAGCGAATAGAGAGTAGCGAATAGCGAGTAGTTTCTTTATTTCCCCCTACTCGCTACTCGCTATTTCCTATTCGCTACTCGCTGCAGGGCAACACTGATGCAACTCACCCTCGCCCAGGCAACAGGCCTATGCCGGATGGCGGCGCTTGGCGCCGGCGCCAATGAGGAGGCGGCGCAGTCGCTGACAGCCTCGATCATCGCCGCGGAGGCCGAAGGCCTGTCGACGGTGGGGCTGTCGCATTTCATCGACTATCTGGAAGCGCTCGAAGCCGGCCGCATCGACGGCAACGCCGATCCGGCGATCACGCGGCCGGCGCTCGCCGTCTATCTTTCGGATGCGCGCGGCGGACTTGCCCATATCGGCTTCGACCGCACAATCGACGACCTGGTCAAGGCGGCAAAACTGTTCGGCGTCTCGATCTTCTCGCAGAAGAACGCCTACACATGCGGCGCGCTCGGCTATTTCACCGGTCGGCTGGCCGACCAGGGGCTGGTTTCCTTCGCCGCCACCAACGGACCGGCGGTGCTTGCCGGCTCGGGCTCGGTCAAGCCGGTCTATTGCACCAATCCGATGTCCTTTGCGTCGCCCGCCGCCGACGGGCCACCGCTGATCATCGACCAGTCGTCGAGCGCGACCGCCTTCGTCAACATCCGCAAGGCGGCCGAGGACGGCAAGAAGATCCCCGAAGGCTGGGCGCTGGATGCCAGCGGCAACCCGACCACCGATCCGGCGGCGGCGATGAAGGGCGCCATGCTTGCCTTTGGCGGCCAGCGCGGCGCCAACATCGCTTTAATGGTCGAGGTGCTGGCCGCGGGCATTTCCGGCGCCAACTGGTCGCTCGACGCGCCCTGGTTCACCGATGGGGCGGAGAGCCCCGGCACCGGCCTTTTCGTTCTGGCCATCGAGCCAAAGCTGCTCGACCCGAATTTCGAGCGGCGCATGAAGGACCAGCTCGAGCGGTTGCGGCGGCGCTATGGCGTGCACATCCCCGGCCGCTCGCGCGCTGACGCCGCCGAGAAGGCAAAGGCGCGCGGCATCACCACGTCGAGGGCAGTGGTGCAGCGCATTTCGGAATTCGCCGAGCGTTATTCGGCCTGATTTTTCCCTCCGCGATTGAACCTTTTTAGACGCTGCACGACCCATGTCCGGCACCCCACGCCGCGAGCCGCCCGATTGGCTTCGTCCGGCTCGCGGCTGGCGGCGCCACGCCGGGCGTTCAGGGCGGGGCGGGCGTGCTTGCTTCACGCCACCTTGATGCCGTCTCAGGTCAGGCCGTCTCGTTGGACTCTGCTTCGGTGTGGACACTGCCCGGAAAACCCCGCTTCGGCGGGGTTTTCTGTTCTCCCAAATGCGGCGGGGCAGGCATTCCTGGCAAGTTCAAAAACAAGCCGACGGCGACTTCCGGTCGCTCTTTGCCTTTGGCGAGAAACGGATTAAGAAACGGCTTCAGCCAAGCATTTGCGCGCGGAGCCAGTCATGACCGAAATCCTGCAGACCCCCAAGCTCGTCGTCGTCTTCGGCGGCTCGGGCTTCGTCGGTCGCCACGTCGTGCGAGCGCTGGCCAAGCGCGGCTACCGCATTCGGGTCGCCTGCCGGCGGCCCGACCTTGCCGGCCATGTGCAGCCGCTCGGCAATGTCGGCCAGATTCAGCCCGTGCAGGCCAATGTGCGCGTGCGCTGGTCGGTCGACCGCGCCGTGCAAGGCGCCGACCATGTCGTCAACTTGGTCGCCATCCTGCATGAGACCGGCCGCCAGAAATTTGGCGCCGTGCACGAGTTCGGCGCGCGCGCCGTCGCCGAGGCCGCACGCTCGGTCGGCGCCGGCCTCACCCAGATCTCGGCGCTCGGCGCCGATCCCAATTCGCCGTCCAACTACGCCCGCACCAAGGCGCTGGGCGAAAGGGCAGTGTTCGAGACGATTCAGGATGCCGTCATATTCCGGCCGTCGATCAATTTCGGACCGGAGGACCGCTTCTTCAACCGCTTCGCCGGCATGGCGCGCCTGTCGCCCGTCCTGCCGCTGATCGGCGGCGGGCAGAATAAGCTGCAGCCGGTCTATGTCGGAGACGTCGCAGAAGCGATCGCGCGCTCGGTCGACGGCAAGGTCAAGGGCGGCCAGATCTACGAGCTCGGCGGCCCGCAGGTGCTGACCTTCAAGGAATGCATGGAAGAGCTGCTCGCGGTCATCGACCGCCGGCGGTTGCTGGTGCCGGTACCGTGGTGGGTGGCGAACATCCAGGCGTCGATCCTGCAGCTGTTACCCAATCCGCTCCTGACCAAGGACCAGGTGCTGCAGCTGCGCGAGCACAATGTCGTCTCGGACGAAGCCGCCAAGGCCGCCAGCACGCTTGCCGGGCTGGGCATCCAGCCGCAGGCGATCGCCACCATCCTGCCCAGCTATCTCTGGCGCTTCCGCGCCGCCGGCCAATTCCAGCAGCGCCGGCCGATCGCCGATCGGTAACCAGCCGCTTCAAGCCCGGCGGGAGACCTGCATCGGCAGGCCGCCCTGCGGCTGCGTGGTGAGCTTCTGCACCGGCCATGGCCGCGTCTGCGACGTAGCATCGAAGCGAAAGCGCGACAACAGGATCGCCAGCGCGATGATCGCCTCCTGCATGGCGAAGCTGGCGCCGATGCAGACGCGCGGCCCGGCGCCGAAGGGCAGGTACTGGAAGCGGTCGATCCGGTCGCGGTTTTCCGGATGGAAACGCTCCGGCAGGAAGGCGTTCGGCCTGTCCCAGAGCTTGCGGTGGCGATGCACCACCCAGGGCATCACCAGCACGGCGGCGTATTTCGGAATGTATAAGCCGTTCCAGGTCTCCGGTTCGATCGGCTCGCGGTTGATCGAGGGCGCAGGCGGATAGAGCCTGAGCGCCTCCTCGAAAGCGGCGCGGGTGAGCGGCATGGCATCCAGCCACCTGGTCGGATCGGGTTCGCGCGCCAGCACGGCGTCGATCTCCTGCTCGATCTTGTCGCGTTCCCAGGGCGCCCCGGCGAGGCAATAGATCGTCCAGCCCAGCGCCCGCGCAGTCGTCTCATGGCCGGCGCCGATGAAGGTGATGATGTTGTCCTCGACTTCGGCGCGGGTCAGCCCGTCCGGCCCCTCGGCGCGCAGCAGAAGCGTGAGAAAATCCTGCGGCACGCCGTCGGGATCACGCTTCAACCGCTCCTCGCGCATCTTCACTGTGTTGGCGACGATATTGCGGAAATAGGCCATGGTCTTGCGGCCGCGGATGCGGGTTAGCCGCGGCAGCCATTCCGGCGCGCGCAGAAGGTCAAGGGGGTCGACACGGCCCATGGTCTCGAACAGGCGGTCGATCTCCTTGGCGAAGCTGCCGGGCTCGCCGGCGATCTCGCCGGAGAACAGCGTCTCGGCCAGAATGTCATAGGTGAGCAGCGTCATGTCATGCGCGACATCGGTCATGCCGCCGGCCTCGTAGCGGGTGACGAAATCCAGCGTGCGCTTCAGCATCGGCCCGGCGAAGCCGAAGATGTGGCGCGGTGTGAACACCGGCGCCATCGCCTTGCGCGAGCGCCTCCACACCTCGCCTTCGGCGGTGAGCAGCCCGTCGCGCAGGATCGGCCGCAGGATCAGCTGGCGCACAGTCGCCATCTTGTAATTCCTGGCGTTATCGATCAGCACATGGCGGATGAGGCCGGGATCGTTGGCGATGACCAGAGGGCCGCCGATGCCGGTCACCGAGATCCAGGGCTCGTTGTAGGTATGCTCGCCCCACAGCTCGAGCGGATTGCGGTAGACGATGCGCATCATCTCCAGCGTCGAAGGCGGCGTTGTGCGCGGCGTCGGCGCCGGCGGCACGAAAGGGGCGGGCTTGGTGTCCATGAAGCATGCTCCGCTGACAGCCGAATGTAGTGTCCGACGAAGCGGGCGTCCATCTGGCCGAGCAGGTCCGCGACCGTCACCAAATGTGGCTCGCGTCCAGCCAGCTTGCCGGTCCGTCGGCTGGGGTGAATGAAAGGCTTCTCGCCAAGCCGGCAAAATGGCCGCAAACCTTGGAAAACCAGCCGTTTGCGCCTATATCTAGGACATCAAAACGGCGCGATTCGGGGTGACTTTCCCGTGCCGGACCATCGACATCAATCAGACAGGTATTCATGAGCGACCAGACCGAAAGCGCCATTGGCGTGGAAGCCGAGTACGGCGCCGATTCCATCAAGGTTTTGAAGGGGTTGGATGCCGTTCGCAAGCGTCCAGGCATGTATATCGGCGATACCGATGACGGCTCGGGCCTGCATCACATGGTCTATGAGGTGGTGGACAACGCCATCGACGAGGCGCTGGCGGGCCACGCCGACCTCGTCTCGGTGACGCTCAACCCCGACGGTTCCGTCACTGTGATCGATAATGGCCGCGGCATTCCGACCGATATCCACTCCTCAGAGGGTGTTTCGGCGGCCGAAGTGATCATGACGCAGCTGCATGCCGGCGGCAAATTCGACCAGAACTCCTACAAGGTTTCCGGCGGCCTGCACGGCGTCGGCGTCTCGGTGGTCAACGCGCTTTCCGCATGGCTCAAGCTCAAGATCCGCCGCAACGGCGAAATCTTCGAGATGAGCTTCACGCATGGCAATGCCGACGCGCCGTTGAAGGTGACGGGCACATATGAGCAGAACAAACAGCCCGGCACCTATGAGGGCCGCAGCGGCAGCGAGATCACCTTCTTCCCGTCGGCCGAGACCTTCACCATGGTCGAATTCGACTATGGCACGCTGGAACACCGGCTGCGCGAGCTCGCCTTCCTCAATTCCGGCGTGCGCATCGTGCTGACCGACGCGCGTCATGCCGACCTGGTGCGCCACGAGCTGCATTACGACGGCGGCCTGGAAGAGTTCGTCAAATATCTCGACCGGGTGAAGAAGCCGCTGATCGAAACGCCGATCGCCATCCGCGCCGAGCGCGACGGCATCACCGTGGAAGTCGCGATGTGGTGGAACGACAGCTATCACGAGAACGTGCTGGCTTTCACCAACAACATCCCGCAGCGCGACGGCGGCACGCATCTGGCGGGCTTCCGCGCGGCGCTGACCAGGCAGATCACCGGCTATGGCGAATCGTCCGGCCAGACCAAGAAGGAAAAGGTTTCGCTGACCGGCGACGACTGCCGCGAAGGCCTGACCGCCGTTCTATCGGTCAAGGTGCCGGACCCGAAATTCTCCTCGCAGACCAAGGACAAGCTGGTTTCGTCCGAGGTCCGCCCGGTGGTGGAAAGCCTGGTCAACGAGGCGCTGGGCACCTGGCTGGAAGAGCATCCGAGCGAAGGCAGGGTGGTGGTCGAGAAGGTGATCCAGGCGGCGGCCGCGCGCGAGGCCGCGCGCAAGGCGCGCGACATCACCCGCAAGAGCTCGCTCGGCGTCACCTCGCTGCCCGGCAAGCTCGCCGACTGCCAGGAGCGCGATCCGGCGAAGTCGGAAATCTTCATCGTCGAGGGCGACTCGGCCGGCGGCTCGGCCAAGGGCGGACGCTCGCGCCAGAACCAGGCGATCCTGCCGCTGCGCGGCAAGATCCTCAATGTCGAACGGGCGCGCTTCGACCGCATGCTCTCTTCGGACATGATCGGCACGCTGATCACCGCGCTCGGCACCTCAATTGGCAAGGACGAGTTCAATGCCGACAAGCTGCGCTACCACAAGATCATTCTGATGACGGACGCCGACGTCGACGGCGCCCACATCCGCACGCTGTTGCTCACCTTCTTCTTCCGGCAGATGCCGGAGCTGATCGAGCGCGGCCATCTCTACATCGCCCAGCCGCCGCTCTACAAAGTGACGCGGGGCAAGAGCTCGCAATATCTCAAGGACGAAAGCGCCTATGAGGAATATCTGATCGGGTCCGGACTGGATGAGGCCTCGCTGGTGCTGGCCTCCGGCGAGGTACGGACAGGACAGGACCTGCGCGCCTCGGTCGACGACGCGCTTTCGGTGCGCCAGCTAATCAACGGGCTGCATACGCGCTATAACCGCAGCGTCGTCGAGCAGGCGGCGATCGCCGGCGCGCTCAATCCCGACCTGCTTGCCGATCTGGGCCGCGCCAATGCCATGGCCGAGCGCGTCGCGAAGCGGCTTGACATGATCGCCGAGGAGACCGAGCGCGGCTGGACCGGCAGGCTGTCGACGTCCAATGACGGTTCGGGCGGCTATGTGTTCGAGCGCACCGTGCGCGGCGTGAAGGATGTGGTCCAGCTCGACGCCGGGCTGATCAATTCGGCCGATGCGCGCCAGCTCGACCGCTATGCAGCGCGCCTGGCGGAAGTCTATGGCGAGCAGCCTGCCTTGCGTCGGAAAGAGACCTCGGAACTCCTCTCGGGGCCGCTGGCGCTGCTCAACGCAGTGTTCGCTTCAGGCCGCAAGGGCCTCACCATGCAGCGCTACAAGGGTCTCGGCGAGATGAATGCCGAGCAGCTCTGGGAAACCACGCTGGACCCGAATGTGCGCTCTCTGCTGCAGGTCAAGGTCAACGACGCGACCGACGCCGACTCGCTGTTCTCGCGGCTGATGGGCGACGAGGTGGAACCACGCCGCGAGTTCATCCAGGACAATGCGCTGTCGGTGGCCAATCTGGATATCTGAGCGCGCCTTTACAGATTCAAAAAGAAAGGCCCGACAGCTGTCGGGCCTTTCTTTTTGATGCCTGCCATGACGCTCAGTGATCCATCGCCTTGACGATTTCCTCGGTCATCTTCTTGGCGTCGCCGAGCAGCATCATGGTGCCGTCCTTGTAGAACAGCGTGTTGTCGATGCCGGCATAGCCGGAACCGAGCGAGCGCTTGACGAAGAGGCAGGTGCGGGCCTTGTCGACGTCGAGGATCGGCATGCCGTAGATCGGCGAGGACTTGTCGTCGCGCGCAGACGGGTTGGTGACGTCATTGGCGCCGATGACATAGGCGACGTCGGCCTGCGCGAATTCCGAGTTGATGTCCTCCAGCTCGAACACCTCGTCATAAGGCACGTTGGCCTCGGCCAGAAGCACGTTCATGTGGCCGGGCATGCGTCCGGCGACCGGGTGGATGGCGTATTTCACCTCGACGCCGTTGGCCTTGAGCTTATCGGCCATTTCGCGCAGCGCGTGCTGCGCCTGGGCGACCGCCATGCCGTAGCCCGGCACGATGATGACCTTCTGCGCGTTCATCATCAGATAGGCCGCGTCGTCGGCCGAGCCCTGCTTGACGGTGCGCTCGATGCCGTCGCTGGCCACGGCAGCGGTCTCGCCGCCAAAGCCGCCGAGGATGACCGAGATGAAGCTCCGGTTCATGCCCTTGCACATGATGTAGGACAGGATCGCGCCCGACGAGCCGACCAGCGCGCCGGTGATGATCAGCGCCAGGTTGCCGAGGGTGAACCCGAGTGCCGCCGCCGCCCAGCCGGAATAGGAGTTCAGCATCGACACCACGACCGGCATATCGGCGCCGCCGATCGGGATGATCAAGAGCACGCCGAGCACCAGCGAGGCGGCGACGATCAGCCAGAAGACGAGCTTGGACTCGGTGGTCACGAGCAGCACGATCAGCACCACCAGCGCGATACCGAGCGCGATGTTGATGAGGTGACGGCCGCCGATCATGATCGGCTTGCCGGACATGCGTCCGTCGAGCTTCAGGAAGGCGATGACCGAGCCGGTGAAGGTGATGGCGCCGATGGCGACGCCCAGGCTCATCTCGACGAGAGCCTGGGCATGGATGTCGCCTGCGGTGCCGATACCAAAACTTTCCGGCGCGTAGATGGCGGCAGCCGCCACCATCACGGCGGCGAAGCCGACGAGGCTGTGGAAGGCGGCGACCAGCTGCGGCATCGAGGTCATGGCGATGCGACGCGCGGTGACCGCGCCGATACCGCCGCCAATGGCGAGACCCAGCACGATCAGGCCGAAGCGGCCGGCCGAAGGCAGCGCCAGCGCCAGCGTTGTGGCGATGGCGATGCCCATGCCGATCATGCCGTAAAGATTGCCCTGGCGGCTGGTGGTCGGGTGCGACAGGCCGCGCAGCGCCAGGATGAACAGGATGCCGGAGACAAGATAGAGGAAGGAAGCGAAGTTGGCGTTCACGTCACTTTTCCTTCTTCTTGTACATGGCGAGCATGCGCTGGGTGACGAGGAAGCCGCCGAAGATGTTGACCGAGACCAGCACCAGCGCGACAAAGCCGAAGCCCGCGGCCAGGCCCGAAGCGGCGATGCCGACGGCGAGCAGCGCGCCGACGACGATGACCGAGGAGATGGCGTTGGTGACGGCCATCAGCGGCGTGTGCAGCGCCGGCGTCACCGACCAGACGACATAATAGCCGACGAAGATCGCCAGCACGAAGATGGCGAAGCGGAAGACGAAGGGATCGATGGCGCCACCCGAAAGCGCGTGCGCGGCATTACCGGCAGCCTCGCCTGCGGGCGCGTTGGCAAGGTCCTGCACCGCAAGGCGGACGGCGGCGGTCGCCTGATCGAGCTGATCGAGAGCTTTCTGCAGCTGTTCCATCACGCGGTCCCTTTCGACTTAGACGAGGGCGACTTGGCTGCGGCGGGTTTCTTCGCCGCCGCCTTCTTCGGAGCAGGCTTGGAGGCATCTGCGACCATGGTCTTGGCAGGAACGGCGGCCGGTTCGACGCGCGGCTCTTGCGCCGCCTTGGCGAAATTCGGGTGCACGACTTGGCCAGCGTCAGTCAACATGGTGGCCTTGACCAACTCGTCGTCGCGCTTGATCGAAAACTGTTTCGCCGCCTTGTCGACCATCGTCTCGAGGAAGGCGTAGAGATTCTTGGCGTAGAGCAGCGAGGCGGATGCAGCAACACGACCGGGCACGTTGAGATGGCCGACGATCTTGACGCCGTTTTCTGTCGTCACGACCTTGCCGGGCACCGCGCCCTCGACATTGCCACCGCGCTCGACCGCCAGGTCGACGATCACCGATCCCGGCTTCATCGAGGCAACCATGGCCGCCGAGATGAGCTTCGGCGCCGGACGACCAGGGATCAGGGCAGTGGTGATGACGATGTCCTGCTTGGCGATGTGCTCGGCAGTCAGCGCCGCCTGCTTGGCCTGGTATTCCTTCGACATTTCCTTGGCGTAGCCGCCGGCCGTCTCGGCCGCCTTGAACTCCTCGTCCTCGACCGCCAGGAATTTGGCGCCGAGCGACTGCACCTGCTCCTTCACCGCCGGACGCACGTCTGTAGCGGTGACGATGGCGCCTAGCCGCCGCGCGGTGGCGATGGCCTGCAGGCCGGCGACGCCGACGCCCATGACGAAGGCTTTCGCCGCCGGCACTGTGCCTGCCGCCGTCATCATCATCGGCAGCGCGCGGTCATATTCGGCGGCCGCGTCGATCACCGCCTGGTAGCCGGCGAGATTGGCCTGCGAGGAAAGCACATCCATCGACTGGGCGCGGGTGATGCGCGGCATGAATTCCATCGAAAAGGCGGTGATGCCGGCCTTGGCCATCGCGGCGACAGCGGCATCGTTGCCGTAAGGATCCATGATGGCGATGACGGCGGCGCCCGGCTTGTAGCCCTTGAGCTCGCCATCCGTCGGCCGGCGCACTTTCAGCACCACATCGGCCTTTTTGGCGTCGGCCGCCGTTCCGATCGCGCCGCCGGCAGCAGTGAAATCCTGGTCGGGAATGCGTGAGCCGAGGCCGGCACCCTTCTCGACGATCACGTCGAAGCCGAGACCCGCCAGGCGCTTGACCGTCTCCGGCGAGGCCGCGACGCGCGGCTCGTTCGGGTCAATCTCGCGAGGGATGAATACGATTTGTCCCACCGGATGATCCTTTCGGCTGGAACCTTGACTGCGCAAGGCGTCGGCCGGACGTCCGGCGACGTCGAGGGCAATGGGCTTGGGAAGTCTACCGCAGAATGAGAGTGCCGACGGCCATGATCAGGATAAACAGGATGGTCGCCGAGAAGAAGCCGCCGACGAAGAAACCGAAGGCCATTGCAATAAGGACGGCGGCACAGAACAGCGAGCCGTATTTGGCAAGACCGAGGAAGCCTTTGTAGGTACGGTCGTGCTCGGCATAGTCCATCTGCGCGCCCAGCTCGACAGGACCGGTCGGCGTGTGATCAGCCATGGAAGTACCCCTTCGAAAATGCCTTCGAGGCACATAGCGAAAAGCCGAACCAAGAGCAATGGCGCTATTGCCGCACAGTCCGCGACAACAGCCTCAAACGAAAGTTGAAATCGAATGCCGCGCGATGTCGACGCGGCCGGCGCGGGATTTCAGCCCGCGAGGTGCGGGAAAAGGCCGAGCAGGCCGACAACGATCAGGTAAAGCGCGACGATGTAATTGAGGAGCCGAGGCATCACAAGGATCAGCACGCCGGCGATCAGCGAGATCAGCGGCGTCAGCGCGAGCGAGTGGATGGTCATGCGGGATCCTTTCTTATGACAGGCGCGATCGCCTGGGCAGACCGGGCTGCGGAGCTTGTATCGACGCAATTCCGGACGGAAAACCGCTCACACTTTTCCTGGAATTGCTCTGACAACGCCGCCGCCGGCGAAAGGTTCATGGCCTGTCTTCAGGCAGCGGCGCGGTAGTATTTCGCCGTCGGCAGAATGGTGAGGGGCGTCAGCCGGTTGATGGCCGGATTGCCGAACATCATCCGCTGCTCCATCGGCGTCGATCTGAAGAACGGCAATCGTTTGAGCGTCAGGCGCATGTTTTCGCCGGCCGGGATTTCGAACAGTGCGAGCGGGGGAAGAACGCCCGGAAATACTTTAGCCTCTGTCCTCTGCACGGCCTGAAAGTAACGAACGTAAAAAGCGGAATGCTCCATCTTGACCGGCGTCAGCACCGAGTCCTGGCCAAAATAACAGGAGGCGACCATGGCAATCCTGAGTGTCAGGAAAGGTATCACTCCGGGCGACGGTGCGCTGGCAGGATCGGCTGCGAACCGGGTTCCATCGATGAAGGTTTCTCCGCGCGCAAGCCGCTCCCTCAATATTTCCGGATAGGCATCGACGGAGGGCGAGAACGGGCACTCGCTGGTAATATAATGGAAACGCAGTGTGCTGACCAATTGGCCATAGCAATAGACACCGAACCGGTAGGCGTTGGGCAGATTATCCCAGCGATCCTCGAACATACCGCTCGCGATCGGACCACACATACCTGAGCGCCGATAGGAATTGTAGCGGAGCCGGTATATCGCCTCCTGATCTTCACCCCCGGTGATGAGACGATATTCGACATGATCCAGCAGTTGCATCATGGATCGGTTGAGCGCCGAGTCGATTCTAGCGCTGGCGTCGACCGACGCGCTCTTTCTAGCAACAACCATAGTCTGTCCTCGAATTCCGCTTATAAATAAGCTATTCGAGTTGAAATGAGACACAAGCTGAAAATTCGATATCGCTGGTTTACCGGTTGTTAACCTTAACGGCCGTGAATCGTTCGGCGATCTCATGTGAAAAATGCAGGATCGTGCAGCCGGGTTGTCTGATCCGAACTGGCGGCGATCACCGCGGTGATTCTGAAATCAGGTGCTGCGCGCACCAGGACGTGGCGGATTTAGACAGCGCCCGAGCTGTCATCCTTTCATTGGGTGAACATTCGATCTGTTTTTTGAACGCAATAGCGTTCAGCTGGCTGTCCGTTTGCCGGCGATATACAGATCCGCTGCAAACGGCCACGTGACACTCGACATCGTCTCGATGCCCGACGCGCTGAGCGCGGCGCCGAAGAGGAAGCCCTGCACGAAGTCCGGCTTGACCAGATGGACCAGCGTCTTCAGCTGCTCGAAGGTTTCGACCCCTTCGATGGTGACAGAAAGACCCAGCGTCCGGGACAGGCCGACGATGCCCTTCAGAAGATCGAGCGACTGCCGGTTCTGGTTCAAATCGATCAGGAAGGAGCGATCGATCTTGATCTTGTCGAGCGGCAGCTTGTGCAAATAGCTGAGGCTGGAATAGCCGGTGCCGAAATCGTCGAGCGCAATGCGGACGCCAAGCGTCTTCATCTCTTCGATCAGCTCGCGCGTCAGCGATTTGTCGTCGAGCAAGGCGGTCTCGGTGACCTCGATTTCGAGCCTGTGCGGCGCAAGGCCTGACGCCGCCAGCGCGTCACGAACCTTCTGCACGACATCGCGGTTGCGGAAATCCTTGGCCGAAAGGTTGACCGATACGCTGGTCTGCGTCGGCCATTTGGCGCATTCGGCGCAGGCCGCCTGCAACACGAAAGTACTGATGTCGGCAATGATGCCCATCTCCTCGGCGAGCGGGATGAAGACGCTGGGCGAGATCGGGCCGAGATCGGGATGGTCCCAGCGGCAGAGCGCCTCGCAACTGGCGATGCGCATGGTGCTGATGGCCACGATCGGCTGGTAGACGACGCGCAACTCCCTGGCCTGCACGGCATTGCGCAGGTCGGCCTTCATCAGCTGGCGACTGCGGAACGCGGCATCCATTGATGCCTCGAACAGCCGCCAGCTGTTCTTGCCGAGCTCCTTGGCCTTGTAGAGGGCAAGGTCGGCCTTGACGATCATGGCGTCGACATCGGTGTCTTCGACCCTGGACAACACGGCGCCGCCGCTGGCCTGGATGCGTAGGCTGTGACCGGCGACATCCACCTCCCCCTGCAGGTTGACGAAGATCTCGTCGAGCAAATCGTTGAGATGGCTCTCGTCCTCGATGCGGTCGAAGAAGACCATGAACTCGTCGCCGCCGAAACGGCTGACATTGATGCCTGGCCCGGCGACCGCAGCCAGCCGCTCGGCCAAGGCATAGATCAGCCCATCGCCGACCGGATGGCCGAGTGTGTCGTTGACGCTCTTGAAATCGTCGAGGTCGAGCACGGCGAGGCCGCAGAGCCGGTCGCGGTCGCCGGACGCCATGGCTTCGCCGACCAGTTCGTTGAAATAGGCGCGGTTCGGCAGCCCCGTCAAATTGTCGTAGCGCGCCATGAAGCGGATCTTTTCCTCCGCCTCGACGCGGGCCGTCACGTCCTCGAAGGTAATGACGCCCAATTCCTGACTGCCTTCGCGCGCGGAAAATTCATAGTGCTGGCCATTGGCAAGCGAAACCAGCACCTTGCGGTCGCGGCCTTCGCGCAAGGCGCGCGTCAGCTGCGCCTCGATGTAGCGGCAGTCCTTTGGCGCCAGCATGCCGCCGGCAACGCCGCGCATCAGCAGGCTGTGGATCGAGCGCCCGAGCAGCGCCTCGGACGATTTCAGCGACATCAGATGGGCAGCCTCGGCATTGGCCACCGCGACGCGGCCGTCCGGGCCTAGCATGACCAGGCCGTGCGACATGGTGTTGAGCGCGCGGTCGAACCGGCGCGTCAGGTTCCTCGCCTGCTTGTGGCCAATGACCGCGGAGAAGAGCACGTTGCGGACATGGTCAGCGCTGCTGATCGTGACGAACGTCAGCGGGATGATCATCAAGCCGAGGACGACAGAAGCCATATCCATGCGCAGGATGAGCGCAAGAGCCGCCGGCCCGACGAGGGTCAAGGAGAAAATCTGGACCATGCGCATGGACCCGTAGCTTCGCCCGACAACCGTTACCAGGGTCGTCAACGACAACGACACCGACGCCAGTTCACCAAACTGGTCAGGACGCAGGTAGATCGACACGAAGCAGAATGACCCCAGTGCGAGGCCCTGCGCGCTGCCTTTGATAATGTAGTTGCGCTCTATCGCTTCTGCCTCTGCGACACTTGCTATGGTGCCGCCCGCTCTATGGAAGCCTTGAATGCTGAAGTACCGCCAGAGGCTGGCCGATAGCAGAACGAAAGCCAAGGCCAGATAAAGCAGATCCTGCGTGCGCAGGTAGACCATGAAACCGACAATCCAGTAGCATACGCCGCCGATCGCCACCATGCCGGCGTTGTCGAACAATGCCCGCACGAACTGGATATAGACGTCCGCCGGGATGCTCTCGGTCTTCGCTCTGCCCATACACTCGGCCCAACACTACGCCTTGTCATGCCACACCCCGCCTTAAGAAAGGCTTAGAACGGCGCGCGGCGACGGTTGCAGAGGGTTGCTGTGAGCAGGACGGATAAGGGATTCGGGATTTTGGCGCGGCGTCAACGCGCCGGCGCGATCATTCCGCCGCCCGAAGCGAAGGCTCCGCGGGGGCTTGCTTCAAACGCTCGATCAAACGCGAGCGCTCGCCCGCCGCCTTGTCGGCGCTGGCCTGCCGGACATGGCCGTAGCCGCGGATAAGCGCCGGCACGGAGGCCAGGGCCGTCGCAGCTTCCACCCTGCCCGGCGCCAGCGCGCCGGCGATCAGGTCGAGATCGGCCTCGTATGCTCTCAGCGACTGCCGCTCGGTGCGCCGCTCGGCCGTGTAGCCGAAAAGGTCGAAGGCGGTTCCGCGCAGGCCCTTCATCGCCGCCAGCAGCCGAAAGCCCTTCATCATCCACGGGCCGAAGCTCGATTTGCGGAGCGTGCCGTCATTGCCGCGCCGCCCGAGGATCGGCGGCGCGAGATGGAACTCGAGCTTCTCGTAGCTCTGGAACTGCTTGGCGAGGTCGGCGGCGAAAGTGCCGTCGGTGTAGAGCCGCGCCACCTCATACTCGTCCTTGATCGACATCAGCTTGAAGAGGTTCCTGGCGACGGCCTCGGTCACTGCGGTCGAGCCGGGCACGGCCTTGGCTTCGGCGGCGCGCAACGTCGCCACGCGGTCGGCGTAACGCCTGGCATAGGCGGCGTTCTGATAGGCGGTAAGGAAGACGACACGGCGGGCGATGACATCGTCCAGCGTCTCGGCCGGTCGGGAAGCCGGCTTGCCCGTCTGGCCGACCAGGCCGCGCACGAAATCGGGCTGATGCGCGGCGCGGCGGCCCCAGCGGAAGGCCGCGATGTTCATCGGCACCGCCTCGCCGTTCAATTCTATCGCCTTTTCAACGGCTTCGGCGGAAAGCGGCAGTCCGCCATGCTGGAAGGCGAAGCCGAGCATGAACATGTTGGCGCCCAGCGAATTGCCGAACAAAGCCGTCGCCGTGCGGGTGGCGTCGAAGAAATGCGCCTTGTCGTCGCCGGCCGCCGCCCGGATCGCCTTCTTCAGCCGCTCGACCGGCAGCGAGAAGTCGGCGGACCGGGTGAATTCGCCGGGCATGATCTCGGCGGTGTTGGCGAGGAAGATCGTGTGGCCCTCGCGCACCGCGCCCAGCACCTTCTTGGCGCCGGAGACGACGAGATCGCAGCCGAGCACAAGGTCGGCCTTGCCGGCCGAAACGCGGATGGCATGGATGTCCTCGGGCGTCGGGGCGATGCGGACATGGGTGAAGACCGAGCCGCCCTTCTGGGCGAGGCCGGCCATGTCGATCATGCCGCAGCCCTTCCCTTCAAGATGCGCGGCCATGCCGAGCACCGCACCGACGGTGACAACGCCGGTGCCGCCGACCCCGTCGATGATCCCCGCCCAGCCCTGGGTGCCCATGCGGAATTCAGCCGGCGCGGGCACGCCGTCGAGAGGATCGGCCTTGCCGGCAATGCCCTCTGCCTTCCTGATCTTGCCGCCATGCACGGTGACGAAGGACGGGCAGAAGCCGTTGAGGCAGGAGAAGTCCTTGTTGCAGCTCGACTGGTCGATCCGGCGTTTGCGGCCGAATTCGGTCTCGACCGGCTGGATCGAGACGCAGTTCGACTGGACGCCGCAATCGCCGCAGCCTTCGCAGACCAGTTCGTTGATGAAGACGCGCTTGTCCGGATCGGGGAAGGTGCCGCGCTTGCGGCGCCGGCGTTTCTCGGCGGCGCAGGTCTGGTCGTAGATGAGAACGGAAACGCCTTTGAGCCCACGCAACTCGCGCTGGACGAGATCGAGGTCGTCACGGTGATGGATGCTGACGCCGGCCGGGAAATCGGCCTTGCCGGCATATTTGTCGGGCTCGTCGGTGACGACGGCGATGCGCTCGACGCCCTCGGCGCGCACTTGTCTGGCGATCATGTCGACGGTCAGGCCGCCCTCATGCGGCTGGCCTCCGGTCATGGCGACGGCGTCGTTGTAGAGTATCTTGTAAGTGATGTTGGCGCCGGAGGACAGCGCGAAGCGGATCGCCAGCACGCCGGAATGGTTATAGGTGCCGTCGCCCAGATTCTGGAAGATGTGGTCGCGCTTCGAGAACGGCGCCTGTCCGACCCATTGCGCGCCCTCGCCGCCCATGGCGGTGAAGCCGACCGTATTCCTGTCCATCCACAGCGCCATGAAATGGCAGCCGATGCCGGCGGCGGCGATCGAGCCGTCCGGAACCTTGGTCGAGGAATTGTGCGGGCAGCCGGAGCAGAAGAAAGGCGTGCGCGAGCCGATATCGACAGTGTCTGCGAGCATCGCCTGGAACTGGCGCAGCTTCGCCAGCCGCGCGGCGATTTCTTCCGACGGGCCGATGGTGCGCAGAATCCGTTCGCCGAGCGCGATGGCGATCTCGTTCGGATCGAGCGCGCCCTTGGCCGGAAACAGCCAGTCGCCGCGCTCGTCCTTCTTGCCGACGATCACCGGCTGCGTGGCGGTGCCGTAGAGGTTCTCGCGCAGCTGCACCTCGATCAGCGAGCGTTTTTCCTCGACGACGACGATGGTGTCGAGGCCGCGGGCGAACTCGGCGATGTGCTGGAAATCGAGCGGCCAAGGGCAGCCGACCTTGAACAGGCGGATGCCGATGCGGTTGGCGGCCGCCTCGTCGATGCCGATATCCTCCAAGGCCTGGCGGACATCGAGATAGCTTTTGCCGATGGTGATGACGCCGAGCTTGGGATTGCGCCCGCCGGAATAGACGATGCGGTTCAGACCATTGGCCTGGATAAAGGCGGAAGCGGCGGCGCGCTTATACTCATGCAGCCGCTCCTCCTGGCCGAGCATGTCGATCTCGTGGCGGATGTTCAGGCCGCCCGGCGGCATGTCGAATTCGGGAATGAGGATGCTGAGACGCTCGATCGAGGCGTCGACCGAGGCGGTCGATTCGATGTTGTCCTTGACGCATTTGATCGCCGCCCAGGTGCCGGCAAAGCGCGACATGGCAAAGCCGTAAAGGCCGTAGTCGATGATCTCCTGGACGCCGGCCGGATTGAGGATTGGCACCATGGTGTCGACAAAGAGGAATTCGGTGGCATGCGCATTGGTCGAGGATTCGGCCATATGGTCGTCGCCCATCAGGGCGAGCACGCCGCCATTTCTCGACGAGCCGGCAAGATTGGCGTGGCGGAAGACGTCGCCGGAACGGTCGACGCCCGGCCCCTTGCCGTACCAGACGGAAAAGACGCCGTCATGCGTGCCCTCGCCCAGCAATTCGGTCTGCTGAGAGCCCCAGCATGCGGTGGCGGCGAGTTCCTCGTTGAGGCCGGGCTGGAAGACGATGTCGGCGGCCGCAAGCTGCTTCTTGGCCCGCCACAGCTGCATGTCGAGGCCGCCCAGCGGCGAGCCGCGATAGCCGGAGACGAAGCCCGCCGTGTTGAGGCCGGCCCGGCGGTCGCGCTCGCGCTGCATCAGAAGCATGCGCACGACCGCCTGCGCGCCGGACAGGAAGACGCGCTCCTTGCCAAGGTCGAACTTGTCGTCGAGCGCGACGTCGTACAGCGTCATCAGGTATTTCCTCTGCGGAGGCGGCTCAAATCAGGCAGCCAACGTCGGAGTGGGACGCCGCAGTCTTTCTTCCCTTGGCGGAGAGGTCAAACAAAATCGCAGCAGCCAGATAACACGCAACAAACGGTCTGGCGAGTGGCCGACGGCGCATGCAAGACCGCGCTAACCGCTTCCCGAGGAACAAAAATTTCGTGAGCGCTGGGCGTTTCAGGTCGCTTTCGAGCAATCCGGCTTCTGCGCATCGGGCAGCCTGCCGTCAGGATGGCCGGCAAGGTCCGGGTTGAGCTCGTATTTCGGGCCGATCACCAGCGGGCGATCCGGCAGCATGGTCTGGTCCTCCGACGAGGTCATGGTGGTGTCGATGCTTTGCAGCAATGTGCCGCCGGCATCCTGGATGCGGATCGAGACTTTGTAAGGCTTGTCCTTGACCACGCAGGAGAGCGGCGGGCTGGTGAGCGTGATATGGGGCAGCTTCGGCCAGATCTTCTGGTTGACGACGAGCGGATCGCCGCCGGCCGGGTTCTGGAAGCTCACCACCGCGACCTGGCCGTCGACCATCGGCCGCAGCGGCTTCAGCGTGATGACATAGGTGGCGATGGCGAGCCGGTAATTGAATTCGAACAGCTTGCCCGAGATAGCAAAGAGCTGGTCGTTGCCGGTGTCGCGGCACGCGCCGAGCGCGACAGCGGCTACCAGGGCGGCGCCGAGAACGATTGAGCGCGACAATTTCCTAAGCATTGCTGACCTCCCTCGCCGCTGTGCGGCGGCGGTAATAGCGGTTTGCCTTCTGGCGGTTGCCGCAAACCGCCATGTCGCACCAGAGGCGACTGGCGTTGCGGCTGCGGTCGACGAACAGCCAGCTGCAATTGGGACAGATCCTCAGCCTCGCCACCGTTTCGTCGCGCAGCAGCGACAGCGCCGAGACGGCCAAAGCCGCCTCGAAGGCGATCGGCGTTTGCGGATCGCCGAAAGGCTGGCCCGGCACCCCGATCTCGGTCGTGCTGCCGGACAGCCCGCCGGCGCAGGCCGTGAGGAAATCCGGCAAGTGGCTGGTCGCGATCGCGCCGTTCGATACGGCATGACGAAACAGGCGGTCGGTCGCTTCGCGAATCGAGACGACGGCTGGCTTTATCTCGCCCGGCTGCGGCGCCTGCAACCTTCGGCCGCCGAGCTCGGCTGCGCGAAAGCCGCTCGCCGCCTCGGCGAAGCGGGCGATCTCGGCCGGATCGTCAAAACGGTCAAAGGACTTTTGCGGATCGTTGCGCAGCACGACGGTGTTCGCCGTGTCGAGCGCAAGGATGCCGCCGGTGAAGCGGTGCGGGGTCCAGGAAACCGTCATGACAGAAATCTAACCGATAAAACGCATTTGACAAGTTAGATTCCGAGTGCAACGGTCCGGCGGGGTCGCGTCATACGACCTGTAGGATATCGCATGCTCTATTTCTTCCAGCAGGTGCTGAACGGGCTGCATTCGGGCGCGCTCTATGCGCTGCTCGCCTTCGGCTATGTGCTGACCAACGGCATCCTGCATCGCACCAACCTGGCTTACGGCGCGCTGTTCGCCTTCTGCGGCCAGACGATGATCCTGACCGCCGCCTTCGGCTATCAGGCGCTGTGGCTGACGCTGGCCGCCGCGGTAATGCTCGGCGTCGCCGCCGCCATGCTTTATGCCGCGCTGATCAGTCATGTCCTGTCGCGCAGCGTTTTCGAGAGGCTCGCCGACCGCTCGCCCAACGCCATCGTGGTGACGACGCTCGGCATTCTCATCTTCCTGTCGGAAGCGAGCCGCATCGCCGCCGACACGCATGACCTGTGGCTGCCGCCGATGCTCGCGAACCCCGTCATCTTTGCCCAGGGTGACGGCTTCAAGGTGACGCTCACCGTCATCCAGCTGCTCGATTGCGCTTGTATCGTCGCGGTGGTGGCGCTGGCGGCCTGGCTGTTCTCGCATTCGCATTTCGGCCGCGCCTGGCGCGCCGTCTCCGACGATCCGAAAGCGGCGGCGATGTGCGGCATCGACGTCACCGTCGTGTTCCGCCGCGCCGTGCTGTTCAGCGGCTTTTGCGCCGCCCTGGCCGGCGTGCTTGCCGGTCTCTATTATGGCAATGTCTCCTTCGGCACCGGGCTGGTCTACGGCCTCAAGATCCTGTTCGTGACGGCGGTCGGCGGTTATCTGTCGCCGCTCAAGGCGGCGCTTGGTGCCGCGGCCTTCGGTATGGCGGAATCGCTCTGGGCCGGCTATTTCCCGCTCGAATGGCGCGACGCCTGGATCTATCTCTTCCTCGTCGCCATGCTGGTGCTGATCGGCGCCGGGCGCGACCAGGCCAAGATCGCCTGAGCTCCCAGACTTTGGTTGCATGACGTTGCGTCATGCGGCGGCATTCCGCCTCTGCGCGGCTTGCCGATCTGTTTGCCGTCGCTTTGTCATGTTGACCTGCCGGACCACGCACTGCATATCGTTGGGCCAAGCGGCGCGACACCGGAGGGGGAATCGGGCGCGCTGCCGGTACCAGGGAGGATTATGCATGGCAGGGCTGCTCGCTCTATCCAGGACGATCGACCGCATCAACGAGTTCATCGGCCGCTGGGTCTCGTGGCTGATCCTGCTCGCGATCCTGGTGAGCGCCGGCAACGCCGTCATCCGCAAGGTGTTGGACATCTCCTCCAACGCCTGGCTGGAGCTGCAGTGGTATCTGTTCGGCGCCGCCTTCATGCTGGCCGCCGCCTACACGCTGAAACAGAACGACCATATCCGCATCGACATCGTCTACGGCATGTTCTCGCGCCGTGTGCAGCACTGGATCGACCTCTTCGGCCATCTCTTTTTCCTGATGCCGTTCGTGGTGCTGATGGTGATCTATTTCGTGCCCTACGTGTCGCTTTCCTTCCGCAGCGGCGAGATGTCGACCAATGCCGGCGGCCTGATCGTGTGGCCGGCCAAGGCCATCCTGCTGGTCGGCTTCTTCCTGCTCGCGCTGCAAGGAATTTCCGAAATCATCAAGAAGATCGCCATCATGCGTGGCGACATGGACGATCCCACTCCTTTCATCTCGGCCCATGAGCAGGCCGAGCTCGAGGCCAAGGCGCTGGCCGAGGAAGCCAAGGCGCACGCGGGCGAGGTGCGCTCGTGATCGAATTCATCGCGCAGAACATGGCGCCTATCATGTTCGCCTCGCTGGTCATCTTCCTGTTGATCGGCTACCCCGTAGCCTTCTCGCTCGCCGCGAACGGGCTGATGTTCTTCTTCATCGGTGTCGTGCTGTCGCCCTATTCCGGCGGGTCGATCAACCTTGCCTGGCCGCTGTTGCATGCGCTTCCCGACAATTTTTACGGCACCAGGGTGATGTCGAACGACACGCTCTTGGCGATACCGTTCTTCACCTTCATGGGTATCGTGCTGGAGCGCTCCGGCATGGCCGAGGACCTGCTCGACACGATCGGGCAGCTGTTCGGGCCTATCCGCGGCGGGCTTGCCTATGCGGTGATCTTCGTCGGTGCGCTGCTTGCCGCAACGACCGGCGTGGTGGCCGCTTCGGTCATCGCCATGGGCCTGATCTCGCTGCCGATCATGTTGCGCTACGGCTACGACCGGCGCGTGGCCTCGGGCGTCATCGCCGCCTCCGGCACGCTGGCGCAGATCATCCCGCCGTCGCTGGTGCTGATCGTGCTGGCCGACCAGCTGGGACGCTCGGTCGGCGACATGTATGCCGGCGCGTTGATCCCCGGCCTCGTGCTCACCGGCATCTACATGCTCTACATCCTGATCATGTCGATCGTCCGGCCGAACTCGATGCCGGCGCTGCCGCTCGAGGCGCGTACGCTCGGCCACGGTGTGATATCTCTGCTGGTGGCAGTTGTGGTGACGGGCGCGATTTCATACGCGGCCTATCGCTATCTTGCGCCGACCCACGGCGACAATGCCGATATCCTCGGCTTCGCCGTCGGCGTCATCATCATTTATGTCGTCGCCATCCTCGATCAGCGGCTCCGTATCAACATGATGTCGAAGCTGGCGCAGCAGGTGGTGATCGTGCTGATCCCGCCGCTGGCGCTGATCTTCCTGGTTCTGGGCACCATCTTCCTCGGCATCGCCACCCCGACGGAAGGCGGCGCCATGGGCGCCGTCGGCGCGCTCATCATGGCGGCAATGAAGGGCCGCCTGACGATGGACGTCATCAACCAGGCGCTGGCGTCGACGACCCGGCTTTCCGCCTTCGTGCTGTTCATCCTGATCGGCGCGCGCGTGTTTTCGCTGACCTTCTATGGCGTCAACGGCCATATCTGGGTCGAGCACCTGCTGACCTCGCTGCCCGGCGGCGAGACCGGCTTCCTGATCGGCGTCAACATTCTGGTCTTCGTGCTTGCCTTCTTCCTCGATTTCTTCGAGCTCGCCTTCATCATCGTGCCGCTGCTGGCGCCGGCGGCGGACAAGCTCGGCATCGACCTGATCTGGTTCGGCGTGCTGCTCGGCGTCAACATGCAGACCAGCTTCATGCACCCGCCCTTCGGCTTCGCGCTGTTCTACCTGCGCTCGGTCGCGGCCCGCGTGCCCTACCTCGACAGGATCACCGGCAAGCAGATCGCGCCGATCACCACGGGGCAGATCTATTGGGGTGCCGTGCCGTTCGTCCTGATCCAGGTGATCATGATCGGGCTGACCATCGCCTTCCCGCAGATGGTCATGCGCTACAAGGGTGCCGCGGTGGAGCCCAGCACCATCGACCTCAGGCTGCCCGACATGCCTTCGCTGTCGCCGCTCGGAACGCCCCCGGCGAACAACAATGGAGCTGCGCCGTCCAATGGCGGCGCGCCGGCGGCACCCGGCACGCCCGACCTGTCGCAGCCGCCGAGCTTCGGCGATGCGCCGGCCAAGCCGGCGGCGCCGGCGCCCGATCTCTCGCAGCCGCCCAAATTCAATTGAGGATACCCATGAGAGCCGTGCGGCTGGAAGCGGTAGGTAAGATCGGGTTGCGCGAGGTCGCAAAACCCGTTCCCGGGCCTGAGGACGTTCTGGTGCGCATCGAGGCCTGCGGCGTCTGCGGCACCGACCGCCACCTCTTCCATGGCGAATTTCCCTGCACGCCGCCGGTGACGCTCGGCCATGAGTTCTGCGGCATCGTCGAAGCGGTCGGCGCGGCGGTGACGGGCATTGCCGTCGGCGACCGCGTCACCGGCGATCCGAACATTGCCTGCGGGCGCTGCGCCCACTGCCACGCCGGCCGCGTCAATCTCTGCAGCAATCTGCGCGCCATCGGCATCCACCGCGACGGCGGCTTCGCCGATTACGTGCTGATGCCGCAAAGCCAAGCCTTCCGACTGCCCGCCAACCTCAAGCCGACGCATGGCGCTTTCTGCGAGCCGCTCGCCTGCTGCCTGCACGGCGTCGACCTGGCCGCGATCCGGCCGGGCGCATCGGTCGTGGTGCTGGGCGGCGGCGTCATCGGCCTGCTCGTCGTGCAGCTGGCCAAGCTCGCGGGCGC
Source organism: Mesorhizobium sp. ESP-6-4 (assembly GCF_020164735.1). NCBI lineage: Bacteria > Pseudomonadati > Pseudomonadota > Alphaproteobacteria > Hyphomicrobiales > Phyllobacteriaceae > Mesorhizobium > Mesorhizobium sp. ESP-6-4. The sequence goes on from NZ_JAIUGS010000007.1 coordinate 152,439, forward strand.
GGCGACCATCATTCTGTCGACCCGGCAGGCTTCGCGTCGCGCGCTTGCCGAGGAACTCGGCGCGACCGCGACGATTGACCCAAGCGCCGGCGACCCGATCGCGGCCGTCGCCGGGCCGAATGGCCTGGCGCCCGGCGGCGTCGACGTGGTGCTGGAATGCGCCGGCGTCCGCGACACGGTGGAGCAGTCGATGCGAATGGCAAAGGCGGGCGGCACGGTGGTGATCGTCGGCGTCGTGCCGCAAGGCATGAAGGTGGAAATCGAGCCGTTCGATCTCTTGTTTCGCGAACTGAAGGTGCTCGGCTCCTTCCTCAACCCGTTCACGCATGGAAGGGCGGCTCAGCTGATTGCCTCCGGCGCGATCGAGATCGACCGGCTGATCTCGAGGCAGGTCAGCCTCGAAGAGGCACCGAACGTGATCGCCAATCCGCCGGCGCCGGGCGAGGTCAAGGTGCTGGTGGTGCCGGGCCGAGGCTGACCCACTTCCTGGGAAAGCGTTCCAGTTCACTGATGTACAGGCGCTGGCGCTGCCCGTCATCTGGCTAGGCGCGGTTTTCCCTTCTCCCCTTGTGGGAGAAGGTGTCGCCGAAGGCGACGGATGAGGGGTGCTCCAGCTTGGCAAGGACGGCGATCCTTCCAACACCCCTCATCCGTCTCGGCGCTTCGCGCCGATCCACCTTCTCCCACAAGGGGAGAAGGAGGGCGGCGGCGGTCTACAGCTTGCCGTTGCGCTGCTGCACCATCATGAAGGTGTCGTAATTGTATTCGGCGACCTGGGCCCAGAGATAGTGCTCCTTGCGGAAAGCCTTGATCGATTCCCAGATCTTCTTGAACGGCGCGTTGTTGGATTCCATCTCGGCATAGACCTCGTTGGCCTTCTCGAAGCAGGCGGCCATGATCTCCTGGCTAAACGGCGCCAGCTTGGCACCGTTCGACACAAGCCGCTTCACCGCCGCCGGATTGAGATAGTCGTACTTCTGCAGCATGTTGGCGTCCGCCGCTTGCGCGGCGGTATGCACGAGCGACTTGTAGGCCGGCGAAAGCTCTTCGTATTTGGCCTTGTTGAACATCAGATGCACGGTCGGGCCGCCTTCCCACCAGCCGGGATAGTAGTAGTAGGGCGCGACTTTATAGAAGCCGAGCTTCTCGTCGTCATAGGGGCCGACCCATTCGGCGGCGTCGATGGTGCCCTTCTCCAGCGCCGGATAGATGTCGCCGCCGGCGATCTGCTGCGGCACGACGCCGAGCTTCTGCACAACTTTGCCGGCAAAGCCGCCGATGCGCATCTTGAGGCCCGAGAGATCGGCCACCGTGTTGATCTGCTTGCGGAACCAGCCGCCCATCTGAACGCCGGTATTGCCGCCCGGCAGGCCGAACAGCCCTTGCGTGGCGAGGAACTCGTTGAACAGGTCGATGCCGCCGCCATGATAGTGCCAGGCATTCATACCGCGCGCGTTGAGCGAGAAGGGCACTGCGGCACCGAGCGCCCAGGTCGGGTCCTTGCCCCAGTAATAGTATGCGACCGTATGGCAGGCCTCGACCGTGCCGGCCGTGGTGGCGTCCGCAGCCTGCAGGCCGGGCACGAGCTCACCGGAGGCGAAGACCTGGACCTGGAAATTGCCGTCGGTCGCCTCCGACAGCATTTTTGAGAAGACTTCCGCGCCGCCATAGATCGTGTCGAGCGATTTCGGGAAGGACGATGCAAGCCGCCAGGTCACCTTGGTATTGGACTGGGCAATGGCCGGCGTGGCAAGTGCCGCCGCGGCTGCCGCGGCGCCCACGCCGGACGCACCGGCCTTGCGAATGAAAGAACGACGATCCATTAAGTTTCCTCCCTTGCGGATCAGCTGACCGACGTCAGGGCATCCTCGTGCCCGGATCGGTTGGGGAAGAAACATACACAGGCAAAGGGTCGAGTCCAGTGTTGCGGGCGAGGGTTGCAGCCATTCCGGCGCCGCGTGCAACTATAGTCTAACGAGCCTGCCGCTGGCCCATGCAAGGCAGCGAAACTTGCCATGGCAAACTGCCTTCAGATCGCCTATTTTGTAGGCAGATTAACTCCTTAGCTCTCGAAGGAATCCAAACCCAAAATGCAGCAACCGCTCGTCGCAGTCTCGTCCGACGTCCGCCAGTTCGACAACTACACCTGGCACGCGGCACCCCAGCAGTATCTGGAAGCGGCGGTCGCGGGCGCCGGCGTGTTCCCTCTGCTGGTGCCGTCCTTCGGCGACCGGCTCGATTTCGACGAGCTGCTGTCGTCGGTCGACGGCGTCATGGTGACGGGCTCGAAGTCCAACGTGCATCCCTCGCTCTATGGCGGCGATCCCAGCGAGGCTAACGGCCCCTACGATCCGGCGCGCGACGCAACCACGCTGCCGCTGATCCGCAAGGCGATCGAGCGCGGCGTGCCGTTGCTTGCCATCTGCCGCGGCATCCAGGAGCTGAACGTCGCGCTCGGCGGCACGCTGGGCACCGAAATCCAGGAGCGCGATGGCTCGCTCGACCACCGCGCGCCGGTGAGCGACAATCAGGACGAGCGCTTCGGCATCCACCAGACGATCTCGATCAAGCCCGGAAGCTGCCTTGCCGGCGTGTTCGGCGCCGGCGAAATCAAGGTGAATTCGCTGCATCGCCAGGCGATCGACCTGCTAGGCTCCAGGCTCCAGGTCGAGGCTTTGGCCAGCGACGGCACGATCGAAGCAGTCTCCGTCAAGGATGCCCGTGCCTTCGCAGTCGGCGTGCAATGGCACCCCGAATACTGGGTGAAGTCGGACAGCAATTCCGCCAAGATCTTCAAGGCCTTCGGCGATGCGGTGCGCCTGCATGCGGCCGCCAAAACAGGTGCCCGCGCCGCGGCAGAGTAGGCCTGGACAGTTCCGCGGCTATTCGCTTGTGCTCAGCGCCAGAAGCGGCGCGGCCGGCGCGTAGGATTCGTAGCCGTCGCCATCGGCAACGCCGAAGGTGACAATCGGATCGACCCCGTCGTCACTGAAAGCGACCGAACCATCCGCCTGCTCGCGCCAGAATTTCGCGTGCTCGATGCCAGGCATCAGCTTGCGGCAGTTCGCGGCGACGGAAAGCAACGACAGGCCCTCTGAGATTTTGGCGCCGCGGTGGATGGCGCAGGCCGCTTCATCGCCATTGGCGGTCAGCCGATAGGCGTTTGTCGGGATGAGTTCGGTGGCCTCGCTCTGGCCGTTGCCGCCATGCAGGAACTGAACGCCCCCGAACAACGCTACCGATGCTGCCAAGCCAACGAACAGCTTCACCCTGTCTCTCCGCACATAACCAAGTATGCAGAATGATTCCAAAGGGTTAAGTGGGCGTTAATAGATGTGGCGACGGGTGCGGATTGGAGCAATTTCCAGGACGGCTTTCCGTCCGGCATTACACCAAAACAAAGAGGCAGGCGGTTTGCCGTTTTCGTGAGGACCGAGAAACGCCTCAGGCTCGCGCCTTGACGTTGAGCGTCTCCGGCACCGGTGTCAGCGGCCGGCGGTCGGTAAACCACGACACGAGGTTGTCGACGCACAGATCGGCCATGGCGCGGCGGGTGTGGACCGACGCCGAGCCGACATGCGGCAGAAGCGAGGCGTTGGGAGCATCGAGCAGGGCCTGCGGCACGTTCGGCTCGTCGGCAAAGACGTCGAGCCCGACGGCTGCGATGGTGCCGCTCTTGAGGGCGGCAGCAAGGGCTGCCTCGTCCACCGTCGAGCCGCGGCCGATATTGACAAAGACGCCGTTCGAACCCAGCGCCGACAGGACCTCGGCATTGACCGCTTTCTCGGTGGAGGTGCCGCCCGGGGCAATGCAGATCAACGTGTCGACGGCTTCGGCAAGCCCCTTCAAAGTGGCATGATATTCGTAAGCCAGGCCTTCGACCTTGCGGCGGTTGTGATAGGCGATCGGCAGGCCGAAGGCTTCAAGGCGACGGGCGACGGCCCGGCCGATGCGGCCCATGCCGAAGATACCGACGCGGCGGCCACGCAATGTAAGCCGGCTCAGGCGACAATTGCCCTTGGTCGCCCAGTCGCCGTCGCGCAGCCATTTCTCGGCGGCGTAGAGCTCGCGCACAGTGTTGATCAGAAGGCCGATGGCAGTATCGGCGACCTCCTCGGTCAAGACATCGGGCGTGTTGGTGACCATGACGCCGCGCTTGGCCGCATGATTGGCGTCGACCGAATCATAGCCGACGCCGAAACTGGCGATGATCTCAAGATTGGGCAGCGCATCGATCATCGCCGCGTCGATGCCTGCATAGGAGGCTATGCCGCGCACCGTGGCGCGCATCTCGTCCGTAACCAAAGACGGATCGGCGCGTTCGATCCGCACACAGTTGAACGCCTCGTCGATGCGGCCGAGGGCATGGTCGTTGAAATCGCCCGGCACAAGGATGGCGACCGGCAATTTTCCTTCGGCCTTGCTCATGCACGCTCCACTGGCTTGCCGGTCGACTGCCGCACATGCAGTTCCGGCTTGATCAGCTCCTGCGAGGGCCGCACTGCCTGTCCGTTCAATTTGTCAAGCAGGGCGCTGGCGGCGCGGCGGCCGACCTCGCGCTGGCCGTTCCAGACCGTGGTCAGGGCCGGTGTCGCGATTGCCGCCTCCTCGAGATCGTCATAGCCGGTGACCGAGATATCGACGCCCGGCACGAGGCCGGCGCGCGCGATGCCGTTCATCAACCCGATCGCGACCAGATCGTTCCAGCAGCAGGCAGCGGTGGGCCTGTCCTTCAGCGCCAGAAACTGTCCCGAGGCCTCGAACCCCGCCTGCTTGGTGCGCGGCCCGGGAATGCGCCAGGACGGCTTCACCTCCAGGCCGGCCGCCTCCATCGCGTTGAGATAGCCCTGGTAGCGGTCGCGGCCGGTCGAGGTCTGGTCGGTGCCGCCGACCATGGCGATGCGCTTGTGGCCGAGCGAGATCAGATGATTGGTGGCGAGCGCCGTGCCATAGGCATCGTCGCCGCGGAACACCGGCACATCGGCGCCGGCGACGGTGCGCGCGATCAGCACCGCCGGCAGGCCGTTTTCCTCGGCCATGATGATGTCCTCGGCCGGCGTGCCGATGGCCGGCGACATGATGACGCCGTCGGCGCCGAGCTGCAGCAGCGTATCGATGAAGGTGCGCTGCTTTTCCAGCTGGTCGTAGTGGTTTGACAGGATGAAGGTCTGGCGACTGCGGTCGAGCTCGCTTTCGATCGAGCGCAGTATCTCGGCGAAGAACGGGTTCATGATGTCGTGCACGACGACGCCGACGATGCCGGAGCGCGAGGTGCGCAACGAGGCGGCGCGACGGTTGTAGATATAGCCGATGGCGCGGGCGTGCTCCTTGATGCGCTCGCGCGTCGTGCCGGCGACCAGCGGGCTGTCGCGCAGCGCCAGCGACACCGTTGCCGTGGACACGCCGAGCGCATCCGCGATCGTCGAAAGCTTGATCTTCTGTGCCAGTGCCCTTCGCTCCCCAGGGTCTTTAAATTTTTTAAAACGGCCTTATGCCACCGGATTCGGCGCAAATCAAAGTTTTTTCGCCAGCGCCTCGGCCTCGGTGTCGAGCGAGGCGGAGTTGCGGACGCGAAGCCGGTGCTCGCGATGGATGATGTAGAGCCCGCTGGCAACGATGATGGCGGCGCCGAGCAGCGTCCAGCGGTCGGGGAACTGGTGGAAGATCAGCCAGCCGGAAATGATCATCCACACCATCTGCGAATAGGGATAGGGCGCGAGCTGGGTCGTGGTCGCCAGACGATAGGCCCGGACCAGCAAATAGTGGCCGCCGGCGCCGAAGACGCCGAGCATCAACAGGATGACCCAGTGCCAGCCATCCTGCGGCAATGACAGCGAGAAAGGCAGCAGCGGCAGGAGCAGCACGGCGGGTGCCAGCGCCGAAAAGAGGATCATGCTCTCCGAGGTCTCCGTCGACGACATGCGCCGCGTCATGATCACGTAAAAACTGTTCGACAGCATCGAGCCCAGCGCGAAGAGATGACCGATGCCGAACACGCCGACGCCAGGCCTGGTGATGATGAGCACGCCGACAAAGCCGGTGAGAATCGCCAGCCAGCGCCGCCAGCCGGCCCATTCGCCGAGCAGCGGGCCGGCAAGCGCGGTGATGACCATCGGGCCGAAGAAATAGATCGACGTTGTCTCGGCCAACTGCAGCGTGCGCAGCGCCAGGATATTGAACATGGTCGAGCCGAACAAAAGGACGCCGCGCAAGAGGTGCGCCGGCAGGTTGTTGGCGCGGAAGCGAATCGGCTCGCGCCAGCCGCGCAGGAAGATGCCGACCAGCAGGACATGCACGGTGAAGCGGGCCCACGCGACGATCAGCGCCGAGACGCCGGCCAGCACCAGATATTTGCTGGAGGTGTCGAGAAAGGTGAAGCAGACATAGACGCACAGCATCAGAAGCATCGCCGCGGGCGGCGTTGCGCTGTCGTCATTGTTTCTGGGAGCGCTCAAGGTCGGGCCGAAGGAAGATAGACGGTACCCTTCTGAGGCAATCGGCCCTTGCCAGCAAGCCAAAAGCGACTGGCCCAACAAGCGCTTCGGACAGGCTTAGAGCGCATTGTCGGTTGGCGATTGGCTTGAACGCCCCTCGCGACGTGATAGTGTTCAGGCCCATCCCAAACGTCCGCAATTGGTCCTTCGGGCGAAGGCGCTTGCCACCCATTCAGCCATGCATGCGGGCGCCCTTGGTGATCTTGTCGACGAGCTTTTTCTCGCCGCGCATGGCGATGCCGACGACCTTGGCGTCGTCCGGGGCGAATTCGGCGAAGACGGCGCGGTTGGCGACGTCGTGCCCGGTCGAAAACATCTCCTCGACATAGACGGATGTTGTCACGCCGCGTTCCAATGCCCGGCGGTGGATCGTACCTAGCGTCGCCGCATCGGCCGACAAGACAATGACCGGCTGGATCGACATCGGGTTGTAGAGGTTGCCGGCACGATCACGGTAAGCCTCGCCGATGATTTCGGGGAACTGCGCAACGATGCCGCTGGTCAGGAACGCGGTGACGTTGAGCTTCTGCCACACCGGCAGGTCCTCTCTGAGAACAATTGCAATTTTCGTGTCGAACACCAAGATTGAGACTCCGAGACGGCCCGTGACGGGCGGGACAGGCGATGGCGCAGGCTCTAAGCGAAGAAGCGAAGGAAGGTCTTGAACGTTCGTGCGCGGATGCGGCCAACGGCGATCGCATCGTTTCGGCTCCGGGCGGCTCGGGTCTCGAACGCATCGAGGCGCGCTTTCATGGCAACGCCTTCGAGCTGCACCGGCACGACACCTATGCCATCGGCGTGACGTTGAACGGCGTGCAGCGCTTCCATTATCGCGGCGCGCTGCAACACAGCCTGCCCGGCCAGGCGATCGTGCTGCATCCAGACGAATTGCACGATGGCGGCGCCGGCACGGAAGACGGCCTGCGCTACAGGATCCTGTATCTGGAGCCGTCCCTGCTGCTCGACTGCCTCGATGGCGAGCCGCTGCCTTTCGTTCGCGACGCCGTGGTCGACGATCCTCGCTTGCGCGACACGTTGTTGTCGGCGCTGGCACCGCTGGACGAGGCACTCGGCGACCTGTTCGTGGCGGATTTCGTTGCGCAGCTGGCGCAACACCTCAAACGCCATGCCGGGCAGCCGGCAAAGTCAACGGGCAAGACCGCATGGCGCGCCGCCGCGCTTGCCCGCGACTATCTCGAGGAGAATGCCGAGCGACCGGTGCGCTCCGATGAGCTGGAGGCCGTCACCGGCCTCGACCGCTACGCGCTGTCGCGCCATTTTCGCGCGACCTTTTCGACCAGCCCGCACCGCTTCCTGTTGATGCGCCGGCTGCAAAAGGCGCGGCGCATGATCGCCGAGGGCGAGTCGCTGGCGGAAATCGCCGCCGGCGCCGGCTTCAGCGACCAGAGCCATTTCAACCGCCATTTCAAGAAGGCATTCGGCATGACGCCGGGGCGCTGGGCAGCGCTGGTGCGCGACGCGTAAGCGCGACGCGCAGCGTCGTCGCTCAGGCGCGATGCGCAGCATCGTCGCCTTTCCGCTAAGCCGTTGCTTAGATGGCGTGTGGAGCGACGATGCTACGCATCGCGCTTAGCTCGAGACGACGCTTTGCGTCGCTCGTTAATGGGAACGTCTCGCGGTTGAGCGATGACGCTCACGCGTCACGCTTCATCCAACTCCGCGTCATCGTCGATCAGCACCAGATCTTCGTTCGATAGATTCGCCTCGATGCGGGCGAGCAGCTTGAACAGCGCCTTCTGGTCCTTCTTGTCGAGGCCTCTCAGCGCCTGTTTCTCGGTCTTCTTGACCGACTTCTCGATGGCGCGGATGGTTTCACGGCCGGACTCGGTGAGGAAGATATGGGCCTGGCGGGCATCGGCGTTGGAGGCGCGCTTTTCCAGAAAGCCCTGCGCCTGCAGCCGGTTGATGGTCTTGGTGATGGTCGGCGGGCGCACGCCGAGCCGGCCGGCGAGGTTGCCGGGGGTCTGGCCGTCCTCGCGGTCGAGCGCCAGCATGATCTGGTCCTGGCCGGCATAGAAGCCGTGCGCCAGAAGCCGCGCGGCGAGCGCTGTACGCGCCAGCCTTGCCGCCGAATGCAGCCGGCTCATTGTCGCTGTCTTGTCCGCCTTGGCCATGGTCGTTCCCTCTTCGGCCGAACCGGCGCGGACAAGCATAGAGGCTGTCCGACGGCTGGCAAATGACGATTTAAAGAGTCCGGCTTGCGGAACGCTTTGCCGGCAAGCATTGCGGTGCCCGCGCAGGTGATGCCAGATGTTTATTTCAGTTAGATGACAAACGACTTTTGCACCGGCGAGATTCACAGCGGACGCTGATGAAGGCGCTTTGGGCGCCCGAGCGGCTCCTGCGTCTGGCCTGCCTCGGCCGCCGCCGATCCGTGCGTGGCGCCGCTCCGCTTGGAGGGTCGGCCCGGCCCATCGGTTTGGCGCGTGCAAAAGCTCGACACCCATCCTATATCAGGCCGACAATCCAGGATTTTCGAGGCAACCATGAGCGACGCACAGACGCAAATCCCCGTAACCGTTCTCACCGGCTATCTCGGCGCGGGCAAGACGACGCTGCTCAACCGCATCCTGTCGGAGAGCCACGGCAAGCGTTACGCCGTCATCGTCAACGAGTTCGGCGAGATCGGCATCGACAACGACCTGATCGTCGAGTCCGACGAGGAAATCTACGAGATGAACAATGGCTGTGTCTGCTGCACGGTGCGCGGCGACCTGATCCGCGTGGTCGAAGGCCTGATGAAACGCCCGGGCCGCTTCGACGCCATCGTCGTCGAGACCACGGGTCTTGCCGACCCGGTGCCGGTGGCGCAGACCTTCTTCATGGACGACGACGTGCGCACCAAGACCAAGCTCGACGCGGTGGTGGCGCTGGTCGACGCCAAGCACCTGCCGCTGCGCCTGAAGGATTCCAAGGAAGCCGAGGACCAGATCGCGTTCGCCGACGTGGTGGTGCTGAACAAGACCGACCTCGTCACGCCGGACGAGCTCGAAAAGGTCGAGGCGACGATCCGCGCCATCAACCCGGCGGCAAAAATCCATCGCACCCAGCGTTCCGGCGTGGCGCTTGACGAAGTGCTCGACCGCGGCGCCTTCGACCTGTCGCGGGCGCTGGAGAACGATCCGCATTTCCTCGACGCGCATGATCACGACCACGACCATGACCATGATCATCATCATGATCATGACGGTCACGATCATCACCATCACCACCATGCTTCCGACATCCATGACGTGACGGTGAAGTCGGTGTCGCTGCGCGGCGGCGAGATGGACCCCAAGAAATTCTTTCCCTGGATCGAGAAGGTGACCCAGATGGAAGGACCGAACATCCTGCGGCTGAAGGGCATCATCGCGCTGAAGGGCGACGAGGACCGCTATGTGCTGCAGGGCGTGCACATGATCCTCGAAGGCGACCACCAGCGCGCCTGGAAGGATGGCGAAAAACACGAAAGCCGGCTGGTCTTCATCGGCCGCGATCTCGACGCCGAGCGGCTCAGGAAGAGTTTTGAAGCCTGCCAGGCGGCTTGATTTCCTGACTTTCAAGCGCTAGCGCTGCCCGTTCTTCCTTCTCCCCTTGTGGGAGAAGGTGGCCTCGCGAAGCGAGGTCGGATGAGGGGTGCTCCAGTTCGGCGATGACGGCGTTCCGTCACCCACCCCTCAACCGTCTCGGCGCTGCGCGCCGATCCACCTTCTCCCACAAGGGGAGAAGGCAAGGCCGCACCTAGCCGCGCTGGCTAATCTCGAACGGACCGTTTGCATGCCCACAGTCGCCCCGCTTGATCTCGAAGGCCATTGCGTTGCCGCCGTCTTCTTGAACGACGTGCCGCATTTCGCGCTCGCCGACGGCGCGATCCACCGGCTCGATAATGGGCACAAGACGGTTCAGGCCAATGACGGCCTGCTTGCCGCCTTCCATGACGCGGCCAACGACCGGCTGATCACCGGCGGCGAGGATGGCAAGGTGTTTGCCGTGAAGGCCGGCGGCGAGGTGAGCGAGCTGGCCAGCGCCGGCAAAAAGTGGATCACCAGCGTCAGCGCCGGGCCGCAGGGCGCGATCGCCTATGCCTCGGGCAAGACCGCCTTCGTGCGTTTCGCCGACGGCAAGATCAAAGAATTTGCCCATCCGCGTTCGGTGGAGGGATTGGCCTTCTCGCCCAAGGGCATGCGTTTCGGCGTCGCCCGCTACAATGGCGCGACGCTGCATTTCCCGGCGGCCGAGGGCAAGCCGGTGGAGCTCGAATGGGCAGGCGCCCATACCGGCATCACCTTTTCACCGGACGGCGCCTTCCTCGTCACCACCATGCAGGAGAACGCGCTGCATGGCTGGAAGCTTGCCGACGGCAAGCACATGCGCATGTCGGGCTATCCGGGCAAGGTGAAGAGCCTTTCCTGGAGCGTGAAGGGCAAATGGCTGGCGAGCTCCGGCGCGCCGGCAGCGATCGTGTGGCCGTTCGCCAGCAAAGACGGACCGATGGGCAAGGCGCCGCTGGAGCTCGGCACGCGCGGCAATACCATGGTGACCTGTGTTGCCTGCCATCCCAGCCAAGATGTCACGGCCATCGGCTATCAGGACGGCATGGTGATTGCGGCGCGCTTCGCCGACGCCAAGGAAGTGCTGCTGCGCCGCCCCGGCAAGGGCGCCATCACGTCGATGATGTGGGACAAGGAAGAACGCCGCGTCGTGTTTGGCAGCGCCGCCGGCGATTGCGGCGTGATCGATATCACCGCGTAGGCAGTAGGGAATAGGCAGTAGGGCTTAGGGACGACGGCACCTACTGCCTACTGCCTACTGCCTACTGCCTACTGCCTACTGCCTACTGCCTACTGCCTACTGCCTACTGCCTACTGCCTACCGTCTGAGGGGACTTCATGCATTCAATCCACCGGACTTCAATCGGCGGCATCGACGTCGCCCGCATCGCCGAATTGCGCGAGACGGAGGCGGCCGCCTTCCGCAAGGCGCGGCCGAAATCCGAGGCGAAGCTCGGCAACGGCATTGCCGGTTTCCTCGGCGGGGTGCCGATGCACTGGATGAGCGACTGGCCGACGCCGTTCCCGATCCTGGTCGACGGCGCCAAGGGCGCTACCATCACCGACATCGACGGCAACAAGCTCGACGATTTCTGCCTCGGCGATACCGGCTCGATGCTCGGCCATTCGCCGCCGGCGGTCGCCCGGGCGATCCGCCGGCAGGCCGCTCGGGGTCTGACCTATATGCTGCCAAGCGAGGATGCGCTGGCGATCGGCCCACTGCTGCAGCAGCGCTTCGGCCTGCCCTACTGGCAGATCGCCACCACCGCCACCGACGCCAACCGCTTTGCGCTGCGCGTCGCCCGCGCGGTGACCGGGCGCGAGAAGATCCTGGTCTTCAACGGCTGCTATCATGGCTCGGTCGACGAGACGATGGTGCGGCTGATCGACGGCAAACCGGTCAACCGGCCTGGGCTGGCCGGCGAGTTTCGCGACCTGACGCGAGCCACGAAGATTGTCGAATTCAACGATGTTGCAGCCTTGGAAGCAGCGCTGGCTGACCGCGACGTCGCCTGCGTTATCACCGAGCCGGTGCTGACCAATTCCTGCATGGTGCTGCCGCAACCCGGCTTCCACGACGCGCTGCGGCGCCTGACCCGCGCGGCCGGCACGCTGCTGCTGATCGACGAGACGCACACGATTTCGACCGGCCCGGGCGGCTATACGCGCAAGCACGGGCTGGAGCCGGACCTGTTCGTGCTCGGCAAGCCGGTGGCCGGCGGCGTGCCGGCGAGCATCTGGGGCATGAGCGAGGAGGTCGCCACGCGCTATGGCGCCTACAACCAGACCAAGGAGCCCGGCTATTCCGGCATGGGCACCACGCTGTCGGCGAACCCGCTGCAATTCGCGGCGATGCGCGCCACGCTGGAAGAGGTGATGACGGAGGCAGCCTACGCCCATATGGACCGGCTGGCGCGCCGCCTCGATGCGGGGCTCTCCGCCGTCATTCAGCGAAGCAAGCTGCCCTGGCATGTCGCGCGGGTCGGCGCCCGCGTCGAGTTCATCTGTGCGCCCGGACCGCTGCAAAACGGCGGCGAGGCCGAGAAGGCGCATGCGCCGGAACTCGAAGCCGCCATCCATGTCGCGCTGGTCAATCGCGGCGTGCTGATCGCGCCGTTCCACAACATGATGCTGATCTCACCGGCAACGACTTCGGCGCAAGTGAGCCGACTGATCGCCGCCTTCGCCGCGGTTGCGGGCAAGCTTGCGGCGTGAGAAAAGCGGCGATGGACAATCTGAACGCCGCTACCACCTCTCCTTCCGGCTCGACTCCCGCCGAGGCGAAGGCGTTTCTCGACGCGCATCCCGAGATCGAGGCGTTCGACATCGTGCTCACCGACGCCAACGGCATCGGCCGCGGCAAGATCGTGCGCCGGCACGAGCTGATGGGCATTTTCGAGAACGGCCGGCATCTGCCGATCTCGATCCTCGGCCTCGACATCACCGGCGAGGATGTGCATGAAACCGGGCTGGTGTGGGACACCGGCGACGGCGATCTCAGAGCATGGCCGATCCCCGGCACGCTGGTCCCGCTCTTCGGCACCAACCCGCCGCGCGGTCAGGTGCTGATGTCGATGCACCATCTCGACGGCCAGCCGATGACCTCCGACCCGCGGCTAGTGCTGGCAAGGCAGGTGGAACTGCTGGCGGCGCGCGGCCTGCATCCGGCGGGCGCCTTCGAGCTCGAGTTTTTCCTGCTGTCCAATGAGCGCGACGCGGATGGCAAGGTTCAACCTGCCCGCGCGGTGCTCGACGGCCGCCGCTCGGCCAAGACCGAAGTCTATTCGGTCGACCATCTGCATGGCATGGAGCCACTATTTTCCGACATCTACGCCGCCGCGAGGGCGCAGGGCATTCCAGCCGAGACGGTGATCTCCGAATACGCGCCCGGCCAGTACGAACTGACGCTCAACTACCGCAAGGACGTGATGAGGGCGGCCGACGATCTCGTCATGCTGAAGCGGCTGGTACGGGCGCAGGCGCGGCGGCACGGCGTCACCGCCTGCTTCATGGCCAAGCCCATCGAGGCCTATGCCGGATCGGGCATGCATTTCCATGTCTCGCTGCAGGACGATGGCGGCCACAACGTCTTCACCGAGGCAGCCGGCGAGAAGTGGTCGCTAAGCCTGCTCAACGCGCTTGGCGGCCTCATCCACACCATGGCGGAATCCATGCTGGTGTTTGCGCCGCACGCCAATTCATGGCGCCGCTTCGTCTCACAATCCTATGCCCCCGTGGCGCCCAGTTGGGGCGTCAACAATCGCTCGGTGGCGCTGCGCGTGCCGGCGGGCGACGCCAGGAACCGCCGCATCGAGCACCGGCCATCGGGCGTCGACGCGAATCCGTACCTTGTCGCCGCAACGGTGCTGGCCGGCATCGTCAAGGGCCTGGACGAGGGTCTGGACCCAGGCCTCGAGACCACCGGGAACGGCTATGAACAGGCAACGGAGAAATCGAGCATGCCGGCCGACTGGCGCGCCGCAATCGAAGCGGCCAGAGGCTCCGATTTCCTGAAGTCGGCGCTCGGCCCCGACCTGCACCGAACCTTCGTGGCGATCAAGCAGGCGGAATATCTGCGCGTTGCACGCACCGTCAGCGAGCTGGACTATCATCTCTATTTGCATGAGGTTTGAGCACAGGGCCTGACAGGCACGGCAATCACGTTTTGCCGACGGCAGGAGATGCCGAAGAAATATTGGCGGAACCTTCCCGCGGCCTCGCTCATTCCAGATTTGACAGCATGAGCAGACAGAGCCGCGTCAGAGATGATCGACCGGATGCCAACCGCCCCAGTACCGCGCCATGCCAAGGTGAAGGCCAAGCATTGGCCGACGCCCGAGCCGGCCGATGTGGTGGCGCCTGAAGCCGACGATATTCCGGAGTTGCGCGAAGAGGCGAAAGGCTGCCGCCGCTGCCCGCTTTGGCATGACGCAACGCAGACCGTGTTCGGCGAAGGGCCGGAAAGCGCGGACGTGGTCTTCGTCGGCGAACAGCCAGGCGATCAGGAGGATCTGGCCGGCAAACCATTTGTCGGCCCGGCCGGTAGAATATTCGACAGCATCCTGGACGACGCCGAAATCGATCGCCGCAAGGTCTATGTGACCAATGCGGTCAAGCACTTCAAATTCGAGCCGCGCGGCAAAAGGCGCATCCATTCGAAGCCCAATGCCGGCGAAATCCAGGCCTGCCGCTGGTGGTTGGACAAGGAGCTCGACCTCGTCAAGCCGAACCTCGTGGTGGCGCTCGGCGCGACGGCGGCGCAGTCGCTGCTCGGCAAGGCCGTGCCGATCACCAAGATGCGCGGCGATGTGATCGAGCGCGAGGATGGCTTGCGCGTGTTTGTGACCATCCACCCCTCCTTCATCCTGCGCATCCGCGATCATGAGGACAAGGAGGCGGAGAGGGACCGGTTTTTACAGGATATGCGGAAGGTGAAGGGGCTGATGAGGGCGTGATCGTTCTACGCACCCGAGGGACCGGTGGGCGTGCGCTTTTGAACGGCTCTGCGGCGTTGGAGATTTAGCCGAAGCGCCTATCGCTTCGTCATCCACGGGCGGAGCAAGGAGCGAAGCGACGCGCGCAGACCCGAGGATCCATTCCCTGACTTCGATGCGCCGCAACGGTTCAGAATTCTGCTCCGCTGCATTCCTTGCCCGACGTCACGGAATGGATTCCAGGGTCTTCGCGACGGAGCTTCGCTCCTGCTTCGCCCTGGAATGACGACGTCAGCGCTTATCGCGCTACCTAACCAGAATCGCCCTCAGATCATTCACATTCGTGCCGGTCGGCCCGGGGACGAACAAATCTCCGACCGCATTGAACGCCGTCCAGGCATTGTTGCCGGCAAGCATCGCCTTGGCGTCGACGCCTGCCGCGCGCATGCGCGCCACGGTCGAGCCGTTGGCGAAGGCGCCGGCATTGTTCTCCGAGCCGTCGATGCCGTCGGTGTCGGCGGCCAAGGCATCGATGCCGTTCACGCCGTCGATGCCGATGGCGAAAGCGAGCAGGAATTCGGAATTGCGGCCGCCCTTGCCTTTTGCCCGCAACGTCACGGTCGTTTCGCCGCCGGAGAGGATCAGCACCGGCTTCTTGAAGGGACGGTTGCGCGTCGCCACTTCGCGCGCGATCGCGGCGTGGACGCCGCCGACCTCGCGCGCCTCGCCCTCGATCGCGTCCGACAGGATGACGGCCTGAATGCCTTGCCGCTCAGCGTCGGCGGCGGCGGCTTCCAGAGAGACGCCGGCCGAGGCGGTCAGGTGCACCTCGTTGCCGGCAAAGCGCCGATCATCGGGACGCGGCGCGTCGGCGGCGGTCGAATTGATGTGGGCCATGACCGCGTCCGGCAGTTTCATGCCATAGGCGGCGATCGAGGCCAGCGCATCGGCGCGGCTGCCGGTGTCGGGAACGGTCGGTCCCGAGGCAACCAGCGCCGGATTGTCGCCGGGGATATCGGAGACGACCAGCGACACCACCCTCGCAGGATGGGCAGCGGCGGCCAGGCGTCCGCCCTTGATGGTCGAGACATGCTTGCGGATGGTGTTCATCGCCGCGATTGGCGCGCCGGAGGCAAGCAGCGCCTCGTTGACGGCGATCTCGTCGGCAAGCGTCAGCCCCGGAGCCGGCGACGGCAGCAGGGCCGAGCCGCCGCCGGAAATCAGCGCCACGACCAGGTCGTCCGAAGTCAGCCCACGCACTTTCTCCAGCAGCCGGCGCGACGCCTCGAGACCGGCGGCATCCGGCACCGGGTGCGCCGCTTCGATGATCTCGATGCGCTCGCATCTGGCGCCATAGCCGTAGCGGGTGACGACAAGACCATCGATGGGACCATCCCAGACCTTCTCGAATGCGGCCGCCATCTGCGCCGAGCCTTTTCCCGCGCCGACGACGACGGTGCGGCCCTTCGGCTTCGCCGGCAAATGATTGCGGATCGTCTTTTCCGGGTCGGCGGCGGCGACGGCGGCGTTGAAGATCGAGGTGAGGAAGGTTTTTGGATCGGTCATTTGTCTTCCGGCGGCAGCGCGAGCGCGCCCGCATCGATGCCAAGATGGGCGCAGATCGCTTCGACGACGACGCCGTGGTCCTCGCGCTCGGGCAGGCCCGAAACGGCGATGACACCGATCACGCCTGCGCCCTTGACGGTGACGGGGAAGCCACCACCGGCCAGCACATAGTCGGCAATGTCCAGGCCTTCACCGATTTTGAAGGTGCGGTCGGGGCGCTGCTGCTCCAGCACCAGGCGATAGGTGCTTGTGAGATACCGCTTGACCACATTGATCTTGCGCCGCGCCCAGTCCGGATTGGAGGCATTGGAGCCAGGCATGGCCGCATAGAAGAGCGGCCGGTCGAAGGTCCTGATGTCGACGATAATAGGCAGGTCTTCCTTCAGGGCCCGGTCCCTGATGTCAGAACCGATCTTGAAGGCGACAGCCTCATCGAAGGCCGGAAAGACCAGCGTGGCTTCCTGTTTCTTGATCAGAGCGATGTCGTCGGCGGTGGCCATGTCTCTTTCTCCGAAATCCCACCGTCGTTTGTACGACAAGCTCTGTCTGGTCAAGCATCCGTCGCGGACGCCCCCTCATCCGGCCGCTTCGCGGCCACCTTCTCCCCGGTGGGGAGAAGAGGCTGACGCCAGAGCCGGCTCGCTCCTCTCCCCTCGGGGAGAGGTCGGATTGCCCCGAATTGCCCTTCGCAATTCGGTTGGCAATCCGGGTGAGGGGGTCAGCCAGCGACAATCGCGCTCTTCGCCGGCCGGCCCGCCACATAGACCTCGCGCACGGCACGATCGTCGCCCAGCGTCTGCAGCAGGAAGAGCTCTTCCGCCAGCGTCTCCACGGTCTCCATCCTGAGCCGCATGCCCGGCGTCGCATGGGCGTCGAGCACGACGATGTCGGCGTCCGTGCCTTCGTCCAGCGTGCCGACCTTGTCGGCCACGGACAGCGCCTCGGCATTGCCGCGCGTCAGCTGCCAGAAGGACTGGAAGGGGTTCAGCTTCTCGCCGTTCAGCGCGATCACCTTGTAGCCCTCATCCATGGTGCGCAGCATCGAATAATTGGTGCCGCCGCCGACATCGGTGGCCGCGGCGATCCTGAGCGGCTTCTCGCGCCGGCGATAGCGCTGATAGTCGAACAGGCCGGAGCCCAGGAAGAGATTTGAGGTCGGGCAGAACACCGCGACCGAGCCGGATTGCGACAGCGCGTCCGCCTCGCGCTCCGACAGGTGGATGCAGTGGCCGAACAGGCTCTTCTTGCCGAGCAGGCCGTAATGCTCATAGACGTCGGTGTAGTCGCGCGACCAGGGATAGAGCTCCTGGGTGAAGGCGATCTCGGCGTGGTTTTCCGACAGATGCGTCTGCATGTGGAGATCGGGATGCTCGCGGCAGAGCACGCCGGCCATTTCCATCTGCTCGGGCGACGACGTGATGGCGAAGCGCGGCGTGATGGCATAGAGCTGGCGGCCCTTGCCGTGCCATTCGGCGATCAGCGCCTTGGTATCGTCATAGCCGGTCTGCGGCGTGTCGAGCACGCCGTCCGGGGCGTTGCGGTCCATCATCACCTTGCCAGCGATGTTGAGCATATTGCGCTCGTGCGACTCGGCAAAGAAAGCTTCGGCTGAACACTTGTGCACCGAGCAATAGGCGACGATGGTCGTCGTGCCCTGGCGCAGCATCTCGTCGAGGAAGACCCTGGCGATGCGGCGGCCATGCTGCGCGTTCTGGAATTTCGACTCTTCGGGAAAGGTGTATTTGTTCAGCCAGTCGAGCAGCTCGGCGCCGTAGGAGGCGATGATCTGCATCTGCGGCACATGCACATGCGCGTCGATGAAGCCGGGCAAGATGAGATGCGGACGATGGTCGATCGTCTCGACACCGGCAGCCGCCTTCTTCAAGACCTCCGCATAGGAGCCGGCGGCGACGATCCTGCCGTTCTCGATCAGCAGACCGCCATCCTCCTCGTAGCGCCAGGCGGAATGGTCGTCGATCGCTTCGGGCCAGCGCAGGAAGGAGAGTGTGCGGCCGCGCAGAATTTTCGCTGTCATGCTTACTTTCCGGCGCCTTCGAACCAGGCGACCAGAAGGGCCCGTTCCTGGTCGGTTATCTGGGTGACGTTGGCGGGCGGCATGGCATGCGCCCGGCCGGCCTGGATGTAGATCTCGCGCGCATGCTCGGCGATGCGCTCATCAGTGTCGAGCAGCACGCCCTTCGGCGCATGGTAGATGCCTTCATAGACCGGCTCCTCCGTATGGCACATCGAGCAGCGGCCCAGCACGGTGTCGCGCACGGCCGGGAAATGCGCCGAGGCGATGTAGACCTGCGCGGCGGCGGATGCGGCGGAGATCTTCGGCTCGCCGGTCAGCACCTTCGGTACCGTCGACAGCCAGATGATGATCATGAACAGCACGGCGGCACCCAACCAGGTCCAGGTCGGGTTGCCTTTCCTGGCATGCACCGTGTTGAAATAATGCCGGATCAGAACGCCGATGATGAAGACCAGCGAGGCTATGACCCAGTTGAACTGGGTGCCGAAAGCCAGCGGGTAGTGGTTCGACAGCATCAGGAACAGAACCGGCAAGGTCAGGTAGTTGTTGTGCAGCGAGCGCTGCTTGGCGATCTTGCCGTATTTCGGGTCCGGCTTGCGGCCGGCGATCAGGTCGGTGACGACGATCTTCTGGTTGGGGATGATGACCATGAAGACATTGGCCGACATGATCGTGGCGGTGATGGCGCCGAGATGCAGGAAGGCGGCGCGGCCGGTGAAAAGATGCGTCAGCCCCCAGGCGATGAACACCAGCACGCAATAAAGCACCAGCATCAGCCCGGTGTCGCTTTTGCCCAGCGGCGAGCGGCAGAGCAGGTCGTAGACGATCCAGCCGACGCCGATGGTGGCCAGCGACAAGAGAATGCCGACCGGCACCGAGATGTTGAGCACGTTGGGGTCGATCAGGAATAGATCGGCGCCGGCATAATAGACCACGCAGAGCATGGCGAAGCCCGACAACCAGGTGGCGTAGGATTCCCATTTGAACCAGGTGAGGTGCTCCGGCATCTCGGCCGGTGCCACCAGATATTTCTGGATGTGGTAGAAGCCGCCGCCATGCACCTGCCATTCCTCGCCGAAGGCGCCGGCGGGCAGGCCGGGCCGCTGGCGCAGGCCAAGGTCGAGCGCGACGAAATAGAAGGACGACCCGATCCAGGCGATGCCGGTGATGACATGCAGCCAGCGGACCGCGAAGCTCAGCCAGTCCCAGAAAATCGCGAAATCCATCATTGCACTCGTCCCTGCCGATGAGAGCGACTTTACGGTCTGGCGCGCAAACGAAAAGAGGCGAGGTGCGCGATGACTTTCAAAAAAAAATGGAAAATACTAAGGTTGCCCCGCTCAGCCTTTTGAGAGCCACACATGGCCTATCTCGACAACATCGCTGTCTTCGTCCGCGTCGTCGAGCTCGGCAATTTGTCGGCGGCGGGGCGCGACATGCGCATTTCGCCGGCGGTCGCCTCCAACCGCATCAAAGAGCTGGAGAAGCATCTTGGGGTGCGGCTGTTCAACCGTACGACAAGGCAGTTGATGCCGACCGAGCATGGCACCGTGTTCTACACCGGCGCCAAGCAGGTGCTGGACGCGATCACTGAGGCGGAAGCGGCGGTCGCGGCGCTCTCCGGCCAGCCACGCGGGACCATCAGGGTCACGGCGCCGCTCGGCCTCGGCCGGAGGCTGATCGCGTCAGGCATCCCGGATTTCCATGACAAATATCCCGATATCGAGGTGCGGCTTCGGCTCTCCGACCACAATGTCGATATCATGAAGGAAGGCATCGACGTCGCCTTCCGGCTCGGCATCATCGAGGATTCGAGCCTCAGGATGCGCGGCATCATGGAATGCGAGCGCGTGCTGGTGGCGGCACCGAAATATCTGGAAGCGCGCGGCGAGCCGACCGAGGCGCAGGAGCTGATCGGTAAAAAGCACGACTGCCTGATGCTGCGCTATGCCGGCGCGCGCGAATATGTCTGGACGCTGCAGACGCCGAACGGACCTCAGAAATTCGAGGTGCACGGTCCCTATGACACCGACGACGGCGACGTTCTGACCGGCTGGGCACTATCGGGGCGCGGCATCATCAACAAGCCGCGTTTCGAGGTCGAGCCGTTCATCCGCGACCGGCGGCTGAAGGTGATCCTGCCCCAGGCGCCACCGACGCCGGTGCAGTTCGCCGCCGTCTATCCGCACAAGAAGCTGCAGGATCCGAAGGTGCGGCTGCTGCTCGACTTCATGGCCGAGCGCTGCCAGCGGCTGATCAAGGACCTCCTGGCCGGGAAGTAACGGCCGGTGGCGTCGCCATTCCGGACGGAAGGCTACGGCGAAAAGCGCCGACCCTAACCGCGGCGCATTTTTCTGGAATTGCTTCGGATCAGTCCATTAGCCTGGCCGTTCCGGACACCCTGATCGAGCTGCCCGGCGCCGGCGGAATGTCGGCGTGAAGCCGCGAGCGCATACCCATATCCTCGCCTTGGACGATGTCGATGGCGCCGCCATGCGGCCAGCCGAGATCACGCAGATAGCCGGCAAAGGCAGCGGTCGCAGCGCCCGTCGCAGGATCCTCGTAGACGCCGCCGGACGCGAAGGGATTGCGCGTGTGAAAGAGGCGCGGTGTCTCGGCATAGGCGAGCAGGATGGTGACCAGGCCTTCGCGCCGCATGAAGGACTGGCCCTGCTTCAAGTCATAGGCCATGGCGGCCAACGCCGCGCGCGACTTCAGCGCCAGCACGAGATGATCGGCGCCGCCATGGATGAGCGCCGGTGGAATGGCGGGATCGAGATCGCCCGGCTGATAGCCAAACAAGGCGAGAGCCTCCTCGACGAGTTCGGCCGATGCAGGCCTGCTGCGCGTCGGTGGCGACTGCAAGGCGGCGGCAAAGTTGGCGCCATCGCGAAAGCCTTCGACGGTGATGTCCGCCTGGTTGAGGGTCAGCTTGAAGATGCCGTCGCCGAACTTTCCGACCAGCGCCGCGCCGAGCGCGATCGTGGCATGGCCGCAGAACGGCACTTCCGATTCAGGCGAAAAGTAGCGCACGCGCCAGCCGCCGCCCTCGGGCGCCGCGAAGGCAGTTTCGGAAAAACCGATTTCGGCCGCGACGCGCTGCATGTCGGCCGCATCCGGCAAGGCCCCGCCCATCATCACTCCGGCGGGGTTGCCGCCGGTGTTCCCGTCCGAAAAGGCTGCGATCTTCAATACGTCCATGTTCCTGACCCCGTTGTCCCGCGAGGCGCAACAAACACGTTTCGAGCCGCTTTGGGAAATGAAGAAAGCAGCAAACAGCGGTGAGCGCCAGTCACACCTGCAGTCGGGGATGGTGCCCCTCGATCCAACGCGGAACGAAATTCTGGTCATCGCCGTTCTGACGGTTGGCGGTCGTTCGGGCCGCCTTCAGCTTTCATCATGCGACGCAGCGGGACAGGAGCCGACCATGGACGCCATCGTCACCAAGAACGACCTCAAATCCGATGCCAAGAAGGAATCGATCGATCTGCTCAACGCCAGGCTTGCCGACGCCATCGACCTGGCGCTGATCACCAAGCAGGCGCATTGGAACGTCAAGGGCCCGCAATTCATCGCCATCCACGAGATGCTGGACGAATTCCGCGAGGAGATCGACGGCCATGTCGACATCATCGCCGAGCGCGCCGTGCAGCTCGGCGGCACCGCGCACGGCACCTCGCAGGAAGTGTCGAAGGCGACCAAGCTGAGGCCTTATCCGACCGACATCCACAAGACCAAGGATCATCTGGCGGCGTTGATCGACCGCTATGCCACGGCCGCCAAGCTGACCCGCGAAGCAATCGACGAGGCCGACGACGCCGGCGATCGCGATACGGCGGACATCTTCACCGCCTATTCGCGCTCGCTCGACAAATTGCTGTGGTTCCTCGAGGCGCACACGCAGGAAAAAGAATAGCCAGGCGCTTCCCGGCTTTCACAACATGGCCGGCAGGTTAGCCCGCCATCGTCTTTTCGGGCGTGGCCGAAGCAGCCGGCTGGGCGCCGTGCGACACCAGCGCCGTCATGATCTCTGCGGCGGCGAGCGCTGCAATCACCGGCGGGCGCTTGTCCTTCACCGCATTGCCGCCGATCGGTGAGATGAGCCGGGCGAACTGCGCTTCGCTGCCCTCGGCGGATTTCAGGAACCAGTTCCTGAAGGTCGCCTTCTTGGTCTTCGAGCCGATCATGCCGACATAGGCGCTGTCGTCGCGCTTCAGCGCCTCGGCGACGATCAAGAAATCCAGCGCATGATCATGGGTCAGGATCGCGAAGGCCGCGCCCGCCGGCGCATCGCGCACCACGGCTTCGGGCATTGGCGTCAGCCGCGTCTCCACCGTTTCCGGCATGCCTTCCAACGCCTCGGATCGGGTCTCGACGACGAAGACATGGATCGGCAGCAGCGCCAGCGACGCGGCCAGCGCCTGGCCGACATGGCCGCCGCCGAAGAGATAGACATGCGGCAGATGCGCCTCTTCCGATTCAGCCTTGGCGATCAGTTGCTGCTCCAGCGAAGCATCGACGAGGCGGATCGACACCTCGACCCGGCCGCCGCAGCATTGGCCGATTTCCGGACCGAGCGGGACGTCAAGCGTGGCGCAGATCTCATCGACCTCGGTACGGGCTTCACCGGCCGGAGATCGCGACCGCTGCCCTGCATTCAATACCTGCCGCGCCTTGTCGATCGCCATGTATTCGAGCTGACCGCCGCCGATGGTGCCGAAAATCGACGATGCCGAGACAAGCATGAAGGCACCGGCTTCGCGCGGCGTCGAACCCTTCGTCGCCGCCACCTCCACCAATGCAGCCCGGCCGACCCGGCCGAGGAATTCCTTCAGCTGTTGCGCCTTCGAGTTCATCGTCTGCATTTCCACTTGGGAAATATAGGGTTTTTCGGCCCGAATTGCACGTTTTAGGCCGGCTTCGCGGCTTCCCGCTTCAACCTCTCGATCGCCATCAGCACCCGTTCCGGCGTCGCCGGAGCATCGAGGCGTGGACAAATCTTATGATCCGCGACGCTGGCCACCGCGTCCGACAGCGCATGCAGCACCGACATGCCGTGCGGCAGCGGCGGCTCGCCTACAGCCTTGGAGCGGTGGATGGTCGGTTCATAGGCAGACGACCAGTCGGTCAGCTTAACGTTGAAGATCTTCGGACGGTCGGACGCGAGCGGAATCTTGTAAGTCGACGGCGCATGCGTGCGCAGCCGGCCGCTGTCATCCCACCACAGCTCCTCCGTCGTCAGCCAGCCCATGCCCTGGATGAAGCCGCCCTCGACCTGGCCGAGGTCGATAGCCCGGTTCAGCGAACGGCCGGCGTCATGCAGGATATCGGTGCGCTCGACGACGTATTCGCCGGTCAGCGTGTCGACCGAGACTTCCGAGCAGGCCGCGCCATAGGCGTAATAGTAGAAGGCATGGCCGCGGCCCTTGCTGCGGTCCCAATGGATCTTCGGCGTCTTGTAGAAGCCGGCCGCCGAGAGCTGGATGCGGTTGATATAGGCCTGCTTGACCAGATCGTTGAAGGCCACTTCCTGATTGCCGATGCGCACGCGGTTGGGCAGGAACACGACCTGGTCCAGGGGCACCTGATATTTGTCGGCTGCGAAATCGGTCAACCGCTTGCGGATCTGGCGGGCGGCGTCCTGCGCTGCCATGCCGTTGAGGTCGGCGCCGGAAGACGCGGCCGTCGGCGAGGTGTTCGGCACCTTGGCGGTGGTGGTGGCGGTGATCTTGACCCGGTCAAGATCGATCTGGAACTCTTCCGCCACGACCTGCGCCACCTTGAGATGCAAGCCCTGGCCCATCTCGGTGCCGCCATGGTTCATATGAACCGAGCCGTCGGCATAGACATGCACCAGCGCGCCGGCCTGATTGGCCTCCGTCTTGGTGAAGGAAATGCCGAACTTGACCGGCGTCAAGGCCAGGCCGCGCTTGATGAAACGGCTGTTGTTGTTGAAGGCGCTGATCTCGCGGCGTCGCCGCGCATAGTTCGCGCTTTCCTCCAGCTCGGCGACGATCCGCTGGATGATGCAATCCTCGACCTTCTGGTGGTAGGGCGTGACGCTTCGCTCGCCGATGGCCTCCATCGGGTCGTAGAAATTGAGCTTGCGGATTTCGAGCGGATCCTTGCCGACGGCGAAGGCCACCTCGTCAATCACGCGCTCCGCGCCGACCATGCCTTGCGGACCACCGAAGCCGCGGAAGGCGGTGTTGGAGACGGTGTTGGTGTAGAGCGGCGCCGACTTTGCATGCACCGCCGGATAGAAATAAGCGTTGTCGCAGTGGAACAGCGCGCGGTCGCCGACCGGACCGGAGAGGTCGGCGGAGAACCCGCAGCGCAACGCATAGGTGAAGTCGACGCCCAGGATATTACCCTCGTCGTCGAAGCCGACCTCGTAGTCGATGGCGAAGTCGTGCCGCTTGCCGGTGGCGGTCATGTCCTCGTCGCGGTCGAGCCGGATTTTCACCGCGCGCTTCAGCTTCTTGGCGGCGATGGCCGCGATGGCCGCGCACTGATTGGCCTGCGTCTCCTTGCCGCCGAAGCCGCCGCCCATGCGGCGCACTTCGACTGTCACCGCATGGCTCGGCACGCCGAGCGCATGGGCAACCAGATGCTGCGTCTCGCTCGGACCTTGCGTCGAGCAATAGACGACGACCTCGTCGTCCTCGCCGGGGATCGCCAGCGAGACCTGGCCTTCGAGATAGAAATGATCCTGGCCGCCGAGCCACATGCGGTTCTTGATGCGGCGCGGAGCGGCGGCAATCGCCGCGGCGGCATCGCCGCGCTTCAGGATCAACGGCGTGGTGACCTGCTTGTCGTTGACCGGGTCGAGGTTCCAGATGTCGATGACGGCCGGAAGCTCGTCATACTCGATTTTTGCGAAACGCGCCGCGCGGCGCGCTTCCTCACGCGTCTCGGCAACCACGGCGAAGATCGGCTGGCCATAAAACTCGACCTTGCCTTCGGCAAGCACCGGATCGTCATGCATGTTGCTCGGCGAAACATCGTTCTCGCCGGGCACGTCGGCATAGGTCAGCACATCCACCACGCCCGGCGCCGAGCGCACGGCAGACAGGTCGACGCTCTTCAGCGTGCCGTGTGCGACCTTCGACAGGCCGAGGCCGATATGCAGCGTGCCGGCAGGCTCCGGCATGTCGTCGATATAGACGGCGGCGCCGCTGACATGCTTGTGCGCGGAATCGTGCCGCTGGTCGGTGGCGACACCGCCGGCGATTTTTTCCGCCTTGAGGTTGGGAGTGGCGTGCTTGTTCATCAGGCCGCCTCGTCGCGCGAGACCTGGAACGGCGCTTTCGTTCCGGTCGTCTCGATATAGAAGCGCAGCAGAAGGTTCTTTGCCGCCAGCGCCCGGTATTCGGCGGTCGCGCGCATGTCGGTCAGCGGCGTGAAGTCGCTGGCGTATTGCGCCATCGCGGCCTCCACTGTCGCTTCACTCCAGGTTTTGCCAATAAGCGCCTTTTCGACTGCCGCGGCGCGCTTCGGCGTCGCCGCCATGCCGCCATAGGCGATGCGGATGTCGGCTACCGCGCCATCCTTGGCCAAGGTCAGGTTGAATGCCCCGAGCGTCGCAGTGATATCCTCGTCGCGGCGCTTGGTAACTTTGTAGACGGCAAACTTCGTGTCCTTTGCCGGCACCGGCACATGCACGGATTCGACGAATTCGCCGGGCTGACGGTCCTGCTTGCCATAGGCGATGAAGAAGGTTTCGAGCGGTATGGTGCGGCGGGCCTCGCCCTTGCGCAGCGTGAGCTGCGCGCCGAGCGCGATCAATGGCGGCGGCATGTCGCCGATCGGCGAGCCGTTGGCGATGTTGCCGCCGATGGTGCCCATGTTGCGCACCTGCTCGCCGCCGATGCGGTCGACGAGCGGCCCCAATGCCGGGACACGCTTCGACAGCGTCTCGAAGGCTTCGGTGTAGGTCACGCCGGCGCCGATGGTGATGACGCCGTCTTTTTCCGAGGTCGTACGCAAGCCGTCGAGGCCGCCGATGAAGATCGCCGGCGAGATGTCGCGCATATGCTTGGTGACCCACAGGCCGACATCGGTCGAGCCGGCGACGATGGTGGCGCCCGGTTCCTTCTCGAGCAAGGCTGCGAAATCGTCGACGCTGGCCGGCACGATCAGCCGCGCCTTGCCCGACCCGATCTCGACCCTGGCGCCATCGCGCAGTGCCTTCAGCCGCGCGGTGATGTCGTCGCGCTCCACGGCCAGCGGATCCTTAGCCGCCCTGCCGTAGCTCGAAATGGCGTGCGCGGCGCGCATGATCGCCTCATAGCCGGTGCAGCGGCACAGATTGCCCTGCAGAGCCTTTTCGATCGCCGCGTTGGACGGGTCGGGCGTCTTCATCCACAGTCCGTAGAGCGACATAATGAAGCCTGGCGTGCAGAAGCCGCATTGCGAGCCGTGGAAATCGACCATCGCCTGCTGCACCGGATGCAGTTTTTCACCGTCGCCGCGCAGATGCTCCACGGTGACGACATGGGTGCCGTCGAGCGAGCCCACGAAGCGGATGCAGGCATTGACGCTTTCATAGACGAGACCTTCGGTGGAGAGCTTGCCGACCAGCACCGTGCAGGCGCCGCAATCGCCCTCGGCGCAGCCTTCCTTGGTGCCGCGCAGCGAGCGGTTGAGCCGCAGCCAGTCCAGCAAGGTCACATCGGGCGCGACGTCTTTCAGCGCCACGTCGCTGCCGTTCAGGATGAAGCGTATTTCGTTGCGGGTCTCAGCCATGTCTCAGCTCCCCCGATAGGTCGAGTAGCCGTAAGGCGAAATCAAGAGCGGGACGTGGTAGTGCCGTGCTTCCGCCATGCCGAAGCGGATCGGCACGATGTCGAGGAAAGCAGGTTGCGGCAGGTCGATCCCCTGGCCGCGCAGATAGTCGCCGGCGGCGAAGACCAGTTCATATTCGCCGGTGCGGAAATCGGCGCCGGCAAGCAGCGGCGCGTCGCAGCGCCCGTCATCGTTGGTGGCGACGGTCTTGAGGTGCGTGCGGCCCTGGCCCTCGATGCGAAAAAGGCCGATCGACAGGCCCTTTGCAGGCCGGCCGGCCGCGGTGTCGAGCACATGGGTCGTCAGGCGCCCGCCATCGGCTTTCGACGTCTCTGCCACTGGCCGCCTCCCATCCCGGTTCAGTTTCAGGTCAATTGTGCGCCAATTAAAGGCTATGCATAAGCCCCGGTCGAGCGGAGCGTGGCAAAAAGCACTTTCAAAAATTTTCGGGGGAATGCATGCGCACTCCTTTCGATATCTTCATCTCGACCATCGGGCAGGAGCGGCAATGCGTTACGATCGGGACATGCGCGGTTACGGGGCAAATCCGCCGGATCCGAAATGGCCCGGCGGCGCGCATGTCGCGGTGCAGTTCGTCGTCAACTATGAAGAGGGCGGCGAGAACTGCGTGCTGCATGGCGACAAGGCCTCGGAAGCGTTCCTGTCCGAAATCGTCGGCGCGGCGCCCTGGGTTGGCCAACGCCATTGGAACATGGAATCGATCTATGAATACGGCGCGCGGGCCGGCTTCTGGCGGCTCCACCGGCTGTTCACCGAAGCGCAAGTGCCGGTGACCTGCTATGGCGTCGCCACGGCGCTGGCGCGCTCGCCCGATCAGGTCGCGGCGATGCAGGAGGCCGGCTGGGAAATCGCCTCGCACGGGCTGAAATGGATCGACTATCGCGACCACTCGGCCGAGGACGAGCGGCGCGATCTCGAAGAGACGATCAAGCTGCACTACGAGGTGACCGGCGCGCGGCCGACCGGCTGGTACACCGGCCGCACTTCGGTCAACACGGTACGGCTCGTCGCCGAGGAAGGCGGCTTCGACTACGTCTCCGATACTTATGACGACGAGCTGCCCTACTGGTTCGACCGCGACGGGCTGCAGAAGCCGCAGCTCATCATCCCCTACACGCTCGACGCCAACGACATGCGCTTCGCGACGCCGCAGGGCTTCAACTCCGGCGACCAGTTCTTCGCCTATCTGAAGGACAGTTTCGATACGCTCTATGCCGAGGGCAAGGCGGGCAGGCCGCGCATGATGAATATCGGCCTGCATTGCCGGCTGGTCGGCCGTCCCGGACGGGTCGCGGCGCTGAAGCGCTTCGTCGACTATGTGAAATCGCATGACAAGGTGTGGCTGACACGGCGCATCGACATCGCCAAACACTGGCGCGAGACGCACCCCTACGAGGCACCGGCGCTGCGGCCGTCGCGGATGGGGTTCGAGGAATTCGTGCATGCCTTCGGCGGCGTGTTCGAGCATTCGCCTTGGATCGCCGAGCGCGCCTACGAACTGGAACTCGGGCCCGCGCATGACAGCGCCGGCGGCCTGCACAATGCGCTCTGCCGCGTCTTCCGCGCGGCGAGCGAGGCCGAACGGCTTTCCGTCCTCAACGCCCATCCGGACCTCGCCGGCAAGCTGGCGGCGGCCAAGCGGCTGACGCCGGAATCGGCCAAGGAACAGGCCTCCGCCGGGCTCGACGCGTTGACCGACAAGGAGCGCGAGCTGTTTTCGAAACTCAACGCCGCCTATGTCACCACCTTCGGCTTCCCTTTCATCATCGCGGTCAAAGGCAAGACCAAGGACGAAATCCTGGCGGAGTTCGAGGCGCGGATCGGCAACAGCCGCGGCGCCGAGCTCGAAACCGCCTGCAAACAGGTCGAACGCATCGCGCTGCTTCGCCTGAAAGACATGCTCCCACTCTAATGTTTGTTTTTCACGCAATTCCGTATGGAAGGCCACGGCGAAGCCGCCAACCTAACCGCTGCATACTTTTCCTGGAATTGCTCTGAGGGCCAGGACCGATGGATATGATCAAGACTGCCGAGCGAACCTATTATGCCCCGCATGGCGGCCATCCCGGCCAGAACGAGCTTCTGACCGGCCGCGCCGTCTTCACCGAGGCCTACGCGGTCATCCCCAGAGGCGTGATGCAGGACATCGTCACCAGTCCGCTGCCGTTCTGGGACGAGACGCGGGCCTGGATTATCGCAAGGCCGCTCTCGGGCTTCGCCGAGACGTTTTCGCAATATATCGTCGAGGTCCTGCCGGGCGGCGGCAGCGACCGGCCCGAACTGGACGCTGGCGCCGAGGGTGTGCTGTTCGTCGTCGAGGGCGAGCTCACCGTTTCGCTTGCCGGCAAAAAACATGTACTTGCCCCCGGCGGCTTTGCCTTCCTGCCGCCGTCGAGCGGCTGGACGGTGCGCAACGAGAGCGGCAGCGCCGTTCGCTTCCACTGGATTCGCAAGGCCTATGAGGCGGTCGACGGCCTCGACGCGCCGGAAGCCTTCTTCTCCAGCGATCAGGACGTTGCGCCGAGCCCGATGCCGGGCACCGAAGGGCGCTGGGCAACGACCCGCTTCGTCGACCCGGCCGACATGCGCCACGACATGCATGTCACCATCGTGACGCTGAAGCCGGGTGCGGTCATCCCCTTCGCCGAAACCCATGTCATGGAGCACGGGCTCTATGTGCTCGAAGGCAAGGCGGTCTACCGCCTCAACCAGGACTGGGTCGAGGTCGAAGCCGGCGATTTCATGTGGCTGCGCGCCTTCTGCCCGCAGGCCTGCTATGCCGGCGGCCCCGGCAATTTCCGCTACCTGCTCTACAAGGACGTCAACCGGCATGCCAGGCTGGGCGGCTATCTAGGGAGCAAGGCGCGGTGAGCCGCATCGTCGCTCGACCGCTGACCCGCGAGAGCTTCGCGCCGTTCGGTGACGTCATCGACATGGGCGGCGACAACCGCTACCCGATCAACGGCGGCAAGGCGATGCGCTATCACGACCTCGCCACGGCGGAAGCCGCGGGGCCGAATGCGCGCGTGCTGATCTCCATGGTGCGCGGCACGCCCTATGAGATGCCGCTGAAGCTCACCATGGTCGAGCGCCATCCGCTCGGCAGCCAGGCCTTCATCCCGCTGTCGCCGCGGCCGTTCCTGGTGGTCGTCTGCCATGACACGAAGGACGGCCCGAGTGAACCGCATGCCTTTCTCGCCGGCCCCGGACAAGGCATCAACTACCGCCGCAATCTCTGGCACGGCGTGCTGACGCCGATCGGCGAGGAACAGGATTTCCTCATCGTCGACCGCGGCGGCGACGGCTCCAATCTTGAGGAATTTTATTTCTCGCATCCTTACGAGATCCACCTTCCCTGAAAGCTCGCGATCCCCATGACCGACATTTCGCTGATCGACCGCCTGCTCGATGTGATCGAGCACGACATCGTGCCGAAGACGGCGCAAGGCGTCGCCCATGGCAACAAGCTGTTCGGCGCCGCGATCCTGCGGAAAGACAACCGCTCGCTGGTGCTGGCCGAGACCAACAACGAGATGGAAAATCCGCTCTGGCATGGCGAGGTGCACTGCCTGAAGCGCTTCTACGAGATGCCCAAGGCCGAGCGCGTCGACACCAAGGATGCGCTGTTCGTCGCCACGCACGAGCCCTGCTCGCTCTGCCTGTCGGCGATCACCTGGACCGGTTTCGACAATTTCTACTACCTCTTCAGCCATGAGGATTCGCGCGACAGTTTTGCCATTCCGCACGATCTGAGAATCCTGAAAGAGGTCTTCACCCTGGATCCAGGCGGCTACAATGCCGAGAACGCCTATTGGAAGAGCTTTTCCATACGCAGGCTGGTCAGGGCTTTGCCCGACGCTGAGCGCAAGCGGCTGGAGGCTCGGATCGGCAGGATTTCGGCGCGCTATGACGAGCTGTCGGAGGCCTATCAGGCAAGCAAGGCCGACAACGACATTCCGCTGAACTGAAGTGTATAGCCTACCTTACCTTCGCGTTTTTCAGCACTTCATTTATCCGTGCCTGCCAACCCTTGCCGGTCGCCTTGAATTTTCTGACAACGTCCTGGTCGAGGCGGATGGAGACGACTTGCTTTGGTTTCTCCAGGGCCGGTCGGCCACGGGAACGCCTTATGCTCTCGAAAAGTTCCGGGAGCGCTTCCGCGAAAGGCTTGGCTTGTGCCAGCTGTTCGTCGGTCGCCTCCCCGTCCTCGGGATCGGCAGCAATCTGTCTTTGAATTTCGGCTTCCTCGGCATCGGTAAGCCGCCGAATGTGTGACTTAGTGTTGCTCATATACGGACCTTTCCTTTCGGCTGGCGTGACGCATCGAGATCACCGAGATCGCTTCGGAACCAAGCGGCTTGAAGATCACGGCGAGAATGATCTCTCCAAATTCTCCAATCGCCTTCAGCCGACCGGCTTTGGCCGGGAGGACGATTGACGTGGCAAAAAACTCGATATCGAGATCGGCGAAATCGAAACCCGGCTTGCGAGGTTCATCACCCGTTTTGGCTCATCCCCAACGATTTTCAGGCGAGATCATCCATTGTGTCTGCGTCGGGCCACGTGAATAAACGTAATACATAAATTACCCGGGATGCAAGAGGAAGCCGGATAATCGAGGCTGCGTTCGCTAACGACCCAGGTCGCATTTTTTGATGCTCCAGTCGCGATTGGCGATTGAAAGTCGGCGCACCGCGTAGCGTTATGCGCCCCATGAAAACCGTCACCGAATTCCCCCGCAAAGTCGTCGAATTTCCCGATATGGGCATCGTCATGCCGGATGGCTGCCGGCTGTCGGCGCGCGTCTGGATGCCGGAGGACGCGACTGACGATCCGGTGCCGGCCATCCTTGAGCACCTGCCCTACCGCAAGCGCGACGGCACCATCTTTCGCGATCAGCTCACCCATCCCTATTTCGCCGGGCACGGCTACGCCTCGATCCGCGTCGACATGCGCGGCAATGGTGATTCCGAAGGGCTGATGGACGACGAATATTCCGAGCAGGAATTGCAGGACGCCTGCGACGTCATCGCCTGGGCGGCCGCGCAGCCCTGGTGCAACGGCAATGTCGGCATGATGGGCATTTCCTGGGGCGGCTTCAACTGCCTGCAGGTGGCGGCGAAGCAGCCGCCGGGGCTGAAGGCGGTGATCAGCCTGTGCTCGACGGTCGACCGCTATGCCGACGACATCCACTACAAAGGCGGCTGCCTGCTCTTGGAAAATTTCGGCTGGGCCTCGACGATGCTGTCCTATTCGTCGCGGCCTCCGGATCCGGCGATTGCCGGCGGCAACCGCTGGCGGGATTTGTGGCTTAGCCGGCTGGAAAACCAGCCTTTCCTTCTGCCGCTCTGGCTCAGCCACCAGCATCGCGACGCCTATTGGAAACGCGGCTCGATCTGCGAGGATTTTTCGGCGGTGAAAGCGGCCGTGCTGTCGATCGGTGGCTGGCATGACGGCTACCGCAACACGATCTCCAATCTCGTCACCAACATCGAGTCGCCGGTCAAAGGTATCGTCGGTCCGTGGATCCACAAATACCCGCATTACGCCGGGCCCAAGCCGGCGATCGGCTTCCTGCAGGAAGCGCTGCGCTGGTGGGACCGCTGGCTGAAGGGCGCTGAAACCGGCGTCGAGGCCGATCCGGCCTACCGCGCCTATGTGATGGACAGCGTGCGCCCGGCGCGCTGGCATCCCGAGCGGCCGGGCCGCTGGGTGGCCGAGCAGACCTGGCCGTCGGCCAACATCAAGCTTGAGACGATCGAGCTCATCCCCGACGGCGCCAAGCCCGCGATCGTCGCATCGCCACAGACCTGCGGACTTGCCGGCGGCGAATATTTTCCCTTCACCTTCGGGCCGGAACTGCCGGGCGACCAACGCCCCGACGACGCGCTGTCGGTTTGTTTCGATCAACCCGAGCTCGGCGAAGCGATCGACATAGTCGGGGCGCCGGAGCTCGATGTCCAGCTTGCCTCCGACCGGCCGCAGGCCAACATCGCGGTGCGGATCTGCGACGTGCATCCCGACGGCGCCTCGGAGCTGATCTCCTATGGCGTGCTCAATCTGACCCACCGCAACTCGCATGAATTTCCGCAAGCGCTGGTTCCCGGGCAGATGGTTTCGGCGCGCGTCGTGCTCGACCAATGCGCCTATCGTGTGCCGGCCGGCCACAAACTGCGCATCGCCGTTTCGACCGCCTACTGGCCGATGATCTGGCCCTCGCCGGAACCGGTACGGCTGGATCTCGTCAAGGCGACGCTGAGGCTGCCGCTACGCCCGTTGGCAAGAGGGGATGAGGTTTCGTTCCCTGAGCCGGAAGGCGCGACACCGTGGGCGACCGAGACGATCCGGCCGGCGAGTTCCGAACGCCATGCCGACCGCGACGAGAAGACCGGTCTGGTCACACTCTCCATAACCGACGATTTCGGCGAGGTGCGCGACCTCGATCACGGACTGGTCAATGGCAGCGTCGTGCGCGAGACATGGACGATCCATCCCGACGACCCGCTATCGGCCACAGGAGCCACGCATTGGACACAGACCTTGTCGCGCAATGAATGGTCGGTGCGGACCGAGACTTTTGCCGAGATGCGATCGGACGCCGCAAACTTCATCGTCAGCGCCAGAATCGAAGCCTATGAGGGCGAAAAGCTGGTCTTCGAACGCGACTTCGAGCAGACGATTCCCCGCTCCATGGTTTGAGCCGAAGCAAGATTGGTCCAAATGCGACGTACGATTTACGCCAAGGTATGTCGCATTCGGTCTTGCCTGCCGCTTTCCCTTACGGTCATTATCTCCTCCAATAGCAAGAAACGACCATAAGGTCGGATACCCAGAGTGAGGAACCATAATGTCCAACGAACTCGACTATCTCAGCCGGCGAGTCGCGGCCGGAAAACTTAGCCGTCGCGACTTTCTCGGTCGCGCCGCCGCGCTCGGCGTTACCGCTACCTTTGCCAACTCGCTGCTCTCCAGCGCCGTGCGCGCTGCCGGCCCGGTCAAGGGCGGCACGCTGAAGGCCGGTCTGGTCGGGGGTGAATCCACCAACAGCCTCGATCCGGCCCTGTTCATGACCCAGGTGCCCTTTGCCTTCGGCAAAATGTGGGGCGAATTGATCGTGGAGCTCTCGCCCGACGGCAAGCTGGAGAACCGCATCGCCGAGGAGATCGGCTCTTCGGACGACGCCAAGGTCTGGACGCTGAAAATACGCGACGGCATCGAGTTCCACAACGGCAAGACGGTTACCGCAGAAGACGTCGCTGCCACGCTCGAGCGTCATTCGGACGAGAAGTCCAAGTCCGGCGCGTTGGGCTACATGAAGGGCATCGACACCATCAAGGTCAACGGCAAGGAAGTCGTGCTGACGCTGAAGGAGCCTAACGCCGACCTCCCCTACCTTCTCAGCGACTATCACCTGATCGTCCAGCCGAACGGCGGCAAGGACAAGGCCGATGCGGGCATCGGCGCCGGTCCGTACAAGGTCAAGGTCAATGAGCCCGGCGTGCGCCATGGCGGCGAACGCTTCGCCAATTACTGGCAGGGCGACAAGATGGGCCACGCCGACCAGATCGAAATCATCGTCATCAACGATGCGACGGCGCGCACGGCGGCCTTGCAGGGCGGCCAGGTCGACATGATCAACCGCGTCGAGCCGAAGATCGTCGATCTGATCAAGCGCGTGCCTGGCGTCACCATCCGCAACCACTCCGGTCCGGGCCACTACGTGTTCATCATGCATTGCAACACGGCGCCGTTCGACAACAATGATCTCAGGATGGCGTTGAAGCTGGCGATCGACCGCGAGGAGATGTTGAAAAAAGTGCTGCGCGGCTACGGCTCGCTCGGCAACGATTTCCCGATCAACGCCTCCTACCCGCTATTCACCGAGATCGAGCAGCGCAAGTACGATCCGGACAAGGCCAAATTCCACTACAAGAAGTCCGGCCATGACGGCCCTGTGCTGCTTAGGACCTCGGACGTCGCCTTCCCGGGCGCTGTCGATGCATCCCAGCTTTTCCAGCAGAGCGCCGCCAAGGCCGGCATCAAGATCGAGCTCAAGCGCGAGCCCGGCGACGGCTATTGGAACGAAGTCTGGAACAAGCAGCCCTTCTGCGCCTCCTATTGGGGCGGTCGCTCGACCCAGGACCAGATGTACTCGACCGCCTATCTGTCGACCGCCGATTGGAACGACACGCGTTTCAAGCGCCCGGACTTCGACAAGATGGTGCTGGCCGCGCGCGCCGAACTCGACGAGGCCAAGCGCAAGGCGATCTACCATGACATGGCCGTCATGGTGCGCGACGAAGGCGGCCTGATTCTGCCGATGTTCAATCAGTTCATCGACGCAACAGGCCCCAAGGTGGCGGGCTGGGTGGAGGATCCGCATCAGGAGCTTTGCAACGGCTACGCGCTGGCGAAGTGCTGGCTCGAAGCCTGAGCACGGCCTTGCGGAGATGTCCTCACCCATCGTGAAACTGGTGGCCCAGCGCATTGCGCTGGGCATCCTCCTTCTGCTGGCCGTTTCGGTCCTGATCTTCGCCGGCACGCAGATTCTGCCCGGCGACGTCGCGCAAGCCATCCTTGGACAATCGGCGACCCCGGAGTCGCTGGCCAACCTGCGCGAGCAGCTCGGGCTCAACCAGCCTGCCTATATCCGTTACTTCCACTGGCTGGGCGGCGTGCTGACCGGCGATCTCGGCACTGCCATGTCGAGCGGACAGGACATCGCGACATCAATCAAGGAACGGCTGTGGAATACGCTGTTCCTGGCCTTCTGGGCGGCCATCGTGGCTATCCCGCTGGCGATCACGCTTGGGTTGATCGCGGTGCGCTACCGCAATGGCTGGGTCGACAAGCTGATCTCCGGCGTGGCGCTTGCCTCGACCTCCTTCCCGGAGTTCTTCATCGGCTATCTGCTCGTCTTCTACTTCGCGGTCCAGCACCAGTGGTTCCCGGCCATCTCGACCGTCTATGACGGAATGTCTTTGGGTGAGCGCCTGCAGGCCATCGCGCTGCCTGCGGCAGCGCTGACTCTGGTGGTGCTCGCCCACATGATGCGCATGACGCGTGCGGCGATCCTCAACGTCATGCAGTCGGCCTATGTCGAGACGGCGGAACTCAAGGGGCTGTCGGCCGCTGCCGTTATCCGCAAGCATGCCTTCCCGAACGCGATCGCGCCGATCATCAATGTCGTCATGCTCAACCTTGCCTATCTGGTGGTCGGCGTCGTCGTGGTCGAGGTGATCTTTGTCTATCCAGGCATGGGGCAATATCTGGTCGACCACGTCACGAAGCGCGACGTGCCGGTCGTGCAGGCGGTCGGCTTGATCTTCGCCGCCGTCTATATCACCCTCAACATCATCGCAGACATTGCGGCGATCGTCGCCAATCCGCGACTCAGGCATCCGAAGTAGGGGCGGCCGATATGCTCGATATCAGACGCATCCCCCTGCCATCGCTGGTCGGCCTGGTGCTGACCGCGCTGTTCGTGCTGGCGGCAATCTTCGCGCCCTTGATCGCGCCGCACGGCAACGCCGAGATCGTCGGCGACGTGTGGGAGCCGATGTCGGCCGCGCACTGGCTGGGCACCGACAATCTCGGCCGCGATCTGTTGTCGCGCATGATCTACGGCGCCCGTATCACGCTGTTCATCGCAGTGCTGGCGACGGCGCTGTCGTTCTCGCTCGGCGCCATTCTCGGCTTTTCGGCGGCGGTATTCGGCGGCTGGTACGACACGATCCTGTCGCGGCTCGTCGACCTCCTCATGTCGATCCCGACGCTGATCATGGGCCTCGTCGTGCTTTCAGTGCTGCCGTCGAACCTGGTGACGCTGATCCTGGTCATGGGCATCCTCGATTCGACCCGCGTCTACCGACTGTCGCGCGCGGTCGCCGTCGACATCAACGTCATGGATTATGTCGAGGCAGCGAAGTTGCGCGGCGAAGGCAGCGGCTGGATCATCTTCCGCGAGATCCTTCCCAATGCGCTGTCGCCGCTGGTCTCGGAACTCGGGCTGCGCTTCATCTATGCCGTGCTGTTCCTGTCGACGCTGTCCTTCCTCGGCCTCGGCGTGCAGCCGCCGGATGCCGACTGGGGCGGCATGGTCAAGGAGAACAAGGACGGCATCGTGTTCGGCATTCCGGCGGCGCTCATCCCGGCGGCGGCGATCGCGGCACTTGCGATCTCGGTCAATCTCGTCGCCGACTGGGTGCTCAATCGCACGACGAGCCTGAAGGGAGGACGCGGCTGATGGTTGACGGCAAAGCAAAGTCCGGTCCTCTCCTCGACATCCGCAACCTGCGCATCGAAGCGACGGTCTATCCGCCGGGCGAAGCACCGAGAACCATCACGCTTGTCCACGACGTTTCGCTGACGCTGGAGAAGGGCAAGGTGCTTGGGCTGATCGGCGAGTCCGGCGCCGGCAAGTCGACCATCGGCCTGTCGTCGATGGGCTATGGCCGCGGCGGCGTTCGGATTACCGGCGGCGAGGTCATCCTCAACGGCCGCGACATACTGAAAGGCGGCAAGGAAGGCCTGCGCAAGCTGCGCGGCCGCGAAGTCTGTTATGTCGCCCAGTCGGCTGCGGCGGCCTTCAATCCGGCGCACCGGCTGATGGACCAGGTGGTGGAGGCTACCCTCCTGCACGGCACCGCGACCCGCGCCGAAGCCGAGAAACGCGCCGTCGCCCTGTTCAGGAAGCTCAGCCTGCCCAATCCCGAAACGATCGGCCAACGCTTCCCGCATCAGGTATCGGGCGGCCAGCTGCAGCGCGTGATGACGGCGATGGCGTTGTGCTCGGAGCCGGACCTGATCGTCTTCGACGAGCCGACGACGGCCCTCGACGTGACGACGCAGATCGACGTGCTGTCAGCGATCAAGGATGCCATCCGCGACACCCATGTCGCGGCCCTTTACATCACCCACGATCTAGCCGTCGTGGCACAGGTGTCCGACGAGATCATGGTGCTGCGTCACGGCCGGCTGGTCGAATGGGGCGGCACCCACCAGATCATCAAGGAGCCGCGCCAGGAATACACCAACGCCCTGGTCTCGGTGCATCAGATCGAACACCAGGAACAGCAGCCGGGCACGACGCCGATGCTATCGGTGAAGAACGTGACGGCCGCCTATGGCGGCGGCCACGTCAAGGTGCTGAAGAACGTTTCGGTCGACATCTTTCCGGGCCAGACGCTGGCCGTGGTCGGCGAGAGCGGTTCCGGCAAATCGACGCTGGCGCGCGCCATCACCGGTCTCTTGCCGCCCGAGAAAGGTAGCGTTGTCTTCGACGGCCGCACGCTTGCCAACAGGCTCGCCGACCGGCCGAAGGAGGACCTTCGCCAGCTGCAGATGATCTACCAGATGGCCGACGTGGCGATGAATCCGCGCCAGACGGTAGGCACCATCATCGGCCGGCCGCTGGAGTTCTATTTCGGCATGAAGGGCCGCGAGCGCGACAAGCGCGTCGCCGAACTGCTCGACGAGATCGAGATGGGCAAGGGCTTCATCGACCGCTATCCGGCCGAGCTTTCCGGCGGCCAGAAGCAGCGCGTCTGCATCGCCCGCTCGCTCGCCGCCAAGCCGAAGCTGATCATCTGCGACGAGGTGACCTCGGCGCTCGATCCGCTGGTCGCCCACGGCATCCTCAAGCTGCTGCTCAACTTGCAGCAGATCGAGAAGGTGGCCTATCTCTTCATCACCCACGACCTCGCGACGGTGAAGTCGATCGCCGATTCGATCGCGGTGATGTATCGCGGTGAAGTGGTGCGCTACGGCTCCAAGAGCAAGGTTCTGACGCCGCCCTTCGACGCCTACACCGACCTTCTGTTGTCCTCCGTTCCCGAAATGGAGATCGGCTGGCTGGAGAAGGCCATCAAGGGCCGGCGCATGGAAAGCGCCGGCAACTGACGCAATTCCCGCAGAACTGTTAAGGCGGCTTTCCGCACGGAGTAGCGTCGCCGCCAATACCAAGAAGGTTGGCGGCTGGGTGAAGAACCCGAATGGCGAGATGATGGACGGCTATGCGCTCAACGAGTGCTGGCTGAACGCTTGATAGCAAGCTATCCAAAGCAGCGCCGTGTGTCCGCGCGACAGGCGGCGCCTCTGTTTTCAATGCATGGGAACCGCCGTGCCGCTCAAATCCAAACTGCTGCTCATTATCCTCGACGGCGTGCCCTACCGGAACTGGCGCCGGCTGATGGGCAACCTCGAAGGCTGGGCGCAATCGGGCGAGGCGCAGGTGTGGAAGATGCGCTCGGTGCTGCCGTCGACCTCCGCCTGCTGTTACGCCTCGATCCACACCGGTGTCACGCCGCAGGTGCACGGCATTCTTTCCAACGAGAACCGCTTTCGCGTCACGCAGCCGGACATTTTTTCGGAAGTGAGCAAGGCCGGCGGCAGGACGGGCGCGGTGACCCACTCCTACTGGTCGGAATTCTTCCGTTCGTATCCGTTCGATCTTGTCGAGGACATGGAGTTCGACGAGCCAAGCGGGCCGATCACGCATGGCCGCTTCCACACCATGACCGGCTACAATCTCAAGAATCAGATGACGCCAAGCGATGTCGACCTGTTCGCGACGCTGACGATGCTGACCAAACGCCATCGCATCGACTACGGCATCCTCCACACCTGCACGCTGGATTCGATGGGTCACCGCTTCGGCCATGACTGCCACGAGATGGATCATGCCTGCTACGCGATGGACGGCATGTTGGCAGCCTTCCTGCCGCAATGGCGCCAAGCCGGCTATGAAGTGATCGTGACGGCCGACCATGGCCAGACCGGCCGCGGCCACCATGGGGGCCATGACGACGAGATGCAGGATTTCGCGCTCTATTATTTCGGACCTGCGAAAGGGCCTGAGGCCGACGCGCTGCTCGACCAGCTGCAGCTCGCGCCGACAGTGCTGAGCCGGCTTGGCGTGACGATACCGGAGACGATGAAGGCGAAGGCGTTTTTGGGGTAAGCGCGGCCTTTCCTTCTCCCCCCTGTGGGAGAAGGTGGATCGGCGCGCAGCGCCGAGACGGATGAGGGGTGTTCCAGCGCAGTGAGACGTTGGCATTCCTGGAGCACCCCTCATCCGTCGCCTTCGGCGACACCTTCTCCCACAAGGGGAGAAGGAAAAGCGTCCCTACTGGCAACCTCCGCGCTCTTCAGTTAGCCTCCAAAGAATCCTTGGCGGAGGGTGAACCTTTTTGGACCGATCAGCGACAGAGCTTCGAGGAGCCAGGCGGCTCGACCGGCCATGAATGCGGCGACGGAAACCGATCGCGCGCTTGTGGACCGGGTCGCGAAGGGCGACCGGGCCGCCGTCCGGCTCCTGTTCATGCGTCACCACGCGCGGATCTACCGCTTCGTGGCGCGCCAGACGGGATCGGAAATGATGGCCGACGATATCACGAATGAGGTTTTTCTGGAGCTGTGGAAACAGGCGCCCAGTTTCGAGGGCCGCTCTGAAGTTTCCACGTGGCTGCTCGGCATCGCCCGCTTCAAGGCGCTATCCATGCTGCGCAAGAAGAAGGAAGACTGGATCGACGACGACGATGCGGCGCAGGTTCCCGACGGCGCCGACACGCCGGAAGTCGTGACCATGAAGGAAGACAAGGCCGCCGCCTTGCGCCGCTTCGTCGATGCCCTGCCGGAAGAACACCGCACGGTGATCGACCTTGCCTATTATCATGGCCAGTCGGTGACCGAGATCGGCGAGGTGCTCGACATCCCGGTCGCGACCGTCAAGACCAGGATGTTCTACGCCCGCAAGAAACTCGGCGAAGCCCTCAAGGCCGCCGGTTACGACAGGGGTTGGCCATGAGCGCCGCTGAAAAGATGTCGCGTCGCGACGAGATGGAAACGCTGCTGCCGTTCTACCTGAACGGCTCGCTGGAAGGCGCCGAGCTGGAGGCCGTCGAGGAGTGGCTGGCCACCGATCCGGCGGCGATGAATGCGCTTGGCGAAGCGGAGGCCGAGTTCTCCGGCACCGCAGCCGCCAACGAGGCGATCCGGCCGCCCGCCGACGCGTTCTCCCGCTTCTCCAAGGCGCTGGACGCCGAGGCCGGTCCGGTGCGCACGCCCGGCCAATCCTGGCTGGCAAGAGTCTTCGGCCGGGTGACGGCAATGCCTGCCGGCGTCGCCTGGGCGGCCGCCGCGGCGCTGCTTGCGCTGGTCATCGTGCAGTCCTTCGAACAGCCGGGGGGCAAGGACTTCGAGGTGGCCGGCGCTCAGGATGATCTGGCGAAGCTGCCTTTCGCGCTGGTCAAGTTCAAGCCGGATGCGAAGATGGCCGATATCGCCGCCTTCCTCGGCCAGAACGGGTTGAAGATCGCCGGCGGACCGACCGCCGACGGCGTGTTCCACCTGACGATCCCGGCCAGCACGGCGGCCGATTACGACAAGTTCGTCGGCCTTATTGCCGCCCAGCCTTTCGCGGAGGCTGTGGTGCAGGGAAGGAAACCGGCCGATGGCGGCTAAGACGGTCATTCTGCATGCGGCTCTCCTTGCGGCGGCGGCATTTGTCGCCGCGCCTGCCTCCGCGCAGACCAACGATCCGAACCTGACGCAAAAACAGCTCGATTGCCTGGACCGCACGACGGCGGCCGGTGGCGGCTGCGACAAGGAGGGCGGTGCCAGGAATGGCGGCGCGACGCCGGGCACGGCCATGGGCGCGGTGGTCCTGCCGGCGCTCATCGTCGACCTGTTCCCGAATCCCCCGGCGGGCACCGCCCCGCAAACGCCGGCGGACGGAACGTCGTCATCGAACGGTTCCAGCACCACGGCGCCACCCGCTCCAACGCCGAGCGGGCCCGTCACGGTGCCGCAGGGCCTCAACCTTGCCGAACCGCCGCGCGCGATCAGCGGTGAATTCGTGCCCGACGAGGTGCTGGTGACGGTCGCCGGCGATGCCGGCGTGGTGCAGCAGATCGCCAATTCCTTCGGCCTGCAGGTGCGCTCGCAGCGCCAGTCGCGGCTGCTTGGCACCACTTTGGTGCGCTTCGGCATCACCGACGGGCGGCCGGTCGGCGTCGTGCTGGCGCAGCTCGCAGCCGATGGGCGCACGCAGCGGCGCGAGCCGAACCATATCTATTCGCTGCAGCAGGCGGCGGGCATCGTCAACTACGCCTTCGAGCGCATCGCGCTCGATGCAAACCAGGCGAGCGGCGAGAATGTGCGGGTCGCCGTCATCGACACCGGCATTGACGACAGCAACCCAGCGCTCGCCGGCGTGATCGCCGGCCAATACGATGCCATGCCCAACGTGCCGATCGAGAAGCGCGACCACGGCACTTCGGTCGACGGACTGATTGCCGGTGTCGGTCCGCTGGAAGGCATGGCGCCCGGCGCCAAAATCTACCACGCCCGAGCCTTCGAAGGCGGCAAGTCGACCATGGACGTCATCCTGTCGGCGCTCGACTGGGCAGCCGAGCAGAATGTGCGCATCATCAATATGAGCTTCGTCGGCCCGAAGAACGACCTGCTCGGCATCGCCTGCCGGAATGCGCGGGGGCTGGGCATGGTGCTGGTGGCGGCCGCCGGCAACAACGGCCCGAAGGCGCCCTATGGCTATCCGGCGGCCTTCGACGGCGTGATCGCCGTGACCGCCACCGACGCCAAGGACGGGCTGATGCCGCAGGCCAATCGCGGCGCCTATGTCTTCATCTCGGCGCCGGGTGTCGAGATGGTGGCGCCGAGCGGCGCCGGCTCCGACGTGGTGACCGGCACCTCCTTCGCCGCCGCGATCGTATCCGGCGCCATCGCCAATCTCATCCATGCCGCGCCGAACCGCACGGCCGATGACATCGAGAAAGCGCTTGCCGCAACGGCCAAGGATCTTGGGCCCAAGGGGCGGGACAATGACTTCGGCTACGGGTTGCTGGATATCAAGGCGGCCGGAGCGGCCAAAGAGTGAGCCCGGGCAGCCGGCTATCGAAATGCCGAGATCGGAGCAACCAGTTACCCATTCAAAGGGCCGGACCTAGCCGGACAGGGCTTCCATCATAGAAACGCGACAGTCGAAAACGGCTGAGATCGTGCCCGGTGTCATTTCCCTGGATTATGTCGCAGACGACGCGGCCGATGCCAGGCCCGATACCGAATCCGTGGCCGCTCATGCCGGTCGCGACGAAAAGACCGCCGATCGCCTGGACCCGATCCACGACGGGGACGACGTCGGGCATGGCGTCGATCATGCCGCCCCAGCCGGCCTTCAGGCGAACCGTCTCGAACCGGGGGAAAAGCTGTTTGAAATTGCGCTCGATCGAGCGAAGCTTTGCCGGCTCAGGGGCTGGGTTGAGCACGCGCATTCTTTCGAAAGGGCTTGAGGAATCCGGCGCCCAATCGCGCGGCGTCGACCAGCCATCCGGGTAGCCTGACGGAGCGAACGGGAAATAGCGCGTTCCGAACGGATTGTCCCTGAGGGCGGGAATATACTTGGTGAAGTGCCGGAATGCGTCAGGCCCCAGGTAAAGCAAGTGGCTGCCGCTCGCAGCGAGCGTATATCCGCCATCCTGCCTGCGCCTGAAAGCGATGTGGTCGTCGGCGGCCGCGCCTCGATAGACCTCAGGCATGGGTTCTGTGGCGGCCGCGGTAACGCGGACGCTGAGCTGGGGGATGGCTACGCCATGTCTCGCCAGGAACAGGGACGACCAGGCGCCGCCCGCGACCAGCACGGTTGAGGTCTCGATATTTCCCGCCTCGGTCCAAACGCCCTTGATCCTGCCGGCTGCGATCTCGAGGGTGCGCGCCGCGCAATTCTCCACGATCCTGACGCCCTTTCGCATGGCAAGCCTGGCAAGCGCCGGCACCGCCAACCAAGGTTCCGCGCGCATATCGGAGGGCGTCGTCATCGCGCCCTTGAACCTGCGCGACATGCCGGTGATGAGTTTTGCGGTCTCGTCGGCGCCCAGGAGGCGTGTGTCGAGCTCATGGATCGCGGCGATCCTCATGAATTCTTCGAACTTGGCCATGTCCTTGTCGGCGTTCGCCAGGTAGGTCACGCCTGTCTGGTTCAGCCCGATGTCCTCGCCGCATTCCTCGGCCAGTTGCCGCCATAGGCGAATGGCCTCGATGACGATCGGCAGCTCATCCGCGTCCCGTCCCTGCTTTCTGATCCATCCCCAATTGCGGGAGGACTGTTCGGCCGCAACGCGGCCTTTTTCCAGCAGCGTCACCGGAATGTTTCGGGAAGCAAGGAAGAGGGCCGTCGTTACGCCGATGATCCCGCCGCCGACGATCACCACCTCCGAAGTCTTCGGC
Organism: Mesorhizobium sp. ESP-6-4; assembly: GCF_020164735.1. Taxonomy (NCBI): domain Bacteria; kingdom Pseudomonadati; phylum Pseudomonadota; class Alphaproteobacteria; order Hyphomicrobiales; family Phyllobacteriaceae; genus Mesorhizobium; species Mesorhizobium sp. ESP-6-4. Next base: position 197,074 of record NZ_JAIUGS010000007.1, read on the forward strand.
GGAGGACCGGGGTACTGGACTGGATCCGCTTCGGTGAACGGGAATGTCGGCAAATGGCGCACCCGGAAGGACTGGTTGACGGTTCTGGCTTACCGGTTGTCACCGTCCAGCATCAGGAGCAGCCGAAGGCTGACCGTTGTCCCACGGCAGTCGCCCGGAATGAGTCAGTGGCGAAGCTGTTGGATTAGGCCCCTATACCGGCGCTCCGGCCACCGACCCTCGCACCACCAGATCCACTGGCCAGACCTCACCGCGAGCCCCCTCTTCCAACCCCGATATCCGCGCGGCGAGGCGCTCGGCGACACGCGCGCCGGCGAGGCGGATCGAGGAGCGTGTCGTCGACAGCGGCACCGGGAAATTCTCCGGCCGCAGCCAGGGGAAGACGTCGTCATGGGCGATCAGCGAGAGGTCGCCCGGAATGGTGAGGCCGAGATCGCGCACGGCGCGCACCACACCCAGCGCCATGATCAGGCTGGAGCAGACGATCGCCGTCGGCGGCTCAGCCTCCTCGAGCAGGCGGCGGGCGGCCCGGTAGCCGTTTTCCTCGGTCATCGCCACCGAGCGGATGTGGCGTTCGCCGAGTGCCAGCCCGTTCGCGGCAAGCGCGCGGCGCATGCCGCGCTCGCGGTGGATGGCGAAGGTCTCGCGCTCGTTGCCGTTGATCAGCGCTAGGCGCTTGTGGCCGAGCTGGATCAACAGTCTCGACGCTTCGTGGAAGGCGCCCTCATTGTCGATGTCGAGATAGGGATAGTCGAAATCGAAGCCTTCGCTGCGGCCATGGACGATGAAAGGGATGCCCAGCGTGTTGACCAGCGCCAGCCGCTTGTCGGCCGGCCGCGGCGAGGACAGGTAGACGGCGTCGACCTGGCGGTTGGCGACGATGCGGCGGTAGGTCGTTTCCTCGTCGTCGGCATCGGCGGGCGAAAGCACAAGGTCGAGCTCGTGCGCACGGGCATAGTCGCCGAGGCCGGAGAGGAATTCGACGAAGTGCGGATCGATGTCGACGGCGGCACCGGTCGGCAGCACATAGCCGATCATTCCCGACTTGCCGGTGGCGAGCCGGCGCGCGCTGGGGTTGGGCCGGTAGCCATGGCGCTTGGCGGCATCCATAACCCGGCGCCGGGTCTCCTCGTTAACCTCGGGGTAGCCGTTCAGCGCCCGGCTCACCGTGGTCTGCGAGAGCGACAGCATATGCGACAGCTGCTTGAGGTTCATCGGAGGCCCTCCAGCCTCAAAGCGCTTTCAATTTTGAATCGGTCTGACGATTGTTGGCGTGATCATCAAGCATGACGACCTTAGAGGCCAGACAGCGTCGTTTGAAGCAAAATTGCTGCTGCAGTGCCAAAAAAGCATGCTGCGCTGCACTTTTTTCGCTTAATCTTCTCCTATTTAAATCGATTAATGACGTCGCCCACTTGACTCCAAGGCGATTCAATGGCGAGATCAAAATAGCCAAAGCGCTTTGGAAGTCTCTTCGAAAGGTTGCGGTTGCCCTTTCGCTGAGTCACAGTTCCGCGGCGTCGGCGGACGAAATGGAGGTTTCGTCCTTTTTGTGATCACTGGGAGGACTTGCGATGAAGAAAATGCTTCTCTTGGGTGCGGCGTTCGCGGCACTCACCCTCAGCCTGCCGGCGCAAGCCGAACTGAAGTTCAAGCCGGGCGAGGATTCGAAATTTCATTGGGCCAATTACGACGACCTCAAGAAGGTCGACCTCAAGGGCGAGACGCTGACGATCTTCGGGCCGTGGCGCGGCGAGGACGAGGCGCTTGTCCGATCCGTTCTCGACTATTTCCAGGAAGCGACCGGCGCTGAGGTGAAATATTCCTCGTCCGAGAATTATGAGCAGCAGATCGTCATCGACACCCAGGCCGGCAGCCCGCCCAACATCGCCGTCCTGCCGCAGCCCGGCCTCATCCAGGATCTTGCTTCCAAGGGCGTGCTGACCCCGCTGGGCGACGACGTCGCGGCCTGGATCAAGGAAAATTACGCCGCCGGCGACTCCTGGGCCAAGCTCGGCACCTATACGGGCAAGGACGGCAAATCGGGCTTCTATGCCTTTCCCTACAAGATCGACGTGAAGGGGCTCGTCTGGTACTCGCCCGACAATTTCGACGAGGCCGGCTACAAGGTGCCGAAGACCCAAGAAGAACTCGCCGATCTGGAGAAGAAGATCGTCGCCGACGGCGGCAAGCCCTGGTGCATCGGGCTGGGTTCGGGCGGCGCCACCGGCTGGCCGGCGACCGACTGGGTCGAGGACATCATGCTGAGGACGCAGCCGCCGGAAGTCTACGACAAGTGGGTGAAGAACGAGATCCCGTTCACCGATCCGGCCGTGGTCAACGCCATCGACATCTTCGGCAAGATCGCCACCGACGACAAGATGGTGGACGGCGGCGCCAAGGCGGTCGCGGCGACCGACTTCCGCGACAGCCCGAAGGGCCTCTTCACCGTGCCGCCCAAGTGCTACATGCACCACCAGGCATCGTTCATCCCCTCCTTCTTCCCGGAAAACGTGAAGCTCGGCCAGGACGCCGACTTCTTCCCCTACCCGCCTTACGCCTCCAAGCCGGAACTGGGCACGCCGCTGGAAGTGGCCGGCACGCTGGTGATGATCACCAAGGATTCCAAGGCCTCGCGCGAGTTCATCAAGTTCCTCGAGATGCCGCTCGCGCATGAATTGTGGATGGCGCAGAAGAGCTTCGTCACCCCCTTCAAGGCAGCCAACAAGGAAGCCTATGGCAGCGACGCGCTGAAGAAGCAGGGCGAGATTCTGGTCGGCGCCACGACGGTTCGGTTCGACGGATCCGACCTGATGCCGGGCAAGATCGGCGCGGGTTCGTTCTGGACCGGCATGGTCGACCTGGTGGGCGGCAAGTCCGCGCAGGACGTCGCAGCCGACATCCAGAAAAGCTGGGACGGCATCAAATAGCATCCTGAAATCTTCCTAATCCTCCTACTGGACCCGGGCTACGGCCCGGGTCCGACCGGCGGTCCGCGCGGAAGCCTTCGCGTTTCGATTGTTCCGAATAACCGAAAGTCGGTGCATCCGATCGCCAGCCTCGGCCGGCCGGTCATGCGCAGGGAGAGGGACCCATGGCGGCTCAGATTTTCTCGGCCATATTCGTCATCATCATCGGCGTCGGCGGCTGCGTCGCCTATTTCTGGGGCGCCAACAAACTGCTCGATCTCGTCTTCCCGTCACGCGGTGTCTCAGGCACCGCCGCCGTCGACAATTTGCGCCGGCAGGGTATGGTGCGGCCCTGGCTGTTCGTCGGGCCGGCGATGATCATCCTAGCCATCTACCTGATCTACCCGGTGATCGCGACGCTGTGGCTCTCCTTCTTCGACCGCGGCGGCACCAATTTCGTCGGGCTCGCCAACTATGAATGGGCGGTCAGCGATCATGATTTGCGCAATTCGATCTTCAACAACATCCTGTGGCTGGCCGTGGTGCCGGCTGCCTGCACCTTCCTCGGCCTGATCATCGCCGTTCTCACCGACAAGATCTGGTGGGGCACCATCGCCAAGAGCCTGATCTTCCTGCCGCTCGCGATCTCCTTCGTCGGCGCCAGCGTGATCTGGAAATTCATTTACGAGTATCGTGGCGAGGGCCAGGTGCAGATCGGCCTGCTCAACGCTATCATCCAATATTTCGGCGGCCAGCCGCAGGTTTGGATATCGCTGCCGTTCTGGAACAATTTCTTCCTGATGATCATCCTGATCTGGATCCAGACCGGCTTTGCGATGGTCATCCTGTCGTCGGCGCTACGCGGCATTCCGGAAGAGACGCTGGAAGCGGCCGTGATCGACGGCGCCAACCCGTTCCAGATCTTCTGGAAGATCATGGTGCCGCAAATCTGGGGCACGATCGCCGTGGTGTGGACCACCATCACCATCCTGGTGCTGAAAGTGTTCGACATCGTGCTGACCATGACCAACGGCCAGTGGAATACACAGGTGCTTGCCAATCTGATGTTCGACTGGATGTTCCGCGGCGGCGGCGATTTCGGCCGCGGCGCGACCATCGCCATCATCATCATGATCGCGGTCATCCCGATCATGGTCTGGAACATCCGCCAGGCCAACAAAGAGACGGGAGGGCACTGAGATGGCGACCAAGACCGGAAAGTCCTTCGTCGGCCGCTTCGGCGTCCATATCGCCGTGCTCGTCTTCGTGGCGATCTGGACAATCCCTACCCTCGGCATCCTCGTCTCGTCGCTGCGCGACAAGGACCAGATCGTCGCCTCCGGCTGGTGGAACTCCTTCGCCAGCTCCAGCCAGAGCGAGGCGGGACGGCTGCCGGGCGCGTCGGCCCAAACCCAGAAGGACGGCAAATACGTCATCGAGGGCAATATCTTCGGCGATGGCCCCAAGCGCGAGATCAGCGCCTTCGGCGTCAAGTCCTCCGCGCCGACGCAGTACAAGGCGGGATCGGTTGCCGACCTCGATGACGGCGTCACGCTGCAGATGAATGCCGACGGCGGCTTCGTGCTGTCGTCACCGAAGGCCTTCGAGGGCGACCGCGGCCAGCGCGTCTATTTCGCCTCCTCGGCGCCGCCGAAATTCACCACGGACAACTACGATTCGGTGCTGTTTTCCGAAGGCATCGGCCGCTCGTTCATGAACTCGCTGACGGTGACCATCCCGGCGACGATCATCCCAATCCTGATCGCAGCCTTCGCAGCCTACGCACTGGCCTGGATGCGCTTTCCCGGACGGCCGCTGCTGATCGCGGTGATCATCGGCCTTCTGGTGGTTCCGCTGCAGATGTCGCTGATCCCGCTGCTCAGGCTCTATAACGGGGTCGGCGCCTTCTTCGGCGTGCCGTCCAAGACCTATCTCGGCATATGGCTGGCACATACCGGCTTCGGTCTGCCCTTCGCCATCTACCTGCTGAGGAGCTATATCGCCGGCCTGCCGCGCGAGATCATGGAATCGGCACGCATTGACGGCGCCAGCGACTTCGAGATCTTCGTCAAGATCGTGCTGCCGCTGTCCTTCCCTGTGCTTGCCTCCTTCGCCATCTTCCAGTTCCTGTGGGTATGGAACGATCTGCTGGTGGCGATGGTTTTCCTCGGCACGGCGCCCGATCAGATCGTGCTGACGGCCAAGCTCAACGCGCTGCTCGGCTCGCGCGGCGGCAAGTGGGAGATCCTGACCACATCGGCGTTCATCACCATCATCGTGCCGCTGTTCGTGTTCTTCTCGCTGCAGCGCTATTTCGTCCGCGGGCTGCTTGCCGGCTCGGTGAAAGGAGGTTGAAGACATGCAATCGGCTTTGAAGGCGACGTCGCAGCCAGACCCGGCCGTCGACCGCGACTGGTGGCGGGGCGCGGTGATCTACCAGATTTACCCGCGCTCCTATCAGGACTCCAACGGCGACGGCATCGGCGACCTGAAGGGTATTGTTCAGCGCCTGCCCTATATCGCTTCGCTCGGCGTCGATGCCATCTGGATCTCGCCCTTCTTCAAATCGCCGATGAAGGATTTCGGCTATGACGTGTCGGACTATTGCGACGTCGACCCGATGTTCGGAACGCTCGCCGATTTCGACGCGCTGGTGACGGAAGCCCATCGGCTGGGGCTCAAGGTGATGATCGACGAGGTGCTGTCGCACACCGCCGACATCCACCCCTGGTTCAAGGAAAGCCGTTCCAGCCGCAACAATCCGAAAGCCGACTGGTATGTGTGGGCGGACGCAAAACCCGACGGCACGCCGCCCAACAACTGGCTGTCGATCTTCGGCGGCTCGGCCTGGCAGTGGGACACCAGCCGCCAGCAATATTACATGCACAATTTCCTGGCCGAGCAGCCCGACCTCAACTTCCACAACGCAGAAGTTCAGGACGCGCTGCTCGACATCACCCGCTTCTGGCTGGAGCGCGGCGTTGACGGCTTCCGCCTCGACACGATCAATTTCTACTTCCACAGCCAGGGGCTGGAGGACAATCCGCCGCTGCCGCCGGAACAGCGCAACGACCAGACGGCGCCCGCGGTCAATCCCTACAATTACCAGGACCACATCTACGACAAGAGCCGGCCGGAGAACCTCGGCTTCCTGGAGCGCTTCCGCGCGCTTCTCGACGAATATCCGGCGCAGGCGGCCGTCGGCGAGGTCGGCGATTCCCAGCGCGGCCTGGAGGTGGTCGCCGCCTACACCGCCGACGGCAAGCGCGTGCATATGTGCTATTCCTTCGACTTCCTGGCGCCGGAGAAGATCAGCGCGGCGAAAGCGCGCGCGGTGCTGGAGGCCTTCGGCACGGTCGCCAGCGACGGCTGGTCGTGCTGGGCCTTCTCCAACCATGACGTGATGCGGGTCGCCTCGCGCTGGGCCGCCAACGAGGCGGATCCGACTGCCTATCTGAAGGTGATCTCGGCGCTTTTGATGTCGCTGCGCGGCTCGGTCTGCATCTATCAAGGCGAAGAGCTCGGCCTTGGCGAGGCGGAGCTGAAGTTCGAGGACCTGCAGGATCCCTACGGCATCCGGTTCTGGCCGGAGTTCAAGGGTCGCGACGGCTGCCGCACGCCGATGGTTTGGGACGCGGCCGCCAAAAATGGCGGTTTCTCGACCGCCAAGCCGTGGCTGCCGGTGCCGGGCAAGCACCTGTCGCAGGCGGTCAACGCGCAGCAAGGCGACGCAAGCTCGCTGCTCGAACATTACCGCCGCTTCCTAGCCTTCCGGCGCCAGCATCCGGCGCTGACCAAGGGCGACATCAACTTTATCGAAAGCGATGGCGACACCGTCGCCTTCACGCGCCGCGAGGGCAATGAGCGGATCGTCTGCGCCTTCAATCTCGGCAGCAAGCCCTCCGAGGTCGATCTCGGCAAAGGTGCGCTGCAACCCTTGCCCGGGCACGGCTTTTCGGGACAGACTGGCAGCGGGCCGGTCCGCCTCGGCGGCTACGGCGCCTGGTTCGGACGCATCGACTGAACTTCTAAAACAGGATCAACGGGAGAAGAAAAACATGGCCGATGTCACGCTCAACCAGGTGAAGAAATCATACGGCAACCTCAACATTCTCCACGGCATCGACCTCGATATCAAATCAGGCGAGTTCATCGTCTTCGTCGGGCCGTCGGGTTGCGGCAAGTCGACCTTGCTGAGGTCGATCGCCGGCCTCGAGGAGATCACGTCGGGCGAGCTGAAGATCGACGGCGAGGTGGTGAACGACGTGCCGCCGTCGAAGCGGGGCATCGCCATGGTGTTCCAGTCCTATGCGCTCTATCCGCATATGACGGTTTACGACAACATGGCCTTCTCGATGAAGATCGGCAAGGAAAGCAAGGCCGAGATCGACAAGCGCGTGCGCCAGGCGGCGGAGATCCTGCAACTGACCAAATATCTCGACCGCCTGCCCAAGGCGATGTCGGGCGGCCAGCGCCAGCGCGTCGCCATCGGCCGCGCCATCGTGCGAAACCCGAAGGTGTTCCTGTTCGACGAGCCGTTGTCGAATCTCGACGCAGCACTGCGCGTCGCCACCCGTATCGAGATCGCCAAGCTCAAGGAATCGATGCCGAACACCACCATGATCTACGTCACGCACGACCAGGTCGAGGCGATGACGCTGGCGGACCGCATCGTGGTCTTGAAGGAAGGCGTTATCGAGCAGGTCGGCACGCCGATGGAACTCTACAAGCGGCCCGGCAACCTGTTCGTCGCCCAGTTCATCGGCTCACCGGCCATGAACATATTGCCGGCAAAGATCGAGAAGGCCGGCAATCCGACCGTGGTCAGCCATGTCGGCGGCCGCAAGGCGACGGTGCCGATCGCGACGCCGGCCTCGGCCAATGGCGCGGCGGTCAGCTTCGGCGTGCGGCCGGAGGATCTCGCGATTGCCACAGGCGCGGACTTTCTGTTCGAAGGCAAGGTCGACTATATCGAGCAGCTCGGCGAGGTTCAGCTCGTCTATATCGATATAGGCCGCGCCGACCTGCCGCTGGTTGCCAAGCTGCCGGGCAATGTCGAGGTCAAGCGCGGCGAGACGCTGCGGCTCAACGCCGGCGCCGGCGATCTGCACATCTTCGACGCCGACGGCCATTCCTTCACGCTGCATCGCGAGGAAGCAAAGGCTGCCTGACGCTAGAGTTTCACCGTTTCACCGAAACGGCGAAACTCTCTATCTCTTTGTTTTCACGCAATTCCGGACGGAAAACCGCTTACACTTTTCCTGGAATTGCTTTATCGGCAGGCTGGCTTTCCCGGCAAAAAAAGAGCGGCGGGCCTGGCCCGCCGCTCTCTCTTTCAAATCACAGTCGGCTGTCAACGGTTGCCGAAGTGGTCGCGGTCGGCACCCTGAGGCGCCGACTTCTGCACGTCGCGCGACGAGTTCAGCAGCTTGTAGACAGGCGAGTCGGTGCCGATCGACGACGTAGGGGTGGTATCGACCGCCGGGGCCGGCTGGTTGACGCCACTATTGTTGTAATTGTCGCTGCCCGCAAAAGCAGCGCCGGAAACGGCCAACAGGGCGGCCGTGGCAAGAACGATCTTCTTCATTTCAGTGCTCCTGAATCTTGTGGTCCGACCGATGCGGCGGGCGAGCCCGCCGCCGGTTCAAGTCGACCGTTAGTTGTTGCCGAAAAGGTTGTGGTCGGCGCCCGTTGTGGCAGGCTGCTGAGTGGCCGGCGCAGACTGGCGGACCGCAGCCGTGTAGGACGAGTCGACCTTGGCCGCCGCCTGATTGGCTTCATTCGGGTTGTAATGGTCGCTACCAGCAAAGGCGCTGCCAGAAATTGCCAGAAGGGCTGCGGCAGTGAGAACAATCTTTTTCATTTTTGCTACTCCAGTATCTTTATTCAGTCCGTCTAGCGGCGTGTCTTGGGAATGAAATCGCGTCGTTCGGACAGCGCTGATTTGGGTGAGCCGAGGGCAGGATTCCAATCACGAAGTTTTTCCATCTGGACCATGATTGCGCATCTTGAAGTTTTGATAAGCATGCCTATGACTCTATTTTTATCGCATTTAATCAATGGCTTATTCGTGTTTGACCGTTGGCTCACCAAATGTATCGGAGCGCCAACGTTCACAGCGTCCTGCACGCACCGTCAACAGAAACGAACTGTTCAGTTCGATTTTAGAATCTCCTAATAGTCACTTTTCGATACCATTAACCAACATACCCCCGTTCCACAGGCCGATTCGGCCCGCTCCATGATCGTGGTCAGACTGCAGGCCAGCGGGCATTCGCGCCGGGAGGGTCGCGGTCGCCCTGCTTGTCGGCGCTCAAAATCGGGGCTCGAACCGCGAGTTGAACGCCAAAATGGTCGAGATGGCGCCGTTATGCCCTGCCTTGCCAAGCAAGGATCGAGTGTTTACAGGCGGTGTCCAGGGGTCAGGGCAACGATACGGCCGGCGCAGCCGCCGGCCGGAATTGCAGAGCGGGGGTCAAGAACATGCCTCTTTCCGACGTCTACGCCGTTGCGAGCCGGGACATCGTTTTCGAATCCTTCGACGGCGAAGCTGTCGTGCTCGACCTCTCCAACGGCAAGTATTTCGGCTTCTCCGATTCCGGCAGCAAAGTGTGGCAGGCGCTGTCCTCGGGTGTCGGCACCGAAGCGCTGATCCGATCGGCCGCTGGCAGGATCGACGCCGCCGCCATCGAGGCATTCATTACGCAGCTGGTCGAGTTCGGGCTGCTGGCGCCTTCCAGCGCAACGCCGCTGCCGTCATCCGACGATTTGCCGGCGGCGCTGGCTGCGGCGAGCGAACCGCTCACCGTGAGCGTCCATGACGACCTTGCCGACTTGATCATCGTCGACCCGATCCATGAAGTCGAGGAGCCGCTCGGCTGGCCGGCCGTCAAGCAGGTTTCCTGAGCGACCGGCGAAGGGTTCAGGCAGGCAGGAGCAGACCATGCCACGCGTGACGCTCGAGACCCTGCCGGGCCATGCCCGCTTTCTCATCGCCGCTGCCGAAGGCGCGGCCGGGCAGTTTCCGGTCCGGCGTGCTGTCCGCCTGCCAGGCCTGGAATTGATCGCGCATCTCGATCCCGGCGCGCTCGCAGATGCCCTTGGCCAGGCCTTCATCGAAGCCGAAGGCGATCCGCGGGACTCCCGCCAATGCCGTATCTTCATCGGCCATCCAGGCATCGGCGACATGCCGGAACCGGCAAGCTGGGGCGATGCGCATTTCACCGAGCACGGCTTTGCCCGGAAACTTGCCGAGGCAGGGCTGCGCGGCCATCATTACCACGATCTGGATTTCTGGCAGGTCTACGATCCCGCCCGACGGATCGGCGTCCAGTTGATGCGGTCTCCCGACGCGTTTCCGCCTTGGGAGCAGGGGTCGCCGCTGCGCGCCTTCCTGCACTGGGAATACGCCGCGCGCGGCATGCGCCTTGCCCATGCCGGCACGCTGGGCCTCGACGGCAGGGGCGTGCTGCTGGCAGGCGCCGGGGGTGCGGGAAAATCCGGAACCGTCGTAGCAGGACTGCTCAACGGGCTGGACAGCGTCGGCGACGATTACGTGCTGATCGACCTTTCCGGCGGCGTGACGGCGCGACCGCTGTTTTCGATCCTGAAGCAGGATCCGCCGGGTTTCGCCCGGCTCGGGCTGGAAAGGCGGCTGGGAACCGGCCGCCCGCTCAACTGGCAAGGCAAGCATGCCTTCCACATTCACGAGATCGCGCCCCGGCCAGTAGGTGAGAGTCTGGACATTTGCGCGTTGCTGGTGCCACATGTCAGCGGCGGAAAGACAAGTTCGATCGCACCGATTTCGCGCAAGGATGCCATCATCGCGCTGGCGCCGTCCGGCATCGCCCAGATGCCTGGCGAACGCGAAAGCGGTTTTCGCTTCTTCAGCGATCTGACCCGGCTACTGCCATGCTACCGGATTTCACTTGGGTCACGCCCAGGAGAAATCGCCGCTACGATTGCGGATTTCCTTGTCCGGAGCGCCCGGTGAAGTTGAGCGTGATCATGCCTGTCTACAACCGCGAGCGCTATGTCGTTGCGGCATTGCGTTCGCTCATCAGGCAGCGCGACGCCGCCGATCTCGACATCATCGTCATCGATGACGGCTCGACCGACGGTTCGGCCCAAGCGGTGCGCGCGATGATGGACGAAGCATCTTGCATCCGGCTGTTTCGGCAGGAAAACATGGGCGTGACCCGGGCGCGCAACAGCGGGCTCAGCCGGCTCAAGCCGGAGACGGAACTGGTGTCTTTTCTCGATTCGGACGACATCTCGCCAGCCGGGCGCTTCGCGGCGGATCTGGACCTTTTCAGGCGCGATCCCTCTCTCGAGCTCACCTATTCCAGGATGATGCTTGTCGACAGGATCGACGACGAGACGCTGGAGCCGACCCGCGACAGCGACCGCATCACGGTTCGCGGCATCCATCTCTCGGCGGCGATCTTCTCGCGCCGTCTGGTCGACCGGATCGGCGCTTTCGACGAGGACTTCGTCCAGGCCGAGGATACGGACTTCCTGCTGCGCAGCTTCGAGGTCGGCCCCCGATGCGCGCTTCCGGACACGCTGGCGCTTTATTACCGGCGGCACGCCGGCAACATGACAAGGCAGCAAGATGTCCAGTCGCGCGAGTTCATGCGCGCGATCTACAAGTCGATGAAGCGGCGCAGGGCCAACCCTTCGCTCAAGCCGATCGAAGGCATCTTCGAACTGAAGAAACTCGCGGACTGGCAGTTCATGTGATGAGCGCATACGGCGTCGTCATTCCGGCCTACAACGCCAGCGCCACGATCGCGGAGACGCTGCGCTCGGTGGCGGCGCAGACGTTGCGGCCCGAACTGGTCGTGGTGGTCGACGACGGCTCGACCGACGATCTCGCCGGCGCGATCGGCGGCATCGACCTGCCGCTCAGGCTTTTGCGCCAGGACAATGCCGGACCCGGCAGCGCGACCACCCGCGGCATCGCCGCGCTGTCGACGCCCTTCGTCGCCACGCTCGATGCCGACGACCTTTGGCTGCCTGGAAAGATCGCGGCGCAGCTTGCCCATCTCGAACGGCTTCCCGGCGTATCCGGGGTCTTCACCCATATGCGCGCCTTCCGCGACGGAGAGCCCGACGCGATGGCCCCGACCGCAACCCCCGGCTGGTCGCGCTCAACGATGCTGATGCGCCGGGAGACCGCGGAGAGCGTCGGCCCGATGGTCGATCCGCCGGGCGGCCGCGGCGAGATGATCGACTGGATCGCCCGCGCGCGGGAAAGCGGTTTTGTCCTCGACATGATGCCTGATGTCCTGGCGCTGCGGCGCATCAGGCCGGGGAGCCTGTCCTATGGGCGCGACGCGGCACGCGACCGCGGTTACCTGGAAGTGGCACGCCTGGCCATGCTGCGACGGGCGCAAAGCAAAGCCAGCTCCAGCTGATGGCGAAGAACCGTCGCATCGGCAGGCGTTTTCCAGACTATGGCTGGTCCTGGCCGACCGGCTCGCTCGACCAGTTGCTCAAGGCAGCACTTCTGCCCGACGAAGAGGCGGCGCGCCTTTGCGCCGCCGGCTGGCTGAACGAGAACGACATCGACCACGTCTCCTTCCGGGAACACCGGTTGCTTGCCGCGATTTCCGACAGGTTCGGACGCAAGCTTGCCGGCAACGCCGCTTATCCGCGCCTGGTCGGCCTGCAGAAGATGCTGTGGACCAAGTCGCGCATGGCCATGCGCGAGGCCGAGCCCGCACTGAAGGCGATGGTCGATGCCGGCTGCACGGTGATGCTGATCAAGGGCGCCAGCCGCATCGCACTCGATGCCGCCGCGCAGCGCGGGCGCGTGGCGCATGACATCGATATACTGGTGCGGCCGGGCGATATGCAGCCGGCCTTTGATGTGTTGCGCGACCGCGGCTGGCAGATCGCCAGCGGTGTTTCCCCGCAATATCTGCGCGCACGGCTGGGATCGCTGCGCTCGATGAATTTCTTCAAGGGCAATTACGGCGACATCGACCTGCATCAGCTTGCCTATGACGGGTCGCAGCAGAACACCGAGGACGACCTCGCCATCTGGCGCCGCGCGATTGCCGCCAAATTCAGCGATGTCAGCGTAGTCGTCCCCTCGGCCGCCGACCGCATCGCGCTCGCCATCGCGCATGGCGGCCTCGACGCACATACGCATAGCGACTGGCTGGTCGATTGCACCGTGGCCATCGAGGGCGGCACTGTCGACTGGACCATATTCCTCGATATCATCGCCAGGCGCAGTCTCGCCGTCGCCGCGGCGGTGGCGCTTTCCTATCTTGCGCTGGAGATCGGCATCGCTGTGCCGGAGGCCGTGCTGGCCAAGGTGGTGGACATGGCTGACCGGCGCGGCGCGGCGCGGCTGTCGTCGGTTCTGCAGGCCAAGCCGCGCACCGATTTCGGCGCGCTGATCTGGCTGTCGCGGGGATTTGCAAAGCAGCTGCGCCTGCAGCGCAAGAAGGGCCGGCTGAAGCAGACCGAGCCCGACATCGTGTGGCGCGGCAAGTCCGTGACGACCAAGGCCATAGGCGAGCCTGCCGCATTTGTGCTCTCGCAACCCCTGGACGGACCGCAGGGCGAGGCCAGCGAGGTGATGCTCGATCTCATCGTTCGCATCGTCGTCCCGCCGGTCAGGCGACGCATCGAGATGGAGATCAATGCGGGCGACCGGCACGTGGCCCGGCTGCGCTCGATGTCGATCAGTCGTTCCGGCGGGGAGCGGATGCTGCGCTTTCGCGGCAAGGTGAAGCTTGAGGGGACAGGACGGGCCCTGGTGCTGGAGGCTCGGCCGTCACGCCAGTTTCGCGTCTGGGACAACGAGCAGGCCGTCGCCAGCTACGGCGCGCTGCCTTTCCAGCTCGTTTCGGCGAAATTCTCTCCGACCGGCTGACATCAGCGCAACAGTCCGGGACGGCTCAAGAGCCTGGGGTAATCAGCTTCAGGGAGGGGAAATAGGTTCGATATCGGCCGATATCGCGGGTCAGAAGTGGAAGACGGCCGACCGCAGCGTGCGCACCAATGAAGAAGTCCGGCAAAACACCAGTCTTTTGTCCTCCTGACCGGTGGTACTGTGTAAATACCTTTCCGGGAAGGAAAAGAGCGGCCCTCGGCATGGGAGCCATTTCAAGACCGGCCGCATCGAGAAAAGCGTCAAGATCCTCGATGCGGGCATAGCGTACGGCGAGCTCGGCATAGACCGCATCGTTGATCAACAATGGTCCGGTGAGGCTCGCCGCCTCAAGCTGAGCAACCGACCAATCTGCCCAGTTTGGATCGTCAGTAACAAGGTCAAGCAGGACGTTGGTGTCGATGAGCGTCACGCTTCACCACGCGTCAGCGCCATGATCGCGTCGGTCGTAAGCCCCTCGCCGGCATGGCCGCGCAACTTGGCGAAGCGGCTCGCCGTTTGCTTTCTGTCGACACGAGCAAGCACTACGCTCCCATCGGCGGCGCGCCGGAAATCGACCCTGCTTCCCGGGACGATCCCCAACAGATCGCGGACCGGTTTTGGAATGGTGACCTGTCCTTTTGACGTAACGGTGGTGGCCATCTTCGCTCCTCAGTAATACCAATTGTAAGTAAGGTATTACCTTTCGGTCGAATTTCAACGGGCTTCTGTCAAACTCCATAGCGCTCGGTGCGGATAATCCCCGCCGGAACGCCGGCGCCAATCAGGGCATCAGCGGCGGCCGAGACGAAGGCGTTCGAGCCGCAGACATAGGCGAGCCTCGGTGCCTTCGGCAGGCGCTCGACGGCCTGCACCATCATGCGGGCGTCGACGCGCCGGGAATAGTCGGGCGGCCGCCTCGCCGGCTCGCGGGTCAGCGTCAGCACCAGATCGAACCCGTCACGACGATCGTCGAGGCCGATCAGCTCGTCGCGGAAAATCACCTCGTCCCAAACCCGGGCCGAGAACACCAGCGCAACGGGCACCGCTTTGTTGCGCAGCGTGCGATGGCGCACCATCGCCATCAGCGGCACGACGCCCGAGCCGCCGCCTACCAGAAGGATCGGCCCGCCGTCGCTCTCCTCCCAGATGAAATGGCCCCCCAGCGGTCCGCGCAGCTCGATCTCGTCGCCGACGGCAGCGACATCGTGGAAGAAGGGCGAGACCTCGCCGTCGTCGAGCCGCTCGATCGCGAGCTCGACGACGGCACCCGGCGCCGAGGCAATAGAATAGGAGCGGCGCGCCTGATAGCCGTCCGGCGCCGTCAGCCGGACGTCGACATGCTGTCCGGCCAGATGGGCGAAGGGCCGCGACGGCTGGAACCAGAAGCTGGTGACGCGTGGCGTGCGCTTTTCGATGCGGGTGATCGTGGCTGCCTGCCAGGGCGATTGCGGCGACGGCTCGGCACTCATCGATTGCTGCTCACAAATCGCCCCTCACGGGTCACTGGAATAGCGCTGCTCGCGCCAGGGGTCGCCATACATGTGATAGCCGCGCAGCTCCCAGAAGCCCGGCTCGTCGCGCTCGGTGAACTGCAGCCCGTTCACCCATTTGGCCGATTTCCAGAAATAGAGATGCGGCACCAGAAGCCGGGCCGGCCCGCCATGATCAGGCGTGATCGGCTTGCCTTCGTAAAGCAGCGCCACCATCGCCTTGCCGGTGATGAGGTCCTTGGTCGGCACATTGGTGGAATAGCCGTCAAACGACAGCGCCAGCGTGTAGGCCGTCGGCGGCTCGATGCCGGCATCGGCGAGGATGTCGTCGATCATCACGCCCTGCCAGGGCGTGTTGAACTTGGTCCAGGCCGTCACGCAATGGATGTCGCGCGTCATCTTGCTTTGCGGCAGGGCGTTGAATTCGGCCCAGTTCCATTTCTTGATCGGCTTTGGCCCCTGCTTGAGCGTGAAGGACCAATCCTCGGTGCGCACGCGCGGCGTCGGCCCTGCCGAGAGGACCGGGAAACCCTGTTCCAGATACTGGCCGGGCGGAATGCGCTGGTCGGTGTCGGAAGGAGGACGCCGTCCGGAAAAGAAGCCGCGCGTGACCATCGGGACGTCTCCTGCACCGGCGGAACGATGCGGGCAGTGTTCTCGAATATGCCTCTAGGGGCAACAAGAATCTTGGCGACCCGCCTTGCAACAGGCAGGTCGCCACGACGTCGTCAGCCGGCCGCGAAAGGCACTGCGACGAAGATCTGCTGGTCGCCGCGATCGACAAGCAGCAGCACCGACTTCTTGCCCGACTTGGCTGCCTCGGCGATCGCCTGGTTCGCCTGTCTGGCGTTCTTTACGGGCGTCTGGTCGACGCCGATGATCACGTCTCCCGGCTGGAGGCCCGCCGCCGAAGCCGCCTTGTCCGGATTGACACGCTCAATCACGGCGCCGTGCTGGTTGTCGGCAAGGTTGAGCTCCTGCCGGATATCGGGAGTGATATCGGTCAGCCCGAGGCCGAGCGACGGCACGCCCTGGCCCGCTGACGGCTTGCCGCCTTCGCCATTCGAGGCGGCCTGCACCTCGTCGGTGTTGCGGCCGACGTCTGCGGAGACCTGAACCGCCTTGCCCTTACGCCAGATGTCGACGGTTTCCTTGTTGCCGGGCGGGACATCTGCGACGGCGCGCGACAGGTCCTTCGGATCCTTGATCTCCTGGCCGCCAAAGCCGGTGATCACATCCCCGACTTCAATGCCCGCCTTGGCCGCCGGCGAGCCCGGCGTGACCGACGAAACCAAGGCTCCGGCAGGATGGTCGAGGCCGATGGCGCCGGCAACATCCGGAGTGACCGGCTGGATCTGCACACCGAGATAGCCGTATTCGATGTCGCCGCCCTTCATCAGCTTGGCCACGACTTTCTGGGCCTGATCCGACGGGATGGCGAAGCCGACGCCGACGCTGCCGCCATTGGGCGAGTAGATGGCGGTGTTGATGCCAATCACATTGCCATGGATGTCGACCAGCGGACCGCCCGAATTGCCGTGATTGATCGGCGCGTCGATCTGAATGAAATCGTCGAACGGCCCGCTATGGAGATCGCGGCCGCGCGCCGACACGATGCCGGCGGTAACCGTGGTGCCGATGCCGAATGGGTTGCCGATCGCCAGCACCTGGTCGCCGGTCATCAGCTTGCTGGAATCGCCCCACTTGACGGTCGGCAACGGCTTGTCTGCCTTGATCTTGAGCACAGCCAGGTCATGCTTCGCATCGTGGCCGACAAGCTTGGCCGGAAGCTCGGTGCCGTCGTCGAGCGTCACCTTGATCGAGCTGGCGCCGTCGATGACATGGTTGTTGGTTACGATTGTGCCATCCGCGCTGACGATGAAGCCGGAGCCGAGCGCCTCGCTACGTGGTGCCCGCTGAGGGGGCGTCTTGGGCATCGGCATGCCCTGGTCGCCGAAGAATTGCCGGAAATAGTCGTCGAAAGGCGAGTTGCCGTCGAAGGGCGAACCCTCGCTCATGGCGTCCGGCTGGCCCTTCATCATTGTCGTGACTGTTACGACTGCCGGCTTTGTGGTGGCAACGATGGGAGCGAAGGAGCCGTTAGGCGCGGTAACGCCGGCGGCGGGAGTTTGCGTGCTGGCGACGGCGTTGCTCAATCCGGCGTTGTTCGTGCTCTCGGCAAAGGAACCAATAACGGGAGAAATGATCAGCGCAGCGCCCAACAGGGCCGCGACGCGATGTCTGCGAAGAATGTTCATGGGTGACATGGTCGTTTCTGTCCGGGCGAGAGGTTGATCGGGCACCCCGGATGTGTCTCGAAGCACGCATCCGTTGGCGTGTCGGCGACCGGGATTGCCTGCCTCGCCTTGCATGGCAGCCGGCCGGATCGACAATCAGGATTTAGGGTGCGGAATGGCCTGAATCAGGGCCTTTGGATGACCTTACGAAGATTTAATTCAGAGAGCGCTTACGAACCGCTCTCTCCGATGCAGATAAGCGGAGGCGATCTCACGCATTCGCTGGCCGGTAAAACTCGGGCCATGGCCGCCATGGCCGATGCGGATCGGCAGGTCGAGCAGGCGCCGCATGGTGCGGCAATAGGCCGTGCGGTCCGAATCCGGCAGATCGTCGATCAGCATGCCGTCATAGATGGCATCGCCGGCGAGGAAGAGGCCATCGGCCTCGTCGAAAAGCGCGATCGAATCCGGCGAGTGTCCAGGCAGATACAGCACACGGAATTTGCGGTCGCCGAGATCGACGATGTCGCCTTCGTCGAGCGCACGCGTCAGCGGTGCCGAGGGAATCCGGTAATCGGCCGCCTTCCAGTCCGGCGCCGGCAGTTTCGAGACGGCGCCGTCGAGATTGTGGAACATGTACGCGTAGGTGACGGCATCATTCATGGCGTCGAACCGCGGCGCGCTCATCTTCGGGCCCAGGCGCAGCGGGAATTCATGCAGCGAGCCGACATGGTCGAGATGGATGTGCGTGGCGACGACGATGAGCGGCTTGCCGGGCGGCGTGTCGATCTCAGGCGCCAGCGGACGGATGCCCATGCCGGTATCGACCAGCAGATCGGCGTCGCGGCCCTTCAAATGCCACATGTTGGCGCGCACGAAATCATGCACGAAGGGTTCGGTCAGCATCGTCGTGCCGGCATCGACTTTCGCCTTGCCGAACCAGTCGCCGACCGCAAGCTCGGGCATCGGGCCGCCGCCCATCAGACGAAGGGCTTGCCGACCTTGTATTTTTCCGGCACCAGCCGCTTCAGATAGGCCATGCCGGCTTCCGACAGCTGGTTGGCGTCCGGTTTCATGAAATCGTCGGGCATGTGGCGCGTCTTGCCGGCCACCGCCTTCAGCGGCACCTTCTTCAGCACCGTTTTCGAGCCGTCATACTGGATCGCGACCGAGCCGCCGCCTTCGCCGGCGACGGCAACCGCGAAGGCGCCGGCATCGAAGGCTTCCTTGGCATCGACAGCGCTGATCGCGCCGACATAACCGCGCGGCATATAGCCCAGCGCGTCGACCCGCGCGCGCTTGCCGGGCAGGCCCTCGGCCAGGGCCCGTTCGAGCGCCGCCGGCAGGTCGCTGCCCGACAGTTTGACATTGCCATGCTGGTCGCGCTCGAGCTTTTCCGGCGGCACCAGGCTTTCGACGAGAGCCTTGCCGTCGGCGGTGCTGACGCCTTCCGAGACGGCGACGATGCAGCGCTTGTGGTGGTCCAGCTTTTCGCGCACCTCATCGATGAAGCGCTTCGCCGAGAACGCGCGCTCCGGCACATAGATCAGATGCGGGCCGCTGTCGGGATCGAGCTGCCAGGCGGCCGCGGCGGCGGTAAGGAAGCCGGCGTGCCGGCCCATGACGATGCCGACATAGATGCCGGGCAGCGCGCGGAAATCGAGGTCGACGGAGAGGAAGGCGCCGGCGACGAATTCGGCCGCCGAGATGAAGCCCGGCGTGTGGTCGTTCTCCTCGAGGTCGTTGTCGATGGTCTTCGGCGCATGCACGAAGGCGATCGAGCCGCCGGCGGCATCGGTCAGGATCTGCTGCGTGCCCGACGTGTCGTTGCCGCCAATATAGATGAAGGCGTCGGCGCCGGCCTTTTTCAGGCCGTTGAGGATGACCTCGCAATAGGCGGCGTCCGGCTTATCGCGGGTCGAGCCGAGGGCGGCGCTCGGCGTGCCGGCAATCAGCCGCAACCTGTCCTCGGGGATGGCGGAGAGATCGACATAATTGCCGTCGCGGATGCCGCGCACGCCATGGAGCGAGCCCAGCACCTTGGCGCCTGGATGACGCTTGCGGATTTCCAGCGTGGCGCCGACGACCGTCTGGTTGATGACGGCGGTCGGGCCGCCGCCCTGCGCGATGACGAAGGTTCCAGCCATGTTTTCTCTCCCGAGGCGAAGGTTTTCACGGCACCTTCGCCTGTCTTGCGGCATCGCGCAACGGAAGAAACGGGATCTCGAAATGGCGGCCAGACAGGTCGCCTGGAAAGATCAGACCACGACGACCGGGTTCTTCTTGGAAACGCGGCTGTAGAGGTCGATGATGTCCTGGTTGATCAGGCGCACGCAGCCCGACGACATCGCCTGGCCGATGCTCCACCATTCGGGCGAGCCGTGGATGCGGTAGCCGGTGTCCTTGCCGTTCTGGTAGATGTAGAGCGCCCGGGCGCCCAGCGGATTGGTGAGGCCGCCGGGCTGGCCGCCTTGCCATTTCACCAGTTCGGGCTTGCGCTGGATCATTTCCGGCGGCGGCGTCCACACCGGCCATTCGCGGCCGTACTGGATGTTGGCGCGGCCCGACCAGCGGAAGCCGTCCTTGCCGATGCCGACGCCGTAGCGGATGGCGTCGCCGCCCGGCTGGACGAGATAGAGCATGCGCTCCTGCAAGTGGACGACGATGGTGCCGGGCGCCTCGCCGGTCTTGTCGACGACGATCTGGCGGCGGAACTGCGGCTTGACCTTCTGCCACGGCACCTCCGGCACCTGGAAGCCGCCGTCGGTGAGCGAGGCATACATGACGTCCGGGCCGGTGATGTTCTTGTCGACGCTGATCGCCGGACGCATGGGAGGCACGGAACCGGTGACGGTGTTGTCGAGCTGCATTTGCGGCAGGTCGAGCGTGTCGGTGGTGCTGCAGCCGGCCAGGCCGAGCAGCGCCATGGCGCCCGCGCCGGAAAGCACGGCGCGGCGGGAAAGCTGAATTTCGGTATCCATTGCGGCGCCGTTGGAAGGCGGCGTCAGACGTTGCGGCAACTCGCGCATGCACAAACCCTACGCTGCCGGCGGGGGTCCGGCCGGATCGCAGGCATTTTCGCCATTCATCGTTGAAAAAGGGTGAAAGAGCCCGTGCCGGGCTTAACCCTAACGGATCGTTATGGCGGTAGATGAGCCGCCGGTCCGGGCGCTGAAGATTTTTCCGACAGCCCCTTTACATTCTCCCCGGCCCCAGGATTTATCCTTTTCTTTGCGCTCAAGGAGCAGGGAAATGTCCTTCGAAAACTGGGCTGCCTTCGCCGCCGCCTCTTCCATCCTTCTTGTCATTCCTGGCCCGACGATCCTCCTGGTCGTCTCCTACGCGCTGGGCCAGGGCTGGCGCACCGCGTTGCCGATGGCGGGCGGCGTCGCGCTGGGCGACTTCACCGCCATGACGCTGTCGATGCTGGGCATCGGCGCGCTGCTCGCGGCTTCGGCAACGGTGTTCACCATGCTCAAGGTGATCGGCGCCGGCTATCTGATTTATCTCGGCATAAAACTGTTCCGCGCCGGCGGCGCGCTGAAGGCGGAACCCCGCACCGACGCGGTCTCGGCAGTAAGGATGATGGCGCATGCCTGGCTGGTGACGGCGCTCAACCCGAAGAGCATCACCTTCTTCGTCGCCTTCCTGCCGCAGTTCCTCGACCGGCATGCCGATTTCTGGACGCAGATGCTGATCTTCGAGACGACCTTCCTGACCTTGGCCTTCGCCAACGCCTTCGGCTACGCGCTGGTCGCATCCAGGGCCCGGGCGATCGTGCGCAACCCGAAGGCGATCCGCATCTTCAACCGCACCGGCGGCACGCTGCTGGTCGGCGCCGGCATCGCCACGGTGGCGATGCGGTCGGCCAACTGACGCTATGAAGGACGCATTCGGTCTTACCTATTCCGGTGTGACCGAAGCCGGGTTTTCGTCCTACGCCCGCGCCGTGCATGAATTGCAATGCTTCATCGGCGACCCGGTCGGCTCCATCGACCGCGCCATCGCCGATGATCCGGCCTTCGTCATGGCGCATGTTTTCAAGGGCTATCTGTTCGGCCTCGCCACCGAGCGGGACGCAATGGCCGTCGCGCGATCATGCCACATGGCGGCGCTGCCGCTCGCCGGCACCACGCGCGAACGGGCGCATGTTGCGGCGCTTGGGCATCTCGCCAATGGCCGCTGGCATGAAGCCGCGCGCATCCTCGAAGACATCGCGATCGACACTCCGCGCGATGCGCTGGCGCTGCAGGTCGGGCATCAGATCGATTTCTTCACCGGCAATGCGCGCATGCTGCGCGACCGCATCGGCAGGGCGCTGCCGGCCTGGCAGAAAGGCATGCCGGGCTGCCACGCCATTCTCGGCATGCAGGCCTTCGGGCTGGAGGAGATGGGCGATTATGGCCGCGCCGAATCCTTCGGCCGGCAGGCTGTGGAGATCGAACCGCGCGACGGCTGGGCGCAGCATGCGGTCGCGCATGTCATGGAAATGCAAAGCCGGCAACGAGACGGCATCGCCTGGATGCGCGCCAATCCAGATGCATGGACCAAGGAGAGTTTTCTCCAGATCCACAATTGGTGGCATCTGGCGCTGTTCCATTACGATCTCGGCGAAACCGACGAGGTGCTCAAGCTCTATGACGGGCCGATCTATGGCGACCGCTCGACATTGGCGCTCAACATGGTCGATGCCTCGGCGATCCTGTGGCGCCTCGCACTGGGCGGCGTCGATGTCGGCGACCGCTGGGCGGCGCTTGCCGGCAACTGGATGCCAAAAGCCGCCGCCGGCAATTATGCCTTCAACGACGCGCATGCGATGATGGCCTTTGTCGGCGCAGGCCTGGAGGCGCCGGCCAAGACGCTGCTCGAGGCGCAACGCGAAGCGATGCGCGGCGAGGATGACAACGCCGTCTTCACGCGCGATGTCGGCCATCCGCTGACGCTTGCGATCAAGGCTTTCGGCGAAGGCAAATATGACGAGGCCGCGCGCCTGATCCGGCCGATCCGCTCGATCGCGCATCGTTTCGGCGGCAGCCATGCGCAGCGCGACGTGATCGACCTGACGCTGATCGAGGCCGCGTTGCGCGCCGGCGATACGGCGCTCGCGCGGGCGCTGACGGCCGAACGGCAGCTCGCCAGGTCCGACAGCCCGCTGTCGGCGCTGTTCTCGCGTCGCGCCGCCGATTTGTCAGAGAATTGACCCGGAGCGGATCTTGTCCTAAAAACTGGCCAAGCCAGATTTTTTCGGGATCCGAAAAAATTAACGGCAATGGGAGGAAATCATGTATCTCGGCCTCGACCTGGGCACTTCGGGCGTCAAGGCGCTGCTGATCGACGACAGCCAGAAGGTCATCGGCTCCGGCCATGGCTCGCTCGACGTTTCGCGGCCGCATCCGGGTTGGTCGGAGCAGGATCCAGCGCATTGGATCGAAGCCTGCGAGACGGCGATTGCCGAGCTCAAGGCTTCGCACCTGAAGGAGCTTGCCGCGGTCAAAGGCATCGGCCTTTCCGGCCAGATGCATGGCGCCACCCTGCTCGATGCCTCGGACAAGGTGCTGCGCCCCTGCATCCTGTGGAACGACACGCGCAGCCATGTCGAGGCGGCGGCGCTCGATGCCGATCCGCGCTTCCGCAAGCTCACCGGCAACATCGTCTTCCCGGGCTTCACCGCGCCGAAGCTTGCCTGGGTGAAGAACAACGAGCCGGCAATCTTCGCCAAGGTGGCCAAGGTGCTGCTGCCAAAGGATTACCTGCGGCTCTGGCTGACCGGCGAGCATGTTTCGGAAATGTCGGATTCGGCCGGCACCTCGTGGCTCGATGTCGGCAAGCGCCGCTGGGCACCCGAATTGCTGGCGGCGACATCGCTCGACGAAAAGCACATGCCCTCGCTGGTCGAAGGCACTGCCAAGGCCGGCGCCTTGCGGAACGAGCTCGCTTCGAAATGGGGGATCGCGACGGGCGTCACGATTGCCGGCGGCGCCGGCGACAACGCGGCCTCGGCCTGCGGCATGGGCACGGTCGGCGCCGGGCATGCCTTCGTGTCGCTCGGCACGTCGGGCGTGCTGTTTGCGGCGAACGCCTCCTATCTGCCCAATCCGGAAAGCGCGGTCCACACATTCTGCCATGCGCTGCCCGACACCTGGCACCAGATGGGCGTGATCCTTTCGGCCACCGATTCGCTCAACTGGCTGTCGGAGATCACGGCAAAGAGCGCCGGCGACCTGACCGGCGAACTCGGCGATACGCTAAAGGCACCGACGGGCGTTACCTTCCTGCCCTATCTCTCGGGCGAGCGCACGCCGCACAATGATTCCGCCATCCGCGGCTCGTTCATCGGGCTGGCGCATCAATCGAGCCGGGCCGTGCTGACGCAGGCGGTGCTCGAGGGCGTCGCCTTCGCCTTCCGCGACAGTCTCGAGGCGCTGAAGACGGCCGGCACCACGCTGAGCCGGGTGACCGCGATCGGCGGCGGCTCGCGCTCGCGCTATTGGCTGAAGGCGATCGCCACCGCGCTGCAGGTTCCGGTCGATATTCCGACCGACGGCGATTTCGGCGCGGCGTTTGGTGCGGCGCGGCTCGGCCTGATCGCCGCGACCGGCGCCGATCCGCTTGCCGTCTGCACTGCGCCGGCCACGGATGCGACGATCGAGCCGGATGCTGGGCTGGGTGGCGCTTTTGCTGATGCTTATCAGAGATATCGGGCGCTGTATCCGGCGATAAGAGCGATAACTGCGTGACTATGCGCGAGGCCCCCCCCTCTGGCCTGCCGGCCATCTCCCCCGCAAGGGGGGAGATTGACTGTCACGCGGACCTTCGCCAATCGCCAGCATTGAAAAAAGCGCGGCAGCGCCGGAGCTGCCAATCTCCCCCCTTGCGGGGGAGATGCCCGGCAGGGCAGAGGGGGGTGCATCGCACCGCCCCTCCGCAATTAGCCTCACTGCGCCGGCACCTTGTCCAAAAACCCGGTGACGCTCTTCAGGCGGCCGTTCTCGATGACGCCGATGTCGGTGCCTTCGATGACGGATTCCGTGCCTTCCGGCCCAAGATTCCACGAGAAGCGGATCTTGTCCGCGAAACCGTCCGGCTCACCCTTCAGGGAGAAGCGGAAGCCGACGAAGCGCTGTTGCACGCCGTCGATCAGCGCGGCGATGCCGTCATGGCCATCGCCTTGCATGACCGGGTCGCGATAGCTGACATCCTTGGTGAACGCCGCGTCGAGCAGCCCCTTGCGGCGGGCCGCATCGCTCTCATTCCAGGCGGCGATGTAGTTACGGGCGATCGTGTTGAGGTCGGTCATTGTCATGTTCCTTCGTTGGATCGTTTCGACATGACGCTTTTCGCCCGGCAAAAGAGTGAAACCAATTACGCCTGAGGTAATCGGGAAACCATCTCGGAGAGGAAGGAAACCATGAGCAGCGGATTTTTCGGCGACATCAAGACAATCAAATATGAAGGGCCGGATTCGACCAATCCGCTGGCCTACCGCTACTACAACCCCGATGAGGTGGTGGCCGGCAAGAGGCTGGAA
Organism: Mesorhizobium sp. ESP-6-4; assembly: GCF_020164735.1. NCBI lineage: Bacteria > Pseudomonadati > Pseudomonadota > Alphaproteobacteria > Hyphomicrobiales > Phyllobacteriaceae > Mesorhizobium > Mesorhizobium sp. ESP-6-4. Next base: position 222,129 of record NZ_JAIUGS010000007.1, read on the forward strand.
GACCATCTGCGCTTCGCCGTCGCCTATTGGCATTCCTTCGCATGGCCGGGCGGCGACCCGTTCGGCGGCCAGACCTTCGACCGGCCCTGGTTTGCCAAGCCGGGCGGCGTCGACACGATGGAACTGGCCAAGCTCAAGGCCGACGTCGCCTTCGAGATGTTCTCGCTGCTTGGCGCGCCCTATTTCTGCTTCCACGACGCAGACGTGCGCCCGGAAGGCAAGGATTTTTCGGAGAGTGCCGCGCGCCTCGACGAGATCACCGACTATTTCGCCGACAAGATGAAACAGACCGGCGTCAAGCTGCTCTGGGGCACGGCGAACCTTTTCTCGCACCGGCGCTTCATGTCGGGCGCGGCCACTAATCCCGATCCGGATGTGTTCGCCTATGCGGCGGCGACGGTGAAGAAATGTATCGACGTTACCAAGAAGCTCAAGGGCGAGAACTATGTGCTGTGGGGCGGCCGCGAGGGCTATGAGACCTTGCTCAACACCGACCTTGCCCGCGAGCAGGAGCAGGCCGGCCGCTTCCTCAACCTCGTCGTCGACTACAAGCACAAGATCGGCTTCACGGGCACGATCCTGATCGAGCCGAAGCCGCAGGAGCCGACGAAGCACCAGTACGACTACGACGTCGCCACCGTCTACGGCTTCCTCAAGCGCTTCGGGCTGGAGAAGGAAGTAAAGCTCAACATCGAGCAGGGCCACGCGATCCTGGCCGGCCATTCCTTCGAGCACGAGCTGGCTTTGGCGAATGCGCTTGGAATCTTCGGTTCGATCGACATGAACCGCAACGACTACCAGTCGGGCTGGGACACCGACCAGTTCCCCAACAACGTGCCGGAAATGGCGCTTGCCTATTACCAGGTGCTGCAAGGCGGCGGCTTCAAGACCGGCGGCACCAATTTCGACGCCAAGCTCAGGCGCCAGTCGCTCGACCCGGACGACCTCCTGATCGGCCATATCGGCGGCATGGATGCCTGCGCACGCGGCCTCAAGGCGGCGGCCAAGATGATCGAGGACAAGGCGCTGTCCGGCCCGCTCGCCGAGCGCTATGCCGGCTGGAACACCGCCGAAGGCAAGGCGATGCTTTCGGGCGAGCGCACGCTGGAGGAGATCGCCGAGCGCGTCTTGAAGGAGAAGATCGAGCCGCAGCCGCGCTCCGGCCGGCAGGAACTGCTGGAGAACATCGTCAACCGCTACGTCTGATCGCTCAGGCGGAATGCCCGAGCGTATAGCATTCGCGCGGGGCAGAACTTCACGACAAGGTTTTGCCCCGAGCCGCCCCTCAATCGCCCCGCTCTTGCCTTCAAACAGCCGTCACGGAACTCGTATAAACGTGGCTCCTGTGGCGGGTGAAGAAGAAGGAGGCGAACCGATATGCAGCACGAACGCGAGATCGACGCCCTGCTTTCGTCCGGTGAAACCGGATCGATCATCGACCGGCTGATGGCCTTGCCCCATTCGAAAGAGGGCGGTCGCAAGACAAATGAATGGGACCGCGCGGTCGCCGCGCGGTTGGAAACGGCGCTGGCCAAGAGCATGCGCACGCGCATCGTCGGCGAGGGCCGCGACGCCGCCTGACAATTCCCGTGATTTGACGAAAAGAGGTGGCTTCTCCATCCTGCACCGATGATACGCGCGGTGCTGCTTGACCTTGTGGGTGTCGTCTATGATGGCGATACCCCGATCGCAGGAGCTGTGACCGCGGTCGGGCGTTTGCGCAAGGCCGGCCTGCCGCTCCGCTTTGTCAGCAACACGACACGCTCGCCGCGCAGCAAGATCGTCGCGCAACTTGCCGCCATGGGCATCGAAGTTGCGGATGAAGAATTGCTGACGCCGGCGCGCGCTGCGATCGAATGGTTGCGCAGGCATGGCCGCGAGCCGCATCTGCTCATCCATCCCGATCTCGAAGCAGAGTTTTCGGGCCTGGAGGGAGGAAGCGGCAAGGCGGTTGTCGTGGGCGATGCCGGCGAGGCGTTCGGCTACGCCAGTCTCAACCGTGCTTTCCGCGCGTTATCCGCCGGCGCCGATTTTGTGGCTTTGGCCACCAACCGCACCTTCAAGGATGCGGACGGCCAGCTCAGCCTCGACGCCGGCGCCTTCGTTGCGGCCCTCGAATTCGCCAGTGGCCGAAGCCCCGTCGTGCTCGGCAAGCCGTCGGCGGATTTCTTCCATTCGGCGCTTGCCGATTTGAACTGCCCGGCCGCCGATGCGGTCATGGTCGGCGACGACGCGGAGAGCGATGTCGCCGGCGCGCTCAGCGCCGGGCTCGGCGCGGCGCTGCTCGTGCGAACCGGCAAGTACCGACCCAAGGACGAGACGCGATACGATCCGGCTCCGACGGCAGTGGTCGATGACCTCGCCGCCGCAACAGACTGGATTCTCAACCGCGCCGCAGCCTGACCGGCGCCTCGCCGAAAGCTCTTGAAAATGCCCTGGAAAATGCTGCGGCGGAGGAAAAGCCCGTACGCCCGGCAATGTCGGCCATGGCGATGCGCGTATCGACCACGAGCCGCCGGGCGGCGCTGAGGCGCAGCCTCAGATAATAGGCGCCGGGCGTCTCGCCGATCGACTTGCGAAAAATGCTTTCCAGCGTTCTTGCCGTGACGCCGGCGCGTTTTGCCACGGCGTCAATGGTGAGCGGCTGGTCGACATGCGCTTCCATCAGCCGGATTGCCTGCGCAAGCCGCGGATCGTAGCCGTCGAGCCGGCCGAGCGAGACCAGCGGCTGCGCGTCGGTCGCGGCGCGCGCCTGGTCGTAGATGAAGACGCTCGCCACATCGAGCGCGGCGGCCATGCCGAGCCGGGTGCGAATGAGATGCAGCATCAGGTCGAAGGTCGGCGAGGCGCCGCCGGAGGTGAAGACCGGCCCGTCGATGACATAGCGGTCCGGCCGCACGTCCACGCCCGGAAAGGCGGTCGAGAAATCCTCCATGTCTTCCCAATGCGTGGTGGCGCTGCGGCCCTCGAGCAGGCCGGCGCGCGCCACCAGCCAGGTGCCGGCCTCGACGCCGCCGCAGGCGCGGGCAGCGCGCGCTGCCCTGCGCAGGCCCGCGAGCAATGCCGACGTGGCGTAGTTCTGCGTGCCGAAGCCGGCGACGACAACCAGCATGTCGGTGGCCTCGGCCGCGTCGAAACGGCCGCTGACGGCCACGGGGAGGCCGCATGTCGTCACCGGCGCCTCGCCGGTGACCGAGACCAGCTTGAAATCGAACAGCGTCTCGCCTGAGATGCGGTTTGCTGCGCGCAGCGGGTCGACCGCCGAAGCCACGCACATGATCGAGGACCCCGAGAACACGAGGAGCGTAACCTTGAGCCTCTCGCGCTCGGACCGAAAGATGGTCGGCTTTTCGCTTTTGATCATGAGAGCTTCGTAAAACGCAAAACAGTTTCCAGCAAGTCGGGCATTCTTGCTGAATTGCCGTGCATGCCGTGCCGCTATCGGCTCCCGCTTCTGGGTGGCATGCATGGCCGATCGAATCTGGGAGGATCAAAATGCCGCTTGCGATGAACCGCGAGGTCTTCATTACCTGTGCCGTGACCGGCTCCGGTGGCACGCAGGACCGCAGCCCGCATGTGCCGCGCTCGCCCAAGCAGATCGCCGATTCGGCGATCGAGGCCGCCAAGGCGGGTGCGGCGATCGTCCACTGCCATGTGCGCGACCCCGAGACCGGCAAGCCCAGGCGCGACGTGCATCTCTACCGCGAGGTGACCGAGCGCATCCGCGAGGCGAACGTGGACGTGGTGCTGAACCTCACCGCCGGCATGGGTGGCGACATGGTGTTCGGCTCGCCGGAAGCGCCTTTGCCGCTCAACGAGAAGGGCACCGACATGGGAGGCGCCACCAACCGCATGGAGCATGTGCGCCAGTGCCTGCCGGAGATCTGCACGCTGGATTGTGGCACGATGAATTTCGCCGAGGCCGACTATGTGATGACCAACACGCCGGGCATGCTGCGCGCCATGGGCGGCATGATGACGGCGCTGGGCGTGAAGCCCGAGATCGAGGCCTTCGATACCGGACATCTGTGGTTCGCCAAGCAACTGGTCGAGGAAAAGGTGCTCGACCCGGATGCGCTGGTGCAGCTCTGCATGGGCGTGCCATGGGGTGCGCCGGACGACCTCAACACTTTCATGGCCATGGTCAACAACGTGCCCTCGACCTGGAACTGGTCGGCCTTCTCGATCGGCCGCAACCAGATGGCCTATGCGGCGGCGGCCGTGCTTGCCGGCGGCAATGTCCGCGTCGGCCTGGAGGACAATCTGTGGCTCGACAAGGGCGTGCTGGCGACAAACGCGCAGCTCGTCGAACGCGCGGCCAGCATCGTCACCAATCTCGGCGCGCGCGTGCTCGGGCCCGAGGAAGTCCGCAAGAAGCTCAACTTGACCAAGCGGCCGCCGATCGCTGCCACGGCTTAAGCATGATCCCGAAAAGTGGGTACCGGTTTTCGGACAAGATCATGCTCAAACAAGACACCGGGAGTTGAGCATGGCTACCGTCAAATTCACCGCGATGAAGGACGGCGACAAGGAAGACTACGAATTCCTGACCGCCCATGAGATCGACTACGCCGCCAAGACCGGCGACCGGCTGCTCGACGCGATCGTACAGCTGGATGAGGGTCTTTCCGGCTACAAGATCACCCGGCTCGGCCATTCGCTGCAGGCGGCGACGCGCGCCTGGCGCGACGGCGCCGATACGGACTGGATCGTCTGCGCGCTGCTGCACGACATCGGCGACATCTACGCGCCCTACAATCATGACGAATATGCGGCTGCGATCCTGAAACCCTTCGTGCGCGAGCAATGCACCTGGGTGGTGGAGAAGCACGGCGATTTCCAGCGCCTCTATTACGCGCATCACCTGGGCGGCAACCGGCATGCCCGGGACCGCTTCGCCGGCCACCTCTATTTCGATGACTGCGACCAGTTCTGCGAGCGCTGGGACCAGTCGAGCTTCGATCCCGACTACGAGACGCTGCCGGTCGAGTTCTTCCGGCCCTTCGTGCTCGAGGTCTTCGCCCGCAAGGCTTACGATCCGGCGGTGATCCGCGCCGGCGAGCGCGTGGCCCTCACAGATCCCGAAACAGCCAAGACGAGAACCGGAGCCTGACAAGCATGAGCATCATCAACAAGGCGGCCGCCATCGGCGGCGGTGTCATCGGCGCCGGCTGGGTGGCGCGGCTGCTCCTGAACGGCATCGACGTGTCGATCTTCGATCCCGATCCGGAAGCGTCGCGCAAGGTGGGCGAAGTGATGAAGGGCGCGCGCCGCGCCTACAAGCAGATGCTGCCCGGCGGCCTGCCCAAGGAAGGCAAGCTCACCTTCGCCAAGACCATCGCCGAGGCGGTTGCCGACGCCGACTTCATCCAGGAAAGCGTGCCGGAGCGGCTCGACCTCAAGCACAAGGTGCTGGCCGAGATCGACCAGCATGCGCCCGCCAACGCCATTGTCGGCTCCTCGACCTCCGGCATCAAGCCGACCGACATGCAGGTGGCGATGAAGAAGCATCCGGAGCGGCTGGTCGTCGGCCATCCGTTCAACCCGGTTTATCTCTTGCCGCTGGTCGAGATCGTCGGTGGCGAGCAGACCTTCCCCGAGGCGATCGAGGTGGCCAAGGAGCTCTACGCCTCGATCGGCATGAAGCCGGTGGTGGTGCGCAAGGAGATCGAGGCCTTCGTCGGCGACCGCCTGCTCGAGGCCGCATGGCGCGAGGCGCTTTGGCTGGTCAAGGACGGCATCTGCACCGTCGAGGAACTCGACGACATCATGCGCTATTCCTTCGGCCTGCGCTGGGCGCAGATGGGCATGTTCCAGGTCTACCGGGTCGCCGGCGGCGAGGCCGGCATGCGCCACTTCATGGCGCAGTTCGGACCCTGCCTGAAATGGCCGTGGACCAAGCTGATGGACGTGCCGGAGTTCAACGACGAGCTGGTCGACCTTATCGCCACGCAGTCGGACGAGCAGGCGCATGGTCTGTCGATCCGCGAACTGGAGAGGATCCGCGACGACAATCTGGTCGCGATCATGGAAGCGCTGTCGAAGCAGAACAAGGGCAAGGGCTGGGGTGCCGGCGCGCTGCATAAGGACTATACCAGGCAGCTCGCCAAGCTGGCGGCGAAGAAGACTCCAGCCAAAACTGCCGAAAAACCCAAGCCGGTGAAGAAGGCAGCCAAGCCGGCAAAGGCTGAGAAGTCCGCCAGGGCCGACAAGACGAAGAAGAGCAAGAAGAAGGGCTGAGGCGATGCATTTCGGTCTTTCGGAAGAACAGAAGCTCATCGTCGAAACGACGCGCGCCTTCGTCGAGAACGAGCTCTACCCGCATGAGCGTGAGGTGGAGCGCACCGGCGTGCTGCGCCGCGAGCTGATCGACGAATTGAAGGCCAAGGCGATCGAAGCGGGCCTCTACGCCGCCAACATGCCGGCCGATGTCGGTGGCGCCGGCCTCGATACGGTAAGCTGGCTGCTCTACGAGAAGGAGCTTGGCCGTGCCAATTACGCGCTGCACTGGACCTGCGTGGCGCGTCCGTCCAACATCCTGCTTGCCGGCACGCCGGAGCAGCGCGAGAAATACCTCTTTCCCTGCATCCGCGGCGAGAAGTCGGACTGCCTGGCGATGACGGAGCCCGGCGCCGGCTCCGACCTGCGCGGCATGAAGGCGACCGCGGTACAGGACGGCTCGGACTGGGTGCTCAACGGCACCAAGCATTTTATCTCGCATGCCGACATCGCCGATTTCGCGATTTGTTTCATGGCTTCGGGCGAAGAGGATTCGCCACGCGGCAAGCGTAAGAAGATTACCGCCTTTTTCGTCGACAAGGGCACCAAAGGCTTCACGGTGCGCGACGGCTATCGCAATGTCTCGCATCGCGGCTACACCAATTCGATCCTCGAATTTGACGATTGCCGGCTGCCGGCTTCCCAGGTGCTCGGCGAAGTGCACAAGGGCTTCGACGTCGCGAATTCGTGGCTTGGCGCCACGCGTCTCCAGGTCGGCGCCACCTGCCTCGGCCGCGCCGAGCGCGCGCTGTCGCATGCCATCGAATATGCCGCGCAGCGCCAGCAGTTCGGCCAGCAGATCGGCAAGTTCCAGGGCGTTTCGTTCAAGCTCGCCGACATGGCTACGGAGCTCAAGGCTGCGGACCTGATGGTCTTCGAAGCCGGCTGGAAGTACGATCAGGGCACCGTCACCGACCAGGACATGGCGATGGCCAAGCTGAAGGCCACCGAGATGCTGGCCTTCGTCGCCGACGAGGCCATCCAGATCCATGGCGGCATGGGGCTGATGGACGACCTGCCGCTGGAGCGCATCTGGCGCGATGCCCGCGTCGAGCGCATCTGGGAAGGCACGTCGGAGATTCAGCGACATATTATTTCGCGGGCGCTGCTGCGTCCGTTCGGAGCTTAGAGCATGATGCGCCAAGGCTCGGATCCGGCCTTGGACAAGATCGCGCTCAAACGAAAAGATGGCCATGCATAAACTCGAACGTCTCTTGCGCCCAAAATCGATCGCCGTGTTTGGCGGGGCGCAGGCCGCCGCCGTCGTGGCGCAGTCGATCAAGATGGGCTTTGCCGGCGAGATTTGGCCGGTGCATCCGACCAAGGACGAGGTCGCCGGCCGCAAGGCCTATCGCTCCGTCGCCGACCTGCCCGGAGCACCGGACGCCGCATTCGTCGGCGTCAACCGGCATCTGACCATCGAGGTGATCAAGGCGCTGGCCGAACGCGGCGCTGGCGGCGCCGTCTGCTTCGCCGCCGGCTTCCTCGAGACCGAGGCCTATGACGAGGACGGCGAGCGGCTGCAGGCCGAGCTCGTCGCCGCCGCAGGCCAGATGCCGATCATCGGGCCGAACTGCTACGGCCTGATCAACTATGCCGACGGCGCGTTGCTTTGGCCCGACCAGCACGGCGGCATCCGGTTGGCCGAAGGCGGCAAGGGCGTCGCTATCATCACCCAGTCGTCCAACATCGCCATCAACATGACGATGCAGAAGCGCGGCCTGCCGATCGCCTTCCTGATGACCGCCGGCAACCAAGCGCAGACCGGCCTTTCGGAAATGGCTCTCGGCCTGATCGAGGACGAGCGCGTCACCTCGCTTGGCCTGCATATCGAGGCCTTCGACTCGGTCGCCGGCTTCGAGAAGCTGGCGGCACGGGCGCGCGAGCTGAAGAAGCCGATCATCGCCATGAAGGTCGGCCGCTCGGAGCAGGCAAGGCAGGCGACGGTGTCGCACACCGCCTCGCTGGCCGGCTCGGACGCCGCCTCCGGCGCCTTCCTGAAGCGTCTCGGCATCGCGCGCGTCGATTCCATTCCGGCCTTCATCGAGGCGCTGAAGCTGCTGCACATCACCGGACCATTGCCCGGCTACAGGCTCTCGTCGATGAGCTGCTCCGGCGGCGAGGCGTCCGTCATGGCCGACAGCGCCGAAGGTCGCTGGGTGCATTTTCCGGCCCTGACGGCCGAACACCGCGCGCATGTGAAATCGACGCTCGGGCCGCTGGTCGCGGTCGCCAACCCGCTCGACTACCACACCTTCATCTGGAACAACGAGCCGGCGATGACCGCCACCTTCACGGCCATGGTGTCGGGCGGCTTCGACTTGAACATGCTGGTGCTCGACTTCCCGCGCCCGGACCGCTGCTCGGACGTGGACTGGTGGGCGACGCTGCGCGCCTTCGAGGCCGCATTGAAGACCAACAAGGCGCAAGGCGCGATCGTCTCTTCGTTGCCGGAAAACCTGCCGGAGGAGTACACCGCCGGCCTGATGGCGCGCGGCATGGTGCCGTTGTTCGGCATTTCGGAGGCCATGGAGGCCGCCCAGGCCGCCGCCTTCATCGGCTGGGCCTGGCGCGAGCCGCAGGCGCAGCCGGTCGACACCACGGCGGCAGGCGCATCCGAAGCCAAACGCGTGACGCCGGACGAGGCCGAGGCCAAGGAAAGGCTGATCAACGCCGGCCTGCCGGTGCCGAAGGGCGAGCGCGCCTCCAATGCGGTCGAGGCGGTGATTTCCTCGATGAGCTTGGGTTTCCCGGTGGCTCTGAAGGCTCTCGGCGTCACGCACAAGTCGGAAGTCGGCGCCGTCAGGCTGAACCTGAAGGACGCCGAATCCGTCAGCGCCGCCGCGCATGACCTTTTGCCGCTCGGCACGGGACTCTATGCCGAGCGCATGGTGCGCGACGGCGTCGCCGAGCTGATCGTCGGCTTCACCCGCGATCCGATGTTCGGCGTGGTGATGACGCTCGGCACCGGCGGCGTGCTGGTCGAGCTGTTGCGCGACAGCGTGACCCTGATGCTGCCGGCGACGCGCGACGACATCGAGGCGGCATTGCGTGGGCTCAAGCTCTATCCGCTGCTCGAAGGCTATCGCGGCCGGCCGAAGGCCGACGTCAACGCCGCCATCGACGCCATCGCCGGCATTGCCGACTTCGTGCAGAAGAACGAAGGCGAGATCGAGGAACTCGATATCAACCCGCTGATCGTCTGCGCCGAAGGCAAGGGCGCCTGGATCGCGGACGCCCTGCTCGTGCTTGGAGAGAAGAAGAATGGCTGAAATCATCACCACCCGCCGCGAAGGCGCGATCCTCGAGGTCACGCTCGACCGGCCGAAGGCAAACGCCATCGACCTCAAGACGTCGCGGCTGATGGGCGAGACCTTTAAGGCGTTCCGCGACGATCCGGAACTGCGTGTCGCCATCGTCAAGACGGCCGGCGACAAGTTCTTCAGCGCCGGATGGGACCTCAAGGCGGCGGCCGCAGGCGACGCGGTCGACGGCGACTACGGCGTCGGCGGCTTTGCCGGGCTGCAGGAGCTGCGCGACCTCAACAAGCCGGTGATCGCCTGCGTCAACGGAATGGCGGTGGGCGGCGGCTTCGAGCTGGCGCTGTCCTGCGACCTCATCTACGCCTCGGACCATTCCTCCTTCGCACTGCCCGAGATCCGCGCCGGCACGCTGGCCGACGCTGCGACCATCAAGCTGCCGAAGCGCATCCCCTACCATATCGCCATGGACCTTCTGTTCACCGGCCGCTGGATGGATGTCGCCGAGGCGCATCGCTGGGGCCTGGTCAACGAGGTGCTGCCCAAGGACAAGCTCGAGGAGCGCGTCTGGGAGATCGCAAGGTTGCTCGCCAGCGGCCCGCCGCTGGTCTTCGCCGCGATCAAGGAGACGGCGCGGGTGGCCGAGGCGCTGACCTTCCAGGACGCCATGAACAAGGTGACGCGCCGGCAGCTGCCGACGGTCGACAAGCTCTACGGTTCGGAAGACAATATGGAAGGGTTCCGGGCTTTCGCGGAGAAGCGCGAGCCGGTTTGGAAGGGCAAGTGATTCTGCGGAGATGACGGAGCGAGGCCTTGGCTACCTGTTCCGCACCCATGACCGACTACAAAACCCTCATCGACGCCGAAACCTGGGCCTTCATCGAGAAGACCAACTCTTACTATCCGCCGAACACGATCGACTACACGATCGAAGAGCAGCGCGCGATCTATGACCGGATGTGCCGGGAGTTCTTTGCCGGCTATCCGCAGGGCGTGACCGCCTTGACGACAGGCATCGCCGACGGCATCCCGATCCGCATCTATCGCAACGCGGAGCCGAACGACGCTGCGATGGTGCTCTACCTTCATGGCGGCGGCTTTATCCTGGGCGGGCTGGAGAGCCATGACGATGTCTGCGCCGAGCTTTGCGCCCGCACCGGTTACGAGGTGGTCTCGGTCGATTATCGGCTGGCGCCGGAGCATCTGCATCCGGCCGCCTTCGACGACGCCATGGACGCGTTCGAATGGGCCGCCAAGACCTATGACTGCCCTGTCGTGCTTTGCGGCGACAGCGCCGGCGGCAATCTCTGCGCGGCGGTAGCGCATGCGACGCGCGGCCATGAAAAGAAGCCGGCCGGCCAGATGCTGATCTATCCCGGGCTCGGCGGCGACCATTCGCGCGGCTCCTACGTCACCCATGCCGAGGCTCCGATGCTGACCGCGCGCGATCTCGACTTCTACAAGCATATCCGCACCGGCGGCGTCGACCAGACCGGCGACATCACGCTCTATCCGCTGGCCGACGCCGATTTCGCCTATTTGCCGCCGACGGTGCTGATCACCGCCGAGTGCGACCCGCTGTCATCCGACGGCGAGGCTTATCGCGACCGCGTCATCGCGGCCGGCGGGCGCGCCGCCTGGTTCGAGGAGCCGGGCCTGGTGCATGGCTACCTCAGAGGCCGCCACATGATCGGCCGGGCACGGACGAGCTTCACCCGCATCGTCGAGGCGGTATCGGCGCTCGGCCAGGGCGACTGGATCTGGTAACGCCCCTGGCGACCGCAAACACTTTCCACCCCGCTATCCTCCCATGAACCTTTCCATGCCGGCCAGCGACTGACGGCCAGGCGCCGCAATGGCGCGGCCCGGAAAGGAAAGCCGCCATGACCAGAAACCCAGAGACTTCGCGGTCTCCGGGAACAACGGGAATCCAGCGCGATCACCCCCTTCGGGAAGGGGTCGACGCGCTGGGCTTCCGGCTGATTCCGTTGACCCTGCCCAGCAGCCGGCGTATCGTCGCCAAGAGGAAAACAGACAATTCGAACGGGGAAGAACGTGCCGCAACGCCGCGCCTTGCCCTGGTTGGCGCGGTAGAGGCGGACGTTCCTTCCAGCGGCTTCGGGGGGAGTTCAATGTCTGGCGTTCGCGGCTCGTTCCTGCGTTCCCGTGGCCGCCGTTTGCGCCACGCAATCGCAACAAGCGGCGGAATTCTGGCTTTGGCGCTGTCCGCCGGCTTGTGGCTCGGCGCGGCGAAGGCGCAGGAAACCCAGATCATCTATCCCGGTTCGATGGCGGTCACCGGCTTTCCGGGCACCACCATTCCCGATTTCGATCAGGGTCTGCCCCCCGGCGTCGACCCGGTCGACGAGACCTTCATCGATACGTCTCGCGCATCCTTGCGCATTTTCGACGTCTCGCACCTCGGCGGGCCCGCTTCCGGCCAACTCGTCAACACGCGGCCGCCCTTCGAGGTGACGGCCGGGCAGATCGGCGAGGTGTTCGGCCTCGCCTATGACGATGGCGTGCGCGACGGCGTGCCCTCAGGCGTTCCCAACCTCTACGCGGCTGCGACCTCGCTGCATGGCATCGAGATCGTCACGCCGGACGCCGACCATGACGGAAGACCGGAACGGCAGCGCCGCGGCACCGCGGGCGCTACCTTCATGGACGGCCAGTTCGGCACCGAGAATGGCGGCGGTCCAGGCACGATCTGGAAGATCGACGGCATCACGGGCGCCGTCTCCAAATTCGCCGACATCGACACCAACAGCGGGCCGGGCATCGGCAATCTCGCCTTCGATGCTACCCATCGCCAGTTCTTCGCTTCGGATCTCGATACCGGGCTCATTCACCGCATCGATATCGAGGGCAATCTGATCGACAGCTTCGACCATGGCGTCGCCGGGCGCCCCGCGCATGGATTAGCCCCGGTCGCCGACGACACCGCCGTGATGGACATCCAGGCTGCCGCTTTCGATAGCGAAGACCCCGCGACCTGGGGCTACACGCAGGATGCGCGCCGGGTCTGGGCCGTCGCCTATCATGGCGGCCGGCTCTACTATTCCGTCGGCGAGAAGGCCGAAATCTGGTCGGTCGGCATCGCGAGCGACGGAGGCTTTGCCGGCGGTCCGCGCTGGGAACTGACGGTCAAGGCGGACCAGGACTATGCCGTCACCGACATCGCCTTCGACAATAAGGGCTTCATGTATCTCGCCCAGCGCGGCCCGGTCGAGAACCGCTACGATTACAGCCGCTTCGCCGATTCCGGCAAAGGCGAACTGATCCGATACTGGCGCGAGGATCAGGACGATCCGGCGACGGAATCGGCCTGGGTCGAGGTGCCGCAGGAATATGCCGTCGGCTTCCCGCCAGGCAACCGCCAGTCGGCCGGCGGCGTCGACCTGCAATATCGCTATGACGCCGAAGGCAATCTCGACTCCTCCGTTTGCGCCGACACCGTCGTCAACACCGGCGACAAGCTGCGCGACAATCCGAAGCTTGCCGAGCGCCTCGCCGCCGGCGGGCCGCTTGCCGTGCATGGCGTCCAGCTGACGCCAAGCGCGCTGGTCAAGCCGGCGAACGTTCCGCCCTTCGGCTCATGGTTCGTCGACTTCGACGGCTATTTCGAAGACCCGGACGTCCAGGGCCATGTCGGCGACGTAAGGGTCTGGCGCCCCTGTGAGGGCCGCGCCGGCTACTATGAGGAAATCCCCGGCGGCGGCTACCTGCCTCCGTTCTATCCGCCGGACTTCCCGCCGCCCGGCAACCTGCCGCCCTGCGTGGATGTCGAGGACGTGCATTACTACTGCACGCCACGCGGTCTGCGGGCCGAACTCTATCTCCATGACCATGCCGGCTTTGGCGGCGATTCGATCAAGGCGCAGTCCAGGACGCCCGGCGTCGGGGTATCAACCCTCATGTCGCATGTTCCGGGCAAGCCCTACACGGTCGACATCACCGGCCACGATCCTGGCGACACCGTCAATGTCGGGCTCTGCTTCTACCGCAAGTCCGACCAGGACAAGGGTGGCTACTATCCTTGCTGCAAGATGACGCTGCCGCTCAGAACGCCAGCCGTCAGCTGCGAACGTTGAGGGAGGGACAGATGACAAATCTCGCCCTTTCCCGCTCCGTCTCGAGCTGTTCGAAAACCGTCATGGAGACGATCATGAAACCCCTGTCATATGCCAGGCGCGGCGCGCGCTGGCTGATGGCGGCCGGTATCGCGGTCGCCATGATGCCGGCACTGCCGGCGTTTGCCCAAGACCAGGCTCCGGCCAAGACCAATCAGGCCGCCAATCCGGCCTCACGCGGCATCAATGCGGAACTCGCGCGGATCGTGCCCTTCTTCACCAAGAAAGGCGGGCAGAAAAGCTGCGATTCCGTCGAGTACGTCCTGAGCTTCGGCATCCATGGCGACCCGCAGGACTTCGACCGGCCAAGCGTGGCCGCCCTGCTCAAAGCGACAAGGCTCGATTTCAAGGACCAGCTGCCGCACGGCCTGCAGGTCGTCAACGTCGATGTCACCGGCGACGGCACCAGCGCCTCCGGCGGAGCGCTGCCCGCTGCTTCAATCGGCACGTCGGACAGCCCGAACGACACGGCCAGCGTTTCCAACTTCCGCATCAGCGCTGCCAACCTCGATGGCGCGGGTGCTGCGAACGAACGCGTCATCACCTTCCGCATCACCGCCAGGATAGACCATGCGACCTTTCCCGTGCCGACGACGGTCGACAACCAGGGTGAGATCGAGGTGGCCTTCAGGGGCGGTTCGGCAACAACGATCCACTCGCAGGATCCGGACAAGCCCGACGACGGCGATTTCCTGACCGGCGTGAAGACCTCGATCAAGATCGACCTGATCAAGTGCAACCCGCCGCCGCCACCTCCCGGCAAGGAATGTTTCAAAGTCGAGCGCGGCACGGTCGATTGCGTGCCAGGCGGCGGCGCCTTCATCTATCATATGCCGGTCGGCCCGGAGATGGGCGACAAACGGGTGCAGGTGTCGACGACGGCGCCCGGCGTCAGCATCGTTCCCGACATGCAGAAGGTGCCGATCGGCGGCGGCGTGCTGAACTGGAAGATTATCGGCGCTTCGCCCGGCGAGACCATCCACCTCGTCGTCACCGGCATCGAGACCTATGCCGGGCCGAAGGAAGGCTGGGGGCTCTGCTGCACGCAGGTGATAGACATCGTCGTCCCGCGTGACCTCAGATGCCCGCCCAAGGACAAGGAGCCGGACCTCAAGGTCGAAAAACATGCGGACGTGCCGCGTTGCACGATGGCCGGCGGCTGCGACTTCACCATCACCGTCACCAATGTCGGCGACGCGCCCTATAACGGCAAGATCGTGCTCGACGAGGTGACGCTGCCGGCAGGCTCAGTGCTGACCTCCGGGCCGAACGCGCCCTGGGTCTGCGCGCCCGGCACGACGCCGATGACCTGCACCTATCCGGCGACTACGCTCAACCCCGGCGCCTCCGTCAACCTCAAGCTCGGCTTCAAGCCGGCGGGCGGCTGGCAAGGCGGCGTGCTGCGCAACTGCGCCGCCTATGACTACCAGGCCAGCGGCAAGCCGCTGTTCGGCAGCCAGCAGAACGACCGCGGCTGCGCCTCGATCCCGATCTGCCGCCGTGGCGATCGCGATCCGCAGTGCAATCCGCCGGTCGAGAAGAAGGTCGACCTGATCCTGAAGAAGCGCGCCCGTACCCCGGTCTGCACGCCGGACGGCGCCTGCACTTTCGTGATCGACATCATCAACAACGGCACCGGCACCTATAACGGGTCGCTGACGGTGATCGACACCTACCCCGGCGGCGCGCCCACCTCGTCGACCTTCGGGCCGAGCCCGCCATGGGCCTGCGGACCGAACGGCCCCGGACAGTTCCGCTGCGACAATGCCGGCATCTCGCTGCCTCCGGGCGCCTCGACGCCGATCGTCGTCAGAGCGGTGATGCCGACGAACTACCGGCCGGACACGGTGGAGAACTGCGCCGAGGTGAAGGGCATTGCCGGCGAGGTCGACCTTGCCAACAACAAGGCCTGCGCCACCGAGCGCATCCGCCACCCGAATGGCGGCCAGCCTGGCCTGCGCATCACCAAGACCTGCGATGGCTCGCTTGCCGGTGCCGCGGTTTCCTGCCGCATCACCGTCACCAATGCCGGCACCGCGGCCCCGACCGGCCCGGTGCGGGTCAACGATGCCGCCACGCTGGTGTCGGGCGGAGCGCCTGTGCAAATCCAGAGCGTCACTCCTGACGGTGCGGACTGGGCTTGCGGACCGGTGCCTGCCAGCACGCTGTCGTGCCAGATTCCCGGCGCCGCGATGACGCCCGGAACCAGCCGGCACTTCGACGTGACGGTGAGCGGCAATGGCGCGTTCGAGAATTGCGCGCGCGGCTCCTACGGGCCGGCGCCGGGTGACGACATTGTCTACCCGATCGGCCAGGCCTGCGCGAAGGGCGGCGGCGGCTCGATCATCCGCGTCGAGAAGACCGGCGATGCCGAATGCCGGCCGGGAGAACCATGCTCGTTCGAGATCACCATCACGAACGATGGGCCTACCCCCTTCTCCGGCCCGGTCCGCATCGGCGATGCGATCGGCATCGACGGCATCGGCAGGCTGGAAGGCGTCCGGATCACCGCGATCGACCCGCCCTTCGGCTGCTCGCCGGAGCCGGCGACGCTGCCGGCGTCCTGCATCGCCAACCTGGCGCTCGGCGCCGGCGAAAGCCGCAAGCACCATGTCACCGTGACGCTTCCCGACGACAGGCGGCTTGCCGATCTCAAGGGCACGGTCAGCGGGCAGAATTGCGTCGGCGTGCTCTCGCCGAATACGCCGGTGCAAAGCGGCGGCGACGTGCTGTCGCGCACGCCGAGCGGCATGCAGGGCGATCGCGGCAAGGCCTATGCGTGCCATCCTTTCACCGTCAGCCGAGAGGTTAAGAACCAGTGCTTATATGGAATGGTGCTGAACTCGGCCGGCCGTTGTGTCTGTCCGGAAGGCACCATCTTCCGTGACGGCCAATGCTCGTCCGGCGGCGGCAAGCTTCTGCCGCTGCCTGTGCCGCAGCGTTGCGTCCTGCTGCAGGGCCAGATCCGCACCGAGGACGGACGCTGCGTCTGCCCGCGCGGCACGGAACTGGAAAACGGCAGATGCGTGCGGGGCGAAGAGCCGCAGGAGCCGCAATGCAAGCTGCGTCCCGGCCAGTACCGCGACCAGAGCGGCAATTGTGTCTGCCGCCGCGGCGAGCTGGTGAACGGCGTGTGCCAGGTCGTCCCGCCGAAATGCACGATCCGTGGCGCAGTGCTGACGACGGACGGCTGCCTCTGCCCGAAAGGCACGCATCTCGACCGTGCCGCCAAGGCTTGCGTGCCTGACAGGGAGCCGCCCGCCCAGTGCCGTATCCGCGGCCAGTCCCGCAACGCCGACGGCGATTGCGTCTGCCCGAGTGGCATGGAGGTGCGCGGCGGCGCCTGCCGGCCGATCGTGTCGAAGCAGTGCCCGGTCCGCGGCCAGCTGCGCGACGCCAACGGCAACTGCGCCTGCCCGGACGGCCTGGTGGTGTGGGGCAAGGCCTGCCAGCGACCGAGGCCGAGCCAGGAGCAGTGCGCCATCCGCGGCCAGGTCCACAACAAGCGGGGTGACTGCGTCTGCCCGCGCGGGACCGAAATCCGCAACGGCGCCTGCCGCAAGGCGTCGGTGGAATGCGCACCGGGTGCGGAGTTCATCGACGGACAGTGCCAGCCGGTTTTCACCCGGCGGCGCTGCCCGGCCGGAACGGCCGGACAGTATCCGGATTGCTACCCGATCCGCAGGCAGCCGGACATCGAGATCAACCCCGGCATCCTGCTCAACCCGAATGTGCTGCAGCAACTGGTGCCGCAGCGCCAGCCGCGCCGCATGCTGCAGGATCCGGCGGGCGCCAACATCCAGAACTTCAAGCCGTAATCGTGCGGCTGAAGATCGAGACCCGCCGGAGCGATCCGGCGGGTTTTCTCTTCCACATCGAAGAAAGCTCTACGGCAGGCGGGCCAGTGCGCCCGTCGAAAACATGCCCCCCCTTTGGCCGGATCATGGTCGAGGGCGTTTCACCGTTTCACGAAAACGGTGAACGCCCTATCTCTTTGTTTTCACGCAATTCCGGACGGAAAAGCGCTCGCACTTTTCCTGGAATTGCTCTAGGCAATCGCCCTGACAGGCGCGACCACGCGCACAGGACCGCCGGGAGAATTTGCGCCATGAGCAAGAAGACCCTGATCGCGCCATCGGTGCTGGCGTCGGATTTTTCGAAGCTGGGCGATGAGGTCGAGGCCGTCACCGCGGCCGGCGCCGACTGGATCCATCTCGACGTGATGGACGGCCATTTCGTGCCCAACATCACCTTCGGCCCGCCGGTGATCAAGGCGATCCGCAACCGCACCAAGGCCTTCTTCGACTGCCATCTGATGATTGCGCCGGCCGATCCTTACCTGGCGGCCTTCGCCGAAGCGGGCTGCGACGGCATGACGGTGCACGCCGAGGCCGGGCCACATCTCGACCGCTCGCTCCAAACCATCAAGAACCTCGGCAAGAAGGCAGGCGTCTCGCTCAACCCGGCAACGCCGGAAACGGCGATCGAGTATGTGCTCGACCGGCTGGACCTCATCCTGATCATGACCGTCAATCCGGGCTTCGGCGGGCAGGCCTTCATCCCGGCGATCGTGGACAAGGTGAAACGGGTGAAGGCGCTGATTGGCGGTCGGCCGATCCGTATCGAGATCGACGGCGGTGTTTCGGCCGAAACGGCGCCGCTGGTGACCGCGGCCGGAGCCAATGTGCTGGTAGCGGGCGCCGCAGTCTTCAAGGGCGGCAGCGTCGAAGCCTATAGGGCAAATATCGAAGCAATTCGAACGGCTGCCGACAGGGCCGCCAGTTAAACATATAACGGTGCGAGCCTCGCGGGAGTTGTACAACCGCGACAGGGATTGAACGATTGTTCATTCTATGAAGCGACGCAGGAACATCGACTTTTCCCTGAGATTCTACTCTGTTCAATAAATAGACGATCCGCTTGTCTTAAAGTCGAATATCGTCATCTTCCGCTTGAGACACCTCATTGCCCGGCTGTATGATACATGTACGGGAATTGCTTCGCCGCGGGGCCCTGGCAAACCAGGGGCAAAGCAACAGGAGTTCGATTGACAAACGGAAGCACCGAGCCGGGCGAGAGCAAGGGCGCCAAAAGCACGCTTGCCAGTTCGGTCTACCAGCAACTCCGCGACGACTTGCTGCGCGGAGCCCTGGAGTCCGAGACGAAACTGCGTGTCGAGTGGGTCGTTTCCCGCTATGGCGCCGGCGCCTCGCCGGTGCGCGAGGCGCTCAACCGCCTGGCCGCCGAGGGCCTGCTCGGCCGTCACGACCAACGCGGCTTTTTCCTGATGCCGGTCAGCGCCGCGGAACTGGAGGAGCTGACGCGTACGCGCTGCTGGCTGGAGGAGCGGGCGCTGCGCGAATCCATTGCGCACCGCACCGCAGAATGGGAAGAGCAACTGGTGCTTGCCCTGCACCGCCTGGCGCGCGCCGAGCGCCGCCTGCCGGATGACCCGGCAACCAACAATCCAGAATGGGAAAAGCTGCACCGCGCCTTCCATCGCGCCCTGATCGCGGCCTGCAGGTCGCACTGGCTGATCGGCTTTTGCGATCAGCTTTCCGACCAGGCCTCGCGCTACCGCCTGATCGCGCAAAACGCGCCAGGCACGGGGCGCGACGATCTCGGCGAGCATCGCATCATCGCCGAACGCACGCTGGACGGCGACGCCGACGGCGCGGTCGAGGCGCTTCTCAATCACTACCGCCTCACCGCGGCGATGTGCATGGAACGCCTCGCCCAGGGTTATGATCCGAGGGCCGGCAAGTCCCAACGCGGCCGTAAATAGCGGATCGAAAAATCAACGCAGTTTTTGCTCCGGGCGCCAAATCTGGTATTCGCTCAGGCGAGCGCAAGGCATGCGCCATTCGGCCTTCGTCCGCCTTGAGGACATCTCATGACCAATCATCTCTTCAGCGCTTTCCGTTCCCGCATGCCGGCGCCCGGCCGGCTGCTGATGGAGACGGATGACGGCCGTTCGATCACCTATGGCGACATGGTGGCGAAGTCGGCGCAGCTGGCGCATGCCCTCGCGCAGGCCGGCGTCGAGCCCGGCGATCGGGTCGCGGTCCAGGTCGAGAAGAGCCCGGAGGCGATGCTGCTCTATCTCGCCTCGTTACGCACCGGCGCGGTCTTCCTGCCGCTCAACGCCGCCTATACGCTGCCCGAGCTCGACTATTTCTTCCGTGACGCCGGGCCGAAACTGATCGTTTGCGATCCGGACCGCCTTGCCGGCGTCGAACCGCTTGCCGCGGCGATCGGCGCCACGGTGCTGACGCTCGGCCGCGACGGACAGGGAACGCTGGCCAGCCAGGCTTCGCGACAGGCGACGGATTTCAGCGATGTCGCGCGCGGGCCGGACGATCTTGCCGCGATCCTCTACACCTCCGGCACCACCGGCCGTTCCAAGGGCGCGATGCTCAGCCACGAGAATCTCGCCTCCAACGCCCGCGTGCTGGTGGAGCAATGGCGCTTCGGCGCCGACGACGTGCTGATCCACGCGCTGCCTATCTTCCACACACACGGCCTGTTCGTCGCCACCAACGTCGTCTTGATGGCCGGCGCGACAATGTTGTTCGAGCAGAAATTCGATCCCGCGCGCATTCTGTCGCTGATGCCGCGCGCGACGGCTTTGATGGGCGTGCCGACCTTCTATGTGCGGCTGTTGCAGCAGGACGGCCTGACACGCGAGGCGGCGGAGACGATCCGGGTATTCATCTCCGGCTCGGCGCCGCTGCTCGCCGAGACGCACAAGGCCTGGCGCGAGCGCACCGGCCACGCCATCCTCGAGCGCTACGGCATGACCGAGACCAACATGAACACGTCCAACCCCTATGACGGCGAGCGGCGCCCGGGCACGGTCGGCTTCCCCTTGCCCGGAGTCTCGCTGCGCATCACCGATCCCGAGACGGCCAAGCCGCTGGCCCAGGGCGAGATCGGCATGATCGAGGTCAAGGGGCCGAACGTCTTTGCCGGCTATTGGCGCATGCCCGACAAGACCAAGGCCGAGTTCCGCGAAGACGGCTTCTTCATCACCGGCGACCTCGGCCTGATCGATGCCGACGGCTATGCCCACATCGTCGGACGCGGCAAGGACCTGATCATCTCCGGCGGCTACAATGTCTATCCGAAGGAGATCGAGAGCGAGATCGACGCGCTCGACGGTGTCGGCGAAAGCGCGGTGATCGGCGTGCCGCATCCCGATTTCGGCGAAGGCGTCACCGCGGTGGTGGTGCGCAAACCGGGCTCGGCGATCAGCGCCGCCGACATTGCCGGCGCCATCGCCGGGCGGCTGGCGAAATACAAGCATCCGAAGCAGGTGATCTTCGTCGACGAACTGCCGCGCAACACGATGGGCAAGGTGCAGAAGAACGTGCTGCGCGAGGCATATAAGGATATCTATACAGCCGGCTAACAACACTGCGTCGTCACCCTGGGGCGAAGCAAGGAGCTAAGCGACGCGCGCAGACCCTAGTCTAGGATCCATTTCCATGACGCTAAGGCATTGCAACAGCTACAGAATTCTGCACCATTGCGCTCTGCGGCAGAGGTCTCGGAATGGATCCTCGGGTCAAGCCCGAGGATGACGAAACCGCGAAGGCCTACGTTCCAAACACCTTCCTGCCGCTGATCCAGACGTTCCTGACATCCAGCCCCTCCGACAGCCCAACAATGTCGGCTGCGGTGCCGTTGGCGAAGCGGCCGAGGCGGTGGGCCTGGCCGATCGCCTCGGCCGGATAGAGCGAGGCCATGCGCAGAGCCTCGTCGAGGTCCAGGCCGACGACGCGATGGACGTAGCGCACGGCGGAAATCATGTCGAGATCGGCGCCGGCCAGCGTGCCGTCGGCAAGCCGTAGGCTCCCGTCCTTGCGGTAGATGGTGCGGCCGTTGAGCGTGAACGATGTCATGTCGGTGCCGATCGTCGCCATGGCATCGGTGACCAGCACGATCTTGCCAGGCCCCTGCTTGCCGCGCAGCGCAAGCATCATCGTCGCCGGATGGACATGGATGCCGTCGGCGATGATCCCAGCATACAGGCCGCCGGTGTCGATCGCCGCACCGGCCAGGCCCGGCTCGCGGTTGCCGATCTGGCTCATGGCGTTGAAAAGATGCGTGACCACCGTGGCGCCGGCTTCGGCGAAGGCGGTGGCCGTCGCGTAATTGGTGTCGCTATGGCCGAGGCTGACGACGACGCCGGCCTTGGCCAGCGCCGCGACATGGGCCGGCTCGACCGATTCCGGCGCGATCGTGGTGAGCAGGACGGGAAGCTCGCTGCGCGCCGCGATCAGCGCCGCCTGGTCGGCGTCGGTCATCGGCCGGATCAGCGCCGGATCATGCGCGCCCTTGCGGGCTACCGAGAGATGCGGCCCTTCCAGGTGCAGCCCGAGGAAGCCCGGCGCCTTTTCCCGGGCGGCCTCGGCGCCGGCGGCGATGGCGGCGGCGGTGATTGCCGGCGTGTCGGTGATCAGCGTCACCAGCAGCGCGGTGGTGCCGAAGGGCGCGTGCGCCCGGCAGATGGTCTCGATCGAGGCGACGTCGGGATGGTCGTTGAGCATCACGCCGCCGCCGCCATTGACCTGGATGTCGACGAAACCGGGCACCAGCAGGCCGCCGCCAGTCTCGGTCGCCGAAACGCCGGATGGAATCGCCCCGGCGGGCAGGATGGCCTCGACCACGTCGCCCTTGACGACGAGAGCCGCGTTGTCGTGCCAGTCGGCGCCGTCGAAGATGCGGGCGCCGGTAAGTGCGAAACGGTCACTCATACGGTTTCCGTCACCTTGCGCAAATTGCGCGGCGCATCGGGGTCGAGGCCGCGATGGCGCGCGAAGGCCTCGACGAAGCCGTAGAAGGACACGATCAGCGGCAGTGGATCGGTCAGCGGGTGGCCGGTGGCGACATGGGGAAGAAGCCGCGCGGCCTTCGCCTTGTCGGATGTGATGAAGGCGGCGGCGCCCTTGGCCGTCAATCCGTCGGCCGCCTCGGCGACCGAGGGTTCGGACGCATCACGGGCGGCAAGCGCCAGGACCGGAAAACCCGGACCGACCAGCGCCAGCGGCCCATGCATGACCTCGGCGGCGCTGTAGGCCTCGGCATGCATGGCGCAGGTTTCCTTGAATTTCAGCGCCGCCTCGCTGGCGATCGCGAAGGACGGGCCGCGGCCGAGGATGAACAGCGACTGCGGGTTCTCCAGAGCGCCGGCGAGCGCCATCCAGTCGCAGGCGATCGCCTTCTCGAAATGGCCGGGAAGGCCGGCGAGCGCCTTGATCAATGCTTGGTCATCCGTGGCATGCGCCATCAGCGCAAGGCCGGCGACAGCCGAATTGACGAAGGTCTTGGTGGCCGCGACGCTGCGCTCAGGTCCGGCCAGGATGTCGATGGCATAGTCGGAGGCCCGCGCCAGCGGCGAGTCCGCCGTGTTGGTGATGGCGACGGTGAGCGCGCCGCCGGCCCTTGCCGTTTCGGCCATGGCAACGATGTCGGGGCTCTTGCCCGACTGCGAGACCGCCAAGCAGGCCGAGCCCCGGAGCCTCAACCTGGCGCCATAGATCGACGCGATCGACGGCCCAACGGAGGCGACCGCCAGGCCTGCCGTCAGCTCGACGGCATATTTCATGAAGGTCGCGGCATGGTCGGACGAGCCGCGCGCCACGGTGACGACGAAATGCGGATCGCGCTCGCGAAGGCCGCGACCGGCCTCGGCCAACATGGCGGACGAGCCGTCGAGAAGGCGCGCGGCCGCTTCTGGGATCTCGTTGATCTCGCGCCGCATATGGGTGGTGCTGGCATTCATGGCCGGAGCTCCTCTCCCGGCCCGGTCAGCCGGAGTTCCGCGACGAAATCATAGGCGTCGCCCCTGTAGACCGAGCGGGTGAACTCGATCACCTTGCCGCTCGCCAGATAGGAAATGCGCTCGATCTGCAGTCCGGCAACCCCCGGAGGCACTTCCAAGAGGCGCGCATCGGCGTCGCCAAGATTGGTGGCCGAGATGCGCTGCACGGCGCGTACCGGGCGATTGCCGGTCGTTTCCAGCGCCGCATAGAGCGAGGAGCCGATCGCTTCGGGATCGGGCAGGACGCTGGCCGAGAGCGCCGCGCGCTCGATCGCCAGCGGCGTGTCGTTGGCGATGCGCAGGCGCGCCACGCGCGCCACCAGCTCGGTCGAGGAGAGGCCCAGCACCATCATCTCGTCCGGCGACGGCGCATAGAGGCCGCGGTCGAGCCAGACCGAGCGCACATTCATGCCGCGGCGCGCCATGTCCTCGGTGAAGGAGGTGAGCCGCGACAGCGACTGCTCGACACGCTCCATGCGCGGCGCGACGAAGGTGCCCGAGCCGTGGCGCTGAACGAGGATGCCGCCCTTGACCAGGTCCTGCACCGCCTTGCGCACAGTGACGCGCGAGATGTCGGCCTTGCTCGCGATGTCGCGCTCGGAGGGCAGCGCGTCGCCAGGACCGATCAGGCCGCGATTGACCGCTTCCTCGATGCTGCGCCTGAGCTGCAAATAGAGCGGCGCGCCGCTCTGCGAGGATTCTTTCAGCATGGAGAAGATCTGGTCGGCGGCGCTCATCGGGCGGCCTCCGAACCCTTGGCAAAGATGCGCAGCGCCATCTGCACGGCGCCGCCCAGCGCATCGTCGAGCGGGGCCTTGAGCAGCGCCTGATAGCGTGCCGAAAGGCGCGGCGCGTAAAGCGGCGCCAGGCCGCCGAGTAGGCAGAGCGGAGCATGGTCGGCAAGCTCGAGCGCGTTGAGCGAGGCCTCGACATCGGCGACCGCCTTGCCGAGGATGAAATTGGCGACGAGGTCGCCCTTCTCGGCATGCTCGAAAACCTTTGGCGCGAAGCCGCCGAAATCGCCCGGCTTGGCGTTGGTGGTGAATTCGACCACGTCTTCGGGATTGTTGCGGAAGACGGCGAGCATGGCGTCGGTCAAGGGCGAGCCCGGACGGATGCCGTCATAGGCAAGCAGCGTCTGTTCCAGCAGGTCGCGGCCGATGCGGGCGCCGCTGCCCTGGTCGCCGACCTGGAAACCCCAGCCGCCGATGGCGCGCGACTTGCCGTCCTTACGGGCCATATAGGCGGTGCCGGTGCCCAGAATGGCCATGGCGCCGTCACCGGAGCCGACCGCGCCCTCTAGCGCGATCTCGGCATCGGTTTCGACACGACTCCGGCTGAAGGGCAGGATCGCCTCGAGCTGCTGCCGGTAGGTGCCGACATTGGCGCCGGCGAGACCGAGAATGGCCGGTGTTTGGGGAATCAGCTCCGGATCCGCGCCGGCGGCCAGAAAAGCCTGCCTGGCCGCCTCGACAATGTTGGTACGGGCGCCAGTGAGGTCGGTGCGGATGTTGGCGGCGCCGCTCTTGGCGCGGCCGACAACGGCGCCGCCGACGGTCGCAAGGGCCGCCCTGCAGCTGGTGCCGCCGCCATCGATGCCAAGCACGAATTTCACGCGATTTCTCCTCGGAGCCGGATAATACCAATAAAATACCAATAGCCAAGAGTTAATTTCTGTTCAAAAAAGATTAAGGCGCATTTTGTTGAAAAATCACGTTAATTTGCCGACAAGGGAGGTCCGCCGCCTGAAATTCATTAATGCGTGTGGACAAGTGGTATTTTTTTGGTATTGTTCACTCAATCGGAGGAAAATGCATGGCCGAGACGCGCACCGAAGCGCTCCACCAGAATGCCGAGGGGCTGGATGTCCAGGCCCCCGAAACCATTCTGGCGTTCCTGGCCAGCGCCCAGATCGAGGCCGGCAAGGCCGTGCACGGCGCCATTCCGGCGATTGCCGTTGCCGCCGAACTCATCGCGAAGCAATTGAAGAGCGGCGGCAAGCTTGCCTATGCGGCGGCTGGCAGCTCCGGCTTGATGGCGCTGGCCGACGCGCTGGAACTGCCCGGCACCTTCGGCATTGCGCGCGACCGCATCGCCATCCTCATCGCCGGCGGCGACGACGCCTTCCGCACGCTGGCCGGCGGGCCGGAGGACGACACCGGGGAAGCGTCGGCGGCGGTTGCCGCGGCCGCCATCGGCAAGGGCGACTGCCTGATCGCCATCTCGGCCAGCGGCTCGACCCCTTATGCGGTCCAGGCGCTCCAGGACGCGCGGCGCCGGGGCGCCGCCACCATCGCGATTGCCAACAACCGGGGCGCCGTCCTGTTCGAGCAGGCCGACGTCGCCGTCCTGCTCGAAACGCCGCCTGAGCTGATCGCCGGCTCGACGCGCATGGGCGCGGGCACGGCGCAGAAGATCGCGCTCAACATGCTTTCGACGCTCACCGCCATCCATCTCGGCCATGTCCATGACGGCTACATGGTCAACCTCACCGCCGACAACATCAAGCTGCGCGACCGCGCCGTGCGCATGGTCGCCGCCATCAGCGGCAAGAGCCGCGACGACGCCGCCCGCCTGCTCGAAGAGAGCCGCGGCGGAGTCAAGACCGCCATTCTGCTCGCCGCGGGCGCCGCCAGCGCCGACGCAGCCGAGAAGATACTGGAAGGAACCGGCCAGAAGCTCAGGCCGGCGCTTTCCGCGCTGGGGCATGATCCCGAAAAATGGAACCCGCTTTTCGGAAAAGATCATGCCCTAACAAAGAGGTAGGGCCCTTTTCATCCCGATTTCCATCGGGGTGAAACGGGCTTGCGAGGGGAGCAAGGGGCGCTGAGCCTCTGTTCTCAAAACCGAACCTGAAAAAGGTCAACAGGGAGACTGAAGATGAAGACCAAACTACTGACGGCCCTTCTGCTCGGCACAAGCATTCTCGGTACGGGCATCCTCGGCACGACCGGGATGGCGCTGGCCGAGGACGTGACGCTCAACATCGAAAGCTGGCGCGGCGACGACCTGACCATCTGGAAGGACAAGCTGATCCCGGCTTTCGAAGCCAAGAACCCCGGCATCAAGGTGGTGTTCGCGCCTTCGGCGCCGACCGAATACGATGCGGCCCTCGGCGCCAAGCTCGCCGCCGGCTCGGCAGGCGACCTGATCACCTGCCGCCCCTTCGACAAGTCGCTGGAGCTGTTCAAGAAGGGCAACCTCGCCGACCTGAGCTCGCTGCCTGGCATGGAGAACTTCTCGCCCGTCGCCAAGGCCGCCTGGCAGACCGACGACGGCAAGTCGAGCTTCTGCGTGCCGATGGCCTCGGTCATCCACGGCTTCATCTACAACAAGGATGCCTTCGACAAGCTCGGCATCAAGGTGCCGCAGACCCGCGACGAGTTCTTCGCCGCGCTCGACAAGATCAAGGCGGACGGCACCTATATCCCGATGGCGATGGGCACCAAGGACCTCTGGGAAGCCGCGACCATGGGCTACCAGAATGTCGGCCCGAACTACTGGAAGGGCGAGGAAGGCCGCCAGGCGCTGATCAAGGGCGAGCAGAAGCTCACCGATCCGCAGTGGGTCGAGCCCTTCAAGGAATTGGCCAAGTGGAAGCCGTATCTCGGCGACGGCTTCGAGGCGCAGACCTATCCGGACAGCCAGAACCTGTTCACGCTCGGCCGCGCCGCCATCTACCCGGCCGGCTCGTGGGAAATCGGCCTGTTCAACACCCAGGCGCAGTTCAAGATGGGCGCCTTCCCGCCGCCGGTCGAGAAGGCCGGCGACACCTGCTACATCTCTGACCACACCGACATCGGCATGGGCCTGAATGCGGCATCGAAGCATGCGGAAGAGGCCAAGAAGTTCCTGTCCTGGGTCGCCTCGCCGGATTTCGCCACCATCTACGCCAACGCGCTGCCCGGCTTCTTCAGCCTGAACTCCTCGCCGGTGAAGATGGAAGACCCGCTGGCGCAGGAGTTCGTCTCCTGGCGCGGCAAGTGCAAGTCGACGATCCGCTCGACCTACCAGATCCTGTCGCGCGGCACGCCGAACCTCGAGAACGAGACCTGGGTTGAATCGGCCAATGTGATCAACGGCACCGACACGCCGGAAGCTGCGGCCAAGAAGCTGCAGGACGGCCTCGACAGCTGGTACAAGCCGGCGAAGTAAGAGCATCGATTGCGATACCGGCCGGGCTCGGGCCCGGCCGGCGTTCAAACAGTTCCCGATAGCGATTGTCGGCGCAGCCTCCCGGTCTTACCCTCCCCGTGCGGGGAAGACGGAGCCGATCTGTCGCTGGCCTTGTCTTTCTCCTCAAGGGGACAGCCAAGCCGTGCATCGAGGCATCAGCTAGCATCAACCGACCTGGAACCCAGAGACGGCGGGGAACCGAACTCATGGCTACCGAACTCATGGCTGCAGAAACGCGAGCGAAAAGAGCGATCCGCTGGCATGTCGGCGTCTTCCTGGCGCCGGCGGTGCTGGTCTACACCGCGTTCATGATCCTGCCGCTGTTCGGCACGCTGCAGCTTTCGCTGTTCCGCAACATCGAGCAGTCCCAGGTCTTTGTCGGACTGGGCAATTTCCGCACGCTGTTCGGCGATCCGAACTGGTCCGTGAATTTCTGGAACGCGCTCAGGAACAATGTCTGGTTCTTCATCATCCACATGCTGGTGCAGAACCCGATCGGTGTGCTTCTGGCGGCGCTTCTTTCCAGCCCCCGGCTGCGCTTCACCGCCTTCTACCGCACGGCGATCTTCGTGCCGACGATCCTGTCCTTCGTCATCGTCGGCTTCGCCTGGAAGCTGATCCTGTCGCCGATCTGGGGCGTGGCGCCGCATCTGATGGATTTCGTCGGGTTGAAGAGCTTCTTCACGCCGTGGCTCGGCAAGGAGCAATATGCGCTCACCGCGCTCAGCCTGGTCTCGGTCTGGCAGTTCGTCGGCATCCCGATGATGCTGATCTATGCGGCACTGCTGTCGATCCCCGACGAGGTGATCGAGGCGGCCGAATGCGACGGCGTCACCGGCATGGCGCAGTTCTGGAAGATCAAGCTGCCGCTGATCCTGCCCTCGATCGGCATCATCTCGATCCTGACCTTCGTCGGCAATTTCAACGCTTTCGACCTGATCTACACGGCGCAAGGGGCGCTGGCCGGGCCGAACTATTCGACCGACATCCTCGGCACCTTCCTCTACCGCGCCTTCTTCGGCTTCCAGCTGCAGGTCGGCGATCCCAACATGGGCGCGACCATCGCCACGATCATGTTCCTGATCATCCTCGCCGGCGTCTGCGTCTATCTGTTCCTCGTGCAGACGCGCCTGCGTCGCTACCAATTCTGAGGCGCACCATGAGCACAGCCACACGTTCGCTTCCCCGCGCCATCGGCGCGCATGCGATCCTCCTGACCTACACGGCGATCGCGCTGTTTCCGGTGGTCCTGGTGGTGATGAATTCGTTCAAGTCGCGCGCAGGCATCTTCGGCGCGCCGCTGACGCCGCCGACGCCAAAGACCTTCGACCTGATCGGCTACACCACGGTGATTGGCCAGGGCGACTTCATCCACTATTTCCAGAACAGTCTCGTCGTCACCGTCGCCTCGCTGTTCTTCGTGCTTCTGTTCGGCGCGATGGCCGCCTTCGCGCTGTCGGAATACCGCTTCCGCGGCAACACGATGATGGGGCTCTACCTCGCGCTCGGCATCATGATCCCGATCCGCCTCGGCACCGTCGCCATTCTGCAATTGATGGTGGCGACCGGGTTGGTCAACACGCTGACGGCGCTGATCCTGGTCTATACCGCGCAAGGCCTGCCGCTGGCGATCTTCATCCTGTCGGAATTCATGAAGCAGGTGTCCAGCGACCTGAAGAATGCAGGCCGCATAGACGGGCTGTCGGAATACACGATCTTCTTCCGGCTGGTGCTGCCGCTGGTGCGTCCGTCCATGGCGACCGTCGCCGTCTTCACCATGATCCCGATCTGGAACGATCTGTGGTTCCCGCTGATCCTGGCGCCTTCGGAGGAGACCAAGACCGTGACGCTCGGCGCGCAGCTCTTCCTCGGTCAGTTCGTCACCAACTGGAACGCGATCCTGGCGGCGCTGTCGCTGGCGATCCTGCCGGTGCTGATCCTCTATGTCATCTTCTCGCGGCAGCTGATCCGCGGCATCACGTCGGGAGCGGTGAAGTGAGCCGCAATAGCCAACTTTTGATAGGGCTGCGCTTCACCCTCTCAGGAAAAAATGGAGCAGTCAGGTGAGCGATAAAACCCCTCTTCGCGTAGTCGTCGCCGGCCTCGGCAATATGGGCCGCAGCCATGCGCTTGCCTACCACAGCAACCCAGGCTTCGAGATCGCCGCACTCGTCAACCGTTCCGACGTGCCGCTGCCGGACGGGCTCGCCGGCTACGGCATAAGGCGCTCCTTTGACGACGCGCTGCGCGACGAGAAGCCGGACGTCGCGGCGGTCGCCACCTATTCCGACAGCCATGCCGACTATGCGGTGCGGGCCTTCGAGGCCGGCTGCCATGTCTTCGTCGAGAAGCCGCTGGCGACCACGGTTGCCGACGCAAAGCGAGTCGTCGATGCCGCGAAGGCCAACGGCAAGAAACTGGTGATCGGCTATATCCTGCGTCACCATCCGTCCTGGGTGCGGCTGATCGCCGAGGCGCGCAAGCTCGGCGGCCCATATGTCTTCCGCATGAACCTCAATCAGCAATCCTCCGGCCACACCTGGGAGACGCACAAGCAGCTGATGCAGACGACGTCGCCGATCGTCGATTGCGGCGTGCATTATCTCGACGTGATGCTGCAGATCACCGACTCGAGACCCGTCGAAGTACGCGGCATGGGGGTGCGGCTGAGCGACGAGGTGGCGCCCTCGATGTACAATTACGGGCACCTGCAGGTGCTGTTCGAGGACGGCTCGGTCGGCTGGTACGAGGCCGGCTGGGGGCCGATGATCTCGGAAACGGCCTTCTTCGTGAAGGACGTCATGTCGCCGAAGGGCTGCGTCTCGATCGTGATGAAGGAGGGCGTCAGGTCCGACGACATCGACACCCATACCAAGACCTCGACGATTAGGCTGCATAGCGCGGCGACTGGGCCGGACGGCAAATTCGCCCGGGAGGACCAGCTGCTGTCGATGGAAGGCGAACCGGGCCACCAGGAGCTTTGCGACCTCGAACAGGCCTTCCTGCTCAAGGCCATCCGCGAAAATATCGACCTCACCCGCCACATGGACGATGCCGTGAAGTCGCTCGCCGTCTGCCTTGCCGCCGACGAGAGCGTGCGCAGCGGCAACGCCGTGAAACTCTAGAACAGGGACGACGCCGTGGGTTCGCTGAAGATCGAGAATGTGAAGAAGGCTTTCGGGCCGATCGAGGTGCTGAAGGGCATCGACCTCGAAGTGACGGACGGCGAGTTCGTCGTCTTCGTCGGCCCGTCCGGCTGCGGAAAATCGACGCTGCTGCGCGTCATTGCCGGCCTTGAGGATTCGACCTCCGGCCGCGTGCTGATCGATGGCACGGACGTTTCCGTTACCCCGCCGGCCAAGCGCGGCATCGCCATGGTGTTCCAGACCTACGCGCTCTACCCGCATCTGACGGTGAAGAACAATATGGCGCTTGGCCTGAAGCAGGCCGGCACGCCGGCGGCCGAGATCGAGCGGCGCATCAAGATCGCCTCCGCGATGCTGTCGCTGGAGCCCTATCTCGAGCGCCGCCCGGCGGAACTGTCGGGCGGCCAGCGCCAGCGCGTCGCCATCGGCCGCGCCGTGGTGCGCGAACCGAAGCTGTTCCTGTTCGACGAACCATTGTCCAACCTCGATGCCGCGTTGCGCGTCAACACCAGACTTGAGATCGCGCAGCTGCACCGGCGGCTGAAGGCGACGATGATCTACGTCACCCACGACCAGGTCGAAGCGATGACGCTGGCCGACAAGATCGTGGTGCTCAACTCCGGACGCATCGAGCAGATCGGCAGCCCGATGGAGCTCTACAATTCGCCGGCCAACGAATTCGTCGCCGGCTTCATCGGCTCGCCGAAGATGAATTTCATCGACGGCGCCAGGCTGGGCGAGACGGCCAAGACCATAGGCGTGCGGCCGGAGCACCTCACAGTCGACGCGACGTCAGGCGCCTGGAAAGGCACGGTCGTGCATGCCGAGCATCTCGGCGCCGACACCAATCTTTATCTCGACTGCGAGAAGGCCGGGCTGATCACCGTGCGCATCTTCGGCGTCTACAACGCCGAGCCGGGCGCGACCCTCTACGCAACGCCGGATGCGGCGAAGACGTATCGGTTTGGGGCGGATGGGAAGGTGCTGAAGTAGCGCCGGCTTCCCCTTCTCCCCTTTTGGGAGAAGGTGGCCGCGAAGCGGCCGGATGAGGGGGGTTGGAAGGATCTCGTCGCGGCAGAATGAAGCGTGGGATATCTTCAATCTTCAAGGCGGCACTCCGCTGGAGCACCCCTCATCCGTCTCGGCGCTGCGCGCCGATCCACCTTCTCCCACAAGGGGAGAAGGGATAGTCGCACCTTACTCGTCCGCCTTGAAGGTCTGCTTCTGCTGGCCGAGCCCTTCGATGCCGAGCTCTACGACGTCGCCGGGCTTCAGGAACACCTGCGGCTTCATGCCGAGGCCGACGCCGGGCGGGGTGCCGGTGGAGATGATGTCGCCGGGATGCAGCGACATGAATTGGCTGAGATAGGCGACCAGATACTTGACGCCATAGACCATGGTCCTGGTCGAGCCGTTCTGCATTGTCTTGCCGTTGACGGTCAGCCACATCTTCAGGTTCTGCGGGTCGGCGACCTCGTCCTTGGTGACCAGCCAGGGGCCGGTCGGGCCGAAGGTGTCGCACGACTTGCCCTTGGTCCACTGGCCCTGGCGTTCGGCCTGGAAGGCGCGCTCGGAGACGTCATGCGCGACGCAATAGCCGGCAACATAATCCAGCGCGTCGTCCTCCGAGACATACTTCGCCGTCTTGCCGATGATCACGCCGAGCTCGACTTCCCAGTCGGTCTTGACCGAGCCGCGCGGGATCAGCACGTCGTCATCGGGCCCGACGATCGCCGAGCTTGCCTTCATGAAGATGATCGGCTCGGGCGGCACGGTGGCGCCGGTCTCGGCGGCGTGATCGGAATAGTTCAGGCCGATGCAGATGAACTTGCCGGTGCCGGCGACGCAGGCGCCCAGGCGCGGCTTGCCGGGAACCACCGGTAGCGACTTCGGATCGAGCTTCGAAAGCATCTCCAGCGAGGCCGGATGGAGCGCCGTGCCGGCGATGTCGGCGACATGAGCCGAAAGGTCGCGGATCGTCCCATCCGCATCGAGCAGGCCGGGCTTTTCGCAGCCAGCTTCGCCATAGCGCAACAACTTCATCTCAACGTTCTCCACCTTGCGGCCAAGGGCCGGTTTTGCAAATTCCCATCGAAGCCAGCGGACCGTAGTTGCCGACCCCGTCCACGGCAAGCAAGCCTCGCTGCTATGCCGACCAAATCGTCGAGATTTTCAGACGTTTCGATCCGACCGCCCCACCGATATCCGAGCCTCTCGTCAGATCGACCAGCCGCCATCGATATTATAGGCCTGCCCCGACGTGTAGGTTGCGCCGGCAAGATAGACGGCGAGATCGGCGATCTCCTCCGGCGTGCCAAGCCTGCCCATGGGCTGGCGGGCGATGAAGGCCGCGCGCGCTGCCTCATAGTCGCCCTGGGCATGCATGCGGTCCTGAAGCGACGGGCTTTCGACCGTGCCCGGGCAGATCGCGTTGCAGCGTATGCCCTTGGCGACATAATCGGCCGCGACCGCTTTGGTCAGGCCGACCACGGCCGCCTTGGTCAGGCCGTAGACGAAGCGGTTCGGCACGCCCTTTTGCGAGCTTGCCAGCGAGGCCATGTTGATGATCGAGCCGTCGCCGCGCTCCAGCATGCCCGGCAGCACGGCGCGGATGGTGCGGATCATCGAACGGACATTGAGGTTGAGCGCGAAGTCGAGATCCTCGTCCTTCATCTCGAGGATGGAGCCGCCATGGACGAAACCGGCGCAGTTGAACAGCACGTCGACTTGGCCGATCTCGGCGAAGACGGAAGTGACGGCCGTGTCACTCAGCACATCGAGCTTGCGGGTCTTGATCCCAGGCGTCTTGCCGAGTTGGGCCAGCAAGGCGTCGTTGATGTCGGTGGCATGGACGGTGGCGCCTGCCTTGGCGAAAGCCAGCGCGCTCGCCTTGCCGATGCCCTGGGCCGCGGCCGTGACAACAACGACCTTGCCTGCAAGATCCGCCATGCTGTTCTCCTCACGCTTTGGACTTAAAGCGTGTCGCGTTGAAACGAATTCATGCAACGCGCTTTAAGTATTTGTTTTGATGCATGTCGTTCTCCCAAAACCGCTGCGCACTTTTGGGCGACATGCATTGACCCGGATGGCCGGCGGCCGGCCAGAATCCTTGCCGACCCGCGCCCTCCGCCACGGACAAGATGTTTTTTCTCGTTAAAGAACACCCATCCGGGCGTCAAGCCCGAACGCGATCACCTTCGCGGCAGCTGCTTTAATGCATATAGTCTGTCGCGGCGCAAGGACTTGTATGACAACCGGGCAACAAGTTCCGCTGCCCTGGACCATTCGGGCACGCCGCGCTTCGTAAGCGATCAATCGCCGTAAGGCACCCAGACATTCTTGACCTCGATGGCGCGGCGCAGGAAGACCTCGCCTGCCGCCTCCCCCGAGGCCCAGTCGAGGCTGCGGCCATTGCCGGTCCAGACGCGCTTGAGGTTGCCGATGGAGTCGGCCTCCGCCTTGGCGCAGGTGTCGGCATCGGCGAAGACCCAGAGCCCGTCGACGTCGTCATGCTTGGCCAGCACGCCGGCAAGCTCGGCGCCGCGGCCGGTGACGATGTTGATCGCGCCGGCCGGAATGTCGGAATATTCGATCACCTGGTAGAGGTCGGTGGCCAGCAGCGGGTGGCGCTCCGACGGGACGGCAACAACGGTGTTGCCCATGGCAAGCGCCGGCGCGACCAGCGAAATGAAGTTGAGCAGCGGCTGGTTATCCGGCGCGACGATGCCGACGACGCCCACCGGCTCATGCAGCGCAAGTGTCACGACACGGGCCGGCGGCTGGTGCACGCGGCCTTCGAACTTGTCGGTGAGGCCAGCATAAAGGAACAACCGCTCGATCGACTGCTCGACCTCTTCGCGCGCGGCCTTGGCGCCGACGCCGGTGAGTTGGACAAGGCGCGCGGCGAACTCGTCGGCGCGGCCCGACAGGTTCTCGGCGAAGTAATAAAGCACCTGGCTGCGGTTGAAGGCCGTCGCCTCCGGCCAGGCCTTGCAGCCACGCGCGGCTGCGACGGCGTCGCGGATATCCTTGCGGTTGCCGAGACCGACTTCGCCTGCCAGCTTGCCCTTGGCGCTGGCAATGGCGATCGAGTAATTGCCATCCGGGCGCACCTGCTTGCCGCCGATGAACAGTTTTGCCGTGCGGTCGATGGCCAAGCCGTCGGCCTGCTCGACCGGCTGGGCCGAGCCGGCCGCGGCCGGCTTGATGGCGGGGCCGACCGGCAGCTTGGCGGCGAGATATTCGAACATGCCTTCGCGGCCGCCTTCACGGCCAAAGCCGCTTTCGCGATAGCCGCCGAAGCCGCAGGCGGCGTCGAACATGTTGGTGCCGTTGACCCAAACCACGCCCGCCTTCAATTGCGGCGCGACATGCAAGGCGAGGTTGATGTTCTCACTCCAAACGGACGCGGCAAGGCCGTAGCGCGTGTTGTTGGCAAGCTCGATCGCTTCCTCGGTGTTGCGGAAACTCATCGTCGCCAGAACCGGGCCGAAGACCTCTTCCTGCGCCAGAATATTAGCCGGCGAAACACCCGTCGCCAGCGTCGGCAAGTGATAATAGCCGGAGGATGGCAAAGCGGCGTCCGGCTGCCAGCAGACGGCGCCTTGTTTCGCGCCCTCCGCGATCAGGCCCTTGACGCGGTCGAGCTGCGTGCGATCGACCAGCGGGCCGATATCGGTGTTCTTGTCGAGCGGGCTGCCGACGCGCAGCCGGCTCATCCTGACCTTGATCTTGGCGATGAAGGCCTCCGCAACGCCTTCCTGCACCAGCAAGCGCGAGCCGGCGCAGCAGACCTGGCCCTGGTTGAACCAGATGCCGTCGACCAGACCTTCGACGGCGCTGTCGAGATCGGCATCCTCGAAGACGATGAAGGCCGACTTGCCGCCAAGCTCCAGTGAAAGCTTCTTGCCCGACCCGGCGGTGGCCTTGCGGATGATCTTGCCGACTTCCGAAGAGCCGGTGAAGGCGATCTTCTGGACGCCGGGATGATTGACGATGGCCGCACCGGCCTCCGGTCCGCCCTGGACGATGTTGACGATGCCCTTCGGCACGCCGGCCCGCTCGCAGATCTCGGCGAACAATATGGCGGTGAGCGGCGTGAATTCGGCCGGCTTCAGCACCACCGTGCAGCCTGCGGCCAGAGCCGGCGCAATCTTCCAGGCCAGCATCAGCAGCGGGAAATTCCACGGGATGACCTGGCCGACGACGCCGACCGGCTTGTGATCGGGAAAATCCTTCTCGAGCGTCTGCGCCCAGCCGGCATGATGGACGAAATGGCGGATCGCCAGCGGCACATCGATGTCGCGGCTCTCGCGGATCGGCTTGCCGTTGTCGATCGATTCCAGCACCGCGAACAGGCGCTGGTGGCGCTGCATGGCGCGGCCGATGGCATAGAGCACTTTCGCGCGGGCGTAGCCCGAGGATGCCGACCATTTTGGCAGCGCCTTTGCTGCCGCCGCAACCGCGCTATCGATGTCGGCGGCGCCGGCATCCGAGACCTTGGCAAGCAGCTTGCCGGAGGACGGTTCGCTGGTCTCGAATGTCCTGCCGCCTGCCGCCGCCTTCCATGCGCCGTCGATGAACAGCGCCTTGGAAAAATCGCGGCCGGCGAGCCAGGCGTCGGCCTCGTTACGAGCTTCCGGCGCCGGGCCGTATTCCATGGCGTGATAGCGTTCGAGGATGTTCATGGGGCGCCTCCTTTACCCTCCCCCTTGCGGGGAGGGTCGATCGGCAAAGCCGACCGGGGTGGGGGTAAATGGCTGATGGTTTCGTTCATTGGACTGGCTGATCTGGTTTGTACGACTCCCACCCCGCCGCTGCGCGGCGACCTCCCCACAAGGGGGAGGGTGGAAGCTCACGCCATCGCGTGGCGGTGGTTGGCCGAATAGCGGCCGGTCAAATGATGTTCGAGCTGGCGTTCGATGTCGGTGAGCAGGCTGGAGGCGCCGAAGCGGAACAGGTCCGGCTCGAGCCAGGGACGGCCGAGCTCTTCCTTCATCAGCACCAGCCAGTCGAGCGACACCTTGGCGGTCGAGATGCCGCCGGCCGGCTTGAAGCCGATGAGGTAGCCGGTCTCCTCGAAATAGGCGCGGATGGCCCGCACCATGGCAAGGCCAACGGGCAGCGTGGCGTTGACGCTTTCCTTGCCGGTCGAGGTTTTTATGAAATCGGCGCCCGCCATCATCGCAACCATCGAGGCGAGCATGACGTTGCGCAGCGTGGCGAGGTCGCCGGTGCCGAGGATAACCTTGAGATGCGCATCGCCGCAGGCGGCGCGCATGGCGACGATCTCGTTGAACAGTTCACGCCACTTGGCGCCGTAGACCAGGCCGCGCGGAATGACGACGTCGATCTCGTCGGCGCCGTCCTTCACCGATGCTTCGATCTCCTGCAGGCGGGTCGAGAGCGGCGCAAGGCCGTGCGGAAAGGCGGTGGAAACGGCGGCGACATGGATGCCGGTGCCGCGCACGGCGTCAACCGCGGTGGCGACGAAGGGATGGTAGACGCAGACCGCCGCCGGACGGATCGCCTCGCCTGATATGCCGAGGCCCTCGACGATATCGCGACGCAGCGGGTTGATCGCCTTGGCGCAAAGCCGGCGTACGCGCTCGTCGGTATCGTTGGAGTTCAGCGTGGTGAGGTCCATGCAGGCAATAGCGCGCAAGAGCCAGGCGGCCTGGTTGTCCGCCTTGATCGAGCGGCGCTTGGTGAGCGTGGCGACGCGGCGCTCCAGCGCCGAGCGGTTGACGCTGCGCACCGATTCCAGGAAGCCGAGATCGAGCTTCATGCCGGGGTTGCGGGCAATGCCGTGCTCCAGCGGTAGCGGCGTGTTGGCGGCGGCGCGCGCCGGCAGCGGCATCACCTTGGGCGCGCCTGCGCCGGCCTCGCGGATCGTGCTCATCTCCTGCCCTTTCACTCAGCGCCTTTGCGCTTTTATATCTTCGTGGGTGTCATTGGGTGGCACGAACGAAGATAGCCCGTGAAGCGATGCTTCACGAGTCTTTCAAAGGGTCATAGCGCAAAAAGCCCGCTCAGGCAGCAGATTTTTGACCGTATGGTCAAAACATCATGCTGGGTAGGCGCTCGATGCGTTGGAGATTGGCCGAAATACCCATCCCTTCGTCATACTCGGGCTTGACCCGAATATCCATGCCGTGACCTCTGCCACAGAGTGCAACGGTGCAGAATTCTGTAACCGCCGCAACGCCTTAGCGTAACGGCATTGATTCTAGGGTCTGCTCGCTCCGCTCCTTGCTCCGCCCTAGAATGACGAAGCGCGAATGCCGTCGCTAATCTCAGACGCCTCCAACAAAGCAGGCGGACCGCGATATGTCTCAGCCGACGAAAGCGCGCTCGACGACGAAGCTGGCCGGGTGGCTCAAGGAGCCTTCCTGGAAGCCCAGGCTTTCGGCGAGTTCCTTGACGTCCTTCAGCATATGCATCGAGCCGCAGATCATGATGCGGTCGGTCTCAGGATTGAGTTTCTCGATGCCGAGGTCCGCATAGAACTTGCCCGAGCCGATCAGCGCGGTGATGCGGCCCATGCGCGCCGATTCCTCGCGGGTCGTCGAATTGTAGAGCGTGACGCGGCCGCCGGTCAGCTCGCCGATCAGCGGGTCGCTCTCCAGCCCGGCCACCAGCTCCTGGCCATAGGTGAGCTCGGCATTGTCGCGGCAGGTGTGGGTGAGGATGACCTCGTCGAACTTCTCGTAGGTATCGGGGTCTCGCAGCAGGCTGGCGAAGGGCGCGATGCCGGTACCGGTCGAGATCATGATCACGCGCTTGGCGGGCGTCAGCGCGTCGAGCACCAGCGTGCCGGTCGACTTCTGGCGCATGATGACGGTGTCGCCGACCTCAATCTTCTGCAGCTCGGAGGTCAGCGGACCGTCCGGGACCTTGATCGAGAAGAATTCAAGCTCGTCGTCCCAGGCGGGGCTCGCGACCGAATAGGCGCGGAAGATCGGCTTCTCGGCATTGGGCAGGCCGATCATGACGAACTCGCCGGAGCGGAAGCGCAGCGACTGCGGCCGGGTGATGCGGAAGGAGAACAATCGGTCGGTATAATGCTTCACCGACACCACGGTCTCGGCATAGACATTGGCCGGGATCGGGAACTGCAGCGGCTTTGCGCCGGCGACGTTCAACGCGGATGTCGTGTTCATTCCAACCCAACTTTCCGGCCCAGACGGAACCTTCTGGCGCCAAACCTTCTCGTGCGCGCCCGAACGGTCAGGTTCCGGCGTGCTCCCTGCACACTGTCAAGCGGTAAGCTCTTGTGTCCGGAATTTATTAGTATACAAATGATCTCCAGGTCAAGATGGCGGCGTAAAACGCCTTTCCAAACCGAGGCATATCCGTAGTCCTGGCATTTCGGGTTTCGGCAATGAATGAGAAATTTTCGGTGTCGGTGGGAAACGTCGTGGCTGGCATCGATGTCGGCGGAACCTTCACCGATCTGCTTTTGATCGACGGCAAGGCGGGCGGCAAGGTCCATATCGCAAAGACACCGACCACGGTGGAAAACCAGGCCTTCGGCGTCGTCGCGGCACTTGGCGCCACCGGTTTTCCGATCGACGGCATCGACCTCATCGTGCATGGCACGACGACTACGACCAACGCCGTGCTGGAACGTCGCCTGGCGCGGACCGGCATGATCACCACCCGAGGCTTTCGCGATGTGATTGAGCTTGGGCGCCGCACAAGGCCGCAGGCCTATGGAATGACGGGCACTTTTGTCCCCGTCATTCCCCGCGACCTTCGGCTGGAAGTGTCGGAGCGGGTCGAGGCGTCGGGCGCCGTGCGCATTCAACTCGACGAAGCCGAGATGCGCGATGCGGTGAAGGCGCTGCTCGACGCCGGCTGCGAGTCGCTGGTCATCCATTTCCTGCACTCCTACGCCAACCCGTCGCATGAGCGGCGTGCGGCAGAGATCGCGGCGGAGCTCTGGCCGAACAGCCACATCACCACCGGCCATGCGCTGCTTTCGGAAGCGCGCGAGTTCGAACGCGGCGTCACCGCGGCAGTCAACGCCTCGGTTCAGCCGATCCTCGAACGCTATGTCGAGCGGCTGCGCAAGGAGCTTGCCGCGAAAGGTTATGCGCGCGACTTCCTGATCATGAACGGCAATGGCGGCATGATCTCGGCCCGCTTCGTCACGCAGGAATCGGCCAAGACCGTGATGTCCGGCCCGGCCTCCGGCGTGATCGCCGCCGCCTATACGGGAAAACGCGCCGGCTTCGGCAATCTCGTCACCTACGACATGGGCGGCACCTCGACCGACGTGGCGCTGATCCGCAACGCCGAACCCGCCGTCTCCAACGAGATCGAGATCGAATATGCGATGCCGATCCATGTGCCGATGGTGGCGGTGCACACGGTGGGCGCCGGCGGCGGCTCGATCGCGCGCGTCGATGCGGCCGGGCTGATCCAGATCGGCCCGGAAAGCGCCGGCGCCAACCCAGGCCCGATCTGCTACGGGCGCGGCGGCATCGAGCCGACCATCACCGACGCCAATCTGGTGCTCGGCCGCCTGGCGCCGAAGAAATTGCTGGCGGTCGACAATCCGGTCACGGTCGAGCGCGTCACCGGGATTTTCGAGGAGAAGATCGGCAAGCGCACAGGCCTCTCCGGCGTCGAAGCGGCGGGCGCTGTGCTGAGGCTCGGCAACATGAAGATGGCGGGCGCGATCCGCATGGTGTCGGTCTCGCGCGGCCACGATCCGCGCGATTTCGCGCTGTTCGCCTTCGGCGGCGCCGGACCGCTGC
Source organism: Mesorhizobium sp. ESP-6-4 (assembly GCF_020164735.1). Taxonomy (NCBI): domain Bacteria; kingdom Pseudomonadati; phylum Pseudomonadota; class Alphaproteobacteria; order Hyphomicrobiales; family Phyllobacteriaceae; genus Mesorhizobium; species Mesorhizobium sp. ESP-6-4. The sequence goes on from NZ_JAIUGS010000007.1 coordinate 262,713, forward strand.
ACGCGACGGCGCTCGCCCGCGAGCTCGGCCTGCCGAGGGTGCTCGTGCCGGCGCGCCCGGGCATCACCAACGCGCTCGGCTGCGTTGTGGCCGATCTGCGGCACGACTTCGTCAACACAATCAACCAGCCGGTCGGCGGCCTCGATGAAACCGCGCTTCGCGAGGTCTTGGAACGGCACCGTAACGAAGGTGAGGCGCTGATTGCCAAGGAAGCGGTGAAACCCGACGCGATCCGCGTCACCCATTCGGCCGACATGCAGTTCGTCGGCCAGACGCACATCATCAACGTGCCGCTGCCCTCCTCGTCGGTTTCACGAGAAACACTGCAGCTTCTGTTCGAAAAAGCCTATTTCGCCCGCTTCAAGGTCGAGTTGCCGGAGATCCGCGCCAACCTCGTCAACCTCAACACCTCGGTCACCGGCGTGCGGCCGCAGATCGACCTGTCGCGGCTGATCGACCCCGCAGGACGTGCCGCCACGCTCGAGGAGGCGCGGCGCGAAATCCGGCCGGTCTGGTACAGCGGGCGCTGGCACGACACGCCGGTCTATGCCCGCGAAAAACTGCCGCTCGATACAACAATCGAGGGTCCGGCGATCCTGGAACAGATGGATGCCACCACCGTGCTCGAACCAGGCGACCGGGCGCGCTCGGATGCCGACGGCAACATCATCATCGACATCGGCGAGGCTTAAGATGGCAAAGCTCGACACGATCACCCTTTCGGTGCTGCAGGCCGCGCTGCAGCAGGTCTGCGACGAGATGGACCTGACCTTCTCGCGCGCGGCCTTCTCGCCGGTCATCGCGGAAGCCAATGACCGTTCGGACGGCATCTATTCGGCCGTCGACGGCTCGCTGATCGCGCAGGGCAGCCAGGGCCTGCCGGTCTTCGTCGGCGTCATGCAATACTCGACCAAGACCGTCATCGAGATGATCGCCGGAGGACGATGCCTGGCGCCGGAGCCCGGCGATATCTACATCGTCAACGATCCCTATCTCGGCGGTACGCATCTGATGGATGTGCGCTTCGTCATGCCGGTCTATCGCGGCGGTAAGATCTTCTGCTGGCTTTCCAACACCGGTCATTGGCCGGATATAGGCGGTTCGGTGCCGGGCGGCTTCTCAGCCTCCGCCACCGCGGTCGAACAAGAGGGCTTGCGTCTTCCACCGGTAAAGCTGTTCAAGAAGGGCGCGCTCGATCCGGAAATCTACGCCATCATCTGTTCCAACATCCGGGTCGCCGACCAGCGCATCGGCGACATCCGGGCGCAGGCCGCCGCGCTGCTGATCGGCCAGGATAGGCTCAACGAAATTCTCGATCGTTACGGTGACGAAACCGTCGTCGAGGCCATTGCCGAACTGCGCCGCCGCGCCGCTGAGCAGATGCGCGCCTCGATCGCCGTGATCCCGGACGGCGTCTACCGCTCGCAGGCGTTCGTCGATTCCGACGGCGTGGTGAACGAGCCGCTGACCATCAATCTCGCCGTCGAGAAGCAAGGCGACACGCTGACCTTCGACTTTGCCGGCTCATCGAAACCCTGCGCCGGGCCGATGAACAGCGTGCTGGCGACGACGCTGTCGTCGGTTTATCTGGCCATGCGGCATATTTTTCCAGAAGTGCCGATCAGCGCCGGCGCCTTCGAGCCGCTAAACGTCAAGCGGCCGGAAGGCACGTTCCTCGACGCCAAATATCCGCGCCCGGTCTCGGGCTGCGCGGCGGAGGTTTCGCAGCGCATCGCCGAAGCCGTATTCGCCGCTATGGTGCAGGCGCTGCCGGAAAAGGTGACGGCGGCGCCCGCCGGCTCCAGCGGCAATTTCGCGCTCGGCGGCAACGACCCGGCGCGCGGGCGCGACTATGTCATGTACCAGATCTCGGGCGGCGGTTATGGCGGCAATGCCGGCCATGACGGGTTGAGCAATGGCTGCTCGACCATCGGCATTTCGAAATCGCCGCCGGTCGAGATCATGGAGCAGGCCTTTCCGGTGCTCTACCGGCACTATGCGCTGCGCGAAGGCTCCGGCGGCGCGGGAAAACATCGCGGCGGCTTTGGGCTTGCCTATGAAGTCGAGCTATTGCGCGGTGAAGCCCGCGCGTCGTTCGTCATGGATCACGGCCGTTTCGGTCCGCAGGGCGCGCTCGGCGGCAAGGACGGCGCGCCGAACAGCGTGACCGTGTTCCGCAACGGCGAAGCGCATGTGCCGCCGCATCTTTCCAAGGAACAGGACATCGCGCTCAAGGCCCGCGACCGCGTGCGTGTCGGCACGCCCGGCGGCGGCGGTTACGGCGATCCGCGCGAGCGCGACCCGAAGCAGGTCGCCGAGGATGTCAGGCTCGGGTACTATACGGCTGAGCAGGCCAGGGAGATGTTCGGGGTGGACGTGTAGGCGGACGGGCGTGGCCAATCGCCCGCGTCGAGTTCCCGCCAACCCCCCTCTGCCCTGCCGGGCATCTCCCCCGCAAGGGGGGAGATCAGCCGTCACCTTGGCTTTCGCCATCGCCAACGCTGCAGGACGAGCACCAGCGTCCGAACTGCTAATCTCCCCCCTTGCGGGGGAGATGCCCGGCAGGGCAGAGGGGGGTGCTGTCCCTCCAGCGTCTAAAGGTGTCACCCTCTCGAAAGCAACCCTTCAAGCCAGCTTCGCCAGCAGCCGCAGGAATGTCGCGGCCTCCTTGGCCGTCAGCGGCGCCAGCGTTTCCTCGGTGATCGCGCGCGCGAGCGGGATCAGCCGCTCGATCGCCTCGCGGCCTTCCGGCGTCAGATTGACCAGCAGCCGCCTTTTGTCGACCTCATGCTTGGAAACTTCGACCAGCCCGCGCGCCTTCAGCCGGTCGATGACGCCCTTCACGGTGGCGGCGTCCATGGCGATCAGCGTTCCGAGCTGGTTCTGCGAGGTTTCGCCGATATCGTAAAGCTTGGCCAAAGCGGCGAATTGCGGCGGCGTCAGGTCGCCGATATGCGAGGCGAAGATCGAAACATGGCGCTGGTGCGCCTTGCGCAGGATGAAGCCGACCTGGTCCTGCAGGTGGTAGTTGTTCTCGTCTCCGTCTTCGGCTTCGACCAGCCGCAGCAGATTGTCCTCGGCGCTCATCTCAGGCCGTCCCATGCCTTAATGTCCTCGGCAGCCAGGCCGCCCATGCGGTTGTGGACGCGCGGACCGCACGTCATGGCGAGGCAAAACAGTATCTCGTCCGGACGCGGGCCGTCGCTGATGCCGACCTCCATGGCGTCGAAATGACTGCGCACATAGGCGGCGTTGATATGGCCGAGCGGCACATCGAGCCGCGCGCCGAAGGCGCCGACCTTCTTGGCCGAGGGCACGATCGCCTTGGCGTCGCCGAGGCGCTCGCGCATGGCGTAGCCGCCCGGCACATGCCACAGCGCGCCGTGCTCCAGCTCCCCTGCCGTGCCGACGATGGCGCCCTTGCCGTAGCCGTCGATCTTCTTCACGTCACCGCCGAGCGCCGCGATCAGCCTGTCCGAGAGCAGAAGCCCGAGCGGCTTCAGGTCCTCCATCGCGCCCTGCAAATCCTCGACATAGCGGCCGGCGAAGGGGTTCTTGACCACGGCAAGAGCCGCCGCGCGCAGGCGGGGTTCTTTCGCGACCGGTCCGCCGTCGTGAAAAATCTCCTCGGTCAGGACCGCGACCTTGCGGATCGGAAAGTCAGGCATGGGCAGTTTCCTTCGCTTTATGTTTGTTGGGCGCAGCGAGCGTGACCGAGCCGCTGATGCGGGCCTCGCCCGCCAGAAACAGCGCCGAGGCGGCGATCAGGCCGCGCCGGCGAAAATCTTCGGCGACGGCAAGGCCGTTGTCCAGCGCGCGCGCAATTTCGGCGGCATCAAGTGGGCCGACGCTTTGTGTCACCAGCATCTCGCCGAGATCGCTGTCCGGCGCCAGATCGCGCGCGGCGGCGCGTGCAATGGCGGGATGTCCGGGTAGATCGACGGCGTTGGCAATCAGCGTTGCCGCCGCGTCGGCCTCGGCGCCGGTCGGCGCCAGCACCGTGACGGCATCGGCTATGCCCAGCGAAAACGACCGGCCGCGCCAGCCGCTCGTGGCGACGCCGCGCACGCCGTCTTCGACTCGAATGGCGACGCGGTCGGCCATGCCGTGCCCGGTGCCGGCGATCGCCACCGTCATCGTCTGGCCGATGCCAAGATGGAGAGCGCAGTCGCCGCCATTGTTGACGTAAGCGCGGTCGAGCCGGCGGCCGGCGAGCATTGCGCTGAGAATTTCGTCGGCTACCGAACCGGCAACGGCGGCCATCGGCGTGATAAAGCATTCCGCCAACGGCATGACGGCCGCCTCCATGCGGCGCGCTGTCGGGCCGGCGAAATCGCGCGGCGCCAGGAAGAAGGCCGGCAGGCGCAATTCGGGCAGCTCCTCGACCACCTCGATCAGGATCGTCTGAAAGCGCGCGACCGCCTGTTCGTAAGCGGCGCGGCATTCACTCGGCTCGCCAAAAGCCTCGACTATCAGATCGATCGGCCCATGGTTGAGATGGAGCCGCCTGCCGTCGGCAAGCCAATGTGCCTGCGGGCCGTTCATCAGCCGGCCCCGTTCGCCACGGCGCGGCGCAGTTGCGCCAACGGCGGCCAGGGGTTATCGGCCGGCGCGCCCGTGCCGCGGCGCGGATTGAGATATTCGCCACCCTTGGCGAGGATGTCCTCGATGCTGCGGATCTCGTTCTCATAGCCGCCCAGCCGGACATAGTCGTCGCGGCGCATGGTGAACTCAATCGGCGCCACCAGCGCCGGCGTCGGCACATAGCCGAAGGCGCCTTCCGGCACGCGGGTGACGTCGACCATCAGCGTGATGCCGCCGCCCGGCCAGACATAGACCGGCGCGCCGCCCACGGTCACATAGGTCTTCAACCCTTGCACCGAGCGGGTGAGGTTGACCGGGTTTTCGGTGACGCCGGCGCGCAGCGAGCCGCCGGCGCCGCCGATGAACAGGACCGTGCACAAAGCCGGCTCGCAATTGTCCTCGATCAGGCCGACGGACTTTTGCAGCCGCTCGGGAAATGGCTTCTGGACCGGCTTCAGCTGGTCGTCGAGCTCGTAATAGGCGAACTGCTCGCCGGTGGTCGAGACCATCAGCAGCGACAGGCCGGGACGCGCGCCCTTCTTGGCGTTCCAATCGCCGAGGATCGACAGCGGATCGGAAATCGTGGTGCCGCCCCAGCCGAGGCCCGGCTCGGACACCTTGAAATAGCGGCCGGGGGTAGAACGACGGCCGATGATCTTTATCCCGGTATCCTCCCAGCCCAGCACCTTGCCGGCCTGGTGCTCGGAAACGACGCCGGTGATGTGGTCGTCGACCACCACCACCTCGTCGACGAGGCCGCGCCATTGCGTGGCGAACATGCCGATGGTGGCCGAGCCGCAGCCGACGCGCATGCGATGCTCGACCTTGCCGTCGATGACCGGCGCCTTGCCGGCCTCAACGATGACCGTCGCGCCGCCGTCGATGGTGAGCTCGACCGGTTTCCTGTTGCAGAGATTGAGCAGCGCGTCGCAGGTGGCACGTCCCTCCGCTTTCGAGCCGCCGGTCAAATGATGGACGCCGCCGAGCGACAGCATCTGCGAGCCGTATTCACCCGTCGTGACATGGCCGATCGCCTCGCCTTGCGCGCGCACGGTCGCCGTCTCGTCGCCGATGTGGCGATCGGTGTCGATCTTCACCTTGACGCCGGAATAGGAGAAAATGCCTTCGGTGACGACTGTGACGAGATCGACGCCTTCCACCTCCTGGCTGACGATGAAAGGCGCGGGCTTATAGTCCGGATAGGTGGTGCCGGCGCCGATCGCGGTGACGAAGCGGCGTCCGGTGTTGACCAGCTCGCCGCGCCACGCCTCGCCCTCGGCAATGAACGGCACGACCGCGCCGCCGGTTTCAGCCGCGTGGTCGAGGATGGTCAGCGGATCCATGCGCACGATGCGGCCGCCGATATTGCCATAGCGGTCGCAGGCGCCGGTGCGCCCGTCGGCGATGTAGCACATGACCGGGCAGGCATCGCAGCGGATCTTTTCCGCCACCTGCTTCTCGCCGGGATCATGGGTTTCAAAACGTTCGGCAAGCTCGCTCATCGGCGCGCCTCCTTCTCGCGGATCGCCGCCAGTATGCGGCTCGGCGTCGCCGGCACCTTGGTGACCAGGACGCCGGTGGAATGACGGATGGCGTTGAGGATCGCCGGCGCCGTCGGGATCAGCACATGCTCGCCCAACCCCTTGGCGCCGAAAGGACCTTCAGGATCCGGAACCTCGACCAGGATATGCTCGACCGGCGGCACGTCGCCGATGGTCGGGATGAGGTAGTCGTGCAGATTCTCGGTACGGCCGGGAATGTATTCCTCCATCAGCGCCATGCCGATGCCTTGCGCGATGCCGCCCTCGATCTGGCCTTCGACCAGCACCGGGTTGATCGCCTTGCCGACATCATGGGCGGCGGTGATCCTGATCAACTTGACGGTGCCCAGCTTGAGATCGACCTCGAGCTCGGCGATCTGCGCGCCATAGCCGTAGATTGCGTAGGGCTTGCCCTGGCCTTTGGCGTCGAGCGGCAGCGTCGGCGGGTCGTAGGTTTCTTCCGCAACGAAAACGAAGCCGTCGGCATCGGCCTTCAGCGTCGCGAGATCGATGCGCCGCGCGGCATCGCCTTCGCGGATGGAGATGCTGGTGCCGTCGAGCGCGATCGTCGCTTGTTCCGAGACATTGGCAAAGCGCAGGATCTTCTCGCGCAGGGCGCGGCCTGCCCTCTCCGCCGCCTTGCCCGTTACAAAAGTCTGCCGCGAGGCGGATGTTTTGCCGGCATCGGGCGTGATGGCGGTGTCGGCGCTCTTCAGCTTGAAACTGGCCAGCGGCAGGCCGAGCGCGTCGGCGCAGATCTGGGCGATCACTGTGTTGGAGCCCTGGCCGATGTCGACCGCGCCCTGGTGCAGGACGACGTCGCCGGAGGCCGAGATGCCGACCTTGATGGTGGACGGATTGGGCAACGAGGTGTTGCCGCAGCCATACCAGCAGGAGGCGACGCCGACGCCGCGCTGGCTTGCCGTATGGGTGGCATTAAACGCCTGCGCGTCGGCCAGCGCACGCGCCCAGTGCGGCTTGAGCTGTTCCAGGCATTCGCCGATACCGACACCTGATTCCAGGCGCTGGCCGGTGACCGTTTCGTGTCCGTTACGAAGGCAGTTTTTAAGCCGGAAATCGAGACGATCCATGCCGAGCTTTGCAGCGAGCTCGTCATAGAGCGTCTCCTGCATGATGGTGGCTTGCGGCACACCGAAGCCACGGAAGGCGCCGGCGATCGGGCCATTGGTGTGGATGGCGTAGCCCGTCGCCCGGTAGTTCGGCGTGAGGTAAGGACCGGAGGCATGCACCGGCACGCGATTGGCGACCGTCGGGCCCCAGCTGGCATAGGCGCCGGTGTTGAAATCGCCCTCGAAGACCATGCCTATGACACGGCCTTCGGCATCGGTGCCGATGCTCGCCTTCATCTCGGCCGGATGGCGCTTGGTGGTCGACATCATCGATTCGTTGCGCGTGTAGGCAAGTGCCGCCGGCCGCCCGGTCTTCATCGCCACGAGGCCGATGAGAGGCTGCAGCGAGACATCGAGCTTCGAGCCGAAGCCGCCGCCTGTGGCCGTCGGCACGATACGGACCTTCTCCACAGGAAGGCCCAGCACTTTCGCCGTGTCGTCGCGGTCCATATAAGGCGCCTGAGTGCAGGCGATGACGACCAGCGTATCGCCATCCATATAGGCGTAGCCGGCTTCGGGTTCGATATAGGCGTGCTCGACAAAGGACGTCTCGATGGTGCCGGAGACGGTGGCGGCCGCGCTGGCCAGCGCGCCATCGGGGTCGCCGCGCTCGACATAGCCGGAGGTCAGGAGATTCGCCGGGCGGTGCGGGTGGATCAGTGCCGCGCCGTCAGCCTTCGCCTCGCGCGGCTGCAGCATATGCGGCAGCTCGGTCCAGGCGATGGGAAAGTCCATCAGGTCGAGATCGAGGATCGCCTCGCGCTCGCCGGCCACCAGGGCCACGGCCTCGCCGCGCAGGCGCGCAAAACCATCGGCCAGCGCCGGCTGGTCGGCGAAGGGGCCGATGACGCCGAAACAGTTGTGGCCAGGGATATCCGCAGCCGTGAAGACGCCGGCAATGCCGGGGTGCGCCTTGGTCCAGGCATCGATATCGCCAAAGCTGAAGCGGGCATGATAATGCGGCGAGCGCACCACAAGCACCGCCAGTGCGTCGGACGGGAAGGAATCGCCGCCGAATTTTTCGGCGCCGGTGACTTTCGGCACGCCGTCGAGCCGGATCGGCGAGGCACCGACGGCATGGCCGGCTTCCGGCAGGCGAAGATCTACGCTGTTCATGTGCTGCGAGGCCTGCATCACCGCCGCGACGATTTTCCTGTAGCCGGTGCAGCGGCAGAGCACGCCGCCCAGCGCATCCTGCGTCTCGGCCTCGCTCGGCCTGGGGTTGCGATCCAGCAGCGCGGTGGCCGCGACCAGCAGGCCGGGCGTGCAGATGCCGCATTGCGCGGCGCCATGTTCCAGGAACGACGCCTGTAAGGCCGAAAGTCGGCCATTGGCCAAGCCTTCAACAGTGGTGACGGAAGCGCCGACCACCGAGGCCGCCGGCATCAGGCAGGCGCAGACCGGATTGCCGTCGACCAGCACCGTGCAGGCGCCGCAATCGCCGGCATCGCAGCCGACCTTGGTGCCGGTCAGCCGCAACTCGTCGCGCAACACCTGCGAGAGACGCCTGACCGGCGGCACCGATACGCTGACGGCAGCGCCGTTGACCTCGAAGGCGATCTCGGAGCGGTCCATACTGGACCGGGCCATGCCAGATTGAGCCATGCCGGATTTGGCAGCGCCGGACTGGGTCATGCTCATGCGGCCACCATGCCTTCGCCATGACCGATCGCAGCGCGCACCGCGCGGGCTACGATCTCGCGCGCGGCTGCTTGTCGGTATTCCGCGCTGCCACGCACATCGGCGATCGGCGACAATTCGTCGATCGGCGCCGATAGCACCGCATCGGCAAGCGCCTCATCGCTCGGACGCCCCCGCAGGGCCGCCTCGACGCCGGCGAGGCGGCGGGCAACCGCCGAGCAGGAGCCGACGGCGATCGCCGCTTCTGCGATCAAGCCGTTCTCGACCACCAGCCTCGCCGCCGCCATGGCGATCGAGATGACGAGATAGCGCCGGGCGCCGAGCTTGACGAAGGCCGAGCTGCCGGCAGCGGAACGCTTCGGCACGCGGATGGCGGTGACCATCTCGCCCGGCTGCAGCGCCGTGCGGCGATTGCCAAGGATGAAGTCACCGAGGGCCAGATGGCGGACGGCTTTCGCCGAGCGCAATTCGACATCGGCATCGAGGGCCAAAAGCGCCGGCACGCCATCCGCTGCCGGCGAGGCATTGCAGAGATTGCCGGCCACCGAGGCGACATTCTGGATTTGGACCGAACCGACCTCGCGCGCGGCCGATTTCAACGCATCGAACGCGGCCGGCAACGGGTGGCGCACGATGTCGGTCCAGGTCGTGCGCGCGCCGATCCGCCAATGCTCCCCGGTCTCGGCGATGCCGCGCAGTTCGGCGAGAGCGTTGATGTCGAGGACGTTGTCGCGGAAGGGTTTCGCGCCCTGCGCCGGATAGAAATCCGTGCCGCCGGCGAGAATGCGCCAGCGGTCCTCGCCGAGCAAAGCGAGCGTTTCGTCGACCGTGGTGGGTTTTGCGTAACGGATCACGCTCTGCCTTCCAGACAATTGCGCCTTCTCAGACCTTAGGCCTTCCCCAGGCCTCCCGAAGTGCCGCTTCAGGTCTTCTTGCCGGTCTCCGGACCGGTCAAATTCATTCGTATGCAAATGATATCAGGCCGGCCGGAATTGTCAAAGCCGGAGTTGGCGCCGCGAAGAGCTGAACGCGATTGTTATGGCGCCGGAGGTTGACGCCGCCGGCCATCTGGTCAAGGTTCCGTGTCCGGTCGCGTCAGCGGCTTTTGGACAGGTGCCCCAAGCCAGACGAGAGGGCCGAAACGAAAGGGACCGCATGGCCGAAGAAGCGCTCATCGTCATCGACCTGCAGAACGATTTTTGCCCCGGCGGCGCGCTGGCGGTTGCCGGCGGCGACGAGATCGTGCCTTTGGTCAACGACCTGATCCGGCGAACGGAGCACGTGATCCTGACCCAGGACTGGCACCCGGCCGGGCATTCGAGCTTTGCCTCCAGCCATCCGGGCAAGCAGCCTTTCGAGGGCATCGAGATGCCATATGGGCCGCAGACGCTGTGGCCCGATCACTGCATCCAGGGAAGCCTCGGCTCCGATTTCCATTCGGGACTGGCGTGGACCAAGGCGGAACTGGTGATCCGCAAGGGATTCCGCACGGCGATCGATTCTTATTCCGCCTTCTTCGAGAATGACCATAAGACGCCGACCGGTCTCGGAGGCTATCTGAAGGAACGCGGCATCGACACGATCACCCTGGTCGGCCTCGCCACCGATTTCTGCGTCGCCTTCTCTGCGCTCGACGCGGTGAAGCAGGGTTTCAGGACGACCGTGCGGCTCGACGCCTGCCGCGGCATCGACCTCAACGGCTCGGTCGAGGCGATGCTGAAGCGGATGCGCGACGCCGGCGTGACGCTCGAAGACCATTCGGCGGACTGACCGGATCGTGGGGCAAGCGACGGTTCCTTTCGTATCTTCCTGGTGGGGAGAGGCCACCAGTTTGCGGAGCCAAGATGCGGGCTCCCCCTTCTCCCCTTGTGGGAGAAGGTGTCGCCGAAGGCGACGGATGAGGGGTGTTCCAGGGAACGCCAGCGCCTCACTCCGCTGGAACACCCCTCATCCGTCTCGGCGCTACGCGCCGATCCACCTTCTCCCACAAGGGGAGAAGGGGAGGGCGCGCCGCGGCCGAAGGAAGGAGCTTTTCGCATTCATCGCGCTCGCCATCGCGATGCTGCTTCCGGTCCAGGCTTTCGCCTCCGAAATTCACGGGCTGCCGGGCGCCGCGATGCCGCTGTGGTGGGGATTGCCTTTTGCCGGCCTGCTGTTGTCGATCGCGACCGGACCGCTGCTTTTCCCGCATGCGTGGGAGCATCATTACGGCAAGATCGCCGCTGCCTGGGCCATGCTGGCGGTGGTGCCGCTGACGATCGCCTTCGGCCTTCCATCGGCAGGCGAAGCGGTGCTGCACACGCTGCTTACCGAATATCTGTCCTTTATCATCCTCCTGTTCGCGCTCTACACCATCTCGGGCGGCATCCTGCTTGCCGGCAATATCCATGGCACGCCGCTCGTCAATGCCGGCCTGCTGCTCATCGGTGCGCTGCTTGCCTCGGTGATCGGCACCACCGGCGCCTCGATGATCCTGATCCGGCCGATGCTGCGCGCCAATGACAACCGGCCGTTCAACGCGCATGTGGTGATCTTCTTCATCTTCCTGGTCTCCAACATCGGCGGCTCGCTGACGCCGCTTGGCGATCCGCCTCTGTTCGTCGGCTTCCTGCGCGGCGTCGATTTCTTCTGGACGACCGCGAATCTGTGGCGAGAGACGCTGTTCAGCGGCGGGCTGGTGCTCATCGTCTTCCTGGCGCTCGATATCCTGCTGCATCGTCGCGAAGGCGGCATGCCGAAGATCAAGGACCCGACGCCGGACACGAAGGTGCGCTTGCGCGGCCTCGCCAACCTGCCGCTGCTGGCCGGCGTGATCGGCGCGATCCTGCTTTCGGCGAGCTGGAAGCCGGGCATCAGCATCCCGATCCTCGGCGTCAGCCTCGAGCTGCAGAACCTGGTGCGCGACGCGATCATCCTGGCGCTTGCCCTGCTGTCCCTCAAGGTGTCGTACAAGAGCCACCGCGAGGCGAACGGCTTCACCTGGGAGCCGATCGCCGAGGTGGCGAAGCTCTTTGCCGGCATCTTTACCTGCATCGTGCCGGTGATCGCCATCCTGCGAGCCGGCCATGACGGCGCGCTGGCGCCGCTGGTGGCCCTGGTCACATCCGCCGACGGCCAGCCGAACAATCTCGCCTATTTCTGGCTGACCGGGGCGTTGTCGTCGTTCCTCGACAATGCGCCGACTTATCTGGTGTTCTTCGAGCTTGCCGGCGGCGATGCGCACCACTTGATGACCGAGGCCGCCTCGACATTGGCCGCGATCTCGGCGGGCGCCGTGTTCATGGGCGCGAACACCTATATCGGCAATGCGCCGAACTTCATGGTCTTCGCCATCGCCCGGCATCGCGGCTTCAAGATGCCCGGCTTCTTCGGCTATATGGCGTGGTCGGGAGCGGTGCTGATCCCGACGTTTTTGGTTGCGGGGATTTTGTTTTTTAGTTGAGGCGGTGCAAAGCCTTACCTCTCCTTGTGGGGAGGTCGGACCGAAGGTCCGGGTGGGGGCGGCGCTGCCCCCTCCCCGCTGCTTTGCAGCGACCCTCCCCACAAAGGGGGAGGGTAATCCTCAGCCAACGCCCACATACCTGCGCACTGCCGACGGGTCGGCGCGCAGTGCTTCGACCTCTACCGTCTCGCGATTGCGGCCGTTCTCGATGAATGAGACGCGGTCGGCGACCGACAGAACGGCGTCGACGCGCTGCTCGACCAGGATGGTCGAGACGCCAAGCTCGCGCAGCTTCGCCACCGTCTCGCGGATTTTGGCGATCATCGAGGGCATCAGCCCTTCGGTCGGCTCGTCCAGCAGCAGCACCTGCGGCTCGAGGCAGAGCGCGCGGGCCATTGCCAGCATCTGCTGCTCGCCGCCGGAGAGTGTGCCGGAGCGTTGCCTCAGCCGCTCCCTGAGCAACGGGAAGAGATCGAGCACGCTCTCGCGGGTTTGCTTGCCCTTGCCGCGCGCCATCAGGCCGATCTCGATGTTTTCCGCCACCGTCATCTCGGCGAACAGCCGCCTGCCCTGCGGCACATAGGCGACGCCGGCTTTGGGCACGTCATGCGCGGCGAGCCCGGTCAGCTCCTTGCCGTCCAGCCTGATCGAGCCGGCAGCCGCCGGAACCACACCCATGATCGCCTTCAGCGTCGTCGTCTTGCCGGCGCCGTTGCGGCCAAACAGGCAAAGCACCTCGCCCTTGTTCAGCGTGAGGTCGAGGCCGTAGAGCACCTGCACCTCGCCGTAGAAGCAATCGAGGCCGGAAATGGTGAGCAATCCGCCATTGGTTCTAACGGAGTCAGCCATGGGTCGCTCCGAGATAGGCATCCTGAACTTGCGTGTTGGCGCGGATCTGCTCCGGCGTTCCCTCGGCGAGGATCTTTCCCGAATTGAAGACGGTGATGCGGTCGGCAAGCTGCATGACCACCGGCATGTTGTGCTCGATCAAAAGCACCGTGGCGTCCCTGGCGATCTCGCGCACCAGCGTGATGAAATTGTCGATCTCGCTGTCGGCGAGACCCTGCGTCGGCTCGTCGAGGATCAGCAGGCGCGGCTTCAGCGCCAGGCCCATCGCGACTTCGAGCAGGCGCTGGTGGCCATAGGAAAGCTGCCCGGCAAGCGTGCCGGCGCGGTCGGCGAGACCGGTCCGTTCGAGTGCCGCCATCACGCCGCTTCTCACCTGGCCCTTCGTGCGGCCGTCGGTCAACGTGCGCTGCACCGGCAGCGCAACATTGTCGAAGGCGGTGAGATTGGCGAAGACGCTGGTGATCTGGAACGTATAGGCGACGCCGAGGCGAACCCTTTTGTAGGCCGGCATGGCGGTGATGTCGGAGCCGTCGAAGACGACCATGCCGGAGGACGGCCGGATGCGGCCTGAAAGCAGGCTGACGAAGGTGGTCTTGCCGGCGCCGTTCGGGCCGATGATGGCGCGGATCTCGCCCGGCATCAGCGCGAAGTCGACGCCGTCGACCGCGCACAGGCCGCCGAAATGACGCGACAGGCCCTTGGTGGTGAGCAGCGGCGTCATGGCAGCCACCCCAGCCAGCGCTCGCGGATGCTGCCCAGAATGCCTTTCGGGAAGAACAGCACCAACAGGATGAGCGCCACGCCGACGATCAGCAGATAGGCGGAGGTGAAGCCGCTGGTGATGTCGGTGACATAGTACATGAACAGCGTGCCTACGAGCGGCCCGAGCGTGGTCGCGGCACCCCCGAGCAGGACCCAGAGCAGCGGCAGGATGGAATATTGCACGGAAGCGAAGCTCGAGCCGACATAGCCGAACAGCAGCGCATAGGCCGCGCCCGAGGCCGCGCAGATGGCCCCGGAGGCGACGACTGCGGCGAGCTTGTTGGCAACCGTGTCGTAGCCGAGCATCTTGGTGCGCTCCTCATTCTCGCGAATGGCGACCAGCACACGGCCGAAGCGGGAGCGGACGACGGCTAAGGTGACGAGCAGAATGATCGAGAAAAGCGCCAGCGCGCTCATGTAGCGCACGGTCGGGTCGGTCAGGTCGAAGGATGCGCCGCCGATCGCGATCACCCGCGACGCCTGCTGGATGACCAAGCCCTGGTCGCCGCCTGTCCAGGCGGCGAAATAGAGGATCAGCAGATAGAAGACCTGAGCGAACATCATGGTGACGATCATGAAGGCGACGCCGGAGGTGCGCAGCGCCAGCAGGCCGATGATCAAGGCGAGCAGCGCGCCACAGGCGACACCGGCGACAAAAGCTGCCGGGACGCCCCAGCCGAGGTGATAAACGGTCAAGCCGGCGCCGTAGAGGCCGGCCGAGAAAAACATGGCGTGGCCGAGGCTGAGCAGGCCGACATAGCCGAAGAGCAGATTGTAGCCCATGGCGAAGACGGCGAGCGCCATGATGCGGGCGAACAGGCCCTGGTGGTAGTCCGGCAGGACGAAGTTCAGCGCGAACAGCAGCGCGATGACGCCGACATGCAGCGCATAGGTCTTTGCCGGCGAAGCATCCCTCATCGCGGCGTGGTCCCGAACAGGCCTTGCGGCCGGAACACCAGCACCATGGCGACGACCAGCGTGGCGATAATCTTCGCCAGGGTCGGCGAGAAAAACATCGAGATGATGCCGTCGGAAAGGCCGATCAGGACGGCGGCCACCACGGTGCCGCGCAGCGATCCCAGGCCGCCGATGATGACGACGATGAAGGAGAGCAGCAGCGGATCCTGCCCCATCAGGTAATGGGCCTGGCTGATCGGCACGATCAGCACCGCGGCGATCGCCGCCAGCATGGCGCCGACGGCGAAGACGCCGGCATAGACGCGCTCGACCGGGATGCCGAAGGCCTGCGCCGTCTCGCGGTCATATTGGGTTGCCCGCATGATCAGGCCGATCTTCGTTCGCGTCAGCACCAACCAGGTAATGACCAGCAGAATGGCGGAGGCGGCGACCACCGAGAGTTTGTAGCCGGAATAGCCGAACCACGGCAGGAGAATGCGGTAGCTGAAAGGCGGCTCGACCGGGCGCGCCTCGGGACCATAGAAGGTCAGCGCCAGCTGCTGGATGATGTAGAGCATGCCGATGGTGGCGACGATGGTGCCTTCGGGATTGTAGTGGAGGCGGCGCAGCACCAGGCGTTCGGCAATCAGCGCGACCAGCCCGACCAGCAAGGGCGCGATCACCAGCGCAGCGATGAAACCGATCGCCGGGTGGCCGGAAATCGCCGTCGAAACCGCCCAGGCGAGCACCGCGCCCAGCATGAAGAACTCGCCATGCGCGACATTGACGACGCGCATGACGCCGAACACCAGAGACAGGCCAAGCGCCGTCAGCGCCAGCACGGCGGAGGTGACGAGGCCTTCGAGCGCGGCGAGGAGGAGATGGGGTCCGAAGTGCATATGCTAAGCACCAACGGATGCGCGAGGCACCCCCCTCTGCCCTGCCGGGCATCTCCCCCGCAAGGGGGGAGATTGGCCTTCACCTAAGGCTTCGCCAATCTCAAAAGGAAGAAAATAGGCGCTGCCGCACGAACTGCTGATCTCCCCCCTTGCGGGGGAGATGGCCGGCAGGCCAGAGGGGGGTGCCTTGGCGCTCACGTTTGCAGGAGCAGCTAAGCTCACAGCGCCTGCGTCGTGTAGTCCCCTTCCGGCTCGTAGAGACCGTCCTCGATCTTGGTCTTGTGGACGACCTTGAGCTTGCCGCCTTCGACCTTGGAGATGTTCTGGATGCCGAAGCATTGGTGGATCTTGCCGTTGAAGGTTTTTGGACCCTGCGGATGCTCCGGCCCTTCGGCGAACTCCTTCAGCGCCTCGGTCGCCTCGACCAGCTTGGCGCGGTCCTCCGGTCCCTTGTAGCCGGCGTCCTCCATCGCCTTCTTGACCACGTAGAGCGTTTCCCAGCAGCCGAACATGTGGGCGGCGGTGGAGACGTCCTTGGGGTCGCCGACGGCGGCACCATTGTCATCGATGCCGACCGCGGCGCGGTAGGCTTTCTGCGCGGCGGAATCGTCGGGCTGCGCATAGCGCGGCGAGCCTTCCCAGAAATGGCTGCCGTCGAGGAATTCGAGACCGGGGCTGTTGATGTCGACGGCCTCAAGCGAGTCGATGAAGCCGAAGAGCTGCGGCCGTTGCGAGCCGTAGAACTCGCCGAGCTCCTTGACGAAGGTGAGCACCGCAGGGCCGACCATGACATGGTAGATCACCTCGGTCTCGGCCGGGATCTGCGGGAAGTACTTTGTGAAGGAGCTCTCCGTCGGCGGGATGGCGATCTGAGCGATCACGTCGGCGCCCTGCGCCTTCAGCGCCGGCGGCAGGTAGTCGCGGTGGTCGTAGCCGAAGGCGAAGTCCGGGAAGATTTGTGTCACCTTCTTGCCCGCGTTCGCCGCGATCCACGGCGCCATCGACTGGATCTGGCTCTTCACGTCGGTGATGCCGGGCTGGAAGACGTAGCGGTTAAGCTTGGTGGAGGCGACGTGATGGCCTTCGCTGACGACGAAATAGGGGATCTTGTTCTCGCCGGCGGCGGGCGCCGAGCCGATCACGACATGCGAGAACAAGGTGCCGAAGACGATGTCGGTCTTGTGCTGTTTGGCGAATTTGTTGACCACCTCGGCGCCGCGCGCCGGATCGGTGCCGTCATCCTCGATGACCAGCTCGACCTTGCGGCCGCCGATACCGCCGGCGTCGTTGATCGCCTTGACAGCGGCGGCGCTGGTTTTCTCGTACCAGCGACCATAGGCGGCGCCGATGCCGGTGCGGTGCAACTGAAAGCCTATTCTGATCGGCGCCGAGCTCTGCGCCTGGCTGTAACGGACAAAGCCCGGCGCCAGCGCCAGGCCGGCCCCGGCGGCGATACCCTTCAGCGCGGTGCGGCGCGACAGCGTCGTCTTGGAGAGGTCGAAAAATCCGTTCTTGTCAGCCATGTCGGTTCCCCTGTTTTTTCAGTCTTGACCAGCGATAAGGCGGCTAAGCCATCCCCTTACGAAGGATGGGAAAATTGCATGTGTACAAACTAAATCACCAAAGCCGCGACGTGGCAAGCTAGCTTCCCTCGCGTCATGACGGCGGCCCTTGTCTCATCCCGCCGTCGGCGTGGCAAGCAGCCACAGGCCGAAGATCGTGTAGGCGATCATCAGCAGCGTGAGCGGCAGCTGGCTGAGCGCTGCGCGCGACGGCTGAGGATGAAGACGCCAGGCAAGGCCATGCGCGACCAAAACCGCCAGCACATGGCCGGCGATGATGACGCCGGCCTGCAGGTTCCACAGCCACCAGGCGGACTCGGCGCCGGCGACGACGCCGGCCTCGACCATCCTGTTGGCCGTGCCGAACAGGTTCCAGCCGAGCGCGAAAGGATCGGAGAGCGCGACCAGCGCATACTGGCCGTCGACCAGGAGCACGGTGAGGTAATGCGCGATATGATAGGCGAGCGCGATCGGCACGATCGACCAGACCAGCAGGCCGGCGGCTTTTCCGAGCGACTGCGCATCGCCGGCGAGGCGCTGTCCAAGAAAGGCGGCCAACGCGAACACCGCCGCAAGCAGGACAAGGGTCAGCACGAGGCCGGAGCTGCCGATGCCGAGCAGCGCGGTGCGGCCGGGATATTCCAGCGGGTTGACGCCGAACAGGCTGAGCCAGAAGAAGGTCTTCGACAGGCCGTCGAAGGACACCGAAGAAAGCGCCAGCAAGAGGAAAGCCGTGCCGCTCAGTGGCAGCGGGTCGCCGGCAAGCAGCTTCGCACCGGGCCAGCAGAGCGAGAGCCGGCCATCGAGGCGTTCGACAGGCGCGAAGCGGGCCACCATGGCGAAGAAGACAGTGAGGAATTCGCCGCGCTTGCTCCAGGGGTCGTAGCCGAAGATGAGCATCGCGACGAGGCTGGCCAGCCAGTAGAGGCCGGCGGCAAGGGCCAGGCGGGCCGGATCGTCGGGCGCCGGATCGATCAGCTCAAACCAGGCGAAGGCGAAGAACAGCACGAAGGCCGGCCAGTAGCCGAGCCAGTTGATCAGGCGCGACGGCGGGGCTTCGGCCCGTCGGCTGCCGACAAGCCGACTTAAGACGCGCCATGGCCCATACCACGGGTTAAGCCACGACCACAGATCGCCGAAGACGCCCTGCAGCAGGGTGAAGCCGGCCCAGAGCAGCGTCCAAATCACCAGTGGGAGAGGGTTGGAAAGCGGGTCGCGACTGCCGGAGAGACCGGCAGCGATGAGAAGCGCAAAGCCGGCAAATGAAATCAGGCTGACGACGATGCGGGGGGTGTCGCTGAAGGCAAATAGCGGTAGGCGCCGACGCCAGAAACGATCGAGGGCGGCAGGCGGCAGCAGCGCCAGCACGAGGAAGCTGACGGCTACCGCCAGCGCGCCACCTGCGATGTAATAGCCGGTCGGGAGGAGCAGGACGTGGCCGCGGTCGGAGGCATGGGCGAAGGAGGGCGTGGGGAGAGTGGCCGCCAAGGGAGTTGCGAGAAAGGCCAACCTCCAACGTTGGCGCTCTACGGCGCCCCCCTCTGCCCTGCCGGGCATCTCCCCCTCTTGGGGGGAGATTAGCAGTTTCGGCGCCAGCTCTCCTCCTGCGACGTCGGAGATTGGCGAAAGCGGAGATGACAGCGTAATCTCCCCCCTAGAGGGGGAGATGTCCGGCAGGACAGAGGGGGGCGCGAAGGAACTCGGCTTATCCGGGAATTCCATTCGTCCGGGCCTTAAGCCTCACACCTTCACCAGCTGCTCCACCCGACCCTTCTCGCCAAAAATCCTGAGATACCGCTTGATCTCCTTCTCGTCCCCGGTCGCCTTGGCGGGGTTGTCCGACAGCTTTACCGCCGGCCGGCCATTGGCTTCACTGACCTTGCAGACGAGCGAGATGGCATCGAGGCTCTTGGTTTCGGTCGGCGCGCAACCCTCGAAATCATTGGTGAGGTTGGTGCCCCAGCCGAAGGACATGCGCACCTTGCCGCGGAAATGCTTGTAGGTCTCCTCGATGGTCTCGACTTCCAGGCCGTCGGAGAAGATGAGCAGCTTCTGCTTGGGATCCCTGCCTTTCTCACGCCACCAGGAGAGGATCTTCTCGCCGCCTTCGATCGGCGGCGCGCTGTCGGGGCGGAAGCCGGTCCAGTCGGCGATCCAGTCCGGCGCATCGCGCAGGAACGCGGCCGTGCCGAAAGTGTCGGGGAGCACGATCAGCAGATTGCCGCCATAGTAGCGCTGCCAGTCCTGCAGCACCTTGTAGGGTGACTGCCTCAGCTCCTCTTCGGAATTGGCAAGCGCCGCGAAGACCATAGGCAGTTCATGCGCGTTGGTGCCCAAAGCCTCGAGGTCGTTGTCCATGGCCAAAAGCACGTTGGAGGTGCCGGTGAAGGCATCGCCGATGCCTTCCTTCAGCGCCTCGACGCACCAGCGCTGCCACAGGAAGGAATGGCGGCGTCTTGTGCCGAAGTCGGAAATGCGGATGCCGGGCAGCGCCTTCAGCCGCTCGGTCTTGGCCCACATCTTGGCCTTGGCGCGGGCATAGAGCACGTCGAGCGCGAACGGGCCGAAGGAGCGCATCGCCGCGCGCGAGCGCAGCTCGTTGATGATCGCAAGTGCCGGGATCTCCCAGAGCGTCGTGTACATCCAGGGCCCGGCGAAGGAGAGCTCGAACTGGCCGTCGCGCCTGGAAAGCTCGTATTCGGGCAGGCGGAAATTCTCGAGCCAGGCGAGGAATTCCGGCTCGAAGATCTGCTTGCGGCCGTAAAAGGTGTTGCCGCCCAGCCAGATCATCTCCTTCTTCGAGAAACGCAAGGTGCGGGCGTGGTCGAGCTGTTCGCGCAACTCGCCCTCATCGATCTCATCGGCCAGCCGCACCGACGTGGTGCGGTTGATCAGCGTGAAGGTGGCATCGACCTTGGGATACATGCCCCAGATCATCTGCAGCATCAGAAGCTTATAGAAGTCGGTGTCCAGTAGGCTGCGGACGATCGGATCGAGCTTCCAGGTGTGGTTGTAGACGCGCCGCGCTATATCCGTCTTTGCCATGCTCGCTCACCCATAAAGCACAACGCACGGGAACGCGGGCGCCACGCTTCAAATCCTTGTTCGATCAATTCCGGCCGGAACCCCGTTGCACGGAATTGCTTTAGCAATTGCCTCTTAGCACCGTATTTCCGAACGCGCTTGCTGCTTTGCAAGCTGGCCCGACAAAAAGCAGCTATGCAAGTCCAGCCGTCAGGACGCGGTCCTGGCGCCTATGACCTTGAGGGCGGGGCGTTTTCTGCGGCTCGGCACGCGGCCGGCGACCGGCGCATCGGCGCGGCCCTCGTCCTGTTCCTTCTCGGCGAACAGCCAGTCGATGAAGAGCTGCACGATCGGCGCCGAGCGCATCTCGTTGCGGCAGACGACATAGAAATCGTCGACCGCCGGAACCGACAAACTGAAGGGCGCCACGAGCATGCCCCTGGCGAGCAAGGCGCGCGCGGTGACGGAATCGCCGAGCGCCACGCCATGGCCGTGCACGGCGGCCTCCGTCGCCATGCGGGCATCGCCCAGACGGTGGCGGCGGCCGCGTTCCAGATCGAGCGCGTCGGCGGCGGCCAGCCAGGTGTGCCATTCACGGCCATCGTCGCCATGCAGGAAGACGTGGTCGGCGAGGTCGCGGACGCTGCGGATCGGGCGGTTGTTGATCAGCGTCGGACTGACAACCGGAAACAGCTCCAGGCCGGACCACTTGCGTATCCAGCAGTCGCTCCAGCTGCCGTCGCCATAATGCACGCAGACGTCGATGTCCGCGGCGCGGATGTCTTTGGGATCGTTGGACGGGATCAGCGTCAGCTGGATGTCCGGATATTGCGCCGTGAAGGAGCCGAGCCGCGGCGTCATCCAGAGCAAGAGCAACGCCGGCACGCAGGAGACCGACAGCGCGCCGGCGCTTGCCGGCCGCGTCATGCGCTGGGTGGCGGCGGCAATGCCCTCGAAGGCCGCCGAGACCGCCGGCAGGAACTCCGCGCCATGCGGCGTCAGCTTCACGCGCTGCCCGCTGCGCTCGAAGAGCTTTACGCCCAGCGACTGCTCGAGTGCCTTGATCTGGTGGCTAACGGCGCCGTGCGTGACATTGAGCTCACCCGCCGCCTTGGTCAGTGAGGCGTGCCGCGCCGTGGCCTCGAAGGCGCGCAGAGGGTTCAGCGGCGGCAGGCGCTTGGCCATGAGGGGCTCCTCCTTTGTGAGATTTTCTCACAGCCAAGACCCTAACAATATCAATTGATTTTTCAATGCGGCTGCCCGACACTTTTGCCCGGAAACAGCTTTCAAGAGACGTGGAATCCGCAACGCAGCGGCGGACAGCGATCCAGCCGGACAGCAGGCTGGCTTGGCAAATCGTCCATGCGGGCAGCGCTGCAGGTAGGCAAGAGGAGGACCGGACATGGGTTACGATCGCGGCAAACTCGAAGCGTTGCGCCGCAAATATGGCGAGAGCCATGGCGGCGAGATGTTCGACCCGAAATTCCGCAAGGTCGCCGACAAGATCTTCAACAAGTCGGGCACACGCCTCGCCCCCTATTCCGGCATCCCGACTTTCCTCGCCGCGCCCTACCGCGAAATCGCGGCCGACAATCCGGATTTTGGCGACCTGCAGGTGGCGATGATCGGCGTGCCGATGGATCTCGGCGTCACCAACCGTCCCGGCTCGCGCTTCGGGCCGCGCGCGTTGCGCGCCATCGAGCGCATCGGCCCCTACAATCATGTGCTGGAATGCGCGCCGACGCATGAGCTTCGCGTTGCCGATATCGGCGACACGCCGTTCCGCAGCCGCTACCGGCTGGAGATCAGCCACGAGGACATTGAAAAGCGGACCAATCAGATCGTCGACGCCGGCGTGCTGCCGCTCTCCGTCGGCGGCGATCATTCGATCAGCCATCCGATCCTGAAGGCGGTCGGCAAGAAGACCCCGGTCGGCATGATCCATATCGACGCCCATTGCGATACCAGCGGGCTGTTCGACATGACCAAGTTCCACCATGGCGGACCGTTCCGCAACGCGGTGCTGGACGGCGTGCTCGATCCATCGCGCACGATCCAGATCGGCATCCGCGGCTCGGCGGAATATCTGTGGGAGTTCACCTACGAGTCCGGCATGACCGTCGTGCATGCCGAGGAGGTGACCGGGCTCGGCATTCCTGCCATCATCGAGAAGGCTCGGAAAATCGTCGGCGACGGCCCGACCTACATCTCCTTCGATGTCGACAGCATCGATCCGGCCTTCGCGCCCGGCACCGGCACGCCGGAAGTCGGCGGGCTGACGACGCGCGAGGTGCTCGAATTGCTGCGTGGCCTGAAGGGTCTCAACATCGTCGGCGGCGACGTGGTCGAGGTGGCGCCGCAATATGACGCGACCACCAACACCGCCCATGTCGGCGCGCAGGTCCTGTTCGAGATCCTGAGCCTGATGGTGTTCAGCCCAGCGATCAAGAAGGGCTGATGCCTCGCGCAATTCCAGCCGGACGCTATGGCCAAGGCGCCAAGCCTAAACCGCGTCTTCCGGAATTGCTCTCCCAACACGACCGCCGCGCTGGAGCCGGCGGCCGGTTTCAACAACAAGCTTCCAGCAGGGGAATAACAATGTTACTTCGCAACGCACTGAAATCCGTAATCACAGCGGCGATGATACTCAGCGCCGCCGGCCTCGCCACGCAGGCGAAAGCCGACGCCGTCGACGACATCACCAAGGCCGGCGCCATCAATGTCGGCATCTTCTCCGACTTCCCGCCCTTCTCCTCGGCCAGCGCCGACATGAGCATCAAGGGCTATGACATCGACGTCGCGCAGGCGATCGCCGATTCACTCAAGGTGAAGCTCAACCTGGTCAGCGTCACCGGCCAGAACCGCATCCCTTATCTCACCGACAAGCGCGTCGATATATTGATGAGCGTCGGCTACTCCAAGGAGCGCGAGCAGGTGATCGATTTCGCCGCCGCCTACGCGCCCTACTACATCGCCGTCATCGGCCCGGCCGAGCTTGCCGTCAAAGGCAAGGAAGACCTCGCCGACAAGTCGGTCGCCGTCAATCGCGGCACGCTTGAGGATACCTCGCTGACCCAGGCGGCGCCGGCTTCCGCCGACATCCGCCGCTTCGACAACTACAATTCCGTCATCCAGGCCTTCATCTCCGGCCAGACGCAGCTGATGGTGGTCGGCAACGATGTCGGCGCCCAGGTGCTGGCCAAGCAGGATGCGCTGAAGCCGGAGCAGAAATTCCAGCTGCTCACCTCGCCCTCGCATATCGGCCTCAACAAGAATGAAGACCGGCTGAAGAAGGCGGTGAACGACGCCGTCGCCAAGATGCTGGCCGACGGCAAGCTAGACGAGAGCTCGAAGGCCTGGCTGAAAACGCCGCTCAATCCGGACAACCTGAAGGATTGATCTCGAGAGCGGCCCAGCCATGACAAGCGCTGAGCCGCTCCGACTGTTCCAACAAGGTCAATCGCCATGGGCTACAGCCTGGACTTCGGCTGGCTTGCGGGCGCCGTGGGCGCGATCACGCGCGGCGCGGCGACGACGATCCTTCTGATCGCCGTCACCACGCTGGCGGGCACGTTCCTCAGCATCCTCGGCGCGGCCGGCAAGAGAAACGGCCCGAAGCCGCTTCAGCTGGCGATCGGCATTTATGTCGAGGTGATGCGCAACACGCCATTCCTGGTGCAGCTGTTCTTCATCTTCTTCGGGCTGCCCACGCTCGGGATCAGGCTCGACCCGATCCTTGCCGCGATGTTGGCGATGACGCTCAACATGGCAGCCTATACGATCGAGATCGTCGGCGCCGGGCTCGACGCCGTGCCGCGCGGCCAGAGTGAAGCCGCGCTGGCGCTCGGCCTCAGGCCCCGCCAGGTGTTCGTCAAGATCGTGCTGCCGCAGGCGCTGAAAGTGATCTATCCGGCGCTGACCAGCCAGATCGTCATCATGATGCTGGAATCGGCCGTGGTGTCGCAGATCGCGGTGCGCGAATTGACCTACGAGGCCGACATGCTGCAGGCGCGCACTTTTCGCGCCTTCGAGACCTATTTCGTGGTGACGATGGTGTATCTCGGCCTGTCCATGGGGCTGCGCCGGCTGCTGGTCGGCGGCGGCCGCCGTGTTCTGGGGGCGGGCGTGTCATGATCGAATTCACCTTCTGGGACATCGTTCGCAACCTGCTGCTCGCCGCGCGCTGGACGGTGCTGTTGTCGCTCGCCGCCTTCGTCGGCGGCGCGCTGGTCGGGCTGGTGGTGCTGTTCTTCCGCATCGCCAAGAACAACTGGGTGAAGCGGATCGCCTCCGGTTATATCGCACTGTTCCAGGGCACGCCGCTCTTGATGCAGCTCTTTTTGATGTTCTTCGGGCTGCCGATGCTGGGGTTGCGTATCGAACCGTGGACGGCAGCGGCGCTCGGGCTCACTTTTTTTGCCAGCGCCTATCTGGCCGAGATCTGGCGCAGCGGCGTCGACGCGCTGCCGCGGGGCCAGTGGGACGCCGGCGCCAGCCTCGGGCTGCATTATCTGCAGGAGCTCAGGCTGATCATCCTGCCGCAGGCCTTCGCCATCACCCGCGCGCCGACCGTCGGCTTCCTGGTGCAGCTCATCAAATCGACGGCGCTGACCTCGATCATCGGCTTCGAGGAACTGGTCAGGACCTCCAACGCGATCAACAACGCGACCTTCGAGCCGTTCAAAGTCTACGGGCTGGTTGCGCTGATCTTCTTCGTCATGTGCTTCCCGCTGACGCAATATGCACGGCGGCTGGAGCAGCGTGCAGGGGCGCGCTGAGCCGCCAAAAGGCCGCCGACCGGACCGCAGCCTTTGTCGATCAATGCCCGAAGGCGAGCTGCGGCGCGATGCGGTCGCGCCGGAGCCAGCGTGCCAGGAGCAGCGCCGCCACCACGGCCAGTCCCGAGGCCAGGCCGATCCAGATGCCGACGCCGTTCAGGCCGAAATGGAAGGCGAGCAGCACGCCGAGCGGCAGGCCGACGCCCCAATAGCCGATCGCGGCGTAGATCATCGGCACCTTGGTGTCGTGCAGGCCGCGCAGCATGCCGGCCGCGACCGCCTGGGCGCCGTCGAAAATCTGGAAAAGCGCCGCAAACACCAGGAACGACACGGCAAGCGTGATCACCCTTGCATTGACCGGATCGCTGAGATCGATGAAGGCGCTGATCAGCGCATGCGGCCACAGAATCATCACCAGCCCCATCAGCGCCATGAAGGACACGCCGATGACGAAGGCCGTCCAGCCGGCGCGCGAAACGCCTTCCGGATTGCCGGCGCCATGCGCTAGGCCGACCCGCACGGTCACCGCCTGATTGAGGCCGAGCGGCACCATGAAGGAGATCGAGGCGATCTGGATGGCAATCGCGTGGGCGGCGAGCGAATCCGCATCGATCAGGCCCATCAGCAGGGCGGCCGCATTGAAGATCGTCACCTCGAAGGCGAGGATGCCGGCGATCGGCAGGCCGAGCCTGAGCAGGCCGCGGAAGCGCGGCCAGTCGGAGCGCCAGAAGCGGCCGAACAGACGGTAACGGCGGAACTTCTTCTCCCTGATCACCACCGCCGCCAGGCCGACAAACATCAGCATGCTTGACAGAGTGGTGGCGAGGCCGGAGCCGGCAATGCCCATCGACTTGACGCCGAGATTGCCGAACATGAACACCCAGTTGAAGAAGGCGTTGCAGGCGACCGCGACGAAAACGATGATCAGCGCCCAGCCGGGCCGCTCCAGCGCCGAGATGAAGGAGCGCAGCACGATATAGCCATAGAAGGGCAGCACCGCCCATTGCAGCCAATGCAGATAGATGCCGGCCTCATGCGCGAGCTCCGGCTTCTGGCCCATGGCCAAAAGCACCGCTTCGCCATGCCAGAGAAAAATCCAGATCGGGATCGAGATGAGGATCGCCAGCCACAGGCCCTGGCGCACGGTGCGGCGCAGGTCGCGTACGGAATGGCGGCGACGGCCAAGCTCGGTCGCCATCATCGGCGAGGTCGCCAGCATCAGGCCGAGGCCGAAGATCAGCGGCATGAAATAGAGATTGGAGCCGAGCGCGCCGGCGGCGAGCGTATCGGGCCCGAGGCGGCCCATCATCATGACGTCGGTCGCGGTCATGGCGGTCTGGCCGAGATTGGTCAGCACCATCGGCCAGGCGAGCGCGATCGTTGCCCTGATTTCCTGACGCCAAAGGTTTTCCGGCGCGCGAGCGCCGGCTTCGATCGCAGACATTGTTCCGCTCTTTCAGAACACGGCGCGTCGGCCAAAGGGCCGGAAGCCGCACAACAATGGCGCAAAATGGCGCCATTTGCGTCGCCTTGTGAACGAAATGCGACATGTTGGCAAGGGACGAGGCCCGGCTAGCGATTGATCCAGGCGGAGCCGGGATTCAGCGACGCCTCTTTCATTTGCCGGCCGGGGGCTGCTACGGATGCCCGGGCATATGCAGCCGGCGCGCCATGCCGGGAGGAACGAATGCCGTTCAGGCGCAGAAAGAACACAGCCGCGATCCCGCGCACGGTACCTGCCTTCGAGCACATCGTGACGGAGGCCAGCGAGAGCTTCCTGTGGCGGCTGGACGATTATCCGTGGGAGCGCAATGTCTGGAATTTCCATCCCGAATACGAAATCCATCTCTTGCGGAAATCGTCCGGCGTCGTGCTGGTCGGCGACCATATCGGCGAGTTCGGGCCGGGCTATCTGACCATCGTCGGCGGCGGGCTGCCGCATGACTGGGTGACGGCGGTGCAACCCGGCGAGCTGATCGAAGGCCGCGATATCGTGCTGCAATTCGATCCCGAACGGCTGCGCGGCTCCTCGGGGCTGCTGCCGGAGCTGCGCGAGCTGGAGCCGTTCCTGGAACGCTCGCTGCGCGGAATGGTCTTCCATGGCCAGACGGCGCTCGACGGCGCCGAGCTGATGGAACGAATGGGCGAGGTGCATGGGCTGGCAAGGTTCCGCATGTTCCTCGAACTGCTGGACCTTCTGGCCACCACCCAGGAATACGAGCTTCTGTCGTCGCCGGATTTTTCTCCGCTTCTCGACGCGGAATCGCTGGATATTATCCAGCGCTCGCTGACCTATCTGTTCCAGCACTTTGCCGAGGATCTGAAGCTGCCGGAGGTGGCGGCGTTGGCCGGGATGAGCGAAAGCACTTTCTCGCGCTTCTTCCAGAAGAACACCGGCAACTCGTTCAGCGACCACGTCGCCAAGCTCAGGCTCTGGCAGGCCTGCAAGCTGCTCGCCGACACCGAGATCCCGATCACCGACATCTGCTTCCAGGTCGGCTATATGAACATCTCGAACTTCAACCGCGCCTTCCTGCGCAAGCACAAGATGACGCCGTCATCCTACCGCAAGCTGTCGCGGCAGCGGCTGACGCTGCGGGCCTGATTTCGCCACCCTAACTTTTTGTTTCATCGCAATTCCGGACGGAAAACCGCTGCACACTTTTCCTGGAATTGCTCTAATCGTACTGATACTCGTGTGACGGACAGACTCTGCCGGTGCCATTTTTTGCGCCGCACAATGCATAAAAGTACAGGTCTGCTGCAACGAGGCTTCTAGTCTCGCCCCTTCCAACTCCTCATTTTGGCGGCGGGTCGCAGTCATGCGGGCGACGGTGAGGGTCGCTTAGCCCGCGGACTTGCTTGTTCCTGGAGGAGAAACATCAATGAAATCAACCCGGCTCGCTGCCAGCCTCGGTGCAGCTTTCGTGCTTACCGCTTCCGTTTCAACCGCAGCACTGGCGCAAGCGCCGGTCTGCTCGGCGCCGGTCAAGGTGCTGGCGCAGCCGCGCGACGGGCTGACGCTTCTGGAGGACTCCAAGGACGAGTTCAAGAAGCTGTCCGGCGCCTCGTTCCAGATCGACTATCTCAACGAGAACGACCGCCGCGCCAAGTCGCGCGCCGACGCCTCGACCGTCGGCAACTACAATGTCTACTATGTCGACGAGGCGAACGTGGCGCTGTTCGCTTCCTCGGGCTGGATCGCGCCGCTGACCGATTATTATCCGGCTGAATACGATTTCGCCGATTTCGATCCGGGCCGTCAGAAGGTCGCCACCTATGACGGCAAAGTCTGGTTCGCGCCACTGACCGGCGGCGGCGACCTGATGGTCTACCGCAAGGACGTGCTCGAGGCCGCCGGCATCCAGCCGCCCAAGACGCTGGACGAGCTGATCGCCGACGTGCCGAAACTGACCAATGCCGACAAGGGCGTGTACGGCATCGCGCTGCGGGGCGCCCGCGGCTCGGGCGCCAATGTCTGGCGCTGGATGCCGTTCTTCAAAGCCTATGGCGGCAAGTGGTTCGACGGCGACAAGCCGGCTTTCAATTCGGACGCCGCAGTCAAGGCGACGGAGACCTATCTCAAGCTGTTCAAGGACTCGGCCCCCGGCACGCAGACCGGCAGCTGGGATGAATCGACCGGCGCCTTTCTCTCCGGCCAAGTCGCCATCCTCGTCGAATCGACGCCGCTGTCGGGCATGGCGGTGGACCCGAAGACCTCGCAAGTGGTCGGCGAGGTCGGCTTCCTGCCGCCGCCCTCGCCACTGCCGGGCGGCGGCTACGGGCATGGCCTCGCCGTCGGCACCAAGGCCAATGCGGATGACGCCGCGAAGAAGTGCGCCGGCCTGTTCATCGCTTGGGCGACCTCGAAGGAGAACGAGAAGCGCCGGCTCGATGCGCATCAATTCGGCGAGCTCAACCGCACCAGCGTGCTCTCCAGCAAGGAATTCGCCGACATCTACGGCGCCGACCTTGGCAAGGCGCTGGCCGACACCGGCAAGGTGACGGCGGTGAACTTCTGGCAGGATCCGCGCTGGCCGGATCTCGGCGACCGCTGGGGCATCATCCTGGAAGAGCTGGTCACCGGCACTCGCACCGACATCAAGGGCGGCCTCAACGAGCTCGAGGCCTATGCCAACGAGCTGGTGAAGAAGAAGTAATCCTCCCGCCCGCGGCGCGCGATCCACGGCATTCGAAGGAATGCCGGGATCCGTGCGCCGCGGGACCTTCACCAGACAGCAGTAAAAATCCGAGGAGGCCATGCCCCGACGCTCTTCCCTGCCGGTCACATTTCTGGTTCCGACTTTAGCCATCCTTCTGGTGCTGTCGATGGTGCCGACGCTCTATGCCATCGTCATCGCCTTGCAGAATCGCGAGCTGAGCACGACCGGTTACTCATGGGTCTGGTTCTCGAACTTCGCCGATCTCTTCCTCGACCGCCGCTTCCTCAACGCCGTCTGGGTTTCGGTGAAATGGGAGATCGTCACCGTCATCGCGACGATGGTGGTGGCGATCGGACTGGGCGTCTTGATGTTCGAGGTCGCCGGCCCACGCCTGCGCAATTTCTATTGCCTTTTGTTCATCATCCCGGTGCTTTTGCCGCGCGTCTCGGCCGCCTTCGTCTGGAAGTTCGCCTATCACCCGCTTTATGGCATCGCGACCTATCCCTACCGGCTGATCACCGGCGGGCTGATCTTCGATCCGCTGTCCAAGCCCGCCACCGCATTGTTCGCCGTCGCTTCGGTGGACGTCTGGCAATGGGGGCTGTTCTTCGCCGTCATCGTGCTGAAGCTGCTTGAAACCTTGCCGCCGCAGCCGATCGAGGCGGCCAGGCTCGACCACGCCAAGCGTTGGCAAATCCACGCCTATGTCACCTTGCCGATGCTGAAGGCACCGCTGATCAGCTTGATGTTCGTCAAGATGATCGAGTCGCTGCGCTCCTTCGACCTGATCTATGTCATGACGCGCGGCGGGCCCGGCGTCGCGACCGAGACGCTCGACATGTACGCCTTCTCGCAAGGCTTCATCGAGTCCGGCAAGGTTTCCTACGCATCGGCGATGGCGGTGCTGATGATGATCGCGACGGTCATCACCTTCACCATGCTGTGGAAGCGGGTGCAGGCATGAAGCCATATCCGATAAGACCGGGCCGTCTGGTCGCCAAGGCCATCCTGGCGCTGGCCGGGTTCCTGGCCGTGTTCCCGCTTCTGTGGACGGCGCTCAACGCGCTGAAGAACAATGTCGACATCATCACGCGGGTGCCGAAGGTGATCTTCACGCCGACGCTGGCCAACATCGGCTACATCCTCGGCCGCGACAGCGTGCTGACCGGGCTCTACAACTCCGCGGTCGCCTGCGGCGCGGCGGTGCTGATCGGCGTCGTGCTCGGCCTGCCGGCGGCCTATGCGGTGGCGCGCTATCCCAACCGCTTCGCCGGCGACATCCAGTTCTTCGTCCTGTCGCTGCGCTTCCTGCCGCCGGTGGCGGTGGCGATCCCGCTGATGGTGATCTGGCTGCAGGTCGGGCTCTACGACACTTTGCCGGCGCTGATCGTCACCTATTCGCTGCTGACCATATCGGTGATCATGTGGCTCGCCATTCCCGCCTTCCAGGGCGTGCCGAAGGAGATTGAGGAGGCGGCCTTCGTCGACGGTTACGGCGCTTATGCCGTCTTCTGGCGGATCGCGCTTCCCGTCGCGGCGCGCTCGCTGATCGGCGCCATCGCCTTCAGCTTCGTGCTGGTCTGGAACGAGTTCCTGATCGCGCTGATGCTGTCGAGCTCCAACGCCAAGACACTGCCGATCGTGGCTTCTGAGCTCTCCCAGCAAGGCATGAACGTGCCGTGGGGCATCCTCAACGCCTCGGTCGTGCTTCTGTCGCTGCCACCGCTGCTCTTCCTCGGTGTTTTGAGCGGTTTCCTGAATTCCGTTTTCCGGCAAAAGAAAAGTTGAAGTGAGGATACCCGATGCGGGCACTGGTGCTTGAGAAAAAAGGCGAACTGTCGCTGCGCGAGATCGCGCTGCCACTCGATGTCGGACCGGACGATGTCAGGATTGCCATCCACACGGTCGGGGTCTGCGGCAGCGACGTGCATTATTACACGCACGGCGCCATCGGCAGCTACATCGTTCGCGAGCCCATGGTGCTCGGCCATGAGGCTTCGGGAACCATCGTCGAGGTCGGCGCCAATGTCACGAATCTCAAGGTCGGCGACCGCGTCTGCATGGAGCCCGGCGTGCCGAACCTTGCGTCGCGCGCGACGAAGCTCGGCATCTACAATGTCGACCCGGACGTCCGCTTCTGGGCAACGCCGCCGGTGCATGGGGTGCTCGCGCCCTACGCCGTTCATCCGGCGGCCTTCACCTACAAGCTGCCGGACAATGTCTCCTTCGCCGAGGGCGCGATGGTCGAGCCCTTCGCCATCGGCATGCAGGCGGCGGCGCGCGCTCGCATCGTGCCCGGCGATGTCGCCGTCGTCGTCGGCTGCGGCCCGATCGGCATCATGATCGCACTCGCCGCGCTGGCGGGCGGCTGCTCCAAAGTCCTGATCTCGGACTTTTCCGCGCCGAAGCTGGAGATCGCTGCCCAGTATCCAGGCATCGTGCCGGTCGATATCGGCAAGCAATCGCTGGTCGACGCCGTCGCGGCGGCCACCGACAATTGGGGCGCCGACATCGTGTTCGAGGCGAGCGGCAGCCCGAAGGCCTTCGCCAACCTGTTCGACGTGGTGCGGCCGGGCGGCGCGGTGGTGCTGGTCGGGTTGCCGGTGGAGGCGGTCGAGCTCAACGTGCCGGCGGCGATTTCCAAGGAAGTGCGCATCGAGACCGTGTTCCGCTATGCCAACATCTTCGACCGCGCCCTGCAGTTGATCGCCTCAGGCAAGGTCGACCTCAAGCCGCTGATCACCGGCACCTATGATTTCTCCGAGAGCATCAAGGCGTTCGAGCGCGCGGCGCAAGGCAGGCCGCAGGACATCAAGCTGCAGATCCTGCTGACCGGGGAGAAGGGATAAAGATGTCCGCGATCGTTTGCTCCCATGTCGACAAGGCCTATGGCGCCACGACCGTCATCCGCGACCTCAACCTCGCGATCGAGGAACATGAATTCGTCGTGTTCCTGGGGCCGTCCGGCTGCGGCAAGTCCACGCTTCTCAGGATGCTGGCCGGGCTGGAGGATATCAGCGGCGGCGAGGTGTCGATCGGCGGCAAGGTGGTGAACGATCTCGAGCCGGGCGACCGCGGCATCGCCATGGTGTTCCAGAATTATGCGCTCTATCCGCATATGACGATCTTCGACAACATCGCCTTCGGATTGAAGCGGCAGAAGGTGCCGGCGAACGAGATCAGGAAGCGGGTCGAGGCGGTCTCGAAGACGCTCGGGCTGGAGCCCTATCTCGGCCGCAAGCCTACAGAGCTTTCCGGCGGTCAGCAGCAGCGCGTGGCGATCGCGCGCGCCATGATCAAGACGCCGAAAGTGTTCCTGTTCGACGAGCCGCTCTCCAACCTCGACGCCAAGCTGCGCAATCATATGCGCGTCGAGATCGCCAGGCTGCACCAATCGCTGAAGACCACCACCGTCTATGTCACGCATGACCAGCTCGAGGCGATGACGCTGGCCGACCGCATCGTGTTGTTGAAGGACGGCATGATCGAGCAGATCGGCTCGCCGGCGGAGATCTATCGCCGCCCTGGCAATCTGTTCGTGGCCGGCTTCATCGGAACGCCGAACATGAATTTCATCGAGGTGACGGTCGGCAAGAGCAAGGATGGCTGGACGCTGACCGGCGCCGGGGCGGTGCTGTCGCTGCAAGGCGGCGACTTCGACCTGCGGCACGGTGAGCGCGTGGTGCTCGGCATCCGGCCTCCGGACCTGAAGACGGCGCAAGCCGGCACGGGAAACCTTTTGCAAGGCACCGCCGATCTCATCGAGTTCCACGGCAATGACGCGCTGGTGACGTTCGGCTCGGGCGGCAAAGAGATCAGCGCGCTGGTGCCGGCCCGCGAATGCCCGGAGTTGCGCGCGCCGGTACGCTACACGTTCGAGGAAGAGAGCATCCATCTGTTCGACGCGGAGACAGGCAAGTCGCTGCGCAAGCAATAGGCAATTCCGCCCGGAATTGCCTAGGGACGCGCACAGTTCCAAGCGGCTGGTCTTTGCCGTAGTGTGCATGGCAGCTTGGCACATGCATTGTCTAGCGCAGCGCTGGTCGACCCCCACTCCGTCTCGGCTTCGCCGAGCCACCTCTCCCCCGATCGACGGGGGAGAGGAAAGGCGCCAAGCTTTTTAGCCATCAACTGTCGTCCAGCAAGGCTCCCTTCCTTTCCCTCCGGAGGGGGAAAGGTGGCGCTGCGAAGCAGCGACGGATTGGGGGAACCACGTGGCAATCAAGCCTCGGCCTGATCCGTCACGCCCGTCACAGAAGATGTGTGCATGGCGTAGCCGGAATTGCGTTGATGGAAGCTACCCGATCGCGTCGAGCGCCTGCCGCTGGCGGTGCATTTCGAGGAAGATCCGGTAGTCGCGGTCGAAGCGGGCGCCGGCTTGCTTGTTGGGGGCGCGCGTCCTGCCGCCCTGCTGCATGGCGACGCAGGCCGCGTTGAGGTCAGGGTAGATCCCGGCGGCGGTCGCCGCCACCATGCCGGTGCCGAGCAGCACCGCCTCGTCGGCCAACGGCTCGACCACCGTGCAGCCGGTGGCGTCGGCGTAGAGCTCCATCAGAAGCGGGTTCTTGGTGTGGCCGCCAGTGACATGCAGCGTGTCGATCAGGTAGCCGTTCTCGTTCAGCGCTTCCAGCACATGGCGCACGCCGAGCGCGATGCCAACGGCGGTGCGCCAGTAGAGCTTGCACAGGCTGTCGAAGGAGGAGTCGAGCGTCAGGCCGCTGATGACGCCGACCGCGTGCGGGTCGGCGAACGGTGAGCGGTTGCCGTGGAAATCCGGCAGCACATGCAGCCTTGCCGCCAGCGCGTCGCCATCCTCGGCGCGCAGCTCGGCGACGCGCCTGGCGATCTTCATATGCATGGCCGCGTCCGGCTCGCCGCCGGCGCCATGCCAGCGGATGATGTGGTCGAGCAGCGCGCCGGTGGCCGACTGGCCGCCTTCCGACAGCCACAGCGTCGGCAATGCCGCGCCGTAATACGGTCCCCACACCCCGGCAAAGGGCTGCGGGTCTTGCGACATCGCCATGACGCAGGACGATGTGCCGGCGATCAGCGCCAAATGCCGGCTGATGTTCCTCTCGTCGCCGGCAAAACCGCCCAAAACGCCGAGCGCGCCGGCATAGGCATCGATGACGCCGGCGCCCACCCGGCATTTTTCGGTGAGGCCGAGCTCGGCGGCGGCTTTCGCCGTTAGCGGACCAATATCGGTGCCGACCGGGCTTGCCTTTTCCGGCAGATTGCCGTGCTCGAACAGGTCGCCGAGGCCGACCAACTCGAAGAAATCACGCCGCCAGCTTTTTTCCTCATGCGCGAGATAGGTCCATTTCGCCGTCAGCGTGCATTGCGAGCGGGCGAGCGAGCCCGATGCCTTCCAGGTCAGGAAATCGGCGAGATCGAATAGATAGCCGGCTTCATTCCATTTGCTCGGCAGATGACGCTTCAGCCACATCAGCTTCGGCGTTTCCATCTCCGGCGACATCACACCGCCGATATAATCGAGCACGGCGTGACCGCTTGCGGTGCATTCATCGGCCTCGGCGATGGCGCGGTGATCGAGCCAAACCATCGTGTCCCAGCGCTTCTCGCCCATGACCGATACGCTGATCTGGCCGCCCTGCCTGTCGCGCGCGACCAGCGAGCAGGTCGCGTCGAAAGAGATGCCGGCGATATCGCCGGCGGCGACGCCGGATTTTTGGAGCGCGGACCGCACGGATTTGCACACCGCCGACCAGATATCTTCCGAATCGTGCTCGGCATGATCGGGCTTGGGCTGATGCATGGCGATCGGATGATCGGCGCGGCCGAGCAGGTTGCCGCGCGCGTCGAGAATGCCCGCGCGCGCGCTCCCGGTGCCGACATCGACCGCGCAAACGAAACTCTTGATCAAGATGCTTTTTCTCTCGCTCCCAGGCCTGCAATCAAATCGGGCAATTGCAGCATGTCAGCGAATATAAAGTCCGGTTCCGTCGACGCAAGCCGCGCCTTGAGGGCGGGATTGGAGGCATGCGAGCCGCCCGTGAAGGCAAAGACGTACATGCCCGCCGCCCGGGCGGCGGCGACGCCGGCCGGGCTGTCCTCGATGACCAGACAATTGCGAGGACTCGCCTGCATGCTTGCCGCGGCATGCAGGAAAAGGTCAGGCGCCGGTTTGCCGCGCTTGACCATGGTGGCGCTGAACAGATGCGGATCCAGCAGGGGGAGCAGGCCGGTGACGTCGAGCGCATAGCGGATGCGTTCCAGCGTACCGGACGAGGCGACGCAGCATGGCCGACCGAGCTCCGGCAGCACCTCCTTGATGCCGGGGATCGGCTTCAATTCCTCGCGGAATTTGCGCATCAGGTCGACGCGCATGGCGGTCAGATGCTGGTCGCTGATGTCGAGCCCGAACTCTTGGCCGAGTATCTCGCGCACGCTCTTCATGCTCTTGCCGAGGAAATGCTCGTAGGCGGCGTCCTCGCTGACCGTGCCGCCGGCCAGCTCGATCATGCCGAGCAGCGCCGAGACCGAAAGCGCCTCGCTGTCGACCAGCACGCCGTCACAGTCGAAGATGACCAGTTCCGGCGTCATGGCTGCTGCGTCCGGCGCTTTCAGAGCTTGCCGGCGAGGTAACGCGTCAGGGTTTCGCGCGCGCCGTGCGCCCACAGGACTTTCAAGGCGTGGGCGAAGGCCTCGGCGAAGACGGACGAGCGGCCGACATCGCCATAGATGTCCTCCATCGCCAGCCAGGCCTTTGGATCGTCCTTGGCCGCCTTCGCGGCCGCCTGCATGCGGTCCCAGCTCGGGTCGTTCGGCTCGATGACGGCGCCGCTGTCGGTGGTGCCGAAACAGTAGCGGCACCACAGGGCCGATTCCAGCGCGAGGCCGGCGACACCCTCGCCCGCCTTCAGCCGGTCGGCGATCGTCGGGATGATGAATTTCGGCTGACGGTTGGAGCCGTCGAGGCAAAGCCGGCGGATGGTGTCGCCGATCTTGGGATTAGAGAAGCGCCGCTCGATAAGCTGATAGTAGTCCTCCAGATCCGTATCCGGCACCGGCGGCACGGTCGGGATGATCTCGTCATGCTCGAGCTTCGACAGGAAGGCGCGCACCAGCGGCTCCTGCATGGCTTCATGCACGAAATGGATGTCCATCAGCCCGGCCGGGTAAGCGATGGTGGCGTGACCGCCATTGAGGATGCGTATCTTCATCAGCTCGTAAGGCGAGACATCCTTGACGAATTGCACGCCGACCTTTTCCAACGCCGGGCGGCCGGCGGTGAAATGGTCCTCCAGCACCCATTGCTTGAACGGCTCGCAGAACACCGGCCAGTTGTCCTCCAGCCCGAAATCGTCGGCGAGGATCTTGCGCTCGCGCTCGGTGGTGGCAGGGGTGATGCGATCGACCATGCCATTCGGGAAGGCGACCTTGTCCTCCACCCATTTGGCGAGGTCCTCGTCGATCAGCCGGGCAAGGCCGATGACGCCGTCGGAGGTGACGTGGCCGTTATGGGGGATGTTGTCGCAGGACATGACGGTGAACGGCACGATGCCGTCGGCCCGCCGGCGCAACAGCCCGGCAAGGATGATGCCGAAGACGGTCTTCGGCACAGCGCCCGGCTGTGCGTCGGCGACAATATCGGGATGGGCCGGGTTGAACTTGCCGGAGGCCGGGTCGATGAAATAGCCGCCCTCGGTGATGGTCAGCGACACGATCTTGATCGCCGGATCGGCAAGCCGCTCGATGATCGCAGCCGCGTCGCCGGGCATCAGGAAATCGATCATGGCGCCGGTGACGCGGGCGCTCATATGACCCTGATCCTGCTCGACGACGGTGGTCAGCCAGTCCTGTTCCTGCAGCTTGGCGCGACCGATCTTCTCACCTTCGAACACGCCGGCGCCGATCAGCGCCCAGTCATGGCCCTCGCCGGTGCCGAACAGGTTGTCGAGATAGACCGCCTGATGCGAGCGATGGAAGTTGCCGACGCCGAAATGGACGATGCCCGCCTTCAGGGTGGAGCGGTCATATTTCGGGCCGGCGACCTTTGCCGGCAGCATGGCGAGGTTGGAGGAAGAGAGTCTTACGGTCATCTCATTTACCCTTTGGCCGATCTGCAGCCCGACTGTTCCGCCTCCTTCGGATGGCGAGGATGAGGGGCAACACCCGGTATTCCAGTATGCTGCCCCTCACCTGCCCCATGGCGTCTTCTCCGGAGGAAAGAAGAGAAGCGCCTCCCCCTCAACTCATCCATTGGCCGCCGTCGACATTGTAGGTCTGGGCGACGATGTATTCGGCCTCGTCACTGGCGAGGAACACGGCCATGCCGGCGAGATCTTCCGGCTTGCCCATGCGACCGTAAGGCACGCCTTCGCCGACCAGCCGCTTCTTCTCGCCCTTGGGCCGGTTCTCATATTTTGCGAAGAGCGCATCGACCTGGTCCCACATGTCGCTGTCGACGACACCCGGCGCGATGCCGTTGACGTTGATGCGATGCTTGATCAGGTCGAGCCCGGCCGATTGGGTGAGCGAGATGACGGCGGCCTTGGTGGCGCAGTAGACCGCGACCAGCGGCTCGCCGCGGCGACCGGCCTGGCTCGCCATGTTGATGATCCTGCCGCCTTTGCCACGCTCGATCATAGAACGGGCAGCCGCCTGCAGCATGAACAGCGTGCCGGCGACATTGACCGCGAACAGTTTTTCGTAGCTCGCCCTCGTTATCTCGACGATCGGCGCGAGGTCGAAGATCGCCGCGTTATTGATCAGCACGTCGAGGCCGCCGGCCCTCACTTCGACCGCCTTCACCGCGGCCTCGATCGAAGCCTGGTCCGTGACGTCGAGCCTGATCGCGTAGGCGGCGGAACCGATCGCTTTCGCCGTTGCTTCCGCCGCTTCCAGGTCGATGTCGGCAATCGCCACCGTCGCGCCTTCGCGCGCATAGGCCTCGGCGAAGGCCTTGCCGATGCCGCGCGCCGATCCGGTGATCAGCGCCGATTTGCCTTTCAGCCTCACTGCACCAGCGCCTTGCCGTCGGCGCCGAAGCGATGGAGCTTGGTCTTGTCGGGGGTCAGGTAGACGGTGTCGCCATGCTTGACCGCGACCTCGCCGTCGGCGCGGACATTGATGGTGCCGATGCCGTCCGCCTGGACATGGAGGAAAGTGTCGGAACCGAGATGCTCGGCAACGCCGACCGTCGCCTTCCAGTCGCCGGCCGAGGTCGAGATGTTGAGATGCTCGGGCCGGATGCCGATGGTCTTGGCGCCATATTTCTCCGCCGGCGCGCCTTCGATCATGTTCATCTTGGGCGAGCCGATAAAGCCCGCGACGAAGAGGTTCTTCGGCGTCTTGTAGAGCTCCATCGGCGAGCCGACCTGCTCGATGTTGCCGGCATTGAGCACGACGATCTTGTCGGCCATGGTCATGGCTTCGACCTGGTCGTGGGTGACGTAGATCATCGTCGTCTTCAACTGATGATGCAGCTCGCTGATCTCAAGCCGCATGGTGCCGCGAAGCGCGGCGTCGAGGTTGGACAGCGGCTCGTCGAATAGGAACGCCGAAGGCTGGCGCACGATGGCGCGGCCGATGGCGACGCGCTGGCGCTGGCCGCCGGACAGCTGGCCTGGGCGGCGCTCGAGATAGTTGGTGAGGTTCAAGATGCGCGCGGCGTCCTTCACCTTCTTGTCGATGGTCGCCTGGTCCTCGCCGGCCATCTTCAGCGGAAAGGCGATGTTCTTGGCGACCGTCATATGCGGATAGAGCGCGTAGGACTGGAACACCATGGCAAGCTTGCGCTTGGCCGGCGCCTCGCGGGTTACATCGCGTCCATCGATGCTGATGGCGCCGCCGCTGGTGTCCTCGAGCCCGGCGATCAGCCTAAGCAGCGTGGACTTGCCGCAACCCGAGGGGCCGACGAACACCACGAACTCGCCGTCCTCGATGTTGAGGTCGATGTTCGGAATGATCGTCGTCGACCCGAAGGACTTGGAGACGTTCTTGAGCGCGATGTTTCCCATGGTTTCCTCCCGGGGATGGTCTTCGTCGTCCGCCGCTTGGGCGTTGCTACTTCACGGCGCCAAAGGTGAGGCCGCGCACCAGCTGCTTCTGGCTGAACCAGCCCATGATCAGGATCGGCGCGATCGCCAGCGTCGAGGCCGCTGACAGCTTTGCCCAGAACAGGCCTTGCGGACTGGAGAAGGAGCTGATGAAGGCCGTCAGCGGCGCGGCATTGGTGGTGGTGAGCCGGATGGTCCAGAACGCCTCGTTCCAAGCCAGGATGATGTTCAAGAGCATGGTCGAGGCGATGCCGGGAACCGCCATCGGCGTCAGCACATAGATGATCTCGTTCCACAGCGAGGCGCCGTCCATGCGCGCCGCTTCCAGGATCTCGCCCGGGATTTCGCGGAAATAGGTGTAGAGCATCCAGACCACGATCGGCAGGTTGATCAGCATCAGCATGACGGTTAGGCCGATGCGGCTGTCGAGCAGGCCGGTGTCGCGAAAGATCAGGTAGATCGGGAACAGCACCGCGACGGCCGGCATCATCTTGGTGGACAGCATCCACATCAGGATGTCCTTGGTGCGCTTGGTCGGCGAGAAGGCCATAGACCATGCCGCCGGGACCGCAATCAGGATCGCAAGCAGCGTCGAGCCGACCGACAGAATCACCGAGTTCAGGAAGAACTTGAAATAGCCGCTCTGCGCCTGCACCTCGGCATAGCTCTCCATGGTGCCGGACGGGATCAGTGCAAAGCCCTGGATCGCCTCCTGCTCGGACTTGAACGAGGTGATGATCGTATAAAGGATCGGAAAGAAGATCAGCAGGGCGACGATCCAGGCCGCGGCCGTGGCGATGGTCTTGTGCTGGGTGGTGACTGCGCGTGCCATCTTATCCTCCCTTATTTGTCCAGGTTCTTGCCGACGGCGCGCATGGCGAAGAAGGCAACGATGTTGGCTAGAATGACGGCGATCACGCCGCCAGCGGACGCCTGACCGATTTTGAACTCCAGCAGCGCCTTCTGGTAGACGAGGAAGGGCAGGTTGGTGGAGGCATAGCCCGGGCCGCCATTGGTGGTGACCAGGATCTCGGCATAGACCGACAGCAGGAAGATCGTCTGGATCAGGATGACGACGGTGATGGCGCGCGACATATGCGGCAGCGTCAGATAGATGAACCGGCTAATAAAGCCGGCGCCGTCCATCTCGGCCGCTTCCTTCTGCTCGCCGTCGAGCGATTGCAGCGAAGTCAGCAGGATCAGCGTGGCGAAGGGCAGCCACTGCCAGGCGACGATGAGGATGATAGCGGTCAGCGGATGCTGGCCGAACCAGTCGATCGGCTCGGCGCCGAAAAAGCGCGCTATATCGGCAAAGACGCCGTATTGCGGATGCATGATCATGTTCTTCCAGACCAGCGCCGCGACCGGCGGCATGACGAAGAACGGCGAGATGACCAGGATGCGCACGATGCCCTGGCCCCAGATCGGCTGGTCGAGCAACAACGCCAAAAGGATGCCCCCGACCACGGTGATGACCAGCACGCTGACAACGATGATGAGCGTGTTGAGGATCGAGGAGAGGAAGGCCGGGTTGGAATAGAACAGCGCGTAGTTCGAGAAGCCGACAAAGCCGTTACGGATCGGGTTCAGCGGATTGTATTGCTGGAACGAGAACCACAGCGTGAACAGCAGCGGCACGATCATCCAGACGAACAGCAGGATCACCGATGGCGCCATCATGAAACGGGCAAGCGAACGGGTTTGCTGAGTAGCCATGACGGTCACCCTCCCAAGGTCAGCCGGATTTTCAGAGTCGTGCCAGAATTTTCCCGATTTTGAAGGGTGGCCGCCCGAACTGGGTTTCGGGCGGCCCCTTGCCGGTCATGATGCGCTACCGGCGTTCGGCACCGGGAGGAGCCTTACTTGATGTAGCCGCCTTCCGTCATCGCCGCGGTGGCGGCGTCCTGAGCCTGCTTCAGCGCGTCGTCGACGCTCGACTGGCCGGCAAGGGCTGCCGAGAAGAGCTGGCCGACGGTGGTGCCGAGGCCCTGGAATTCAGGGATGGCGACGAACTGCACGCCGACATAGGGCACCGGCTTGACGGTCGGATGCGTCGGGTCGGCGGCATTGATGGAGTCCAGCGTCATCTTCGCGAAGGGCGCCGCCTTCTGGTACTCCGGATTGGCGTAGAGCGAGGAGCGCGTTCCAGGAGGAACATTGGCCCAGCCCTCCTTCGAGGCGACGAGCTCGAGATAGTGCTTCGAGGTCGCCCATGAAACGAATTTCTCGGCGGCGTCGGCCTTCTGGGTGCCGGCGGGGATGGCGAGCGACCATGCCCACAGCCAGTTGCCGCGCTTGCCGAGGCCGTTGTCGGGCGCCAGCGCATAGCCGACCTTGTCCGCGACCTTCGAGGCCTTCGGATCTGAGACGAAGGATGCCGCGACCGTGGCGTCGATCCACATGCCGCACTTGCCCTGCTGGAAGAGGGCCAGGTTCTCGTTGAAGCCGTTGGACGAAGCGCCTTCCGGACCGTCGGCTTTCATCAGGTCGACATAGAACTGCAGCGTGTTCTTCCATTCGGGCTGATCGAATTGCGGCTTCCAGTTCTCGTCGAACCAGCGGGCGCCGAAGGAATTCGACATGGCGGTGAGGAAAGCCATGTTCTCGCCCCAGCCGGCCTTGCCGCGCAGGCACACGCCGTTCACGCCATTGGCGCGGTCGGTCATCTTGTCGGCGGCCTGCTTGATGAAGTCCCAGGTCGGCGCGTCGGGCATCTTCAAGCCCGCCTTCTCCATCAGGTCCTTGCGGTACATGACGAAGGAGCTCTCGCCGTAGAAGGGCGCGGCATAGAGCTTGCCGTCGACCGAAAGGCCGCCGGCGATGGCCGGGATGATGTCCTTGACGTCATAGTCGTCGCCGAGCTTGTCGAGCGGCAGGAGCCAGCTCTGCTTTGCCCAGATCGGAACCTCGTAGGTGCCGATGGTCATGACGTCGTACTGGCCGCCCTTGGTGGCGATATCGGTCGTGACGCGCTCGCGCAGCACGTTCTCTTCAAGCGTCACCCAGTTGAGCTGGATGTCGGGGTTGGCCTTGGTGAAGTCGTCCGTCAGCTTCTGCATGCGGACCATGTCGCCATTGTTGACGGTGGCGATGGTGATGGATTCGGCATTCGCGGCGAAAGCGAGGGCGCTGGCCGACAACAGGCCCAGGGTGAGCGTGCGAAGTTTCATCAAATTCCTCCCATAAACCAAGATGAGCATTTGCCTTGGTTCTGGGCAATTACTCACTTGGCGTGAATTATGTCAACCCTGAATCTGTGCTGCAGCGCAGCAGAAATGACGCCGCACGACCCGGTCGGGCGACGCGCCGGGATCCTAGGGAGGAGGAACGTCAGGGCGATTGGCTTACGGGCAGGCGATCTCGGCCAGGAGCCAGTCGCGGAAGGCGCGGATCTTCGGCACGTTGCGGCGCGCCGTCGGATAGACCAGCCAATAGGCATGGCCGTCGTCGCCGACGAGGTCGAAGGGCTGGACCAGGCGGCCGTCGGCGAGCTCGTTCTTGAACAGGGCTCTGGTCAGGATGGCCACGCCATGGCCGGCCATCGCCGCGTTCGCCTCATAGGCCTGCGCGCCCATGCTGGAGCCCGGCCGCTTGGCGAGATCATGCCCAGTCACGCCGGCGGCCTCGAACCATTGCGTCCACCAGATGTCGCCGGGGTCGAGGATCGGCAGGCGCAACAGGTCCGCCGGCTCCCTGACGCCGCCGATGCTCGCCGCGAGCTTCGGGCTCAGCATCGGC
Source organism: Mesorhizobium sp. ESP-6-4 (assembly GCF_020164735.1). Lineage (NCBI taxonomy): Bacteria > Pseudomonadati > Pseudomonadota > Alphaproteobacteria > Hyphomicrobiales > Phyllobacteriaceae > Mesorhizobium > Mesorhizobium sp. ESP-6-4. The sequence goes on from NZ_JAIUGS010000007.1 coordinate 305,745, forward strand.
GTGAAATCGGCATCGAGCAGCTTATGCGCCTCCAGGCCCGGCCATTTGCCGGCGCCGGAGCGGATGGCGAGATCGACATCCTCGCGCGCGAAATCGGTCAGGCGGCTCGACGTGTCGAGCCGCACGGCAAGTGCCGGATGCGCGAGCTGGAACGCGCCCAGATGCTGCGCCAGCCAGTTCGAGGCAAAGGTCAGCACGGTGGTGATGCAGAGCAGGCCGTCGGCGCCACCGCGCGCCGCGGCATAGGCCTGACCCAGGATAGCGAAGGCTTCGCTGACGGCGGGCGCCAGGCGCTGGCCGGGCTCGGTCAACTCGATCTGCCGCGGCCGGCGCAGGAACAGCGGCGCGCCGATGCGCTCCTCGAGCAGCTTGATCTGGTAGCTCGCAGCCGCCTGGGTCATGCCCAGCTCCTGCGCCGCCTTTGTGAAGGACAGGTGCCTGGCCACCGCCTCGAACACCCGGATCGCCTGCAGCGGCGGCAGGGGCGCAAGCTGCGGAGAGCTGAGATCGGGCATAAGGCCTCCTTATGGGTAATGATCGAGGTTTGATTGGAAGCACGAACCGGCCAGACCGATATTTGGGGTCGACGATCAATCCAGTTCAAGCATTGCGAAGGCTGACGATCATGGTCACGGTTCAGGAAAAGCTCGTTTCCACCCCGGCACAAGGCTGGTTTTTCACGCTCCTGCGGGAATTTGCAAGGTTTTCGGGCCGCAGGCGCGGTTATCTCGATGTCCGGGAATTTTCCGAGCATCTGCAGCGCGACATGGGTTTTCTCGACGGCAACGATCCGCGCGGCCGCTCGCAATAGCCGGCACTTTTTATGGGCAATTAGCCGGCAAGCAGTGCTTCGGCCGTGCGTTCGTCGGTGATGAGGCCGTTGACCAGCCGGCGGTTGACGGCGGCCAGGATGCCCGCCAGCTTGCGTTCGCCCATGGCCAGAGCGATGACCAGCGACCTTTCCCGCGACGGCAGCGCGGCGGAAGACACGCGATCGTTGGTGATGCCTTCGATCATGCGGCCTTCGCGGTCGTACACCCAGCCGACGATCTCGGCGATCCCGCCTGCCTTCTGCAGCGCCTTCAACTCGTTTTCGGAAATGAAGCCGTCCTCGTAGAGCGGGGCCTTGGGCCCGAGATCGCCGATGCCGACGAAGGTGACATCGGCCTCGGCCGCCAGCGCCAATGTAGGCTGGATCATCGGCTGGTTGAGCAGCATCTCGCGCTCTTCCGGCGAGGACGCAATGACCGGCAGCGGCATCGGGAATGACCGCGCCTTGACGCGGTCGGCCATGGTGAAGATGACGTTGTAGAAGGCGGCCGAGCCATCGGGCGAGATGTTGCCGGTCAAGGACACGACCTTGTGCTGCGGGCAGTCCATCGGCGGCAGTTGCTCGATCGCCGCCTTCAGCGTGCGCCCGGTGCCGATCGCCATGACGATGGGAGCCTCGGAGCGCAGCCGGCGTTCGATCTCGGCCGCGGCCGCCTCCGCGATGCCGATCGTCGTCGAGCTCGACGTCGGGTCGCTCGGCACCACTTCGACAAGGTCGAGCGCGAAGCGCGACTTAAGCCGCGCGGCGAGGTCCAGGCAGTTGGCGATCGGATGATCGACCCGCACCTTGATCAGGCCCTCCGACATGGCGAGCGATACCAGCCGCTGCGCCGTCTGCCTGGAGATGCCGAGCTTGGCGGCGATCTGGTCCTGCGTGTTGCCGGCAACATAATAAAGCCAGCCGGCGCGCGCGGCGTCGTCCAACCTGGTGCTGCCGATTTCCTGTCGCGAATTCACGTCTCGCCTCCCAGCCCGCAGAATGCTGAAACGGGCGCCATAGCTTACAGCGATTGCGCCGACGCGCAATTGTCTATCGAAAGAGCAATTGCTTGGCAGTTTTCCTGATCCCGAAGGATCAATCCGCCGCTTGCCCAACCATTTGCCGGCGGGACGGTTTATCTCCACCGGGAAACCGATTAAGGGGGATCGGCGAAGGGAGCCGCGCATGACGCCGAAAGCCGTTTTCTGGGATATGGACGGGACGCTGGTCGACAGCGAGCCGCTGCACGAGGCGGCACTTGTGGCGGCGCTGCGCAGCGTCGGCATCGCCCCGCCGGCCGACCTGCATCAGCGCGTGCTGGGCATCGCGGCATGGCCGGTTTACGAAATGCTGCGCGACGAGTTCGGCCTCGCACTGCCCTTCGACGATTGGATCGTGCGCAAATATGACCATTATCTGCCGCTGGCCGAAACGCTGAAGCCACGCCCCGGCGCGATCGAGGTGTTCAACGAATTGCGCGCGCTCGGCGTCGAGCAGGCGGTGGTGTCCAACTCCGACCGGCTGATCGTCGACGCCAATCTGCGCGCCGTCGGCCTCACCTATCCGGGCATGAAGACGGTCAGCCGCAATGACGTGATCGACGGCAAGCCGCTTCCCGAACCATTCCTGCGCGCCGCCTATCTCGCCGGCGTCGATCCGGCGGATGCTTTTGCCGTCGACGACAGCCTGACAGGCGCCATGGCCGGACTCGCGGCGGGCATGAAGACGATCTTCTGGCCGGAGGCGCCGATGGAAGGCCCGGCCGGCGCGATCGTCATCAACAGCGCCGAGGAGCTGCGGGCGCAACTGGGGCTCTGAGCAGCTTCAGACGTCGGTGCCGCCCCGCCCTTCGGGCACCTTCTCCCCGTAAAACGGGCTACGGCATGCATACATTTCCAAGCGGGCTGGCCTTTGGCGATAGCGTGCAGGGCAGCTTAGCGCATGCATTGTCCAATGTAGCGCTGGTCGACCCCCACTCCGTCTCGGCTTCGCCGAGCCACCTCTCCCCCGATCG
>NZ_JAIUGS010000008.1:0-208901 GCF_020164735.1 Mesorhizobium sp. ESP-6-4
CTGGCGGTCGGCGCCGGCGAGGAGCGGGCGGTGGTCAAGAAGGGCGAGATCAGAATAGCCACCGTGATGTCGGTGACGTTGTCGACCGATCACCGCGCCGTCGACGGCGCGCTCGGCGCCGAACTGCTCGGCGCCTTCAAGCGCATGATCGAAAACCCGATGGGCATGCTGGTGTAAGAAGGGAAAAGGCGGTGCGGAAATTCTTCACCAGCCTTTCCGTCTTGATCATTTTCGATCCCGACGGCGAGCTCTTCGCACGCCGGCGCGGCAGGCGCTCGCAGCCAGCTTTCGGCAAGGGTGGGGCAATCGCATGAAGACAATTCTCTGTTATGGCGACTCGCTGACCTGGGGCTATGACGCCGCCAATCTCGGCCGCCATGCGCTCGAGGACCGCTGGCCTAGTGTGCTTGGGGCTGAACTCGGCAACGATGTCGAAGTCATCGCCGAAGGCCTCAACGGCCGCACCACCGCCTTCGACGACCATCTGGCCGGCGCCGATCGCAATGGCGCCCGCATTCTGCCTACAATCCTGACCAGCCATGCGCCGCTCGATCTCGTTATCATCATGCTCGGCTCCAACGACATGAAGCCTTGGATTCACGGCAATCCGGTCGCAGCCAAGCAAGGCGTGCAGCGGCTGATCGATATCGTGCGCGGCCATGACTATCCGTTCGAATGGCCGGCGCCGCAGATCCTCATTGTCGCGCCGCCTGTCGTGACGCGCACCGACAATGCCGAGTTCAAGGAAATGTTCGCCGGCGGCGACGACGCTTCCAAGCGTCTGGCGCCGCAGTATTCCTTGCTGGCCGACGAGGCCGGCTGCGGCTTCTTCGACGCCGGCACGGTCGCAACCACCACGCCGCTCGACGGCGTCCATCTCGATGCCGAGAACACGCGAAACATCGGCAAGGCTCTGGCGCCGCTCGTGCGCGTCATGCTCTCGCTCTAACCCTCAGAAAGATCAGGGAGAAAACCCGTGGCTGAATCCTACGACGTCATCATCATCGGCTCAGGCCCGGGCGGCTATGTCACGGCGGTGCGTTCCGCCCAGCTCGGCTTCAAGACGGCGATCGTCGAGCGCGAGCATCTTGGCGGCATCTGCCTCAACTGGGGTTGCATTCCGACCAAGGCGCTGCTGCGCTCGGCCGAGATCATGCATTATTCGGATCATCTGAAGGATTTCGGGCTGAAGCTTGAAGGCGGTAAAATCGTCCCCGACACCGCTGCCGTGGTCGACCGCTCGCGAAAAGTCTCGCTCAGGCTGAACACCGGCGTCGGCTTCCTGATGAAGAAGAACAAGGTCGACGTCATCTGGGGCGAGGCCAAGCTTTCCAAAGCCCCAGCCGGTGACAAACCGGGCGAGGTCGTCGTCTCAAAGACCGCGAAGAAGGCGATGGAGCCGCAGCCGCCGGTGCCGAAAGGCGTCAAGGGCGAGGGCACCTACACGGCCAAGCACATCATCCTGGCGACCGGCGCCAGGCCGCGCGCGCTGCCCGGCATCGAGCCGGACGGCAAGCTGATCTGGACCTATTTCGAGGCCATGGTGCCGAAGGAAATGCCGAAATCGCTGTTGGTGATGGGTTCGGGTGCCATCGGCATCGAATTCGCCTCGTTCTACCGCACCATGGGCGCCGATGTGACGGTGGTCGAGCTGCTGCCGGCGGTGATGCCGGTCGAGGACGCCGAAGTCTCGAAATTCGCGCAGAAACAGTTCGAGAAGCAGGGCATGAAGATCCTCCTCGAGGCCAAGGTGACCAAGGTTGAAAAGGGCGCCAATTCGGTCACCGCGCATGTCGAGATGAAGGACGGCAAGGTCGAGAAGATCACCACCGACCGCATGATCTCGGCCGTCGGCGTGCAGGGCAACATCGAGAATCTCGGCCTTGAAGCGCTTGGCGTGAAGACGGACCGCGGCTGCGTGGTCGTCGACGGCTACGGCAAGACCAATGTGCCCGGCATCTACGCCATCGGCGACGTCGCCGGCCCGCCCATGCTCGCCCACAAGGCTGAGCATGAAGGCGTCGTCTGCGTCGAGAAGATAGCCAATTTCCCGGGCGTGCACCCCATCGACAAGCTGAAGATCCCCGGCTGCACCTATTGCAGCCCGCAGGTCGCGTCCGTCGGCCTGACCGAAGCGAAGGCAAAGGCGGATGGCAAGGACATCCGCGTCGGCCGCTTCCCGTTCAGCGCCAACGGCAAGGCCATCGCGCTCGGCGAGGATCAGGGCTTCGTCAAGACCATCTTTGACAAGAAGACCGGCCAGCTTCTCGGCGCGCACATGGTCGGCGCCGAGGTGACCGAGCTCATCCAGGGTTTTGTCGTGGCTATGAACCTGGAGACGACCGAGGAAGAGCTGATGCATACGATCTTCCCGCATCCGACACTGTCGGAGATGATGAAGGAGAGCGTGCTCGATGCCTATGGCCGCGTCTTGAACGCCTGATGAGCCACCAATCGGTGATAAGTCACCAATCGGTGATCGATGGCCAATCCGTGCTAACGTGGTCGGGCGAGACTCACACGCGGCAGCCGGAGAAAGCTGACGGCAAGGCGGTTCGTATCCGGATGCATTTTCACCTGATCGAGGAGGAATTGGACATGCATATGAATGGCGTCGGCTGGATCGCAGCCATCATCGTCGGCGGCTTGGCGGGTTGGCTGGCCGAGATGGTCATGAAGAGCAACACCGGTATCTTCATGAACATCATCATGGGGATCGTCGGTGCCATAGTGCTGAACGCGATCCTGCAGGCTCTCAACATCCAGTCGTTCGGCGTCGGCTGGGTCGCCTATCTGATCACCGGCTTCATCGGCGCCTGCCTGCTGATCTTCGTCGGACGGCTCGTGCGTCGCTGACCCAAAGCCACCGTTATGCGAAAATGGCCGTGGCGGCATGCGCTGCCGCGGCCTTTTTCTTTGTCCCGAAAAGTCCTAGATGACGCAAGACAGGTGGCTGGCGAAATCGCGGCCGCGAAGGGTTTGAGATGGTCACAGTCGTAGACACGATCGCCAACCGGCCGCGCCCGCGGCATCCCGAGAAGGCGCACCGGCCCGACCAGGAGGTGCTGCGCAAGCCCGACTGGATCCGCGTCAAAGCGCCGGTTTCCAAGGGCTATGCCGAAACGCGCGAGATCGTGAAGTCGCACAAGCTGGTGACGGTGTGCGAGGAGGCCGGTTGCCCCAATATCGGCGAATGTTGGGACAAGAAGCACGCCACCTTCATGATCATGGGTGAGATCTGCACGCGCGCCTGCGCCTTCTGCAATGTCGCGACCGGCATCCCGACCGCGCTCGATCCGGATGAGCCGGCGCGCGTGGCGCACGCCGTGAAACAGATGGGATTGAGCCACGTCGTCATCACCTCCGTCGACCGCGACGATCTTGCCGATGGCGGCGCGCAGCATTTCGCCGAAGTCATCCGCTGCATCCGCGCGGCAACGCCTTCGACGACGATCGAGATCCTGACGCCCGACTTCCTGCGCAAGGACGGCGCGCTGGAGATCGTCGTTGCGGCCAAGCCCGATGTCTTCAACCACAATCTCGAAACCGTGCCGTCGAACTACCTGACGGTTCGCCCCGGCGCGCGTTATTTCCACTCGATCCGGCTTTTGCAGCGGGTCAAGGAACTCGACCCGTCGATCTTCACCAAATCCGGCATCATGGTCGGCCTCGGCGAGGAGCGGAACGAGGTGCTGCAGTTGATGGACGATCTGCGCTCGGCCAATGTCGACTTCATGACCATCGGCCAGTATCTGCAGCCTTCCAAGAAGCACCACCCGGTGATCCGCTTCATCCCGCCGGACGAGTTCAAGTCCTATGAGACGATCGGCAAGACGAAGGGTTTTCTCCTCATGGCGTCGAGCCCGCTGACCCGCTCCTCGCACCATGCCGGCGAGGATTTCGCCAGGCTGCGCGCGGCGCGCGAGGCGCAGCTCGCGAAGGCCAGCTGACCTTCAATGCCGAAATTCGAGGCGACACGCCGCGTCGCGCATACGCCCGACGAGATGTTCGCGCTGGTGGCGGACATCGAGGCTTACCCGCAATTCCTGCCGCTCTGCGAATCGCTCACCGTGCGCTCGCGCAAGGAGCGTGACGGACGCACCATCCTGGTTGCCGACATGAGCATCGGCTACAAGGCGATCCGCGAGACCTTCACGACACAGGTGCTGCTGAAGCCCGACGAGAAAGCGATCGACGTCAAATACATAGACGGCCCGTTCAAATATCTCAGCAATATCTGGCGCTTTGATCCCGCGACCAGCGGCTGCGAGGTGCATTTCTTCATCGACTACGAGTTCAAGAGCCGCATCCTCGGCGCGGTGATGGGCACGATGTTCGACCGCGCCTTCCGCATGTTCTCGGAAGCCTTCGAGAAGCGGGCAAACGTGATTTACGGTGTAAAGCCCGCCTAACGTTCGCCGAGCGCGCGCAAGCCGAGTTGCAGCGCGTGCCGCACCGTCTCGTGCCGGATGAATTCGCGGCCCTTGTGACCGAACAGCTGCCGCTCAGCGATTACCAGCTGTCCGGCAAGCGCTATCCCGAACCAGACAAGACCGACCGGCTTGTCGGCCGAGCCGCCGCTGGGGCCGGCAATGCCGGTGACGGCGAGCGCCAGGCTTGCCTGCGAATGCGTCAGCGCCCCCGCCGCCATTTCCAGAACTGTCTCGCGCGAGACCGCGCCATGCGCGTCGAGCGTGGCGGCGGAGACGCCGAGCATCTCCATCTTTGCTTCGTTGGAATAGGTGACGAAGCCGCGATCGACCACGGCGGAAGACCCGGCGATATCGGTGAGCGCCGCGATGATCAGGCCGCCGGTGCAGCTTTCGGCCGTCGCCAGCATAATACCGCGCTGCTGGCAGGCCTGGAGCAGCGCGTTTGCGAGTTCGGCGTTGCTCATGCCGGCACCTCGCCCGGATAGACGACACTGGCGGTGGCGATCGCGGCGATACCTTCGCCGCGCCCGACGAAGCCGAGCTTCTCGTTGGTTGTTGCCTTAATCGAAATGCGCTCGGGCGCGATGCCGAGCATGGCTGCGAGCGCTTGCGTCATTGCCGCGCGATGCGGCCCGACGCGCGGCGCCTCGCAGATCAGCGTGATGTCGGCATTGGCGATACGGCCGCCGCGCTCGCGCACCAGCTTCGCCGCGTGCTCGACGAATATCTTCGAGGCAGCACCCTTCCATTGCGGATCGGACGGTGGGAAATGCGTACCGATATCGCCGGCGCCGCAGGTGGCGAGCAGCGCATCGGTCAGCGCGTGAAGCCCGACATCGGCGTCCGAATGGCCGGAGAGTTTGCGATCATATGGAATGGCGACGCCGCAGAGCGTTACATGGTCGCCGGGCTCGAACGCGTGCACGTCATAGCCGTTGCCGGTGCGAATATCCGGGAAGCGCTGCTGCGCGCTCGAAAGCCGCTGGTCGGCCAATGCGATGTCCCTTGCCCAGGTGAGTTTGACGTTGTCCGGCGATCCGGGAACGATCTTGACCGGTATCTGTGCCCATTCAGCGATCGCCGCGTCGTCGGTGAATTCCGTCTTGCCCAGATGATGCGCCTTCTCATGCGCCGCGAGCAGCGGCCAGAACGGAAAGCCCTGCGGCGTCTGCGCGGCATGAAGGCCGGCTCTCGACACCGTCTCGTCGATCATGCCGGCGGCCGATTCCCGCTTCAGCGTGTCGGCGACAGGCAGCGCCGGCAACGCGCCTTGGCGCTCGCCGATGGCTTCGATGGTGCGGTCGATCAGCCCGGCGTCGACGAAGGGTCGCACGGCGTCATGCACCAGCACTTTTGCCGGTGCCTGGTCCCTCAGCGCCAGCAGGCCGAGCCGCACGGACGCCTGGCGCGAAGGGCCGCCGATAACGGCGACAAGACGATTGCCATGCGCTTCGGCCGCGCGTTGGAAGAGTTCGGCGTCGTCGGCATGGATGGCGACGACCACGGGACCGATCATCGGATGGGAGAGGAAGGTATCCAACGTATGCGCGATGACGGCACGGCCGCCGATGCGCTGATATTGCTTCGGACCGTCCGCCTGTCCGGCGCGCGCGCCACGGCCGGCGGCAACGATCACCACCCCGATCCCGCCATTCAGGCCTGTCGCTTGCTTTTCACTTGCCTCGCTCATTCCGATCGGTCCTAGTCGGGGTGATGGCCGAAGGCCAGCTTTTTCCAAAATGCGCCTTAATGTGACGTCATTGCGCGTTGCACAATGCCACACTTCTGGCTAGAGAATGTGCAACGATCGAACATGCTTGGTTTTTGTGCATGGCTGAACTGACCACATTGGCATCGCCTCTTGATGTCGGCGGCGTGAAAATCCGTAATCGGGTTTTCCTGGCGCCGATGTCGGGCATCACCGACGAGCCGTTCCGGCAGCGCGCGTACGGGCATGGCGCGGGATTGGTCGTTTCGGAAATGGTGGCGAGCGGCGAACTGGCTAAGGGCAGGGCAGGCTGCGACCTTCGCATCCGTCATTCCGGCCTGCCGGTGCATATGGTGCAGCTTGCCGGCCGCGAGGCCGTGCACATGGCTGAGGGCGCGCGAATCGCGGCGGGCGAGGGCGCCGATATCATCGATATCAATATGGGCTGCCCGGCGAAGAAGGTGACCGGCGGCTATGCCGGCTCGGCGCTGATGCGCGACCTCGACCATGCGCTGTCGCTGATCGAGGCGGTGGTCGGCGCCGTTGCGGTACCGGTGACGGTCAAGATGCGGCTCGGCTGGGACGAAAGCGCGCTCAACGCGCCGATGCTGGCGCGGCGCGCCGAACAGGCCGGCGTCAGCATGGTGACCGTGCATGGCCGCACGCGCTGCCAATTCTATCAAGGCAAGGCCGACTGGCGCGCCATCGCCCGCGTCAAGCAGGCCGTCTCGATCCCGGTGGTGGCCAATGGCGATGTCGGCTCGCCGGAAGAGGCGGCGACAATCCTCGAACAGGCCGGCGCCGACGCGGTGATGATCGGTCGCGCGCATTACGGCGCGCCGTGGATTGCAGGAAGCATCGCCTCAATTGCCGGTGGTGTATCTGCGCCCGGCATTCCGCACACGCCGCAGGCGCTCGCCGACTATGTCGTGTCGCATTACGAGGACATGCTCTCGCTCTACGGCGCCGAAAGCGGCCTGCGTCAGGCGCGCAAGCATCTCGGCTGGTATCTCGACCGTCACGCTCCCGATGTCTCAGCCGAGCAGCGCAAAGCCATTCTCACGTCCTTCAAACCGGGTGAAGTCGTGGCCGAATTGTGCCGTGTCTTCGCCGACGGCGCGCACCCGGACAGCCTGCGGAGCGCGGCATGAAGGCGGACGTGCCACAGCAGGCCGATATGGCGGATGCCGCCAATATCGTGCTCAACACCATCCGCCGCCCGGTGATCATGGTCGATCCCGACGGCTTCATCACATTCGCCAACGCCGATGCCGAGGACTTCTTCCGCTCCAGCGCGAATATGCTCGCGCGCAACACGCTCTCCAAGCTGGTGCCCTTCGGCAGCCCGTTGCTGACGCTGGTCGACCAAGTGCGCGAACGCCGCGCGCCGGTCAACGAATACCGCGTCGACGTCTCGTCGCCGCGCCTCGGCATCGAAAAGATGGTCGATCTCTACGTCGCGCCGGTGCCGGAATTTCCGGGCTCGGTCGTCGTCATGTTCCAGGAACGCTCGATGGCCGACAAGATCGACCGCCAGATGACGCATCGCGGTGCGGCGCGCTCCGTCACCGGTCTTGCCGCGATGCTGGCGCATGAGATTAAGAACCCGCTCTCCGGCATTCGCGGCGCCGCCCAGTTGCTCGAGCTTTCCGCCTCCGATGAAGACCGCGCGCTGACCCGCCTGATCACCGACGAGACCGACCGCATCGTCTCACTGGTCGACCGCATGGAAGTGTTCTCCGATGAGCGGCCGATCGAACGCTATCCGGTCAACATCCATGTCGTGCTCGACCATGTGAAGGCGATTGCCAAGAACGGTTTTGCAAGACGGATCAAGATCTTGGAGGAATATGATCCATCATTGCCTCCGGTCTTCGCCAACCGCGATCAACTGATCCAGGTCTTCCTCAACCTGGTCAAGAACGCCGCCGAGGCGATCGGCGCCGACCCGCAAGGCGAGATCGCGCTGTCGACGGCCTTCCGCCCAGGCATCCGCGTCTCGGTACCCGGAACGCAGGACCGGGTGTCGTTGCCGCTGGAATTCTGCGTGCATGACAACGGTCCAGGCGTTTCCGAGGACATCCTGCCGATCCTGTTCGATCCGTTCATCACCACCAAGCCGAACGGCTCCGGACTTGGCCTTGCGCTGGTCGCCAAGATCGTCGGCGAGCATGGCGGCATCATCGAATGCGATTCGACGCCGCGCGGGACGACGTTTCGCATCCTGCTTCCGGCCTGGAAGGAGGCCGCACCAAGCGCCGGCGATGAAGCTGAAGGAGACCGCACATGACCGCTCGCGGCAATATTCTCGTCGCCGATGACGATGCGGCCATCCGCACCGTGCTCAACCAGGCGCTGTCACGCGTCGGCCACGAGGTGCGTGTGACCTCCAATGCCTCGACGCTGTGGCGCTGGGTGGCTGCGGGCGAGGGCGATCTCGTCATCACCGATGTGGTGATGCCCGACGAAAACGCCTTCGACATGCTGCCGCGCATCAAGAAGGCGCGGCCCGAGCTGCCGGTCATCGTCATGAGCGCCCAGAACACGTTCATGACCGCCATCCGCGCCTCCGAGACCGGCGCCTACGAATATCTGCCGAAGCCGTTCGACCTGACGGAGCTGCTCAACATCGTCAGCCGGGCGTTGGCCGAGCCGAAGCGGCCGAAGCTCGATGGCCGCGCGGAAGACCAGCCGGAGACAATGCCGCTGGTCGGCCGATCCGCCGCCATGCAGGACATCTACCGCATGCTGGCGCGCATGATGCAGACCGACCTCACGGTCATGATCAGCGGCGAGTCCGGCACCGGCAAGGAGCTGGTGGCGCGCGCGCTGCACGAATATGGCCGCCGTCGCGGCGGCCCGTTCGTGGCCATCAACATGGCGGCGATCCCGCGCGACCTGATCGAATCGGAGCTGTTCGGCCACGAAAAGGGCGCCTTCACCGGGGCACAGAACCGCTCCAGCGGCCGGTTCGAACAGGCCGAGGGCGGCACGCTGTTCCTCGACGAGATCGGCGACATGCCGATGGAAGCGCAGACCCGGCTGCTGCGCGTGCTGCAGCAGGGCGAATACACCACTGTCGGCGGCCGCACGCCGATCAAGACCGACGTCCGTATCGTCGCGGCCACAAACAAGGACCTGCGCACGCTCATCAACCAGGGCCTGTTCCGCGAGGACCTGTTCTATCGTCTTAACGTCGTGCCGCTCAGGCTGCCGGCGCTGCGCGAGCGTTCCGAGGACATTCCCGACCTGGTGCGGCATTTCTTCAAGCAGGGCGCCAGCGAGGGCCTGCAGACCAAGCGCATATCCTCCGGCGGCATCGAGCTTATGAAACGCTATCCCTGGCCGGGCAATGTGCGCGAGCTCGAAAACCTGGTGCGCCGGCTGGCCGCCCTCTACTCGCAGGACGAGATTTCATCTGAAATCATAGAATCGGAGCTGAAAACCGGCGAAAGGCCGGTCGTGCCCGATGGCGGCGCGCTCATCCCCGACGATCTGTCGATCGGCCAGGCTGTCGAGCATTTCCTGCAGCGCTACTTCGCCTCCTTCGCCGGCGAATTGCCGCCGGCCGGGCTCTACCAGCGCATTCTTGCCGAGGTCGAGTATCCGCTGGTGCTGGCTTCGATGACGGCGACGCGCGGCAACCAGATCAAGGCGGCGGAGCTTTTGGGGCTCAACCGCAACACGCTGCGCAAGAAAATCCGCGAGCTCGGCGTCAACGTCTACAAATCAGCCAGGCAGCCGTAACGTCACCTCGTCCCGTCGGTGAATTTTGTCTGGGAAAGATTATCTTCCCGGCCACACTTGTTGCATAATCGCCACAATGCGTTGCATACATCCGACGCGATGACCGACTCTGTACCGCGACATGGCAGCTGAGGCTCCGACCCTGACCCAACCGCTTTTCAACCAGACCGGCACGCGTGACGGGCGACGGTTGCTGGCGTTGCCCGGCGTGGTCGCCATTGCCGGCGCGGTGATCACGGCGGCCATATCGTTTGCGATCCTGGTCGGCGCAACGCCGATCGCGCCGACCGCCGACGCGACCTGGGCTCTGATCGCGGCCAATGCCGTCTTTGTGCTGTTCCTCATCGCCTTGATCGCGCGCGAGGTGCGACGCATCGTGCTGGCGCGGCGCCACGGCAGGGCTGCCTCGCGGCTGCATGTGCGCATCGTCGCCATGTTCGCGCTGGTCGCCGCCATCCCGGCCATCATGGTGGCGATCATCGCCTCGATCACGCTCGACATCGGCCTCGACCGCTGGTTCGAAATCCGCACCAAGACGATCGTCAACTCGTCGCTGTCGATCGCCGACGCCTATGTGCAGGAGAACGCGCGTAACCTGCAGGGCACGACATTGTCGATGGCATACGATCTCGATGCCTCGCGCACGCTTTACGGTCTCGACAAGGGCGGTTTCCTCGATCTGTTGAACAAGGAGGCCGTCGGGCGCGGCCTAGCGCATGCGGCCCTTATCAAGCCGGACGGCTCGTTCGTCATGAACGCCAAGACCGACGCCGACTTCCCCATGCCCGAGCCGCCCTCGGGCGCTGTCGACACCGCGGCCGAGGGCAAGCCGGTGCTGATCGAGCCGCGCACCCGCAACATCATGGGCGCCATTATCAAGCTGCGCGAGATCGAAGGGCTTTACCTCTACACGATCCGGCTGGTTGATCCCGACGTGATCAAGGCGCGCCAGATCGTCAGGGGCAACACCGACGAATACCGTAATCTGCAGGACAATCGCCGGACCTCGCAGGTCGCCTTCGCGTTGCCTTATCTATCGCTCACGCTGATCATCACGCTCTCGGCGATCTGGACTGGCATCGCGGTCGCCGACCGGATCGTGCGGCCGATCCGCCAGCTGATCGGCGCCGCCGACGAGGTGGCGACCGGCAATCTCGACGTTGCCGTTCCAGTGCGCCAGTCCGATGGCGACGTCGCCTCGCTCGGCGAGACCTTCAACAACATGATCCTGGAGCTCAAGTCGCAACGCAACGAGCTGCTCTCGGCCAAGGATCTGATCGACGAGCGCCGGCGTTTCTCCGAGGCGGTGCTTGCCGGCGTCACTGCCGGCGTCATCGGCGTCGACCCCTACGGCATCATCACCATCGTCAATCGCTCGGCCGAGACCATGCTGACGATTTCGGCGAATGCGACGCTCGGCCAGAACCTTTCGACAGTCCTGCCGCTTGTCGGTCGCGTGTTCGAGATCGGGCGGCAGTCCGGCAAGCCGGTCTATCGCGAGCAGGTGACCTTCTTCCGCACCGGTCTGGAGCGCACCTTCAATGTCCAGGTAACGGTCGAATCCGGCGACGACGGCGAAGAAGAGAAATCCTATGTGGTGACGGTCGACGACATCACCGATCTCGTCCAGGCGCAGCGTTCGTCGGCCTGGGCCGATGTGGCGCGGCGCATCGCGCATGAGATCAAGAACCCGCTGACGCCGATCCAGCTTTCGGCCGAGCGCATCAGGCGCCGCTACGGCAAGGTCATCACCGAGGATCGCGAGGTGTTCGACCAGTGCACCGACACCATCATCCGCCAGGTCGAGGACATCGGCCGCATGGTCGACGAATTCTCGGCCTTCGCCCGCATGCCGAAGCCGGAGATGAAGGCGATCGACCTTCGTGAGTCGTTGCGCGAGGCGTCTTTCCTGGTCGAGGTCAGCCGCTCGGACATTGCCTTCCAGCGCGATTTCGGCAGTGAGCCGTTGAAAGGCACTTTCGACAGCCGCCTGATGGCTCAGGCCTTCGGCAACGTCATCAAGAACGCGGCCGAGGCGATCGACGGACTTGATGCGCAGGACCGTTCGGGCGGCACAATCCGGATTCAGGCCGGACGGCAAGATGGCGCCATACGAATCGACGTTATCGATAACGGCAAGGGGCTGCCGCGCGAGAATCGCCAAAGGCTTCTCGAGCCCTATATGACGACGCGCGAGAAGGGCACCGGGCTTGGCCTCGCTATCGTCAAAAAGATCGTGGAGGACCATGGCGGCCGTCTCGAATTGCACGACGCGCCAGCGGATTTCCATGGCGGCCGGGGCGCGATGATCTCGATCATCCTGCCCCCGGCCACGATCGTAGCCGCGCCGCCACGCGGTGAAGGTCGAAGCGAACACGAACGAGAAACTGAAAAGGTCGGTAATGGCGTCTGACATTCTCATCGTCGATGACGAGGAAGACATCCGCGAACTTGTCGCCGGTATATTGAGCGACGAGGGTCACGAAACCCGCACGGCCCATGATGCCGACAGCGCGCTTGCGGCGATAGCCGATCGCGCGCCGCGGCTGATTTTCCTCGATATCTGGCTGCAGGGCTCGCGCCTCGATGGCCTGGCGCTGCTCGACGAGATCAAGACCATGCATCCGAACATGCCGGTGGTCATGATCTCCGGCCACGGCAACATCGAAACGGCGGTGTCGGCCATCCGGCGCGGCGCGTATGATTTCATCGAGAAGCCGTTCAAGGCCGATCGCCTCATCCTGATCGCCGAGCGCGCCCTGGAAACGTCCAAGCTGCGGCGCGAGGTCTCCGACCTCAAGCAGCGCAGCGGCGAGACTTTCGACCTGATCGGCATGTCGTCGGCGATGAGCCAGCTGCGGCAGACCATCGAGCGCGTCGCGCCGACCAACAGCCGCGTCATGATCATCGGCCCCTCCGGCTCAGGCAAGGAGCTGACGGCGCGCGCCATCCACACGCTGTCGTCTCGCAAGTCCGGTCCGTTCGTCACGCTGAGCGCGGCCACCATCACGCCCGAGCGCATGGAGATCGAGCTGTTCGGTACCGAATCGAACGGCACCGAGCGCAAGGTCGGCGCGCTGGAGGAGGCGCATCGCGGCATCCTCTACATCGACGAAGTCGCCGATATGCCGCGCGAAACGCAAAACAAGATCCTGCGCGTGCTGGTCGAGCAGCAATTCGAGCGGGTAGGCGGCACCAAGCGCGTCAAGGTCGATGTCCGCATCATTTCCTCGACCTCGCAGAACCTCGAAGCGATGATCGCCGACGGCCGCTTCCGCGAGGATCTTTACCATCGCCTGGCGGTGGTTCCGGTCATAGTGCCGGGGCTCGCTGAGCGGCGCGAGGACATTCCCTACCTCGTCGACAACTTCATGAAGCAGATCGCGCGCCAGGCCGGCATAAGGCCGCGCCGCATCGGCGACGATGCGCTGGCCGTGCTGCAGGCGCACAACTGGCCGGGCAATGTTCGCCAATTGCGCAACAATGTCGAGCGGCTGATGATCCTGGCGCGCGGCGAAGACGCCGATGCGCCGATCACCGCCGACCTTCTGCCGTCCGAGATCGGCGACGTCATGCCGCGCACGCCCAACCAGTCGGACCAGCACATCATGGCGCTGCCGCTGCGCGAGGCCCGCGAGCAATTCGAGAAGGATTATCTGATCGCCCAGATCAACCGCTTCGGCGGCAATATCTCGAAGACCGCCGAGTTCATCGGCATGGAACGATCAGCACTCCACCGCAAGCTGAAGTCGCTGGGTGTGTAGCGAGCCCTTGGCCCACGTGATTGTTCGTTACGGCAGGGGCGGAATCGCCTAAGAAAGCCGGACATTTTCCCTGAGGATGCCCATGCCGCGCATTGCCTATGTCAACGGGCGCTATGTCGTCCATGCTCAAGCCAGCGTCCATATCGAGGATCGCGGCTACCAGTTCGCGGACGGCGTCTATGAGGTTTGCGAGGTGGCGCGCGGCCATATCGTCGACATGCCGCGCCACCTTGCCAGGCTCAAGCGCTCGCTGAAGGAACTGTCGATCGCCTGGCCAGTCTCGGAAAGCGTCTTGCCGATGCTGCTGCGCGAGGTGGTCAATCGCAACGGCGTGGTCGACGGCCTTGTCTATGTGCAGGTGACGCGCGGCGTCGCCAGCCGCGAGTTCGTGTTTCCGCCCGCGGGCACAAGGCCTTCCCTGGTCATAACCGCCAGGAAAGCCGATCCGGCCGCGAGCGCGAAGCGGGTGGAGACCGGCATCAAGGTCATCACCGTCCCGGAGAATCGCTGGGACCGCGTCGACATCAAGAGCACCGGCCTCTTGCCCAATGTGCTCGCCAAACAGAAGGCCAAGGAAGCCGGCGCCCAGGAAGCGTGGTTCGTCGACACCGACGGCAACGTCAAGGAAGGCGGCTCGTCCAACGCCTGGATCGTCACCCGGGACGGCGTCCTCGTGACCCGGCCGGCCGAGCACGGCATCCTGCGCGGCATCACCCGCACGACGCTTTTCGATGTCGCCGCCAAGCTTGGCCTCAAGATCGAGGAACGCGGTTTTTCGGTCGCCGAAGCCAAGGCGGCAAGGGAAGCATTCATCAGTTCGGCGACCACAATCGCCATGCCGGTGGTCGAAATCGACGGGGCGCCGATCGCAAATGGCCATCCCGGTTCGATGACACTTTCGTTGCGGCAGGCCTTTTTTCACGTTGCGGAAAAAAGTCCAGCCTGATAACCGCACAACTGGAAGTAACCTCAACTATCTCATTCTGCTTGCCATTGTGTCGGCAAGAGGGGGTTTGCGCGCTTGACAGGTGCCTCGTAATTTGGCGCATTGGCCCGTAAACCGAAGGGGATCGGCGAAAGACAAGAAAAATGGCGGAACGATCGCAAAACCTTCAGGACCTGTTCCTGAATTCAGTTCGCAAGAGCAAAAATCCACTTACCATCTTCCTCATCAACGGTGTGAAGCTGACTGGCGTCGTCACTTCGTTCGACAATTTTTGTGTGTTGTTGCGGCGCGACGGGCACTCCCAGCTCGTCTACAAGCACGCTATTTCCACGATCATGCCGAGCCAGCCGGTTCAGATGTTCGATGGCGAGGAAAGCCAGGGCGCCTGATTGGCACGTGATAAGGACGCGGACCGCAGCGTTCGCGGAAAACAAGGACATCAACTCGGGCCGGAATCCAAGGATCCGACCCGCGCAGTGGTCATTGTGCCGGTGCTTACCCGCCAGCCGCGCGACGATGAGTCGAGCCGTCCGCGCCTGAGCCGTTCGGCGGATGCACGCCACGACGAAGCGGTCGGACTTGCCAGCGCCATCGACCTCAACCCGGTTCACACCGCGGTGGTGACGGTTGCCGATCCGCGGCCGGCCACGCTGCTCGGCAGCGGCAAGGTTGCTGAATTTGCTGAAATCGTGAAGGAGCGCAAGGCGGAGCTGGTCATCGTCGACCATCCGCTGACGCCGGTGCAGCAGCGCAATCTCGAAAAGGAACTGAACGCCAAGGTGCTCGATCGCACCGGGCTCATCCTCGAGATCTTCGGCGAGCGGGCGCGCACCAAGGAAGGCACGCTGCAGGTCGAGCTTGCGCATCTTAACTACCAGAAGGGTCGTCTGGTGCGAAGCTGGACCCACCTCGAGCGGCAGCGCGGCGGCGCCGGCTTCCTCGGCGGTCCGGGCGAAACCCAGATCGAATCCGACAGGCGCATCCTGCAGGACAAGATCACCAAGCTGAAGCACGAGCTGGAGACGGTTCGGCGCACGCGCGACCTGCACCGCGCCAAGCGCAAGAAGGTGCCGTTCCCGGTGGTGGCGATCGTCGGCTACACCAATGCCGGCAAGTCGACGCTGTTCAACCGGCTGACCGGAGCAGGGGTGCTGGCCGAGGACATGCTGTTCGCAACGCTCGATCCGACGCTGCGGCGCGTGCGGCTACCGCACGGCACGCCGGTTATCCTGTCGGACACGGTGGGCTTTATTTCCGACCTGCCGACGCATCTGGTGGCGGCCTTCCGGGCAACGCTGGAAGAAGTCGTCGAGGCGGATCTGGTGCTGCATCTGCGCGACATCTCCGATCCGGACACCGCCGCCCAGGCCGAGGACGTCGAACGCATCCTCGGCGATCTCGGCGTCGACGCTGCCGATGCGAACCGCGTGATCGAGGTCTGGAACAAGGTCGACCTGCTCGACGAAGGCAATCGCGAGCGACTGCTTGCCGAGAGCGCCAGCGGCAAGGCGCCGCCGATCTCTATATCGGCCGTCACCGGCGAAGGAATCGACGCGCTGAAAGCGCTCATCGAGACGCGCGTGTCGGGCGAGCTGGAAAGGATGACGGTGACGTTGAGCCCCGCCCAGCTTGGCCAGGTCGACTGGCTCTACCGCAACGGCGACGTCGTTTCGCGCACCGACAATGAAGACGGCAGCGTCACGCTCTCGCTGACAGCCACGCACAGCGCCCGGCAAGAGATAGAGAACCGCCTGCATCGCAGGAGCGGCAGCTAACCGGCTGTTTATTTGGTGCTTTTGGCCTGCTGCCAGAGCGCTTCCATCTCGTCGAGCGTTGCCTTCTCCAGCGACTTGCCCGAGGCCTCCAGAGCCTGCTCGACATAATGGAAGCGCGAACGGAACTTTTCGTTGGTGCCGCTGAGCGAGGCTTCGGAGTCGAGCTTGAGGTGGCGGCCGAGATTGACGATAGCAAACAGCATGTCGCCGAACTCGTCCTTGATGGGAGCCGCGTCACCGGTGGCGAGCGCCTCGCGCAATTCCCCGATCTCTTCCTCTATCTTGTCGAGGATGGGAGCTGCCTCGCTCCAGTCGAAGCCGACGCGTGCCGCCTTTTCCTGCAGTTTCAGGGCACGCGTCAGGGCAGGGAGCGCGACCGGCACGCTGTCGAGATAGCCCCTGCCGTGATCCTCCGGGTCGAGACCACGGGCGATGCGGGCGTCGCGCTTCTCGGTTTTTTCAACCGCCTTGATCTTCTCCCACATGCCCTTGGCCATGCCAGCGCTGCGCGCCTTCTCGTCGCCGAAGACGTGCGGATGGCGGCGGATCATCTTGGTGGTGATGGCCTCGACGACATCGCCGAAAGCGAACTCGCCGATCTCCTCAGCCATCTGCGCGTGATAGACGACCTGCAGCAGCAGATCGCCCAGTTCCTCGCGCAGATCGTCGAGATCGCCGCGCGCGATCGCATCGGCCACTTCATAGGCTTCCTCGATCGTGTAGGGCGCGATGGTAGCGAAATTCTGCTCGATATCCCAAGGGCAGCCGGTCTTCGGCGCCCGCAGCGCCGCCATGATCTCGATCAGGCGTGAAATGTCCTTGGAGGGCTTCATGAATTGAGCCTATCCCGCGGCCAGCGTCCGACCAACCTGGCCGGACACCGAAACGAGTTGTCCACAGCCTCAGTCAAGCACCGAGACGATCGCCTTGGCGAGATCGTCCATGCCGTCCTCCGGCAGGCCGGCCACGTTGATGCGGCTGTCGCCGACCATATAGACGGCGTGCTCGGCACGCAGGCGTTCGACCTGCGCCTCGGTCAACCCAAGCCTCGAAAACATGCCACGATGGCTGGCGACGAAATCGAAGCGGTCGGAATTGGACTGCCGGCGCAACGCCTCGGCAAAAGCGACGCGCAGCCTGAACATGCGCAGCCGCATCTCCTCGAGCTCCGTCCCCCAGTCCTTCCTCAGGGCGGCGTCTTCGAGCACCATGCGCACCGCCGCCGCGCCGTGATCCGGCGGCATCGAATACAGCGCGCGCGCCGCCGCCAGCATCTGGCTCATCGCCACATCTGCCTGCGCGCCGTCCTTGGCCATGATCATCGCCGCGCCCACGCGGTCGCGATAGACGGCGAAATTCTTCGAGCAGCTCGAGGCGACGACCATTTCCGGCACCTTGCCGGCCAGCAGCCGCAGACCGGCGGCGTCGGCATCGAGGCCTTCGCCAAAGCCCTGATAGGCGATGTCGACGAAAGGCAGCAAGCCGCGATCCAAAAGCACATCGGCGACCTTGGCCCATTGCGCGATATCGAGGTTGGCGCCGGTCGGGTTGTGACAGCAGCCATGCAGGAGCACGACATCGCCGCTGTTGGCAACTTTTAGCGCCGCCAGCATCTCGTCGAAGCGGACAGCGCCCGATGCGGCATCGAAATAGGGATAGTCGCGAACCTGCAGACCAGCGGCGCGCATCACCGGCAGATGGTTCGGCCAGGTAGGATCGGACAGCCAAACCGTCGCGCCGGGGCGCGTGCGCTGCACGAGCTCGGCCACCAGCCTGAGCGCGCCCGATCCGCCCGGCGCCTGTGCCGCGCGGATGCGCGAATGGTCGGCCTTCTCGCCAAAGGCGAGCTTGATCATGGCGGCGTTGAAGCCGGTGTCGCCGGCAAGGCCGAGATAGGTTTTGGTGTCCTGGCTCGCCAGCAGCCGCTTCTCGGCCTCGCGCACCGCGCGCATCACCGGCGTCTTGCCGTCGATATCCTTGTAGACGCCGACGCCGAGGTCGACTTTGCCGGGCCGTGGGTCGTTGCGATAGAGGCCGATCAAGGCAAGGATCTTGTCGGCGGGCGCGGGCTGCAGGGTCTCGAACATCGAAAAGGACTCCAATGGCGGCGGAGTGATACGCAAATCGATCCCGCCGCGCCAGCGGTTTCCGCTGTGGCGGCAACACGAAAAGAAATGCCGGGCAGGGGATTAAAACCCCTACATGCTCCGTAAACAGGGCATGAAACGGTCGATGGCACGCTTCGATATCGTCGGGCAGTTGGGTTCGCTGCGGCGCTATGCGCGCTCGCTGACGCGCGACAGCACTGAGGCCGAGGATCTCGTCCATGACGCGCTGGTGCGCGCCTATGAGCGGCGCGCGACCTTTCGGTCAAGCGGCAATCTGCGCGCCTGGCTGCTGGCGATCGTGCACAACGTCTTCATCGACCGCATGCGCTCGCGCCGCTCCGAGGCGGCGCGCATCGAACAGGCCGGCCTTGTCGCCGACCAGAGCGTGCCGGCGTCGCAGGACCATTCGGTTCGCCTGTCGCAGGTCCGGGAAGCGTTTCTTTCGCTGCCGGAGGAACAGCGCTCCGCGCTCCATCTCGTCGCCATCGAAGGGCTTTCCTATCAGGAGGCCGCCGAAGTCATCGGCGTGCCGCCCGGAACGCTGATGTCGCGCATCGGCCGCGCGCGTGCCGCGCTGCGCGAGATGGAAGAGGGCGCGGCGCCAAAAGCCAGGCCTCATCTCAGGATCGTGGGAGACGATCAATGACCGCTATTGTCGACCCCGTGACCGATGCCGATCTCGACGCCTATGTCGACGATCAGCTGGATGTCGCCCGCCGCATCGAGGTCGAGGCGCACCTCGCCGCGCGCCCGGAAGTGGCGGCGCGCGTGATGTCCGATCTGAGGACGCGCGACGAACTGCGCGTCGCGCTTGCCAGCCCTGTCGGCAGGGCGCGTCCGGCCACGACAGAAGCGGCGCGCCGGCTGGAAAGAGGCCTTGCCAGGGGACGCATGCTTGCCGTGCTGCAGCGGGCGGCGGCAGCGGCCGTCCTGGTCGCGGCAGGCTGGCTTGCCAACGGCGCCTTCGGGCCGATCGCCGTGACCAAGGTGGTCGCCTCGACGCAGCCGCCGGCCTATGTCGAGGACGCGGTCCGGGCGCACAGGACGACCTTGGTGCGCGAGACGATGCCGTCGCAGCAAGAGGCTCCGGGCTACGATCCCGACGAGATTCGCGCCGCCACCGCGATCGTCATGCCGTCGCTGCCTGACGACTGGAAGATTCGCGACGTCCAGGTCTATCCCTCGCAATTCGGGCCGAGCGTCGAGGTAGCGGTCGACACCAAGGACCTCGGTCTTGTCTCGTTGTTCGCCATCAGGCCGGGCAGGTTCGATGTGGTGAAGCCGGCGATCGCGCCCTCCGACGACATCTCAACCGCGTATTTCCAGATCGGCGAGGTCGCCTATGCGGTGGTCGGACGCGGCGACGCCGGCAGCCTCGACCGTGCCGCCGAGAAACTCGCCAGAACTCTCTATTGAAAACAAACCCTCTGCCGAGAACCAAGGAGAAACCGAATGAACAGCCCCAATCTGGGATACCGAATGGGCACCGGCGTCCAGGCCGGAGCCGTCTATGACGAGGGCCTGCGCAAGCACATGCTGCGCGTCTACAATTATATGGGCCTCGGTCTCGTCGTTACCGGCCTCGTCGCCTTCTTCGTGGCCTCGACGCCGGCGCTTTATGTACCGATCTTCTCCAGCCCGCTGAAATGGGTGGTGATGCTGGCGCCGCTCGCCTTCGTCATGCTGTTCTCGTTCAGGATGCAGACCATGTCGGCCGCGAGCGCGCAGGCGATGTTCTGGGCCTTCTGCGCCGTCATGGGCCTGTCGCTCGCCTCGGTGTTCCTGGTCTTCACCTCGACCAGCATCGCGCGCACCTTCTTCATCGCCGCCACGATGTTCGGCGCCACCAGCCTCTACGGCTACACGACCAGGCGCGACCTGACGCAGTTCTCGTCCTTCCTGATCATGGGCCTGATCGGCGTGGTCATCGCCAGCCTGGTCAACCTGTTCCTCGGCTCGACCGCGCTGCAGTTCGCCATCTCGGTGATCGGCATCGCCGTGTTCATTGGCCTGACCGCCTGGGACACGCAGACGATCAAGGAGCAGTATGCCGAGAATTTCGATGCGGAATCGCAGCAGAAGCTTGCCGTCTTCGGCGCCTTCTCGCTCTATCTGAACTTCATCAACATCTTCCAGCTGCTGCTGAATTTCACCGGCGAGCGCGAATAGGCCGGACCGCAGCAGGCAACACTGTTGACCTCGCCACGGCCGGAGGGAAACCTCCGGCCACTTTTTTGTCGACTGCGCACCAAGCGTTGACGACCAAAGGGCGATCTGCCTGCCGCGCTTGAGTTCACGCGCGGCCTTTTGCTAGCCTGCCAGCCAAACCTGCCAGCCGCGAGGACGCAATGGACCAGCTGACGCTTCACGCTGACGGCATTTCGGCGACCATCGTCGGGCAGGGGGCCGAACTGGTCTCGCTGCGCGATGGCGACGGCACCGAGCTTCTGTGGCAGGCAGGCCCCGCCTGGCGTCGTCATTCGCCCGTGCTGTTCCCAATCGTCGGCCGGCTCAAAGGCGATCAGCTGCGGCATCGCGGCCAAACTTATCCGATGACGCAGCACGGCTTTGCCCGCGACCGGCGCTTTGCCTGGGCGGAGCAGGGGCCGGCCTCCTGCACATTGGTCCTGACGGACGACGCCGAGACGCGAACGCACTATCCCTTCGCCTGTCGTCTCGCCATCAGCTACGAGCTGAAACCACGGCAACTCGGCGTGACCTTCGAGATCGCCAATACCGGCGACGAGCCTCTGCCGGCCTCGATCGGCGCGCATCCGGCGTTCAACTGGCCGCTGTTGCCGGAACTGCCGAAGGAGGCCTATCGGCTGACCTTCGCCGACAACGAGCCGGCGCCGATCCGCCGCCTGAAGGACGGGCTGCTGCTGCCGGACCCGCAAATGACGCCCGTCCGGGGAAGGACGCTGCCGCTGTCCGAAAGACTGTTCGTTGACGACGCCGTCATCCTCGATAAGCCGATGAGCAAGAGCGTGCGCTACGGCGCCGGCCGCGGGCCGGCGATCGAGATGTCGTGGCAGGGATTCAATGAGCTGGGCATCTGGTCCAAGCCTGGCGGCGCGCCCTTCCTGTGCATCGAGCCCTGGCACGGCGTCGCCAGTCCCGTCGATTTCGACGGCGAATTCGCCGACAAGCCGGGCCTCATGTTGATCGAACCGAGCGGCCGGCGCGTGCTGAGCTACCGGATAGGCCTCACCCGGGAACCGTAGGGCATGGCATACGCGATCAAGACCGAGATCGAGGACCCGGCGGCGGAGACGTTCGTGTTCGCCGCCCAGAAAACCATGTATGGCGGCAAGTGCATCGCCCAAGGCGACGTCATCTTCCTGTTCGCCAGCGAAAGCGAGGGCGGGCAGGGGCTTGTCGCCCGCGGCGTCGTGACATCCTCCGAGGCCACCCCCAGGCGTCCGGATCTCGAACGGCAGACGCCGCGCGTCACCGTTGCCGTCCGCCGCACCGCCCTGGCGACGAGACATTTGGGTCGCAATGAGCTCAAGCGCTTCAAGGATTGGAAGGACAGCCGGCCCGAGACCGAGCTCAACTTCAAATTCTACCGCCAGGCGACCAACAAGATCGTCGGCATCTCGGACGTGACGGCGGCGTTTCTGAACTGCTTTTTCTAGACCACCCGGTCGGATCTCAGCCGGTATGCCGGACAATGGCGCCGATCGCGTTGACAACAAGACGCGACGCGGTGATGGCCGACAGACCGTCAATGTCGGCGGGAGGATAGAGCTCGACAAGGTCGAATCCCGCAATCCTCGCCCGCTTGCCGAGGCCTGCGATCAGGTCGATCGCCTGCGTGTAGCTGAGGCCGCCAGGCGTGCGCGCGGCCACGCCCGGCATTATGCCGGGATCGAGGCCATCGCAGTCGAGAGTGACGACAACCCACGCTCCGTCAGGTATATGCTTGAGAGCAGCTTCCACGCCCAGGGCATGTACCTCGCGCGCGGTTACGAAGCGGCTGCCGTAGCGCCGCGCCGCTTCGATTTCGGCGAGGTGGGCGCTGCCGACACTGCGCAGCCCGACCTGCACGATGCCGGCAACATGCGCCATCTCGCTCGCCCGCCGCATCGGGCTCGAATAGCCGTAGCGTTCGCCATGCACCTCTTCGCGCCAGTCGATATGGGCATCGATCTGCAGGATCCAGACCGGTCCGTGATCGGCAAAGCCGGCGAGGAAGGGAATGACGACGGAATCGTCGCCGCCAAGCAGGATCGGCACCGCCGGCAGTACCAGCACCTCGCGCGTCTTCGCCTCGATACGGGCCCGGTTGCCGGCATTGTCATGCATGGTGGTCAAGACATCGCCGGCATCGACGCAGCAGACCGGTCCGCCATCGAACAGCGGGCCGCCGAGGTCGAAATCCCAGTGCTCCATCAGCGGAATGTCATCTTGGCTTCCAGCTCGGATGGCGCCGGCGGCCGAGGCATGGCCGCTGCTGTTCTGACCGCGATAGGTGCTTCCATGACCCGCCCCGAAGATCACGGCTCGCGGCACGCGCCCGTCGGCGAGGCGATCGGGAAAGCCGAGAAAGGAAGGCGAGGCGGTCATTTTCTGGATGCTTTCCTTGTTGCGCCGCGGCGCTATGGCAGCTTGGGCAGGGTAGCTGCTTCGGCCTGGAGTTTTGCGACAATTCGCGTCTCGCGCAACACAGTAGGGCTACGGCAATGACAAACGTTCTGATGCCGCCGGTTTGTGCTTTGCTCCTTGCGCCATCTCGCCTGCGTGGCCGGGGAAAAACCACGTGCTTCGGACAAGGCGGCGCTTGCCGAATGCCTGAAATATCCTGGCGACGTTTCTCGGTGGTTTTTAGGACGGTAAGCCACGAACCAAATCGATCTCTTTCAGCGGATCGCCGCCGTCGATGAAAAGCCTGCCATGCGGCTGCAGCGCCGCCTTGATCCGCGTCAGGGCCGCACGGTGCGCCTCGGGGTGACGCCCGTCGAGCGCGCCGACCCGCATGGCGAAGGCGATGTCAAAAAGAGCCTCGTCAGCACTCAATGCGAAGTCTTCGATTGCCGCATGCCTGAAATCAAGGCAGCCCCAAGCCATCTCATCAGCCGATCGCGCCCGCGCCAATCGGATTGCCTTCTCCGAGCGGTCGATGGCCAGAATGAAACCACCGTCGATGCGGCGAGCGACATCGCGAGCGGCTACGCCGGGACCGCATCCGATCTCCAGGACGCGAAGTCCCGGCTTCAACGGAAGCGCTTCGACGAAGGCGGATATCCGATCCGAGATTCCGGCAGCCATGAAATAAACTATCCAAGCTGGTCTGCGCCAGGCAAGCGAGACGGAAATGGCTGACAGGGCAGCGGCCAGAACATTGATCCCGGACAATGTAGCCCCAGGCGTCGACCGCGTTCGGGTTGGCAAGACTCAAGGACTGTTCTATTGCCGTTGCAGGAAGTCGACCATCAGCGACGCAGCTTGGTTGGCATGCGTTTCCAGCAGGAAATGAGGCCCGTCGAGAATGTGTGCTTCCATCCTCGGCAAGGCCCGCATCCATGACAGCGTCTCTGCCAGGTCGAAGAACGCGTCGTGCCGGCCCCACAGCATCAGGGCGCGTGGCTGCCTGCGACGCAGATAGTCGGCAATCGCGTCGAAGCGAGCGACGTAATTGCCATAGTCCGCAATGAGCGCGCGCTGCGTCTCCATGCCTCCGGGTCGCTGCATCACGCGCCAGTCTTCCTCCCAGTTCTCGTCCGGAATTTGTGCGGCCACATCGTCGGGAACACCTGCCACATACTGATCTCGCGTGCCCTCGAAGGTCAGATGCGCGGTGGCTTTCGCTTCATTGTCTGGGTTCGGATTGGCCCAAAAGTCCTGCGTCGCCTTCCAGGATGGCCCCATTCCGCTCCGATGCGCGTTGGCGTTCTGGATGATCAAGCCCAACACCGCATCGGGAGCCTGCATGGCTATCCGCAGCCCGACCGGCGCGCCAAAGTCATGAAGGTAGATGTAGCGGGAGCCGACCGAGAGCTGGCCGAGCAACTCCGAGACCGCATCGGCAAAACCATCGAAGGACGGCTCTGGCAGAGCATCCGACATGCCGAACCCCGGCATGTCGGGAGCAACCACATAAGCCACCTTCGACAATGCGGGAATGACGTGGCGAAAGGTCCTGGAGGAACTCGGAAAACCGTGAAGAAGCAGCAGAGCCGGTTTGGAGCGCTCTCCAGCCGTGAGGAAAGACAATTCCGTGCCGCTTGCCAACTCAAGCCGTGAACGCATGCAAAGGTCCTCAAACCGTTCACCAGGCCAACGCGAGGTTCGGTGGTTGAGTTCCGAGCACTCGCTGCCGCAATGAGGGACGACTCCTGTTCGTACCCGTCAATGCACAACAGCTCCGTGCGGCTGGCGAGCAGGGCTGTGTGACATCACGCTGCCGGCATCTCCGTTGCCATATCGGAAAGTCGCATAAGATAGATTATGGAACTGAGGCGTAGTGGGCATATCCAGGAAATTGCTGCGGCTTTCCCTGCCGGCGACAAGCTTCGCGGCAGCGCTTCGGCTTCGAGATCGCAGCGAAGCTTTCGACGGACAAACTGCGGCGCCGACTGAACAGCTGTCGCTACCGCTCTGACTCGTAAGGAATTTCGATCGCCATGCCGTCATAGGCCGGCACGACATGCTCCGGCGTCTCGGCCATCACAATAGCGTAGTCGAGCGGCACATGCATATGGGTCAGCACGGCGTTCCTCGGCGCCAGCTTTTCGATCCATTCCAGTGCCTGACCGAGCGACAGATGGCTGGGATGGGTGTTGTACTGCAGCGCATCGATGACCAGCGTGTCGAGGCCGCGCAAACGCTCAACGGTGGCGTCGGGGAAGCCGCTGATATCAGGGCAATAGGCAAGCCCGCCGATGCGGAAGCCGAGCGAGATGATGTCGCCATGGAACTGCGGCAGCGGCTCAAGGGTGAGGGCGCCCCCCTCGCCTTCGATCACGACCGGCCTGGCGTGGTCGATAAGATGCGACTTGACGATCGGCGGATAGGAACTGCCTGGCGGCGTCTCGAAGCAATAGCCGAACGCCTGGCGCAGCCGCAGCATGGTCGGTTCGTCGGCATGGATGTCGATGCGATGGCGTTGCTCGAGCACATAGCCGCGCAGATCGTCGATGCCGTGGATGTGGTCGGCATGCGGATGCGTGTAGACGACCGCATCGATGCGCTTGACGGAGGCCAGCAGCATCTGCTCGCGGAAATCCGGCCCGGTGTCGATGATGACCGTGGTGCGCGCGCCGTTGGCGGCAATCCGCTCGACCAGCGCGGCCGTGCGCATGCGCCGGTTCTTCGGGTTCTTGGGGTCGCAATTGCCCCAATCTCCGGTGATGCGCGGCGTGCCGGGCGATGAGCCGCAGCCAAGAACGGTAAAGCGCAGCCGGTCGCTCATGCCTCAGCCCGCAGCCGTTTCGTGACGCGGCATCTTGGTGAACAGCCTGAAGAAGTTCCCGGTGGTGATATCGGCGATCTCGGCCTCGCTGACGCCGATGGTCTCGGCGAGCATCTTGGCCGTGTTCGCCACATAGGCCGGTTCGTTGCGTTTGCCGCGATGCGGGACCGGCGCAAGGTAGGGCGCGTCGGTTTCGACCAGGAGCCGGTCGCGCGGGACGTCGGCGGCGATGGCGCGCAGTTCGGCGGAGTTCTTGAAGGTAAGGATGCCGGAGAAAGAGACATAGCCGCCCAGCGCCACGCCGACTTCAGCCAGCCTGCGTCCGGACGAAAAACAGTGCAGGATGAAGGGGAAGGCGCCCTTCCCTGTTTCGTCCTCGAGGATCTCCGCCATGTCCTCGTCGGCATCGCGCGCATGAATGACCAGCGGCAGGCCGGTCCGGCGCGCGGCGGCGATGTGGGTGCGAAAGCCTTGCGCCTGCGCAACGCGCGGCGCCTTGTCGTAATAGTAGTCCAGCCCGGCCTCGCCTATCGCCACCACCTTGGGATGGCCGGAAAGCCGCACCAGCTCGTCAGTGGTGACGTCGAGCTCTTCCGCCGCATTGTGCGGATGGGTGCCGACAGAGCAATAGACCTCATTGAAAGATTCAGCGA
The DNA here is from genome assembly GCF_020164735.1 of Mesorhizobium sp. ESP-6-4. Classification (NCBI taxonomy): domain Bacteria; kingdom Pseudomonadati; phylum Pseudomonadota; class Alphaproteobacteria; order Hyphomicrobiales; family Phyllobacteriaceae; genus Mesorhizobium; species Mesorhizobium sp. ESP-6-4. The sequence continues at coordinate 26,549 of NZ_JAIUGS010000008.1, forward strand.
TTTCAAGGACCTGCTGAAATCGCCTCACGCGCGTCGAGATCGTCACCATGCGGCCGATCCCGGCGGCGAGAGCGCGGGCGACGACAGCCGTCCGCTCCTCGCCGAAGTCCGGGAAGTCGAGATGGCAATGGCTGTCGACCAGCATCAGCTGTTGCCATCCTGCTCGACATAGCGCGGAAATACGCCCTCCGGCGCCGGCAAGGCAGTGCCTGGCTCCAGCGCGTGGTCGGCATGGACGTGCTCGAAAGCGCGGCTGTCAGCAGGCACTGCCAATAGGTCGAGCAGCTTGGCGGCCGATCCGGGAATGAAGGGCTGGCAAAGCAGCGTCACCCGGCGCACCAGCTCGGCCGTCGTCCACAGCACGGTTTCCATGCGCTCCGGATTGGTCTTGCGCAGCGCCCACGGCTCCTGAGAGGCGAAATAGCGGTCGGCTTCGGCAACAACGCCGAAGATCGCCGCCAGCGCCAGATGGATGCCCTGCTCCGCCATCGCCCGACGAGAAACGGCCAGCGCTTCGACCGCCTGGTCGAGGATCGCCGTGTCGGACTCGGTAAGGTCGCCGCGCGCCGGCACCTTGCCGCCGCAGTTCTTGGCAATCATCGACAGCGAGCGCTGCGCCAGATTGCCGAGGCCGTTGGCAAGATCGGCATTGGTGCGGTTGACGATCGCCTCATGGCTGTAATTGCCGTCCTGGCCGAACGGCACCTCGCGCAGGAAGAAATAGCGCACCTGGTCGACACCGTAGTGCTCGACCATGGTGAACGGGTCGATGACGTTGCCGACCGACTTCGACATCTTCTCGCCCCGGTTGAACAGGAAGCCATGGCCGAAGACGCGCTTCGGCAACGGGATTCCCGCCGACATTAGGAAGGCCGGCCAATAGACGGCGTGGAACCGCACGATGTCCTTGCCGATGATGTGCGCATCCGCTGGCCAAAAGCGCCATTTCTCATCGTTTTCATTGGGATAGCCGATGCCGGTGATGTAATTTGTCAAGGCGTCGACCCACACATACATCACATGCTTTTCGTCGCCCGGTACCGGCACGCCCCAATCGAAAGTGGTGCGCGAGACCGACAGATCCTTCAGCCCCGATTTGACGAAGCTCATCACCTCGTTGCGGCGCTCGGCCGGACCGATGAAATCGGGCTGGCTCTCGTAAAGCGCGATCAGCCTGTCCTGGTAGGCCGAGAGCCGGAAGAAATAGCTCTCTTCCTCGACCCATTCCACCGGCGTTCCCTGCGGCCCGTAGCGGACATTGTCGGGGCGAACCTCGGTCTCCTCCTCGCCGTAATAGGCCTCGTCGCGCACCGAATACCAGCCGGCATAGCCGCCCTTGTAGATGTCGCCATTGGCTGCCATCGCCTTCCAGATCGCCTGGGAGGATGCATAATGCCGCTCCTCGGTGGTGCGGATGAAATCGTCGTTGGAAGCGTTGAGCGCGGTGGCCATGCGCCTAAACTCGGCCGAGTTGCGGTCGGCGAGCTCGCGCGCCGTGATGCCTTCCTTGCGCGCCGTCTGCAGCATCTTGATGCCGTGCTCGTCGGTGCCGGTCAGGAAGAAGACATCCTTGCCGTCCAGCCGCTGGAAGCGGGCAAGCGCGTCTGTGGCGATCAGCTCATAGGCATGGCCGATATGAGGCTTGCCGTTTGGGTAGGAGATCGCGGTCGTGATGTAGAATGTGTCGCGTGACATGAATGAACCGTCATGAATATCTGAATGTGAGTTGTGGCGGTGGATATCGCATCGGAACGTCGATTGCCATCCCGAGGCCAATGCATGCCGCCCAAAACTGGGCCAACGGCATGCATCGAACGAGCCGTCACATTCGCATCGCAGAATTCAGGCGGTCGATCATGGTCAGGGCGTGCTGCTTCTTGTCGAGGTTGTAGGTCTCAGCCTCAGATATCGTGTTCAGCGCCTCGTGCCAAGCCTCGGACAGGGTTTTGGCTCGGGCGAGATCGCCGGCAAGCGCGGCGTCACTGGCGGCGGTCGAAAGCAGGTCGAGCGCGCGGCGGTTGAAGATGTCGAACTGGATCGCCTGGTCGCGTCCCGCCACGGCTTCGGCAAGGCGATGGGCGTCGGCAATGTCGGGCTTCCTGGCCGCCACCAGCGTGTCGAGCGCGCCTGCGATCTCCAGCCCGCCATATTGGGTGAGCAGGATCGCGTTGCGGGCGCTGCCCCCTGCCCGCTCGGCCAGCGCTGCGCGCGCGCCCGGATCCTCCGGCGGCGGCGGCTCGACATTTTCCAGCACCGCCATCAGCTCGTCGGCGGCCAAAGGCGCCAGCCGCACCATCTGACAGCGCGAGCGGATCGTCGGCAACAGGCTGCCCGGCGCATGCACCACCAGAATGAACAGGGTGCGCGCCGGCGGCTCTTCGAGATTCTTGAGCAAGGCATTGGCGGCGTTGGTGTTCATGTCGTCGGCCGGATCGACGATGACGACCCGGTAGCTGCCGTCATGCGAGGTCATCGACAGGAAGCGGCTGACCTTGCGGATCTCGTCGACGGTCAGCACCGTCTTGAAGCTCTTGGTCTTCTCGTTGGCCGGACGGGTGAGATGCAGCACCGAAGGATGCGCGCCGGTGGCGATCTGGCGAAACAGCGATGAGGCGGGATCAGGGACGGCAAGCGTGTCGGGCGCCGTCTTGAAATCCGGATATCTCAGAAGATGGTGCGCCATGTGGAACGCCAGCGTCGCCTTGCCGATGCCTTGCGGCCCGGTGAAAATCAGCGCATGCGGCAGCTTGCCGGCGCGGTAGGCGCTGGCAAGCATGCCTGCCACGGACGCGTGGCCGATCAGCCGCGGCGTTTCGGCGGGCTCGGGCACGCCGTCCAGCGTGTCGTGCTGTTCGGGAGCGATGCGTTCGAAGATCATGCCGGCGCCGTCTCAACCCTTTGCGCCGGCATCCGCTCTTCCAGCGCCGCGAAGACGGCGGCGGTGACGACGTTCTCCACCGTATCGGGATCGGCGGAAGCGTCGATGACGATGCAGCGCTCCGGCTCCGCCGCGGCGATGGCCAGGAAAGCCTCGCGCCGCCGCCGGTGGATGGCCAGGGTCTCCTTCTCGAAGCGGTCGGCGGCGTCACCGGCACCGCGCCGCGCGGCGGCCCGTTTCAGGCCTTCAGCGGGATCGATGTCGAAGATCAGGGTCAAGTCGGGCATCATGCCGTTGATGGCCACCGCCTCCAGCGCCTTCATGAAATCGGCATCGAGCCCGCCGGTGACGCCTTGGTAGACGCGCGAGGAATCGATGAAACGGTCGCACAGCACGATCGAGCCGCGCTCGACCGCCGGCCGGATGACCTGCTCGACATGGTCGGAGCGCGCGGCGGCGAACAGGATCGCCTCCATCTTCGGGCCGAACGGTTCGGCCGCCCCGGACAGAAGCACATGCCTTACGGCCTCGGCGCCGGGCGATCCACCCGGTTCGCGGCTGACCAGGACCTCGTATTTCTTGGCGCGCATGCGCCGCGCCAGCCGCTCGATCTGCGTCGACTTGCCTGCTCCTTCGCCGCCCTCGAAGGTGATGAAAAATCCACTCGCCAATCGAGATTGCCTCTGCTCGCGCTGGCCGCTGTCATAGCTCCCGTCCGACAAAAGGTCCACGAACTTGCCCGATCACAAATGTTTCTGCCGCAGCCAGCCGACAGCGAGTTCCTTGGCCGCGTCCAACGCGCGCTGCGGCAGCGTGCCCACCTTGACCGATTCTGCGGCGTAGAGCGGCGTCTGCTGGCTCAGCGTCTCGCCTATCCAAACGCGCAATTCCCCGACCGGTTGCCCCTCCTCGACCGGTGCCGACACCGGACCCTGGTAGACGATCCTGGCGGTCAGCTTGTCGCGGTTGGCTATCGGCAGAAAGATGTCCACGGGGCCTTTGGCTTTCAAGGCCAGGCCGGACTTGGCGCCGCCGAAAACCTGTGCTTCCCCGACCACCTCGTCCTTGGCGAAGATCTCGGTCTTCTGGAATGACCGCGAGCCCCATTCGAGCAGCTTGCGCGCCTCTTCGGAGCGCTCGCGGTCATTGGCCAGTCCGCTGAGCGCGGCGATCACGCGCGTGCCGTTGTGGCTGACGGTGCCGACCAGGCCGAAGCCCCCCTGCTCGCTGGCACCTGCCACGAAGCCATCGGCCTCGATGCCCATGGCGATCAGCGGATTGCGGTTTCTCTGCGAGATCTTGTTCCAGGTGAAGTCCGGCTGGCCGTAATAGTGGAAGAACTCCGGATAGTCGCGCCACAGATGCAGCGCCAGCATCGTCAGCTCCCGCACCGTCGTCTGCTGCCCGTCGGCCGGCAGGCCTGTCGAATTGACGAAGGTCGATTTCGAGAGGCCGAGCTGGCGGGCGCGATCGGTCATCTGCGTGGCGAAATTCGCTTCCGAGCCCGCCATGCCCTCGGCCAGCACGATGCAGCCGTCATTGGCGGCCTGCACGGTGACGCCCTGGATCAAATCCTCGACACGGACCTCGGATTTGAGCTTGGCGAACATGGTCGAGGTACCGGACGGCGCGCCGCCGGTGCGCCAGGCGTTTTCGCTGACGACGAAAGTGTCGTCGAGCGTGATCCGCTTCGACTTGATGGCATTGAAGACCATTTCCATCGTCATCAGCTTGGCCATCGAGGCCGGTGGAATCGGCTTGTCGGGGTCCTTGGCGAAGAGCACCGTGCCGGTGTCGGCATCGATCATGAACGCCTGCGCCGCCTTGGTCTCGAAGAGCTGCGCGCTCGCCGGGGCGGCGCAAAGCAACACCAGCGCCAATCCCAGAAGGCTGGCGAAAGGCAGAAAAATGCGGAACTGCATGAAATGTCGACCCGATCTGAGCAACCCGGAAAGCGCAGAGCCACTCCAGAGTGCGCAAAGACTACCCCACGGCCAAGCTATCAGGGTTTTTCCGGCCGGATCAACGGGCAGCGCGAATTTGATCAGTTACGCACAACAAGCGCGTCCGGCGCGCCATGCGACCAGGCTGCCTGGAGCAGGTCGTCGACGCTGCCATGGCCGTCTGGATAGACATTGACCGCATACCAGTCATTGCCGTCGAGCTCGGTGCGCTGGATCTCGGTCCGGCCGAACGGCTCGAGCGCCGTGGCCACGCGCTTTGCCTCCGCGGCCTCGTCGAAGGAACCGGCAGCGACATAGTCGGACGCGGGCGCCTGTAGCTCTCGGTTCGATTTCTTCCATGAACGCAGGATATCGGCCGGCGACATGCCGCCGGAATCGAGCGCGGCAAAGACATCGGCGCGCTCTATCCGCTCATCCGCGTAAGACAGGGAGGCCATGGCGAAGGGCGAGTTCGGCGGAAGCGTGAAATCCGGCCGTTCTGGGACGATTGGACCGAAATCCGGCAGCGCGACATCGCTGGCGCCCTGGACGGCGAATGCGGCCGGCTGCACGGCCGGCTGATCCGAAAGCCCCGGCTGCGCTGCAAAGGCCCGCCCCGAATTGGTCAACTCGCCCGGAAACGGCGCGGCGGCCGGAGACGCCGCGACCGGCACGCTCGGCGACGGGCCGTTCATGGCCACCATCACGCCGGTCGGCAGGCCGTCCGAAGGATCCGGCCGGTTGTTGCCGGGATGATAGGAGGCCACCAGATACTGGTCGTCATTGCCGTCGAGCGGCGCGCGGCCGACATATTCCACTTTGACCCTGGCCGTGCCGACCTTGGCATAGTCGAGCATCTGCGCCGCGCGTTCGGAAACGTCGATGATGCGGCCTTCGTGATAGGGGCCGCGGTCGTTAACGCGCACGATCACCGAACTGCCGGTCTCCAGATTGGTGACGCGGGCATAGCTCGGCAGCGGCATCGTCGGGTGCGCTGCCGTCAGATGCGTCATGTCATAGACTTCGCCATTGGCGGTCAGGCGGCCATGAAACGCATCGCCGTACCAGGAAGCCAGGCCGACCTTTGCGTAGCCCTTGTCTTCCTTGGGATAGTACCACTTGCCGCGCACCTGATAGGGCTTGCCGAGCTGGTCGCGGCCACCGCCGCGCCGCATGAACTGGACACGCGGGCTCGCCTTCACGCCATATTCGGATTCGGCGAAATATTCCTTGGAGCGGGCCTTCTTGTAGACCATCCCCTTCGGTTCGGGTTGCGAGGCGCAGGCAGCCAGCAGCAGGCCCGAAAGGGCGCACAGGGCGTAAGCAGAAGCGCGACGAAGACGCGGGCGCGTCAGGGTCTGCATGTCTCGATTGTCCCCTACCGTGCTGTCACCAGACGGGGCCAGAAGTCGCCCGCCAGGCCAACACCTTGATCCCCAATCCCTTTTGCACAGGAATTGCTTATCACGATGTTAATCGATTATGGCCACAACAGGGCGAGATTATGGCGAGGGGCGGTGACACCCGTCGCTCGGAAAGTCCGTGCTCGTTCGAGTATCTTGGCTGCCAACAGCGCCAGCCATAAGACGGCCGGCGCGTCCAGTCCGAATAAGAGAGTAAAGGTTTGTGCGCTATTCCAGGTTGGATGGCGCCTGCTGGGCGGTCGCCCGAGAAAGCATGCCACGCTTTGTCAGTACGGGTTTCTCGTAGGCTTTCTTCACGATTGTCCCCTGTTTGAAATATTAGCAAATTGAGATTGGCAGGGTCATCACGTCATTGTCAATGCGCCGAACCGTCCGCCAGGACGAAGCGGGGAGCTAATCTGGCTACGTTAGGTCGGGCTACCATTCGTAAGCCGTGCCGTACGTCAGCGCGATTGGGATGATTGCCGCCGTGCCGTTGTGGCCAGCTATACACCTATCCGGTGGTGTCAGTACTGTTGAGACTGCACATCCGGATCAGCCAACCTCCGCCAGCCTGACGCTCAAAGACACTCAGCGAGGTGCCGTTGCCGACCGCCTCTCCCTCCGAATAGCCAGCCAATGTCCAAGCCAGATTTCCGGAGCTACCCGCTTCGATCACCTGAAGGGTTTTATTCGGCCCGGCATGTTGAACCCAAATTTCGTGCAGCGCCTCTATTGCCGCTCGCCCCCGCGCCGGAGGCCCATAGGGTGAATGCATTTCCGCGTTCTCGGTGAAGATGGCAGCACAGCCAGATGCATTCCTCGATCGGTACGCTGCGACATACAAGTCCCAAAGCTCCTGTAGATCATCTCGGGTCGACATAGTTACCCTCCTTCGGCGCCCGGACATAGTTTAGAGAATACTAATTCTACTGACTAGATCGCCGTCTCTTCCAGCGGATTTCCCCCAGCCGTTCAGGTGCATGTCGTTTCCGCCGGCCCCGGCAACGTAGCCGTCGGGTCACTCCGAATTTATGCCCACCTTTTGCCGTGACAGTTGGAAGGTGCCGCCGCAGTGGTTGACGCGGCCCTGAAAGCCGCACTACAGGAATGAAGCGCAAACCGGCCGGGGAATGCCTTCGGTGCCAACCGAATCAACCGGTCGCGATGACCAAAATGGTTGAAAAACCATAGTGGAGGGATGGCCGAGCGGTTTAAGGCACCGGTCTTGAAAACCGGCGTGGGCGCAAGTTCACCGTGGGTTCGAATCCCACTCCCTCCGCCAAAAGAGCGCCCGGCGCCGCCGGGCCATGAGATTCAGATGTCGAAAGAGGATTTGCAGCAAAAAATCCGCCGCCAGATGCAAGCCGACTTCCGGTCCGACCCGCGCGAGGCGATCGAAAGGTTTGGCCTCACTACCACGGTGCAACGCGGAGTCGTACGCACGGTTGTAGCGGCTGGCGTGATCTTGGTTGGGTTTCTAATCTGGGCGGCCATCCATCACTGACGAGTCCGCAGCCATGCCATTGCAACCCCTCCCCCATAGTTAGGAGTTTCTTTCGCCACGGCAGCAGCGGCATGGCGGGCAATGCTCGCCGAAGCCGCCAAGCCTGCCCCGGCCGATCCCTTGGCCAAACCGCAGCAACCCGTCCTAGCCGAGCTTGGCCCGATCCGGACCATCCGACCTCAATCCGCGCCAAGTCGAGTTCATGGTCGCTACTACTCCAACGGCGGCAACGCCAGCGATGCCGCGAGACACGCCGGCTACGCTTTCCGATGGTCCAGCGGCTAAAGCGACCGGTTGGGCGCTTCTGCATCGTCGGCCGAAGATCGCGGCGGCGGTCCACCGGATAGATTGCTTGTCGCCTTCATCAAATCAACGAGTGGCGACTACAGGGCCGCAACCCCGGCCAGAGGCGTGATGGAGGAGGTCTATTCCTGCTGCCGGAGAACGTGCAGCCATCAGCTTCTTTGATAGCCAGCCAGTCTATGACGTTCCGCCGACTGCGGTGATGGTGATGCGCGACTGCTTGCTTTTGGGAAAGGACGGAGAAAGCTGTAGACATCGCCCGGTGAGGTGTTGCGAAAAACGCAACTTGTAACCATTCTGGTTACGGCCGAATGGAAGCGGGAGGTAGCGCTAACTACCTCCCGCCTGCCCGTGCCAGCCAAGGCTACAGGGCTTGCGGCGCTAATCGTTGCTGAGGACGCCGCAACCCTACCTGGCCCGCTCAATCTACAAGCATCGGTCGTCCTATGCCCGCAAGGGCGGGAGTTTCCCACAAGAGTTTTGTTCTGTCTCTGTTCTTTTGATCATGCCCACTGGGAAGGTGGAAGCAAAATGGGGCTTTTTAGCTGGCTCTTCGGGAGCGGGGCGAAGACCCAATTAGGGCGCCCGCTTATTTCCGACATTGCGGTTTCGATCCCCGGCGATGACGGCACTCCAGCCACCAAGAACCAGATCGACGCGATCGAACGCACTACCTGTGAGCCGCCCCTTGGCAATCTGACCTATCAGCAGGCGGCGGCGATAATGTCGGCGCGGTCCTACTCCAAGTTTGTTATGGATGATGTTCTGTCCGAGCCGGGCGTCGGTCACCCCCGGCGGCCGGATTATCTCGCATTACAGGCTAATTTGATCGCCTTCATTGTCCGCGACCCATAGGCTCGGGCGTATGTCTGCAAATGGAGCGATAGGAATTTCGAAAGCGGGGATGAAAGACCCCCGCCCAAAAATGCCCATTGGCAACAAGCAATAGCGTTTATTACACCAGCCATTGCGAAACTGTAGCGGCACGAGGCCGCTAATAACGTGGATATCATGCCCTTCCTCACCAGGTGACGAACGGTTGCAGACGGGTGCATTCCTTGGAGCCGATGCGGCGCTGGCAGCCGAAAGCGGTAAACCACCGTTTATTTGATTTATCGGACAAAATATGCTGCTTGTCGCGCCCATGAAAAAGCTCTGCCTGATGGTTCTGGCGTCGCTGACGCCGGTCTTCCCGGCCAAGGCGATGGACAATGCGTTGCGCGCCGGCCTGATGAAACTCGATCCGCAGACCCGCCTCGAGCAGCGGTGTGACGCCGAGGTGCTCGACCGGATCAGCCATGACGATCACAACTACAAGGCCGACCGCGTCGTGGCCTACGCCTTCGCCACGCCGCAGATGAGCGCCGATGCCATCAAGAGCTCGGGCGCCGCTTTCCGCAGCAATGGCCAATGGTACCGGCTGAAGTTCAAATGCCAGACCGCGCCGGACCACATGCAGGTGCTGCAGTTCCGCTACAAGATCGGCGACGAAATCCCGGAATCCGACTGGGCCAAATATAACCTCTACGACTAGAGCAATTCCAGGGAAAGTGCGTAGCGGTTTCCCGTCCGGAATTGCGTCAAAACAAAGAGATAGAGCGGTTCGCCGTTTCCGTGAAACGGTGAAACGCTCTAGTTTTCGGCCTCGTCAGCTTGCCGGCGATCACCCTAGATCCTTGGGGACTTGCGCTGCCGGCCTTGTTTTCCGGCGATGTCCAACCCTGCGTCTTGACGCCGATGGACCGTGCCTTTAGGCCCGTCCCGGTAGAGGGCTACGCTCATTTCAGGCAAGGATTTCTAGTCGATGGAAATATTCACTGCCGCAGGCCTTTCGGCTCTCCTCCAGGTCGTTGCAATTGATCTCGCGCTTGCCGGCGACAATGCAATTGTGATCGGCCTCGCGGCAGCCGGCCTTCCCGTCGATCAGCGCAAGCGCGCCATCCTGGTCGGCATCGCGGCAGCCACCGTCCTGCGCATCGTCTTTGCCCTGATCACGCAATGGCTGCTGAGCATCGGCCCGATGCTGCTCATCGCCGGCGGGCTCCTGCTTCTGTGGGTATGCTGGAAGATGTGGCGCGAGCTGCGCGTCAGCCACGAGGATGAGCGCGACGCAACAGAAGCGCTGTCGAACGGCGATTATAACAAGGACGGCAAGATCGCCGGCAAAGGCCCGCGCAAGACCTTCTCGCAGGCTGCCTGGCAGATCGTCATCGCCGACGTCTCGATGTCGCTCGACAACGTGCTCGCCGTCGCCGGCGCAGCCATGAAGCATCCCACGGTGCTGATCATCGGACTGGTCCTTTCGATCGCGCTGATGGGCTTTGCCGCATCCTTCGTCGCGCGCCTGCTGCACAAATACCGCTGGATCGCCTATGTCGGCCTGCTGATCATCCTCTATGTCGCGGTGAACATGCTTCTGGGAGGCGCCGTGCAGCAATTTCCCGACCATTTTGCTTTCCTGGCGCCCTGGTTCGGATCGGACGGCCACTGACGCTCCTTCACGCGAGCATCTGCCGCATCGCCTCTTGTCGTGGCCGGCTGGCAGGTTTGCTTCTGTGCCGAAGCGTGCTATTGCGCCGCGCGAAATGGCTCAAAGCCGCGCGCCGTAGATCGATCTTCGGAGCCTGAGGCCCCTCGATCTGCCCTCATCTCTTGGAAAACAAATTTATGTCCGCCCCACGCGTCAGTTTCGTCAGTCTTGGATGCCCGAAGGCGCTCGTCGATTCCGAGCGCATCATCACGCGGCTGCGCGCCGAGGGCTACGAGATCGCACGCAAGCATGACGGCGCCGACCTCGTCGTCGTCAACACTTGCGGCTTTCTCGATTCCGCCCGCGACGAATCGCTCAACGCCATCGGCTCCGCGCTTTCCGAAAACGGCCGCGTCATCGTCACCGGCTGCCTTGGCGCCGAGCCGGAGGTCATCCGCGAAAAGCATCCCAATGTGTTGGCGATCACCGGCCCACAGGCCTATGAAAGCGTGATGGCGGCGGTGCACGAGGCGGCGCCGCCCAGCCACGATCCCTATGTCGACCTGTTGCCGCCGCAGGGCGTGAAGCTGACGCCGCGCCACTACGCCTATCTGAAAATTTCCGAGGGCTGCAACAACCGCTGCACCTTCTGCATCATTCCGGCACTGCGCGGCGATCTCGTCTCGCGCCCGGCCGCGGACGTGCTGCGCGAAGCCGAAAAGCTCGCCAAGGCAGGCGTCAAGGAGATCCTGGTCATCTCGCAGGACACCAGCGCCTACGGCATCGACATCAAGTACCAGACGTCGATGTTCGGCGATCGCGAGGTGCGGGCGAAATTCCTCGACCTCGCCGAGGAGCTCGGCAAGCTCGGCATCTGGATACGCATGCATTATGTGTACCCCTACCCGCACGTCGCCGACGTCATTCCGCTGATGGCGGACGGAAAGATCCTCCCCTATCTCGACATTCCCTTCCAGCACGCCTCGCCACAGGTGCTGAAGAACATGCGACGCCCCGCGCATGGCGAAAAGACGCTGGACCGCATCCGCGGCTGGCGCGAGGTCTGCCCGGATCTCGCCATCCGCTCGACTTTCATCGTCGGCTTCCCCGGCGAGACCGAGGACGATTTCGAGATGCTGCTCGACTGGCTGGACGAAGCCAGGATCGACCGCGCCGGCTGTTTCAAATATGAGCCGGTCAAGGGCGCGCGCTCCAACGACCTCGGGCTGGAGCAGGTGCCGCAGGAGGTCAAGGAAGCGCGCTGGCACCGCTTCATGCAGCGCCAACAGAAGATCTCGGCAACGCAGCTCGCCAAGAAAGTCGGCAAGCGCCTGCCGGTGCTGATCGACGAGGCGCATGGCACATCCGGCAAAGGCCGCACCAAATACGACGCGCCGGAGATCGACGGCTCCGTGCACATCCAGTCGCGGCGGCCGCTGCGTGCCGGCGAGATCGTCACGGTCAAGATCGACCGCGCCGATGCTTATGACCTCTACGGCTCGGCCGTCTGACGGCCCACGCGGACCCACGCAGCATAAAAAAGGGCGCCTGCGGCGCCCTTTTTCTTTCGGCTCAGCGATTTGCCGCTTACTGCGGCAGCTTGTCGTCGATGCCCTTGACGTAGAAATTCATGCCGAGCAGCGTGCCGTCGTCGGCGACCTCGCCGTCCTTCAGCCAGGGCGAACCATCCTGCTTGGAGACAGGTCCGGTGAAGGGGTTCCAGCCGCCGGCGATCTTCTTCTCGGTCGCCTCGGCCATCGCCTTCACGTCGTCAGCCATGTTGGTGTAGGGGGCGAGCTTGACGGCGCCGTCCTTGATGCCGAGCCAGACATTGTCAGGCTTCCAGGTGCCGTCGAGCGCCGCCTGGACGCGGCTGATGTAATACGGGCCCCATTCGTCGGTCAGCGAGGTCAGCTGCGCGTGCGGTGCAAACTTGATCATGTCGGACGACTGGCCGAAGCCGTGCAGCTTGCGCTCCTCCGCGACCTGCAGAGCGGCGGTCGAATCGGTGTGCTGGACGATGATGTCAGCGCCCTGGTCGAACAGCGCCTTGGCGGCGTCGGCTTCCTTGCCGGGATCGAACCAGGAATTCACCCACACGATCTTCACCTTGAAGTCGGGATTGACCGACTGCGCGCCGAGCATGAAGGAGTTGATGCCCATCACCACTTCCGGGATCGGGAAGGAAACGATGTAGCCGGCGAGGCCCTTCTTCGATTCCTTGGCCGCGATCTGGCCGAGCACATAGCGGCCTTCATAGAAGCGGGCATTGTAGATTCCGAGATTGTCGCCGGTCTTGAAGCCGGTGGCATGCTCGAACATCACCTTGGGAAACTTCTTGGCGACCTTCACTTCTGCATCCATGAAGCCGAAGGAGGTGCCGAAGATGATCTTGCACTTCTCGCGTGCCAGGCGTTCGAAAGCGCGGTCGGCGTCGGGACCCTCCGAGACGTTTTCGAGATAGGCGGTCTCGACCTTGTCGCCGAGCGCCTTCTCGACTTCGAGCCGGCCCTGGTCGTGCTGATAGGAGTAGCCGAAGTCGCCGATCGGACCCGTATAGACCCAGCAGGCCTTGAGCTTGTCGGCGGCCTGGGCGGTTGCCGCCAGGGACAGGGCCGCGGCCGTGGTCATCAACGCAATAAGCAGTTTTTTCATTGTGTTACCTCTCTGAGTTAAGCCTTGGAGCTTCCCGTCTTTTTGTTGTTGTCAACGATCCGGAACAAATGGCTGCCCCAACGAAGCCGGCGTGTTCATCATCGTCAGCCGCTTGTTGCGCGAGATTAGAACGAGAACCACGACCGTTGCCAGATAGGGCAGCGAAGAAAGCAGTTGGGCGGGGAACGATTTTATGAAAGCGATGACCTGATAAATCACCCATGGGGCATTGATGAAGCTCTGAAGGTCGATTGCTTGCACGTGAAGCTGGCCGATCCAAATGGCGCCGAAGATGTAAGCGCCGGCCAGGACCCGCCACGGGCGCCAGGAAGCGAACACCACCAGCGCCAGCGCAATCCAGCCGCGGCCAGCGCTCATGTTCTCGACCCATTGCGGCGTGTAGACCAGCGACAGGTGGCCGCCGGCAAGACCGGCGCAGGCGCCGCCGAAGATCACGGCGAGATAGCGGTAGCGGATGACCTTGATGCCGAGCGCATGCGCCGAGGTATGGCTGTCGCCGATCGAGCGCAGCGTCAGGCCCGTGCGCGTCTTGAACAGGAACCACATCACCGCCGCGGTCAGGGCGATCGAGATGTAGAAGACCGGGTCCTGGCCGAAGACCAGCTTGCCGACCACCGGGATCGAGCTGATCCCCGGGATGTCCAAACTAGGCAATCTCACGCCCGGCTGGCCGACGAAGCTGGTGCCGATCATGCCCGAGAGGCCGAGGCCGAGCAGCGTCAGCGACAGGCCGGTCGCCACCTGGTTGGTGGCTAGAGACAGCGTCATGACGGCGAACAGCAGCGAAAACAGCGCGCCGACGATGATAGCCGCTAGCAGGCCGATCCACGGCGATCCGGTGAGGTAACCGGCGCCGAAGCCGCCGACGGCGCCCATGATCATCATGCCCTCGACGCCGAGATTGAGCACGCCCGAGCGCTCGACCACCAGCTCGCCCATCGCCGCGATCAGAAGCGGCGTCGCCGCGGTCGCGATGGTCAAAAGGATATTGACGGTGATGTCCATCAGCGAGCCTCCTCGAGCTTGGGCGCCGCTTCGAGCTGCGCCGCGCTCTTCGACTTCGTCAGCGCCATGCCGATCAGGCGGATGCGGTAATGGATGAGCGTGTCGCAGCCGAGCACGAAGAACAAAAGCATGCCCTGGAAGACGCGCGCCACCTTGTCGGAAATGCCGAGCGCGCTCTGCACCGCCTCGCCGCCGAGATAGGTCAGCGCCAGCACCAGGCCCGCCGCGACGATGCCCAGCGGATTGAGGCGCCCAAGGAAGGCGACGATAATGGCGGTGAAGCCGTATCCGGGCGAGATCACCGGCTGCAATTGACCGATGGCGCCGGACACTTCCGAGATGCCCGCCAGACCGGCCAGCGCGCCGGATAGAAGGAAGGCGAAGAACACCATCTTGTTGAAGCCGAAGCCGGCAAAGCGCCCTGCCCTTGGGCTTGACCCCAGCACGCGGACCTCGAACCCTTTCAGCATGCGGCTCATCATCAGCCAGATTGCTACCGCGGCGACCAGCGCGAAGACGAAACCCCAATTGGCGCGGCCGGCATCCGGCATCAACTCAGGCAGCACGGCGGAATCGCCGAACTGGATGGTTTGCGGGAAGCCGTGGCCTTGCGGATCGCGCCATGGGCCGCGCACCAGCCAGTCGAGGAAAAGCTGCGCGACATAGACCAGCATCAGGCTGGTGAGGATCTCGTTGGTGCTGAAGCGCGTCTTCAGAAGCGCCGGAATAGATGCGTAGAAGGCGCCGCCGACCATGCCCAGCAAAAGCATCAGCGGGATCACCAACGGGCCTTCGAATTGCGGGAACAGCACCGGGATGATCGAGCCGAAGATCGCGCCGAAAATGAACTGGCCTTCGGCGCCGATGTTCCAGATGTTGGCCTTGTAGCAGACCGACAGGCCGACCGCGATCAGGATCAGCGGCGCTGCCTTGATCGCCAGCTCATGCAACTGCCAGACCTGGCTGATCGGCTCGACGAAATAGATCTCGAAGGCGTTGAGCGGATTGACGCCGAGCAGCGCAAACATGATGGCGCCGGCAATGATCGTCAGCGCGAAGGCGATGAAGGGCGACAGCATCGAGAACAGCGCCGAGCGCTGCGGGCGTTTGACGAGTTCGATGCGCATCATGCCACCTCCATCCTGTGTTCGGCGTGGCCGGGCTCGGCACCGCCCATCAACAGGCCGACCTTCTCGAAAGTCGCCTCGGCGATTGGCAGCGGCGTCGACAGTTCTCCGTTGTGCATGACGGCGATGGCGTCCGACAGTTCGAACAATTCGTCGAGGTCCTGGCTGATGACCAGGACAGCGGAGCCGCTGCGGGCGAGCTCGATCAAAGCCTGGCGGATGTGAGCGGCCGCACCGGCGTCGACGCCCCAGGTCGGCTGGTTGACGACCATGACGCTGGGCCTACGGTCGAGCTCGCGGCCGACAATGAATTTCTGCAGATTGCCGCCCGACAATGCGGCGGCCTCCGGATCGGGCGCGCTCTTGCGCACGTCCATGGCTTTAATGATGCGCTGGGCAGCGCTGTAAACCGCGCCGTTCTTCACCGTGCCGCCCGAACCGACAAAAGCCTTGCCGTCAGTGGCGTGACGAGACAGAAGCAGGTTCTCCGAAAGCTTCATGCGCGGCGCAGCGCCATGGCCGAGCCGCTCCTCCGGCACGAAGGCGGCCCCCATCAGCCGCCGGCCGGTGATCGAAAGGCCGCCGGCGTCCTTGCCGCGAATGCGCACGGAACCGGCATCCTGCTGCAGCACTTCGCCGGAGACGGATTCGAAGAACTCGCCCTGGCCGTTGCCGGCCACACCCGCGATGCCGATCACTTCGCCGGCACGTACGGTGAGGTTGATGTTCTTCAGTGGGATGGCGAAGGGTGTCGCCGGCTTGCGGCTGAGGCTGCGGATTTCCAGCAGCGCCGGCGCCGTTTCGATGCCTTCCGCCGGCGCACGCACCACCGCCTTCACCTCGCTTCCGACCATCATGCGGGCAAGCGATGCGGCCGTCTCCTCACGTGGATTGCAGTGGCCGACGACCTTGCCGTGGCGAAGCACCGTGGCGCGGTCGCAGATGCGTTTGACCTCTTCCAGCCGGTGCGAGATGTAGAGGATCGATTTGCCTTCGGCGCGCAGGCGCTCCAGCGTCTCGAACAGCTTGTCGGCTTCCTGCGGCGTCAGCACCGAGGTGGGCTCGTCGAGGATGATGAGCTGCGGCGTCTGCAGCAAGCAGCGGATGATCTCGATGCGCTGGCGTTCGCCGACGGAGAGATCTCCGACCAGCGAGTCCGGATCGAGCGGCAGGCCGTAGCTATAGGACAATGCCCTCGCCTTCGCGGCGATGCTGCTGATCGGCGAGCCGTCATTGAGCGAAAGCGCGATGTTCTCGGCCGCCGTCAGCGCTTCGAACAGCGAGAAATGCTGGAACACCATGCCGATGCCGAGCTTCTTGGCCGCGCCCGGGCTGGTAATCTTGACCGGCTTGCCGTCCCAGAAGATCTCGCCCGAGTTCGGCTCGAGCGATCCGAACAGCATCTTGACCAGCGTCGATTTGCCGGCGCCGTTCTCGCCGAGCAGCGCGTGGATCTCGCCTTTTGCGATATTGAGATCGATGTGATCGCACGCCGTCAGCGTGCCGAATATCTTGGTTAGGCCGCGAACCTCGAGCAGGTTCGCCCTGTCATGATTTGCACTCACAGTGCCTCCCATCCGGTTTCCCAGACATGTTCTGTGTTCCCGAAAGCATGGTATGCGCGGCCGGCTCCAGTCGGAAAGCAGCACCCGACTTGAAAGAGCTTCAAGAATTTCAGCGGAAACTCAAGGGCTAAGATAGATCTCTTGAGAACAACGGCAAAATCCGCATCCCTTTTCAGGCAAGCCGTGCCTTCGGGCTCGGCAAGCCGCTGAAAAACAAGGCAGCCCGAAAGAGCACCGTGCCGAAGGGTGTAAAGCGGTTTTCCGTCCGGAATTGCGATAGAGCGGTACGCCGCTTCCGTGAAGCGCTTTAGGGAATGAGGACGGTCGTTCCCGTCGTCTTGCGGGCCTCGAGATCCGCTTGCGCCTTTGCAGCATCCTTCAGCGCATAGCGCTGGTTGATCTTGATCTCGACGGCGCCGCTCTTGACCACGTCGAAAAGCGCTTCGGCCGACTTCACCAGATCCTCGCGCCTGGCATTGTAGACGAAGAGCGTCGGCCGCGTCGCATAGAGCGAGCCTTTCTGCGCCAGCAGCGATATCGAGAAAGGCGGGATCGGCCCCGACGACTGGCCGAAGCTGACGAACATGCCGAGCGGCCGCAGGCAATCGAGCGATGCCGGAAAAGTGTCGGCGCCGACGGAATCGTAGACGACGTCGCATTTCTTCCCGCCCGTCAGCGCCTCGACGCCGGCGACGAAATCCTGCTCTTTGTAGTTGATGACGTGATCGAACCCATGCGCCCGCGCAAGTTCGATCTTGTCGGCGGAACTCGCGGTGCCGATCACGGTCGCGCCGAGATGCTTTGCCCATTGCCCGAGGATCAGGCCGACGCCGCCTGCGGCTGCATGGTAGAGGATCGTGTCGCCCGCCTTGACGGGAAAGGTGCGGCGCAAGAGGTATTCGGCCGTCATGCCCTTCAGCATCATCGCCGCCGCTTGCTCGTCGCCGATACCGTCCGGCACTTTAACCACACGGTCGGCCGCGATCACCCGTTGCTCAGCGTAAGCCCCGACATTGACGGCATAGGCGATGCGGTCGCCGGGCTTCAGCCAGTCGACGCCGGGGCCGAGCGCCAGCACGACGCCCGCTGCCTCGCCGCCTGGGATCAGCGGAAAACCGCCAAGTGGCGGATAAAGCCCGGAGCGATAGTAGACGTCGATGAAGTTGAGGCCGATTGCCGTGTGCCGGACCAGGATCTGGCCGTCTCCCGGCTGGCCGGGGTCGGCGTCTTCATAGGCCAGGACTTCGGGACCGCCATGGGCGTGGATGCGGATTGCCTTGGACATCGCTCAGCTCTCTGAAGGGTAAGTGCACAAATCTGGAAACATGATTGCCAAAGAGGAGAACCGATTTTCGGAAAATCATACGCCGATATACAGCTAGGGCCAGGATGACCATTCAGCCAAAAATATCCTGATCCAGGATCAGGACTTCTTGGCGCCCAGATTGGGAAACATCTGCATGATGCCTCCGATGCAGGCGAGATAGAGGCCGGTGATCGTGATGCCGATCTTGGTGAAGTTGCTGACCTGCTCTCCCAGCACGCCGATCTTGTCATAGAAGGCGGCAAGTGCTGCCTGCGCCAGCGCCAGCGCGCCGAAGGCGCACCACAAAAGCGTCATAAAGAGGTTGACCGGCCTCAGCCGCACCACACGCACCGGATGAATGAAGTTGATCGGCATGAAGGTCAAAATGCCGGCAACCACCACCACGGCGAAAGACACCCATTGCCCAGGCTCGATGACGAAGAGCGTGAACACCACCATGTTCCAGACGACGGGGAACCCTTTGAAGAAGTTCTCCTTCGTCTTCATGCCGGTGTCGGCGTAGTAGATCGCGCTGGAGACCACGATGATGGCCGCCGACAGGAAGGACAGATTCTCGCCCATGAAGCCGCGCTGGTAGAGCGCGAAGGCCGGAATGAGCACGTAGGTGACATAGTCGATAATGTTGTCGAGGAGTTCGCCCGACCATGTCGGCAGAATTTCCTTGACCTCGAGCTTCCTGGCGATCGGGCCGTCGATACCGTCGACAAACAGCGCCAGCCCCAGCCACCAGAACATCGCCGTCCAGCGCTGCTCGCTCGCTGCCACCAGCGACAGGAAGGCAAGGAAAGATCCCGACGCGGTGAGCAGGTGCACGGAGAACGCGCGCGCCTGCGGCCACGTCACCTTTTTCTTCGGCAGCGGGATGCGTTGCGCGATCTTCTTGGCTGCCTTGCCGGCCCTTGTGTTCTTGCTCACGGTCCCCGCCAGTCCAGCTTGCAGATTTCGGCCGAGCGGCCGGCGAAATTCCAGTTGCGGCCGAAGGCGCGCATCTTGCTCTTGTCGGACTTCGCCACGATGATTTCCGGCGCGATCCAATATTCCGAATTGGCGATCACCGTATCTTTCTCACGGTCCTTGCCGGGAATGGGCGTCACTGCGCCGTCGATAATCTTGGGAATCTGGAAAACGCGCGTCTTGTCGCGCGTCTCGTAGGTGATCGGCACCTGCTCGACGCCGAGGAATTTCCCGACGAGGATCGACAACAGCGAGGTGGTGCCGCCGGCCTTGCCGGTGAAGATCTTGGTTAGCGCCTTCGCCGCATAGATCGAGGCGCGCTTGTCGATGAACAGGCCGGCCGTCCAGTTGCCGCGGCTCATATAGCCGGGAATTTCCATGATCAGGCCGAGATTGAGGCCCGACAATTCGACCTCGCCGAAATGGCCCGCATCGATGCGGAAGCCTGCCCATGTCTGGCAATAGCCCTCGGTCGGCGGATGGCTGCCAAGCGACAGCACGCAGGGACAGAAAACCGTGCAATTGCAAGAGAGTACCAGCTCCCCTTTCATTACCCAGCTTTGGTCGGTCATCGAATTCTCCCTCACGCCGAAACTAATAGCAGGGCAGCCGCCCACACAAGCAGTATCGCACCGGCAACACGGCTGGCCACCCTGCCGGCGGTCTGTCTTTCGATCAGCGTGAACAGGCCGATCAGTGCCATCCAGAAGACGTTCATCGCCCCGACCGCAAACATCACCAGCATCAGCGCCCAGCAGCAACCGAGGCACCAGACGCCCTGTTCCAGGCCGAGCCGGAAGATGCGGCCTGGTTTCGCGCTCCACCTGGCGAACAGGATCGAGAACGGATTGCGGCACTTTTCCAGGCATGCCTGTTTCAGGCCGCTGAATTGATAGAGGCCGGCGACAAGCAGCGCGATAGCGCCGGCAAGCCCGACGGCGGGGTCGAGCATCCGGCCGGAACCGGCAAATGCGTACACCGCGAGCGTCAGCACGCTGAAACCCACGGATGCGCCGAGCCATGTGGCGAGGTATCCGGCGACAAGCACCAACGGATGAACGACTGGTTCGCCTTTGATCCTCGCCGTGTCGGCGATTTCGCAATAGGTGCGGATCAGCGGCGCCGCCGAAGGCAACATCGTCGCCACGGCCATCAGGAACCACATCAGCACAAGCGCCGCCGCTTGCAGGCCGGCCAGGCCGGCAAGCGGCGCCGGCGCGAGGCAAAGAGCGAAGAACCGGTCGAGAAAATCCGGCAACGGCAGGCCCGGCAGATTTTTCAGCAGCATATCGCCGGGGGCGCCGACGGGGCTGCCTTCAGCGCCGCGTATCGCCATCGCGCCGAGAAGCAACCACGCAAGGGCGATGCCGATGCCGATCGTGAGCATGACTGCGAGGCGCGGGCTGCGCGCCACGCCAGCCGTGGCGCGGCCGGCGCGGTCGAGATGGCTGAAATCATGCTGCTCGCCGCTCATGGCAATCGAATGGGCTGAATCGCCGCGTTGATCAAGCCGGCCAATCTGCCCTATATCCGGACAAAGGCCCGACGGGTCGCCTCGCATTGTGGAAGCCTGGCGTGGAGCACAATAACAAAGCCCGCATCCTGGTTGCCGGCAGCGGTCCGGCCGGTTTGATCGCCGCGCTCGGCTTCGCCGAGGCCGGCTTCGAAGTGACGCTGGTCGGCCCTGAGGCCAACACCGCCGACGGCCGCACCACCGCCCTCATGAACCCCGCCCTGAAAGTCCTTGAACGACTGGGCATCCTTGCCGAACTGAGGCCGCAGGCCGCGGCGCTCAAGGTGATGCGCATCGTCGATGCCACAAGGCGGCTGATCCGCAGTCCAACCGTGACCTTCCGCGCCAGTGAGATCGGCGAGGAACAATTCGGGCTCAATCTGCCGAACAAGGCCCTGATCACCATTCTTGCCAAGGCGGTTTCAGCTCATTATGGCATTCACTGGCTGAAATCCACCGTCGAGTCGTGGCGCCTGGACGCCGATCGGGCCCATGCCCGGCTGGCCGACGGCAGCGAACTCTCAGCATCGCTTGCTGTCGCCGCCGACGGACGCCTGTCGCTGGCGCGGGAAGCCGCCGGCATTCGCGCCTTTGCGCGTCCCTATCCGCAGTCGGCGCTTGTGCTCAATTTCGGCCACCGCAGCGAGCACGGCTTCGTTTCAACCGAGTTCCATACCGAGACAGGGCCGTTCACGCAGGTGCCGCTGCCCGGCAGGCGCTCGAGCCTTGTGTGGGTGGTGAGGCCGGAGACCGCGCGGGAGCTTGCCGCGCTCGACGATGCAACCTTGTCGGGGCGTATCGAGGAGCAGATGCAATCGATGCTTGGCCGGGTCTCTGTCGAGCCGGGCCGCCAGATCTATCCTTTGTCGGCCGCCTCGCCCGGTCGCTTCGCGCAAAACCGCGTAGCCCTGGTCGGCGAGGCAGCGCATGTGTTTCCGCCGATCGGCGCGCAAGGCCTCAACCTCGGCATCAGGGACATCGACGATCTGATTGGAATCGCGAGTGAAAACAGCAATGATCCAGGATCGCGCCGAAGCCTTGCCGCCTATGACACGAGGCGCCGGCCTGACATTTGGGCGCGCAGCGGCGCCGTGAACCTGCTCAACATGTCGCTCTTGTCCGACATGCTGCCGGCGCAGATGGCGCGCAGCGCCGGCCTTAGTGCGCTTGGCGGCTTCGCGCCGCTGCGCGCCTTCTTCATGCGCGAGGGGCTGCGGCCGGGCAGCGGCTTTCGCGCCATTGCCGGCGGCCTAAGGAAAGAGCTCGGCCGGTAGTATTCGAAGGCCGATGATGCCGGAATTTTTTCGCTCAGGCGGAAAACTCCCGCGCGGGCTAACCCGTTGCTTCAGCCAAGATCAAGCAGTTGGCTATTGAACTGCGGCCGCGTCTGCGCCAAATAGGCACCAGCCGAAAGTCGGGGTCGATTTTTGGCCGGGTGATGTGTAAATTCAAGGCCTTAGGCGCCTTGCGCGCAGCCACGACAGGCGCCTCGGACCCTAAGTGGTGGATGTGATGAAAACGGCCAAATTCTCGATCGGGCAAGTGGTTCGCCACAGGCTGTTTCCATTCCGCGGCGTGATCTTTGATGTCGACCCCGAATTCGCCAACACAGAGGAATGGTACGAGGCTATTCCGGCTGACGTGCGTCCGCGCAAGGACCAGCCTTTCTACCATCTTCTGACGGAAAATTCAGAGACTGAGTACATCGCCTATGTGTCCGAGCAGAACCTGCTCGAGGACCGGTCGGGCGAGCCGGTCCGGCATCCGCAGATCGGCGAGATGTTCGACAAGCTGCCGGACGGCCGCTACGAGCCGAAGCGCCAGTCGAAGCACTGAAGCGCTAACGAACGACGCCTAGGGCGCGCGGCGCGGAGCAATAAAAAAAAGCGGGGCATTTGCCCCGCTTTTGTTTCCGAGAAACGCGCTCGCGCGATCAGTTCGCGGTCTTGGCCTTGTCCTGCTCGTCCTTGAGCTTCTTGGCGAAGTCCTGATTGTTCTTGGCGACGAAGTCCTGCAGCTTTTTCTGCCGGTCCTCGATGTCCGACTGCTGCAGCGGCGGGCCGTCATAGGCGCCGCTGAAGCCGGTGAGCGCGATCTTGATCGGGTTCGGCTGGTTCTGGAAGTTGATCGAGGTGAGCGTGATGCCCTGCCCCTTCTTGAAGGAAGCGACGAGCTGGTCGCTCAGCGGCACTTCCGCCACGCAACGATCCGGGAAGCAGATCACATAGTCCAGCTTCTGCGCCTTGCCGGCATCGATCTGCAGCGCAATTCCGGGAGGCACGAGGCGGCCGGTCGGCACAGTGACCTGGAAGACCTTGCGGTTCACCTTGCCCTTGAGCTCGATCAGGCTGACGCCGGTGACGAGTTGGCCGTTGCCGGCCGTGACGATGTTCTGCACATTGCAAATGTCGACGTCTTCCTGCTTGGTGCAGGCCTTGAACCAGCCCTGAGGGATCTGCGGCTGCTGTTGGGCCGAGGCGGTGAAAAGCCCGGCGCCCAGAACGCCGACCACGCCTGCGGCCAGCACCGAAAGGCGGTACGCGTTGATCGTCATATGGTGCACTTTCCTCTCAAATGATCCCGGGGACCGGCTTCTTCGTGCCGTGTGGTCCAGCTACCTGTTGCCCAAATGAGGCAACAGGATGACTTCGGAGCGCGTGTTACACTGCCAGCGACATCGAATCCAGCCCGGTTTCCGCGATTTCTTCGCGGTTCGATGTCCAGGGCAAGCATCGATCGGCGCTGGAGCGGGGGAACCCGATTCCCATTGCGCGCCGATTCAATCGGATAGCGAAATGCTCTAGGGTGCATGGCGAATCACAAAGCCGTCCGGCAAGGAGACGGTCATGGACCGCGTTCTCGTCCGGCTGATCGCCGCGACCTCGTTTCTGGCTCTTTCGCTCCTTCCTGCACAGTCGGAGCCGAAGCACGGCTTAGCCATGCAAGGCGAGCCGGCGCTGCCGCCCGATTATCAGCATTTCGACTACGTCAATCCGGTCGCGCCGAAAGGCGGCAGCGTCACTTATTGCGTCGTCGGCTCCTTCGACAACCTCAATCCCTTTATCCTGAAAAGCCTGCGCACCACAGCGCGCGGGATGATCGATACGGTTTACGGCAATCTCGTCTTCGAGCCGCTGATGCAGCGAAACTATGACGAGCCCTTCAGCCTTTACGGGCTGCTTGCCGACAGTGCCGACATGGACCCGGAGCGAAAGAGCATCGAGTTCCATCTGAACCCCAATGCAAAATGGTCGGACGGCCAGCCGGTGACGCCGGAGGACGTGCTGTTCACCTACGACGTCTTCGCCGCGAAGGGCCGCCCGCCCTACAGCGACCGCATGAGCATGATCGCCAAGCTGGAGAAGACCGGCGAGCACAGCGTGAAGTTCACCTTCAACGACAAGGCCAATCGCGAATTCCCGCTGATCGTCGCGTTGACGCCGATCGTCCCCAAGCACGCCTTCGACAAGGACACGTTCGACAAGACCACGCTGAAGCCGCTGATCGGCAGCGGCCCCTACACCGTGGACAAGGTGTTGCCGGGGCAGCGTATCGTCTTCAAGCGGAATCCGGATTACTGGGGCAAAGACATTCCGTCGAAGCGCGGCTTCGACAATTTCGATCAGGTCACGATCGAGTATTTTCTCAACGCCAACGCCAAGACGGAAGCGTTCAAGAAAGGAATTTGCGCTCTCGATGACGAGACCGATCCGGTCAAGCGTGAGCGCGACATCGACTTTCCAGCCTTCCGAAAGGGGGATGTGAGGGAAGAGTATTTCAACACCGGCATTCCTCCGGTTGTGACCGGCTTTCTGTTCAACGCCCGGCTGGCCAAATTCGCCGATCCCGTCGTCCGCCGCGCGCTCGGCATGCTCTACGATTTCGAATGGACGAACAAGAATCTGTTCGGCGGCAAGTTCAACCGCACCATGAGCTATTGGCAGAATTCCGAGCTTTCGGCGCTCGGCCACCCTGCGGACGATCGCGAAAAGGCGCTGCTTGCGCCCTACCCCGGCCGCGTGCCGCCGGACGTGATGGACGGCACCTGGCGCCCACCCGTGACGGATGGTTCAGGCCAGGACCGCAAGGTGCTCAAAACCGCCTTCGAATTGCTGAAGAGCGCCGGCTTCCATGTGCAGGACGGCAAGATGCTCGACGCGCAAGGAAACCCGTTCGGCTTCGAGATCCTGACCTCGTCGCAGGACGAAGAGCGGCTGGCGGCGGTCTATCAGCGCACACTGGAAAAGATCGGTATCGACGTCGGCATCCGCACCCTCGACGGCGACCAGATCCAGTCGCGCAAGCAGCGTTTCGACTTCGAGGTTCTGATCGGGACGAGCGGCTTCAGCAATTCGCTGTCGCCCGGCAGCGAGCAGGTCGGCCGCTGGGGATCTGTCGCCGCGAAAACGGAAGGATCGTTCAACCTCGCCGGCGTTGCCGATCCGGCGATCGACGCCGCGATCAACGCGATGCTGAACGCCCGCACCAAAGAAGACTATGTCGCGGCGGTGCGTGTGCTCGACCGGCTGCTGATCTCAGGCAGCTACATGGTGCCGATGCAGTACAACACGCAGCAATGGGTCGCTTACTGGAGCTATCTGGAACATCCGCAAAAGACCCCCATATTCGGCTACCAGCTGCCGACCTGGTGGCGAAAGCCCAACTGAGGCAGGCCCGACCGGCTGAGACCAAACAGGAGACGAGCATGAGCGCCAAGAACACCATCACCGTCGACGTGGTGTCCGATGTCGTCTGCCCCTGGTGCTTCATCGGCCAGAAGCGGCTGGACAAGGCCATCGCTTCTGCAAGCGACATCGACGTGCGCGTGCGCTGGCGGCCATTCCAGCTCGATCCGACCATCCCGCCAGCCGGCATGGATCGCCGCCAATACATGCTCGGCAAGTTCGGCAGCGAGGAGCGTATCCATCAGATCCACGCGCGCATCGAGCCGCTCGGCGAAGCCGAGGGCATCAGCTTTGCCTTTGGCGCCATCAAGGTCGCGCCGAACACCCTCGACGCGCACCGCGTCATCCGCTGGGCGGGCGCAGCCGGCGAGGACGTGCAGAACCGGCTGGTGCGCCGCCTCTTCCAGCTGAATTTCGAGGAAGGCGTGAACATCGGCGACCATGCCGTGTTGGTTACGGCCGCCGGCGAGGCCGGCATGGATGCGTCGGTGGTCGAGACGCTGCTGCCGACCGACGCCGACGTTGAGGCCGTCCGCAACGAGATCGCCACCGCTTCGCGCATGGGCATCACCGGCGTGCCCTGCTTCCTGCTCGAAGGCAAATACGCCGTGATGGGCGCGCAGGATGCCGACACGCTTGCCGACGCCATCCGCCAGGTGGCCCAGGCCAAGGCGCGCGGCGAGCTCGAAACCGCGAACTGAATGTTCCGTCAGCGCGATCCGTAGCCGCCGACCTGACCGCCGCGCGCTTCCTGAAAATTGTCCTCCTGTTTCGCGGTCGCCTTGGCTTTGCTCAGGAAGAAGCTGTTGCCGTAGCCAAGCTTGGTCAGCTCGCCTCAACAGCCCTGATCGCCGGGACGGCCATGTCCGTTTCGGCAGCGGCGAGATCGCCCTCGACAGATACAACGCTGCCGACAAGACCATTTCCGGCCATTTTCAGCGCCTCCGGAAAAGACGAATCAGGTAAACCCTGAGTAGCTCACGGGCGGCAAATTTTCGGTCATCCCGGTCACCGCCAGTAGTCATCGCGGCCTGCGGACACTTCTTTTTCATTCACAAACCCGTGTTTTCCACTTCCCTTAGGGAAGGTTGCCGCCGGCTGGCAAAAACAGCTCTAGCAAACTGAAATACAAGATGAAATCGCCGCGAATAGCGATCGCCCGGCGCAGCCTTTCTGTTGCCCTGATGCCACGGCGAGTAACCCTGTTCACATTCGTTGGCAGAAAATTAATGGAAAATGATCAATTGGTGTTGTAACAAAACTAAGAAAGGTTTGGGCGGGATCGTGACTGGGGTCGGTAGACCGCAACGAACAGTACCGGAGCAAACATCCAACGAGGCGAAGACCTCGTCGCTGACGCCGGTATCGTCGATGCGCACATTCTGGGGGCTGATGCGAGCCTACTGGTTCTCCGACCGGTGGAAGGAAGCCTGGACCCTCACATTCGTCATCGCGCTGCTGACGGCTTTGTCCAGCAAGGCTGGCGTCTGGTTCGCCTTGGCACTGGGCGAGTTGGGCAATTCGATCGCCTTCCTCCACGACGCCGCCAACACCCACCCGTTGCAGACCATTCTGACCAATGCCGGCATATTGGTGCTGCTGGTCGTGCTGAAGGATGCCGGCTTCACCGGCGTGCGCAATCTCGTTTCAACGACCTTGCACCGCAAATGGCGGGGCTGGCTGAACAGCCAGTTCAACCAGGCGCTGCTCGACGGCAACCATACCCATTTTCATGCGCAGCACGGCTCGGCGGCCGGCGGCATCGTCGCTCCGGACAACATCGACCAGCGCATCCAGGAATCGATCAAGGACATGACCGGCGGCGCCATCGGGCTTGCCATGGGCGTGCTGGGTGTCGCGACTTCGCTCTATTTCATCGGCGAAAACCTGATCGGGTCCTCGGTCGAGGTCAAGGGCCTGGAATTCCTCGGCGGCTACGGCACCGCGGTGCTGGCTTTCCTCGCCGTCGCCATCTACGTGCCGCTGAACACCTGGATCGCCGTCAAGCTCGGGCGGCTGCTCGAGCGGCTCAACGTGCGCATGCAGCAGGCCGAGGGCAGCTACCGCAGCGAACTGACGACGTTCCTGCGCCGCAGCTTCCACGTCGCCGCCTCGCATGGCGAGGGCGTGCAAAAGTCGATGCATGACAGGCTCTATGTCGACATCGACAAGACGTGGGGGCGGCTCAATATCGTTAACACCAGCTACACCTCGTTCGAGCTGATTTACAATTTCGTCGGCGCCCGTATTGTTGCCTATTCACCAGGCCTTGTGTCGTTCATCCACAACCGCCTCGACTACAAAGGCTACATCACCGGCTCCGAAATGGTCGCCCAGTTGATCAGCCAGTGCTCGTGGTTCATCCATGTGATGCCGGCGATCGCGACGCTCAGGGCCAATAGCCAGCGCGTCACCGAACTCGCCGATGCCATCGAGAACGTCCAGCACCCGCGCGAATTCTATCAGCAGACCGGCCGCTCCGACTTCGGCTACGCCACCCAGAACCCGGTGTTCGGCCTGACCATCCAGAAGCTCGAGCTGGCGCATCAGGGCGAAGACGCGACGCCTTTCCTCAGCGCCGCCAATCTGCGCTTCCGTCGCGGCGAATGGACCTTCCTCAAGGGCGAGTCCGGCTGCGGCAAGACTTCGCTGATCAAGGCGATCAACGGTCTATGGCCATATGGCCGCGGCACCATTGTCTTCCCGGAGGGCGTGACGAGCTTCTACGCCGCTCAGGAGGTCAAGCTGCAGCAGGTCTCGCTGAAGCAGCTCGTCTGCCTGCCGGGTTCAGAGAGCGATCACAGCGACACGCAGGTTGCCGCGGCCCTGCACAAGGCCGGCCTCGGCGACTTCATCGGGCAGCTGGCCGACGAGAGCCGCGAGGGCAAGATCTGGGACCAGGTGCTTTCGGGCGGCCAGAAGCAGAAGCTGGTGGTCGCGCGCATCATCCTGCAGCAGCCGGGACTTCTGTTCCTCGACGAAGCGACCGGCGCGCTCGATCCCGAAGGTAAGATCGCCTTCCACCAGGCGATCAAGGACAATTGCCCGAACGTCACCGTGATCAGCGTCATGCACGAGGCGGTGGCGCCGCGCTCGCTGTCCGGTGAGGAGTTCTACCACAGCGTGGTTTCGATTGCCGACGGCGTGGCCACCAAGAAGCCGCTTGCGCCCAGCCTGCCGCGCGAGCTCACCACCATTCTCGCCCAGCCTCGGCCGGTCGAGGAAAAGTGGCTGCGCTTCCGCCGGCTGAAGCAGAAATAGCAGTCCTACCAAGCCCTTGACCGGCGTCTTCGATCACAGTCTCGCGATCCGGCCTGCCCGCGTCCCTTTTCGGCGCCCTTCGCGATTGACTCGGCAAAAACCGCTCCTATGTTGCGCCCGCTCGCCAAAGTCAAA
The DNA here is from genome assembly GCF_020164735.1 of Mesorhizobium sp. ESP-6-4. Taxonomy (NCBI): domain Bacteria; kingdom Pseudomonadati; phylum Pseudomonadota; class Alphaproteobacteria; order Hyphomicrobiales; family Phyllobacteriaceae; genus Mesorhizobium; species Mesorhizobium sp. ESP-6-4. The sequence goes on from NZ_JAIUGS010000008.1 coordinate 55,301, forward strand.
CTCGAACCCCGCGAGCAGAAAGGTCAACCCGCCATGCCTGGCGACAGTCACAGTCGAACGCAACCGCCGTCCGCCCTGACGTGACCTGACGGCTCACGTCCTGCCGGACGGCAAGGAGTGAGCCATGAACGAATTCGCCCCCGTATTGGACGACGAAGCAATCGCTGTCGCCCGTGTTCTTGCCAACGATCACGTCGCCGACGTCGTTGAAGCCCTCAACCATGAATCCCGCGAGACGGTGATCGAGCTGCTCTGCGCCGTGCCGTTCGAGCGGCTGGTTGAGATTTTCGACCAGCCTGAGCTCGAAGCAGCACCCGAGCTTGCCGAGGCCCTGCCGCGCCCGAAGGCGAGCAAGCTCCTGACTGCCATGTCGGTCGACCGCGCCGCCGACATCCTACGCGAGCTGGACGAGCCGGCCCGCTCGGAGTTGCTCGGCGCCTTGGCGCCGCCGCTGCGCGCGACGCTGCTGTCCATTCTGGGATATCCGGAAGGCAGCGCCGCCTCGATCATGACGACGGAATTCGTCAGCGTGCCTTCCGACTGGACCGTTTGGCGCACGCTCGACTACATCCGCAAGGTCGAGCGCAGCCGCGAAACCATCTACGCCATCTACATCGTCGACCCGGAGACGCATCTTTTACTGCGGGCGACCGGATTGCGCCGGCTGATCACCGGCAATCCGGAGGATTCGATCCTGTCGGTGGCGCCCGATCGCATGCCGGTGACGGTGACGCCGCTCACCGATCGCGAGACCCTGGCGCAGACCATCTCCAAATACGACCTGCTGGCCTTGCCGGTCGTCGACCACGGCAAGCTCCTCGGCATCGTCACCATCGACGACATCATCGACACGATGATCGAGGAGACGACCGAGGATGTGCACCGCTTCGGCGGCATGGAGGCGCTGGACGAGCCCTATATGAAGATGAGCTTCCTCGCCATGATCCAGAAGCGCGCCGGCTGGCTTTGCGCGCTGTTCCTCAGCGAGATGCTGACGGCCAACGCCATGCAGAGCTACGAAGGCGAACTGGAAAAGGCGATCGTGCTGACGCTGTTCATCCCGCTGATCATGAGTTCCGGCGGCAACTCCGGCTCGCAGGCGACCTCGCTCGTCATTCGCGCGCTGGCGCTGCGCGAGATCGGGCTGCGCGACTGGTGGCGGGTGGCCTTGCGCGAGCTGCCGACCGGTCTGGTGCTCGGCTCGATCCTCGGCATCGTCGGCATCTGCCGCATCGCGCTCTGGCAGTATTTCGGCTTCTACGACTACGGCCCGCACTGGATGCTGATCGCGGCGACGGTAGGAGCGGCGCTCGTCGGCATCGTCACCTTCGGCTCGCTGTCGGGATCGATGCTGCCCTTCGCGCTGAAGCGCATCGGCTTCGACCCGGCGAGCGCTTCGGCGCCGTTCGTCGCCACGCTGGTCGATGTCACCGGGCTGGTCATCTACTTCTCGGTGGCGCTGATGATCCTGCGCGGCACTCTTCTGTAGAAGCTTGACGGCCACCGGCATCGCCGGCGGCCGTCGCATCCCACGATCCGGTCAGACCCGTTCGCCGTTCTTCACGCGATAGGTCGGCTTGTACATCGTCACCAGCTCCTCGGCCGCGGTCGGATGCACGGCCATGGTGCGGTCGAAGTCCTCCTTGGTCAGGCCAGCCTTCAGCGGAATGCCGAGAAGCTGCGCCATCTCGCCGGCATCGGGGCCCAGAATATGGGCGCCGATCACCTTCCTGGATGCGCCGTCGACCACCAGCTTGATCAGCATCTTCTCGTCGCGGCCGGACAGCGTGTGGCGCATCGGACGGAAGGATGCGCGGTAGATCTCGACATCCGCATAGCGCTCGATTGCGTCGTCTTCCGACAGGCCGACAGTGCCGATTTCCGGCTGCGAGAATACAGCCGTCGGAATGGTGTCGTGGTCCGGCGCTGTCGGGTTGTCCTTGAAGGCCGTCTCGACGAAGCACATCGCCTCGTGGATCGCCACTGGCGTGAGTTGCACGCGATGCGTGACATCGCCGATCGCCCAGATGTTATCGACATTGGTGCGCGAATATTTGTCCACGACGATCGCGCCCGTCTTGCCGAGTTCGACGCCGACGCCTTCCAGGCCCATATTCTCGGTATTGGGGAGACGTCCGATCGCGAGCATCACCTGGTCGACCGTCAGCGTTTGGCCGGAAGACAGCAGCACGTCCAGCTTGCCCTCCGGTGTCTTGCGCACCGATTCCGAAACCGCATGGCAAAGAATCCTGATGCCTTTCCTCTCCATTGTCTCGTGCAGCGAGCGGCGCAGATCCATGTCAAAGCGGCTCAGAATCTCCTGGCCGCGATAGACCAGCGTGGTGTCGACGCCCAGGCCGTGGAAGATGTTGGCGAATTCGACGGCGATGTAGCCGCCGCCCTCGATCATGATCGCCTTCGGCAGCTCCTTGAGATCGAAGGCCTCGTTGGAGAAGATGCAATATTCATGGCCTGGCAGCGCCGGATGCGGCGCCGGACGCCCGCCGGTGGCGATCAGGATCTGGTCGGCGCTGACCGTGCGGTCCTCGGCAACCAGATAGATGCTGTGCCTGTCGACGAGCACTGCGCGTGAATGAAAGGTCTCGCCGCCGGAGCCTTCGACATTCTTCTTGTAGATCGCTTCGAGCCGCGCGATCTCCTTGTCCTTGTTGGCGACCAGCGTCGGCCAGTCGAAGCTCGCCTCGGGCACCGTCCAGCCATAGCCGGCGGCATCGGCGAAATGCTCGGGAAATTGCGAAGCATAGACATAGAGCTTCTTCGGCACGCAGCCGCGAATGACGCAGGTGCCGCCGAAGCGGTATTCCTCGGCGATGGCCACGCGCTTGCCGAGAGCCGCCGCCACCCGGGCCGCCCTTACCCCGCCGGAGCCGCCGCCGATGACGAACAGATCATAGTCATAAGCGGCCATCGCTTGGGCTCCTGCGAATGAGAAAGACGGGGGTCAGAGGTAGGCTGCCAAGCGGCAAAAGAAAAGCCCGGGCAAACCCGGGCTTTGTGGTCCAGCCGCTGTCGGCGGATTGACAGCGATCAGTTCTGCGAATCGTCAGCCGGAGCCGAATTGTCCGCCGGAGCGGAACCATCGGCGGGCGCGGTGGCGGCCGGAGCCGGCGCTGCCGGCGCCTTGGCCTTGGCGGCGGCCGCAAGCGTCTCGCCGACCTGCTGGGCGAGATCGCGGGCAACGCCATTTTGCCAGATGTCGGCAGCCTTGACGAGGTCGCGCGTCACCGCGGGGCCGCTATCCAGCAGCTTCTTGCCGGCCTCGGAGCTGTAGAAGGCGGCGATATCGTTGAGGTCCTTCTCGGAGAACACCTTGGCATAGGCCATGGCCGCCTCCTTTTCCAGGTCGGCGCGCCGCGAGGCCATGCCAAGCGCCTTCTCGGTCACGGTCTTGCCGATCAGTTCCTGCATGTCGGGGTTTTTCTGGATGAGCTGCGATTCCAGCGCGCCGGCCGCCTGCGGCAGGATGTTGTCGAACGAATCCGTGGCATGGATCGCCGCGACAGCCGCGCGCGCGGCCTTCAGATGCGATTCGCTGATGTCCTGAGCAAACACCGGTGACGACAGCGCAAGGACGGCCGAGGCCGCCAGAAGCGTCGAAAAGCGGCGAACTCGTTTAGGCAAAATCATAGTCGGTAGAACTCCCTGGTTTCAGGCTGCATGGACGGTTTCGATACCGTCGCCGCCGGCGATGATGGCCGTTGACGCCAGCCCGATGAATAGACCGTGCTCGACAACGCCTGGAATGGCGAAGAGAGCATTCGACAGCGCTCTTGTATCCGGAATGCGGCCAAAAGATGCATCGAGGATAAAGTGGCCGCCGTCTGTAACAAATGGCTGGCTTCCCGTCATCCTCAATGTAACCGGGCCGGAAAGGCCTAGCCCTGCCGCGGCGGCGCGTACTGCGATCTCGGTGGCGCGCAGGCCGAATTTGTTGACCTCGATCGGCAGCGGAAACCGGCCGAGTGTCTCGACCATCTTGGATTTGTCGGCGATGACGATCATGCGTTCGGACGCTGCCGCGACGATCTTTTCGCGCAGCAGCGCGCCGCCGCCGCCCTTGATCAGGGTCAGCTCCGGGTCGACCTCGTCGGCGCCGTCGACGGTGAGGTCGAGCTCGGGCGTTTCTTCCAGTGTAGACAGCGGCACACCGAGCTCGCGGCAGAGTGCTGCGGTACGCTCGGAAGTCGGCACGCCAATGACCTTGAGGCCGGTCGCAACCTTCTCGGCCAGCAGCCGCACGAATTCTTCAGCCGTGGTGCCGGTGCCGATGCCGAGCCGCATGCCGCTGCCGACATGGGCGAGCGCTGCCCGCGCGGCCTCGACCTTCAACTGCCTTGCATCCATGGGGAGCCCCGATTTCGCCGGTTTCGCGCGCCTCCTAGCATTTTTGCCTGTCCCGTCAAAGGCTCGCCCTCAAAGGCTCTGTGGACCGATCGAGGCTTCTTGCTTGAACTTGGGCCAGCCTGTATCGGCTGCGGCAACGCAATTGCCGCAGGACCCACTCATGACCCGCCCGATCATCGTCTTCGACCTGGATGGAACGCTGATCGACACCGCGCCCGACCTGCTCGACAGCCTCAACCACAGCCTCGCGGCGAGCGACCTCGCAGCTGTCGACGAAGCCGGCTTCAGACGCTTCGTCGGCCATGGCGGCCGCGTGATGATCGAACGCGCGCATGCCGCGCAGAACAAGGCGCTGATGGCGGAAGAGCACGACCGGCTGCTGAAGCTGTTCCTCGACCATTACACGTTGAATATTCCCGGCAAGTCGCGCCCCTACCCCGGCGTCGTCGCCGCACTCGACCGTTTCCGGGCCGCCGGCTATCTGATGGCGGTCTGCACCAACAAATACGAAGCCAATTCCGCGACGCTGATCGGCGCGCTGGGCTTGTCGAACTACTTTGCCGCGATCTGCGGCCAGGACACTTTCGCCTTCCGCAAACCCGATCCGCGCCATCTCACCGAGACGATCCGGCTGGCGGGCGGCGATGCGGAGAACGCCTTGATGATCGGCGATTCGCAGACCGACATCGACACCGCCAAGGCAGCCGGCATTCCGGTGGTCGCGGTCGATTTCGGCTACACCGACCGCCATGTGCGCGAATTCGAGCCAACTCTGGTGATCTCGCATTTCGACACGCTGACGCCGCAACTGGCCGAGCGGTTGATCGCAGCGGCGCCCTGAGCCGTGGCTAGTCGGCCTCCGCGCCTCGAAATTCAGTCCAAGATCGTCGGCACATCGCCTTGACTTCGCTCACCGGCCTACCTTATATCGCGGCTCGCTTCGGCCTACGGGCCTAAGGCGGGCGATTAGCTCAGCGGGAGAGCACACCCTTCACACGGGTGGGGTCGTAGGTTCAATCCCTGCATCGCCCACCATTTCCCTTGGTTTTCCACAGTTCTTATGACGACCTCCGCGCAAATGCGCGTAGGGAATGGAGCTTATGTGGCTCGAATTGGGCACAGTCGGTTTCGGGGGATGCCGCCCGGTGCCGTCCGAGCGCATCAAGAGGAGATTGCGGGGAAACGTCAGCGACATGGGGGATATCGCTATCTCGCGCCGTGAATTCGTACCTGGCCTCGAAGCAGCTCGCGGCGTCGCCGCGCTGATGGTCGCGCTCTTTCATTGCGGTCAGGCGACATATTATGCTTCGACGCGGCAAGCGGTCTCTTTGGTGCAGGGCTCGTATCGAAGCCAAAGCTACCTTGATGCGGCTTTCCGCATCGCCGGGAACGGCCACGGCGCCGTCGTATTTTTCTTTGTCCTGAGCGGCTTCGTTCTCATGATGATGCTCAGTCGGCAGACGGATGACCTCAAGGCCAGCGCCGGCCCATTTTTCATAGGACGCGTTCTGCGCATCTACCCTGCCATCTTTTCAACCATCGCGATCTTCGTCGGACTGTTTCTGCTGACCGGCATGTCGCTTGGGCCGGCTGAGGTCTACACGACCAGGAATGTGATGGCCAATGCGCTGTTGCTGCGTACCGACATCAACGGCGTGATGTGGTCGCTCCAAACCGAAATGATCGCGGCCCCACTGATTTTTTTGCTCTATTGGTCCTGGCGGCGATGGGGCGCTGTCGCTCTGGTTCTGCCCGCCCTCATCTTGCTCGGCCTGTCATTCAGCGGGCAGTGGTCTGGAACGCCCGGAAAGGGCGTTTCGTTAGGGAACCTCTACTCCTTCGTGTCCGGAATGATCGCTTGTGCCTATGGAAGGAAGATAGTCGCTCGCCTTCCTCGTCCGGCCCTGTCGCTCGCCCTCGCGGTCGCCGGGTTCGCACTCTCGCGCCCCTTGCTTGGATGGTGGTCCAACTGGTCCGTGATTTTCGAGACGGCTTTCGCGGGTTTTATCTCGGCGTTGATCGCCTATGGCGTTCCGTTGCGGAAAGGTCGTCTGATGGCTGTGGCCAGGTATTTCGGCCGCATCTCTTTCAGCTTCTACTTGTTGCACCCATTGGTGCTGATCGCTCTTTGGAACATGCCTGAGCTACTCGCAAAGGCCGTCAATGCAGGAGTTTCTCCTTTCACACTGGCACTCGCCTCGTTTGCCTTTTCGGTCCTCGTCATCACTCCGCTGGCTCACATGCAGCATACGGCAGTCGAACGTCCAGGCGTTCGATTGGGCCACGCAATGGCATGGCGCCTCCGCTCGAAGCTTCAGCCCGCCGCCGTCCAGCGTGGGTGAACACAGAAGGTCTCAGTTTCAATCCACGCACCGTCTATTCGACCTGCTTGGATGGCCCGACAACCGGATTCTAGATCAGCCCTCTGCGCACATTCATATGCGTCACCGCTGTCACCAATACGGCGCCGGTCATGAAATAGAGCGTGGCGATGATGTGTCCTTGATGGAAATGCAGCCCGGCAAACAGCAGGGCCGTGACCACGGCAAGGAAGGCGATGACGCGCGAGAATTGATCGGGCATGGGGCGACCTTGTGCAATGTGTTGAGTGGCCGCCCTCATTCAGCCGCTCGCTCCATAGAGCGGTTTTCGATTTTTCGCAATCGGCCTTGAAGCCGGACTGATCGGCGCCTGCCGCGCGGCGGCGTTTCGGTGGTCCTAAACCAGATCCACTTCCACCCACAGCCCGCCCGGTCCGCGCGCAGGATCGCGCGGCAGACTGCGCACCGCCTGGATCGAACCGGACGGCGCGGCAAAGGCCGGCTTTCCGTTCTTGTCCGCCAGCCAAGGATCATCGGCGCGGATGACGCGGCCCTTGGTCTTTGTCTCGAGCGCGGTCAGGATGCCGTCATAGGGCATCTCGCCCCAGTGCACTTTCAGCGCATCAACCTTGTTGGTCGGGATGAAGGCCGACAGATCCGAGCTCGTCAGCAGATCGAAACCCTGTTTCTGCGGCGTGGCGTTCTGGCTGCCGTGATGCGCGACCTTGAGATAGACGGTGCGCGCCAGAAGATCGGCCGATGTGACGGTGCCCTGCCCCACGGGCCATTTCAGGTCCTTCCAGCTCAGCCAGTTGCCGATCTGGGCGTCGCCGGGGAAAAGCAGCACCCGGCCCGAGTCAGTGAACTCGAAGGCCAGCACCACGCTGGTGTTGTTGACGCCGCGGTCGAGCTGCAAGGCCAGATCGGCGGCGATCCCCATCCAGTCGGCGTCGACGCGCCGCCAGGACTGGTCGCGGTCTTCCATGGATGCCGCGGCCGAGACCGGCCCGGAATAATGCTTGCGCACATAGGCGGCGATATCGATGGCCGGGTCGCTCCCCTTGTCGCCGGCGAGCGCCGCGGAGAGCGGCGTGCCGACATTGCGCTCGAACGGACTGAGCTCGTCGACGTAACCGGCATCGGCCGCCTCGTTGATCTTGAGGCCGCTCGCCAGCGCCCGCGCGTACGGACCGCCGCTGGCCAGCGGAAACATCTCGCTCGCCTTTTCCTCGAGGCGAAGCGCCGCCTTGTCGCGCGGCGGACCGAGCACATAGACGCGCAGGTTGGGCAATGCGTCGATCGTCACTGGCGGCCCGCCAGGCTCGAAATAGGCCGGCGACGGTTTTTGCGACAGCTTTGCCGCTGAGTCGCGGGCCGAGCGCACCCGCTCGCCGGCGGCACCGAACTGGAAGCCGAGCACTGACTGCAGGCCATCGCGCACCCCGGCCATGTAAGAACTGAGCCCCTGCATCCCGTCGAGCTTCTGGCCCACGCCCTGCAAGGCCGCCAGCGCCTGGCCCTTGAACTTGTCGATCTCCACCGCCTCGGCGTCGGCGGGATTTTCGGTCCACGCCATCCAGACATCGCCGACGATGAAATCCTTGAAGAGGTCCTTCGCGGTCAGGAAGCCGGAGACATGATCCCAGTGTTCGTGGGTGACGACGAGGATGTCGATCTTGCCGCCGGTCTCCTTCTTGAGGTCGGCGACGATGTCGGAGACCAGCGCCGAGCCACTCTTGATCGAGACATGAATGCCGCAATCGATGAGAATGCGGAACGGCTTGCCGTCCGGCTTCTTGAACGTCAGCAAGTGGCAGTCGCCGATGCCTTGGCAGTAGTGCCTGACAGTAATGCCCGATGCCGGCGTCGCCGCGGGAGCCGATTTTGCCGGCCTTGTTCTTGCCGCCGGTTTTCTAGACATGGTCGTCGTCTCCGTCGCTGGCATGCAACAACGCAAAAGGCTCCGATACTTCGCCGCCGAAATAGAGCGCTCGCAGCGGCGAGAGATAGTTGGCCGCCATCGTCCCGGCCTGACGCTTCTGCCGGTCCGCGCTGCCGGTGTTCTTGATGATCGAGTAGCGGATTTCCTCGAAGCCCTCGCGCGGATCAATGATGATCGTGGCGCCGCCGCGGAACCAGAAGAAGCCTTCGCCCTTGGCCATGCCTTGCGGCATCGCCGTGCCGTCCAGCGCAACCGGAATGCGCTGCTGGATCACGGCCACCACCTCGACGCGGAACGAGCCGTCCGGCTCGACGCGTCGCGTCGGGCGCACGCTGTAGATGTCGAAGGTCGTCTCGCCTTTCTTCGGCGGGTGCATGACCGTGCCGTCGTCATTGTAGCGCGGCAGATCGGGCAGCAGGCCGAACTGCTTGTAGAGGTCCGGATCGGAGGCGAAGGCCTTGTGCATCGCCTTCCACAGCGCATAACGGTTCTTGTCGTTGAGCGCGAAGATCTCGGCCCGCTTCAATTTCTGGTTCCAGCCGAGGTCGATCTTGCCGAGCAGGCCTTTCAGCCAGACCGGCGACGGATCCTCCGGCGCGCTCCAGGCGAGCGTCTCCTCCGAGATGGTGCGAACGTCGCGCGGCAACAGCTTCCATTTGCGGAAGGATTCCAGGAAGGCGAGGCGATAGTGGAGCGGATCGTCGGGATAGGCGTCGCGGTCGGCGGTGATCAGCGCGCGCAGATATTCGCCGAAAGTGATGTCGACGGAAGGGCAATAGTCGAGCGCGCGGATGCACATGGTCAGCATCTGCGTGGCGGTCTTGGCAACCTCGTCGGTGAGGCGCTCGACCAGGCTCGGATGCAAGGTGCCCGCCGGCAGGATGCCGGAGCCGCCGGTGGCAAGCTGGATCAGGTCGTCGGTCCGCCGGTCGGCGATGGCCAGAAAGGCCTGGTAGACAGCGAAAACCAGGATCGAGCCTCGGTCATGCGCCTCGAAGGTCTTGTCGTAGTCGAGGTCGGCCATGCCGGCGCCGCCATATTCGCGCAACGGCCCGGCCCTGCCGCTGCCTTCGCCGAACTGCTTGGCGATACCGGAAAGCAGCGAGGCGGCCGACAATTCGCCCCTCGCCTTACCGATTTCGAAGCTGACCAGTTCCTTCAGCGTGAAGTGCTGGAACAGCGCGACGATATCGGCAAAGGCCTCGTGGAAGGCCGGCACGTCCGGGTTGGATGCTTCCTGGAAGCGGCGGTGCAGCCCGTCGAGCAAAGCGTGCGACATCTCATGCGCGACGATGTCGCTGGACAGGCACGAGAACACCGTCGTTCCGGGCGTGGTGACGTCGCCCTGATTGCTGGTCGCCGGGAAATAGCCGAACAGCAGCGCCTTCTTTTCCGGGCTGTAATAGGCATTCTCGGCGCGCAACGCATGCGGATAAATGCGCAGGCGCGGCACGTAATGCGCCTTCACCGTCATATCGCCGGTGCGGCCGGGAGCCGCTGCGTAATGCGGCGCCCACAACGCCCGACGGCCGAGAGCGCGCTCGAAATGGCCGATCGTGGTCATGGCCACCGCGTAGACCATCTGCTGGTGGAATTTCGGATTGCCCTCCGAAGGCGGCAGGCCGTCCTGCGCCAGCAGCACCTTGTCGTTGAGGTCGACCGGATCGTAGACGCGGTCGGACGCGGGGTCGACATCGACCACCTCGAGATATTCGCCGATCGGACCGGGCAGCAACGGCCTGTCGGTCGCAGGCTCGTCGTCCCACGGCACCGAAAGCGTCGCCTGGTAGACCGAAACCGAATCCAGCCGTTTCGCCACCGACGGGTCGAGCGCGTAGATGCGCAGGCGCCGTTGCGGCGGCGGCAGCGGCCGCGGCTTGCGCCTGATGGCCGGTGCCGGGCCCATGACTGGCGCCGGAACCGCTACGCTGGCGCCTGGCCGGCCCAGCCATCCTTCCAGAAAGGCCTTCAACGGCTTCGACGGATTGCCCTGGTCGAGCGCCGCCTCCAGGTAGCGGTTGCGCGCCGCGGCCGAAACCTTGTCCGGATCGCCATCCGGGTCGGCGATCGCCTGGTCGACTGCCGCCGTGGTTTGCGCCATCTGCATCAGTTCCAGCGCGAACATCGTTCGCTGCCGAAGCGTCGCCGGTGGTGGCGCCGCCAACGAATTCCCTCCGGTCAAAAGGTCCAGCCAGCTCCACGTATAGGTGGCTCGAGCGAGCTTGGTCAGGCTGTTTGCCGCCGGCGGAGGGAAGCCCAGCGCATCGAAGGCCCGCAAAACGCCCTGCCCGATCTTCTCCCTCGTCTCCGCCGCATTCATCTTGGCCGTCGACTTCAAGGCTTTCGCGAACAAGGCCTTGCGTACGGCTTCGACACGCATCCAGGGCTGAGGATATTTCTTCACCACGTCCCAATGCTCGGCGAGCCAGAGAGCGGCCGCGGCCGCGACCTGCGGTGTCGCGGCCGAGGTGCCGCTGCCGTCCATGTCGACCACCTTGCGACAATCGATCTCGGCCCAGGGCACATTCGGCGTGTAGGCGCCGAGCGCCGTATCCATTTTCGAAGGCGGCCCGTAATTGCCCTGCATGGTGCCGAAGGAGAGCCCGGCATAGGCGCGCCCGTCGCCCATCACCCCGCAGGCCGCAAGCACCCGGTTGTAGCGCGCGGGATAGACGATGCTGCGCGGCGTGATGGTGAAATTGTTGCCGGCCGCCGTGACCATGACCACACCGTGGTCGTAGGCAAGGTTGACGGCGTCGACCAAAGCCTGTGAGGCGAGGCCGCCCATGCTCATCGACAACACCTGCGCGCCCTGCTTGCGCGCATAGTCGATGCCTTGCACCATGGTGCCGGTGGTCAGCCGCACCACCCAGTCGGCGATACGCACCGGCAGGATTTTCGCCAGTGGCGCGCCGCCGACGAAATCTTTGAAGCCCGGCCAGTGCGGCGAGGAGCCGTCGAGCTTGTTGCCGGCAAGCAGGCTGAGCGTGCCGGTTCCATGGCCGCGATTGCTGGTCAGCGTGCCGGCCGGAGCGTGGTCGGTCGCGTTGTTCGGACCCGTCCCGTCGTCGACGAAATTGCGCTGCTGCGCTGTAAGAAGCGCGGCGGGAATGGTCTGATGGCCTGGATCGAAACCGGTATCGAGATGGGCGATGGTGATGTTGGCCTGCTTGGCACCCACCTTCTCGCGCGCCGCCGCGAACTGGCTGAAGTCCGGCGCGGCATTCCAGGCGATGCGCCCCGCGACCACCGCCTGTCCGCCCTGCGGGTCCTGATCGTCGAATGCACAGACCGGAGCTGCGCTTGCCGCCATGCCGCGATCGCCGCCTATGTCCTTATAATCCCACTGCTGCACGATATCGGGCTCGATTGCGAGCACCTCGGCGCCCGCGGCCGCCAGCGCCGGGTTCCGGTCGACAAGATCGTGGGCATGGTCCCAGGGGTTGTCTGTATCGGCGGCGTCCGTGGCCAACCGCAACCAGGTGGCGCCGCGATCCCCGGCCGCGGCCGTGCCGGCGCTTGCGTCGGCAGGCAGAGAGAGGATCGGCTCGGCTTCGATGCCGCCAATCCGGGGCGGCCCGCCTCGGACCGAGAGCGCCGCGCCGTCGCCGCGAACCTTTACAAGGAGTCCCTTCGCGGCTGCCATGGCCTGCCCCTCCCCAAAATGAACCATGAGGCCGACCGTCACCTGCAGTCAAGACAAGGTTCCAGCCATACTTCAGTTGATCTCTTTGCCGACTAGGCAATCACCGCTTGCAAAGCAAAGACCATACACTTCTAAAATAACCATCGGTCCGCCAGATGCGTATATCTGTGAGCGCCTTCACATACGCCGAACAGGGCTTGCGCTCAGATCTTGCAACGGCGGCATCGACGGCCCGAGCTGACTACGGCGTCCGAAGCTGCTGCCGGACTGCGATATGGATGCGGTTCTCGAGGAGAAATTTCGATCACCTAGCCATTTTCAGGTTTGCCGTCTGCGCGCATGGGCACCTCCCACCCAAGCGCGCGGACGGCGTTCCCAAGGATCGGCCCGCAACCGCCAGTGCGCCCGGTCTCCTTACAGTTTGCCGGCTTGTCCAATTTCGGCCTGTCGGGCGTGACATCGGAATCTCCGTCCGCCGCCCGCCGAATTCGGTCAGCCACCACAAAAGGAGACGACGCTTTGATCGAGCACGCACTTATCCTACAATTTCCGCTTAACGAGAGGCGGAATCGTATCATGGCTACAAACGGCGCGGACGACAGGAACCTGCCGCGCCTGGCGCGCATCGACCCGCGCCAGTTCGACCTGCTGTTCAGCGGCTGCAAGCTGGAGCGCTATGCCGCCGGCCAGCATTTGTTCGTCCAGGAGGATGCGTCCGACCGCATCTATGGCGTGATGAGCGGCACCGTCGAGATTTCGCTCTATTCGCCGGGCGGGCAGAAGCTGGTGGCCAACATCGAACTGTCGCGCAGCCTGGTCGGCGAGATCGGGGCGCTGGACGGGCGCCCGCGCACGGCGACCGCCATCTGCCTCACCGCCTGCGAGCTGGTTTCGCTGAGCCGGACACAACTCTTTGATCGCATTGAGAAAAATCCCCCTCTGGCCCGCGCGATGATCGAATTGCTGTGCGCAAGGCTGCGCTGGGTCAGCGGCGAGCTCGGCGATCAGGCCTTTTTCGGCATCGAGGCCAGGCTGGCAAAGCGGCTGGTGTTCCTGAGCGGCGTCATGGCCGATAGCGCCGGCTGGATTCCGATTTCGCAGTCGGAGCTCGGCGAATTCCTCGGCGCGACGCGCGAATCCGTCAACAAGACGCTGAACGATTGGCGCAACCGCCAGATGATCGCCATCAAGCGCGGCGGGTTGCGCATCACCAACATCGCCGCCCTGAACCACATCGCCGAATCGCAGGACGACGACTGAACGTCAGGCTCGGCGACTTTCGCCGCAGCTCCACCGGCCCGTCGCATCCGAGAAACTCAGCGCGCCCGGTCACAGCCGCGAGATCAGATAGCGCAGCGCCGAGCGGCTCGGCATGAAGAAATAGCCGCCCCCTTTGGTGGTGACAAACTGCGGCACGTCCTTGAGCACAGTGACCTTTTCCCAGGACGGGATCGAGAAGCGGCCGCCGCCGCGCGCGCCGATCGTAGGGTCCGTTTCGCCCACCAGGCCCTGGAACGAGTTCGATGAGACCCATGTCTGCTGGATGAACTCGTACTGGCGTTCGATGTCGGCGTTGAGGCACATGAAGAGCAGACCCTTCTCGGTCTTTCCGCCTCTGCCCTTCTTCTCATAGGTACGGCCGACGCGCAGGATGCGGTGGCGCTTGCCGATCCTGATCTGCGTCTCGCGGTCCTCGCCGAGCGAGTCGCGCGGGTTGGAACGGCGTATGTGGGAGCCGAGCGGACAAGCGTGCCCTTGCGGGTCCTCGGCGCCGAGGGCGAAATCATTGTCGACGCCGCGGCCCGGACGGCCGTTCGGATTGCGCACCAGCGAACTGCCGTCCTGCCAGCGGCCAAGCATTTTTGCCGCCACCCAGCGCGGCGTGATCGTCGCATCGCCGGTCTCGCCGGCGGCCTGAACAGCGGCCTTTCGGCAATAATCGTCGAACAATTCGACATGCTGTTCGAACTGGCGCACGACGAGGAAGGTGCCGTTGCGGCCGAAATCGCGCGGCGGAGGCGGCTGCCCCGGGATCTGACGGTTGCGCCGCACCTGCGACAGGATCCCGGTGCGGTCCAGTGCCGCCTCGACCGACGGCGAAGCAGGATAGAAGCCATGCTCGTCGCGATAGCCGAACAAGAACTCGCCGGGCGCGACGAGATGCATGGGCGCAGCTCCCTTGGCGGCGCGCGCCGTACCGCGAACGATCGGCTGCGAGACGCCGTCGACGAAGCCGAAATGCTCGACCGCCCGCTTGCCGTCGCGCCGCACCATCAGCGGCAGCTCGGCGGTCACGGACATGCCCGCGCCCGTCGTCTGTCGCTTCATGGCCGCGATCTCGGCTTTCAGCGTAGCCGGCGTCTCGGCGTAGCAGACGATGACGAGGTCGACAGGATTTTTGGGCGAGCCCCACTGCCATTTGTCGGGAGCGTCGGGGCCGATATCGTTGAGGATGCGGCTGCGCTCGGGCGTTCCCATGCCCTGGCGAAAAGCCACGGGAAACGTGTCCAGCGGCTCGTCGTCGGCGCCGCCCTCGAGCCCCAGCCGGCGCAGTCCGTTGGGGCCGAACGCCACGGTCATGGCGCGGCCGGCCGGCACGCCGTCGCCGAAGCTGGTTTTTTCGGTCACGAAGTTGAGCCACCCCTTGCGCTTCGCTGCCGGCAAACCGTCCGGCACCCCGATCGCAAGCATGTGTGCATAGCCGAGCGCGCCGAACGGACCGAAGAAGATGGACTGGATTTCTCCGGATTCCAGTTCTTCGAGCGGCGCGGACGCCGGTCCAGCCAGGCTGGTTGCGTCCGCCGGCCGTGCTTGCGGGCGCGGCAGCGAACCGAACAGGCTCAGCCAGTCGCGCGCCTCGTTGCCGGTGGCCGACGCGATACCGCGCCTGATCCTGGAGTTGATGCGGATGCGCGTGGTGTTGAGATGCGGATAGGCGCTGTACCAAAACAGCGTCGGCACCTGCTGGCGCCGCGCCCAGCGTTTGAAACGATCGCCGTCGCGCGCGCCGTCGAGGAACAGCCAGCGCGTGCGCGGATAGCCTTCGGTGTTGCTCCACACGCCGGTCAGGCCGGCCGAAGCCTTGGCGATGAAATCCTCCAGATAACTTTCCCAGCTGCCGCCGTAATTGGAGAAGAATACCAGTCTGTCGGTGCCGGGCAGCAGCACCCAGCGGGCGAAATGAATGGTGTTAATGGTGGCGAGGAAACCAGGCCTGAACACTTTCTGCGCCGATATCGAGATCAGGTAGAAGGCGAGCCTTAGCGCCAGCCGCCGCAAGATGCCCGGCTTCATCGTCGAGATCGCCGTCAGGTTGTTCTGCGCGCAGTGGTCCTCATTGGCGAGGATCTTTTCCAGCGCGCCGATATCGACCGGCGTGTTCGCCGGCCGGTCCTTGTCTTCGAGCCGCCGCAACGCCAGGAAGCAAAGGCCCACGAACAGAACCAGAATAGCCAGCAGACCGAGTACCGTAAGCAGAAGCGCGGCGCCGGCGATCGCGATGTTGGCGAAGGTGATGCCATGCGGGTTCCCGAACACGAGCACATAAGTCATGCGCCAAAAGGCGAGAACGACGATCGCGACAGTGGCGAACATCGCCGGCGTCAAAAGCGTCGTCGTCAGCGCGCGCGACCAGTGGCCGGGCGGACTTTCCAGCAGGCTTTCGGCGGGCTCGAACGCCCAGCCGAATTGCCCGAGGCAGCGGACATGCCGGCGCGCTTCGGCCAGCACATCCATCGCGTTGCCGGCGCCCACGCGCGGTTTTTCGACGATCTCGCGCACGCTGTCGGCCAGCCGCGCCTCGGCAAGGATGCGGCGTACGGAATGGCCGGGCGTGCCGGAAAAAACCAGCCCCGCGGCGCTGCCGAAGGAGGGCGATATCTTGATTTGGTTCTTCTTCAGGAAGTCCTCCAGCGAGCCGCCATCTGGCAGGCCGCAGACATCCCTGAAGATCGGCCGCAGCCGGTGCCCGATCGATTGCGCAATGGCGGCAATGACGTCGTCGGTGCTGCCGTCGCCGGAGATTTCGAACACCAGCGCGCCGGTCTCGACCCCCGTCTTTTTGTCCCTGCCTGTGGGAGCGACGGCCAAGCTGGTGAAATGTATGGTGGCGACCTTGTCGAGTGCGGCGCTGATCTCGCCAATCGCGGGATTGCCGAGGTCGGCGACCTTGTCGCGCACCGCATCGAGCGGCGTGGGGCGGGTGATCGGGCAGACAACCGTCACCATCGACTGCTCGGCGGTGCGGCAAAGCGGCGGGCGCTCGAAATCGACCTTGAGGTTTGCCGGATAGGCGCCGAGATTGACCATCTTGCCGGCCCTGCCCCGCGCGCGGGCGAGCTTCGGTTTGCCGAACAGCGCGCGGATGCATTCGCCGATCTGGATGCGGGCGATCTCGGCGCCGATGCACAGATGGATGCCGTAACCGAAAACCATGTAGTCGCGATGCGGGCGCGACGTATCGAACTCGTTCGGCCGCTGCACGATCTCCGGATCGAACATTGCTGAAAGCGTCGCCGGCATGACCACCGTTCCGGCTTTGACTAGGCGCTCGCGGCGCGTGCCCTTGCCGATGACCGCGTCACGCCTGGTATAGCGCCACGGCCCGATCCAGATCGGCTTGAACCGCATGGCTTCCATGATCGCCCGGTCGAGCTTCTCGGTGTCGCCGGCCGCGATGGCCTCATCCACGGCCTGCCGCGCATCGGATCGCGACAGGATCACATCCAGGCAATTGCTGCCGGCAAGCACGTTCGTCGGCACAAAGCCTGCGACCATGCCGAGCATGATGGAATGAATGTCAGGCAACGACAGGCGCCCTTGGTCCATCAGCGCGACGAGACGGGCAAGCGGCCGGTCGTCTTTGCCCGCTCTCTCCCTGACCGCGGCGATCGATCGGTTTATGACCTTGATCAGCCGATCGCCTCCGACCACGGCAAGCTGGCGCGTGGTGGGACTTGCCGTCGGATCGGAAAAGAACAGCGCGCTGAGCGCGATCGACCAGTCGGCGAACTCGGTTTCGTCGTCGATCTCGAGGCCGAAATAGTCGCGGCAGATGCGAACCGGCACGATCTTCATCAATCCGGCGATGGCATCGAAGCCGGGGCTGGCGCGGGTCATGATATCGTGCGAATGGCGCTCGGCGATCGGCCTGACGGCGGCTTCGACCTCCGCCGGCGGGAACGCGCTCAGCACCGCCGATTTCATCTGCCGGTATGCGGCGCCGTCCTGCATGCCGAGAATGAAATTCGAGCCCCGGGCGAGTTCGGCCATTTCCGGCCCGTAAGGCGTTTCGAACTCGTCGCCCCGCTCCAATATGTCGCGAACATCCGCGCCCTTGGTGACGAGCAGGAAATTGCCGAAGCCGAGATTCGGCCAGAAACGGCGCAGCAGCGCCAGCAGCCAGCGCGGATCGCTGAGAAGAAAACCGGCGATGCGGGAAGCAAAGCCGCTCTTGGAACGCAGCCGGTTGATGTCGAACGGTGGCATTTCGGCGAGCGGACGCTGGCTCTTCTGAGCGGCGCGGACGGCGGCGAAGTACTTCAAAGTGATCATCGCGTTCAAGCCCCCGGCTATCCACGTCAATACGATGCCGGCATTGTCTGGCCTAGGTTTGCATCGGTCCGGCGTATGTGAATTCGTTCACAGTCATTTGTTGTCGGCCCCGGCGATCATGCGGCAGACTTGGCCTGATCGAAATTGCCGATCAGGAAATTGTTCTTGGCTGGGTCCACGAATGGTATCCAGCGTATCCTCTGCTCGGAAAAATCGGGGTGCCTGGTCATGAAAATCGCGAGTTCATGCGCCGCCTCGTCGCGCCGACCGCTTCTCATCAGGGCGCCTATCTTCAGGAATCTTGCGTAGAAGTAACCTGGCGACAGGTTGAGCGAGCGCTCGGCGGTGGCGATCGCGGCCTGCCAGTCCTCGACGAAGCAATAGGCCGCGGCCAGTTCCCCCAGATTATGGAAGCGATAGAGGTCGAACGGGCTCAATCGGTCAGTGTCGAGGAAGAAGGGGATCGCGCTGGTCGCATCGCCAAGCAAAAGGTGTGCGCTGCCCATGGCCGAGCGGGCGAAGGCGAAGCTCGGATTGATGTGGATCGCTTCGGCAAGATGCTCGGCCGCCAATGCCGGCTGGCCGCGCATGATGTCGGCTGCGCCGAGATAGGCATGCGGACGCGCATCGAGGCTGTCCATCAGCAGCGCCTTGCGCGCAAGCGTCTCGACTTTCTCCAGATCGTCGCTGTCGCCGAAGCGCAGCCATGCCCTCCAGAAATACCACCATGCGAGCTCGTTGAGCACGGCGCTCGAATTCGGATCTTCCTGGTAGGCCTTGTCGAAGAAGTCGAGCGCGATTTCGGTATCGCGACGTGTCCGCCTGTTCATGTGCCAGCGGCCGCGCCTGACCAATTGCCAGGTCTCGAGGCTTTCCCACGGCACCTGGAACGTGCGCGCCTGTTCGGCGCGGTCGACCTCCTTGTCGAGTATGGAAACGATCTCGCTGCCGATCTGGTCGCGTAGGCTGAAGATATCGACGAGATCGCGGTCGAAACGTTGCGACCAGACCAGGCGCCCGTTCGAGGTATCGGTGAGCGACGCATTAAGGCGGATCTGCCTGTTGGAGCGCGCCAACGTGCCGCTGACGATGTAGCGGGCACCCAGCGCGTTGC
This sequence comes from Mesorhizobium sp. ESP-6-4, assembly GCF_020164735.1. NCBI lineage: Bacteria > Pseudomonadati > Pseudomonadota > Alphaproteobacteria > Hyphomicrobiales > Phyllobacteriaceae > Mesorhizobium > Mesorhizobium sp. ESP-6-4. Next base: position 74,242 of record NZ_JAIUGS010000008.1, read on the forward strand.
CGATGAGCCTTGTGCCGAGGCTGTCGTCCCGAAACTGGAAACTCGAGCCCTTGGCGATGACCGAAAGCCAGCGCGTGTTGGAAAGACCGTAGATGATGTCCTCGGCGATACCGTCGGCCATGTAGCCGACATCGGGTTCGCTTCCGTTGCCCTGGAACGGCAGCACGGCGATTGCCGGCGGGCCCTTGGCGATCGGCCTGGAATGACTGAGCGTGGCGGGAATGGAAGCGAAGGAAGCCGTCGCGGCAGGGCCGTTGCCGCCGCGACCGGCGATCAGGACCCGCACCGGCAGGGCGATGTTCTTCAGGCTGAACTCGCCGAGATCGGTGAATACGGCCGCCGTCTTGTCCTTCACGTGATGCCACGTCGTCGCCGAGATGGCGACGCCGTCATGCGGCGCGAATTCCTGAAGCCTGGCCGCGATATTCACGTCGTCGCCGTAGAGACGGCCCTCCCGGACGATGACGTCGCCGGTGTTTATCCCGGCGCGAAAAGGCATGCGCATGTCCTCGGCGACAGCGGCATTCAGCGCCACGATCCGGGCCTGGAAATCGAAGGCTGCCCGCAAGGCTTCGATTGGATTGCCGAATTCGGCCATGATGCTGTCGCCGGCATCGCCGAACGTGCGCCCGCCAAATGCTCCGCAACTGTCGGCGATGATGTCGCGCCTTTCCTCGAAGGCGGCAACAGCCAACTCGTCGTCGATGCCCATAAGCCTCGAGAATCCTACGGCGTCGATTGAAATGATTGTCGCAAGCTGACGGGTATAATTCCGTTCAGCCATGATTGAGCCCCCAGTCCCGCTGCAGTCCAGAACGGGCGACCTGCGCTCAAAGAAACGCGTCGCCGGCTGCCGACGGAAATCCTCGGCAGGCCCGGCGCACTGTTGCCACCCTCTTATGACCAGAATTCTATCAGGATCTTGCCGAAAGCTCTACCACGAACAGCTAATATGGCGAATTCACCCGCCGGCGCATGGTTAGTGGTTCAGTACGTCAGGAGACACATCCAAAGTGCGATCTTACCAGCTGAAATTATTACATTTTCTCCACCAGGCAATATTGGCCGGCTCCTGCGGCCGCATCGAGGCATGCGCCGCAAAAGTCGGTTATTGCGGCGCTGCGGAACCAACCTGCCTGCGCGCGAGTTTCTGACGGCACTGACGCCGACGAGATTTGAGGGCTCTCATGCGCACTGTTGTTTCAGCAACCGGTATCGCTTTCCTGCTTATCAGTGGACAAGCCTTTGCGGCGGACGACCAGCCACTGCCGTCGCAAAATGCCAAGAAGCTCTCGGAGATCGTCGCCAAGGTCGAGCACCGCACCGACTTCCGCTATGTGAAGGAGGTCGAATGGGATAGCGACGGCTATACCATCACCTACTACACGACGGACAAGGCCAAGGTCCAAATCACCTACGATCCCCTGACCGGCGAACCCAAATAGGCCGCGTCCGCCTGCGGCCATTCCGCCCGGCCTACTAGGGGCAAATGGACCCCTGCCCGATCCCCGGCATCTGTGCGTTAGAGCATTATCCCGACAAGTGGGAACCGTTTTTCAGAGAAGATCGTCTCCAACAAGAGTTAGATCGGATGGCGATTCAACGAAACATCATCCTGATCTTGCGCCTGAATGCTCATGTGCCGCGTTCCCACGCGACGGACCGCCCTTGCATCGTCACAGCTTTGGTGGCTGACTGCCCGCCATGATTGCGGGCACGGGGGTGCATGGCAATGGTTGGCTACGTCCTGAAGCGCATCCTGATGGTGCTTGTCGGCTATCTGGTCGCGGTGCTGGTCGGGTTGATCGCCGTGGTGGTGATCTACGCGATATTGAGTTCGCTGCCCAATGCTCCGGGTTACTTCGAGCTTATGGCGTTCACGCCGGTCGCCGCGCTGGTGGTGCCGCCGCTCGGCATGTTCATCTACTTTCTGACGATCGTCCTGACGGGTATGCAGACGCTGGTCTTTGCAATGATCGCCGAGTTCTTTTCGCTGCGGAGCTTCTGGCTGCATATGCTGTTCGGCGCCGCTGCCGCGGCAGCCGGTTTCATGCTGATCTGGCCGGACGCCGCCAATAATCCGGAACGCTGGGCGGACATGGGCATCATCGCCGGCGGCGGCCTCGTGGCCGGCCTGATCTATTGGCTGATCGCCGGGCGCAACGCCGGCTTGCGCCGGCCGTTGATCAAAGCAATTCCAGGAAAAGTGTGAAGCGGTCAGCGGCTTCGCCGTATCCTTCCGTCCGAAATTGCTTGCGCTCAGCTTGACGGCGTGCGCACCGCTTCGGTCGCGTCGAGCGCCTGCATCAGCTTGGAATCGCGGCCATAGACGTCGTCGAAATACTCGACCTTGCCGGACATGTCCGGCCATGCGGTGAAATAGGCGACATAGACCGGAATGACGCGCGTGACATTCTCGGTCGAATGGCCGTGCTTCAGCTTCTCGGCGATATCGTCGACCGTGGTGCCCAGCACGGCGGCGGCCATGCCGCGCGGATCCTGTAGCCGCACGCAGCCATGGCTGAGCGCGCGCATGTCGCGTTCGAAGAACGACTTCTGCGGCGTGTCGTGCATGTAGATCGCATGCTTGTTGGGGAAGAGGATCTTCAACTCGCCCAGCGCATTGGCCTCGCTCGGCTGCTGACGCACGCTGAACGGAATGTTGGCGCCATAAGCACCCCAATCGACCGCCGAGGACGGGATGCGCTTGCCGCGCGAATCCGTCACCTCATAGCCGGCGCGGTCGAGATAGCCCGGATCGCCGCGCAGCCTCGGCAGCATCTCGTTGACGATGATCGACTGCGGCACGCCCCAATAAGGATGGAAGTCGACCTGCTTGATCTGGTTGTAGAAGAAGGCGGTCTGGTTGGTGACCCGGCCGATGACCGCGCGGGTCTTCAGCTTCTCCTCGCCATTGTCGATATAGCTGGCAGTGAAGGCGGGCTGGTTGATGAAGACGCGCGGGCTGCCAAGATCAGACGGCATCCAGCGCAGTTCCTCGAGCGCGACCTTGACCTTCTCGACCTTGTCCGCCTTTGAGGCGCCGGCCAATGAAGCCACCGTGCGCGGGCCGATGACGCCGTCGCCCTTCATGCCGGCCCGCTGCTGCACCGCCTTGATCACCGGCACCAGCTCGGGATCGTAGAGCTCGCTCTTGCCGAGCCTCGCGAGCACTTCGCCATAGCCGCCACCCATCTCGTCATCGAGATTACGGGAAATAAGCGTCAGCAACTTTGGCAATTCCGGGCTGCTTTCGCCGGGCTTGAGCAGGAGCTTGGGATCGACGACGATCTCGTTTTCCTCGCTCGCCTCAAGCGCTTCCAGCTCGACGCGCAGCGCCTGGTATTCGGCATTCTGCGGGTGGCGCGATTCGAGATAGGTGCGGACCTCCTGGGTATGCGCCAGCGTCTTCAGCACGCCTTCAAGATCGAGCGGCTTGGCCGGGAAATCGTAATAGCCGGTCATCCGGTTGGGATCGACGCGACCGCTCTGAGCATCATGGGCATAGCGCAGCACGCGGGCCGATAACGCCATCTCGAAGCGGACCAGTTCCTTGGTCCGCTCTTCCTGTGTGGCGGCGGAATTGGCGGCTGCCGGGACATCGACGGAATAGTCGGCCGGCGTCAGGCCATAACTCGCCGCCTCCCCCAGGACGCGCACTGCATCCTGCGCCCGGCTGTTGGGGGTATTGTCGCTCACCCAGATGAAATCCGGATTGGCCGAATAATAGGCGATCAGCGCCTTGGCGATATCCGGCTCGGCAAACAACTCGTAGTCGCTCAAGCCTGCGACGGCATCACGGAAGCTATTGCTCGTCACCGACGGGACAAAGGCGGCGTCCTGAGGGGTCGCGGCCTGAGGTGCCGGCAGCAGCGATTTGAAATCGACCCGGACAAGCTTGTCGGCCCTGTAGGTGTTATAGGTCGGGCTGCTGATCCTGACGCCGCCACCATCCTCTCCGGCCGGCCGCACCTTGCGCGGTTTTGGCGGCGGCGGAAACTCGCCTTGCGGGCTGTGCCGGATGCCGCCGCCGAACAGCATGTCGAACAGCCCTTGCGCGCTTGCCGACTGCTGCCCGAGGGCAAGAGTCGCCGCGACCGCGATCGGCAGGACGGCTTTTTTGTTTCCGAGGATTTTCATGCTTCACCCGCACCGGTTGAAACCGGTTCCCGTTCCACGCCGCTGGACGGTCCCGCCCTCCGCAAGGCGGATGTATGACGTGACTATACCGATTCATACTGATTTCGTTAAGCTTCCATAAATTTTCGGAGCCGTGTTGCAGAACGGTTTCACATCCTTGTGAGACCTAAAACGAGCTGGCCGTTCCAAGTGTTCCGACACCCGGGACAATCAGGCGTGGCGTTGCCGACAGGCGAAAAAGTCACATAGGTACGCGGTCAGCTTTTCGAGTGGACTGTCGTCAAGCAGGAATCACCGGCGGATTCGACGGCCGCTCTGTGCGGCACGGCCAAGGCGTGACAAACCACGGTCTTTGTGATCGAAATTCCGGCGGCCTCGAGCCACGGCCTGGAGGATGTGCAGTGAAGAAGGGATATCGCCAGCTTCTCGACGAGGCGAATGCCGAGATCGAGGTCGTGTCGCCCGAGGAGGCAGCGGGGCTGCTGGAGGATGAGGACACGATCTTCGTCGATCTGCGCGACCCGCGCGAGGTCGAACGTGACGGCAAGATCCCCGGCGCCAAGCATGTAACGCGCGGCATGCTGGAATTCTGGATCGATCCCGAAAGCCCGTACCACAAGCCGTTCTTCGCCAGCGGCAAGACCTTCGTCTTCTTCTGCGCCGGAGGCTGGCGCTCGGCTTTAGCCACCAAGACGGCGCAGGACATGGGCCTGACACCGGTCAAGCATATCCTCGGCGGCTATACCGCCTGGAAAGCAGCGGGCCTGCCCGTAGAGGCGGGGCAGAAAAAGAAGGGGGACTGATAGGCGATTAGTGCAGGGCCGTTTCCCGCTGCCCAGTCACAAAGCCGACCGCGCGCGCGACGACGTCCCTGTCGGTGAGGATACGCCGGTGGCCAAGCCCCTCGGCCCAATGCAGGTGGACATGCTCGCCGGCGCCCGCATAACGCTTCGCATGATCGGCATGGACTTCGCGATCGTCCGGCGCGTGGATGATCAGCGTCGGCACCGACGCCTCCGCAAGCTGGCGGTCGCCGGTGAATTCGCTGAGCGGACGCCCGGAAAGGTATCTCACCCTGTCCGCCATGGCGACGCGCGAGCGCGGCCCGACATTCATCATATCGCTGAAGTCGTCGAAGATTGCAGGCAGCGAGCTCGGTGCCGCAATCAGCACCAGCTTTTGCGCCGCAAGCGGCGGCATGCCCTTGACCGATGCGGCAACGGCATTGGCGGCAATCGCGCCGCCGAAGGAATGGCCGACGACGGCGGCAAAGGGGCCGAACCATTCGCCGGCGACCCGCGCCGCGTCCACGGCAGTCACCATGTTGAGATGGCGGCCGAGCGAATGGCCATGCCCAGGCAGGTCGAGCGAAACAACCTTGTAGCCGGCGCCGCGAAACCCTTCGATCAGGGCGCGCATATATTCGGTACGCGAGCGCCAGCCATGAATGACGAGCACCGTGCCGCGCGACTCCCTGCCCGGCTCCGGCCGGAATTCATGCACTGCGACGCAATCGGTCCTGGTTTTCAGCCTGTGATGGCGCGCCTCGGCCATGAAGGCTGAGGCACGCTCGACGGCTCGGCGTTCGCCGTCGCTCAAGGTCTTGACGTTTGGTGTGCGGCAAAACAATTCGAAGGCGGCACGGCCGCTAAGACGCGGCGCAACATGCTCGGCCGCGCCGAAAACGCCCCGGATGACCTTCATTCCAAATGATGCCATATTGGCAGTCCATCCATTCGTTCAAGCATGAACATAATAGTTCAAAGATGAACATTAAGCAAGAGCTACCCTGGGACAACCCTCGCTTTCGCAACTGGGTTGCGGTGGCGCGCGCCTGCCATGTGCTGGAGCGCACGCTGGCGGTTAAGCTCGGCCCGCTCGACCTTAAGCCGGCGCAGCTCGACGTGCTGATGAACCTCTACCGCCACCCCGGCATGTCGCAGCACGACCTTGCCCGCAAGCTGCTCGTCGGCCGCTCCAACATCACCATGCTGTTGCCGCAGCTCGAGGCCCGCGGGTTGCTGCGTCGCGAAGGCGACGAGAAGGACAAGCGGGTGCTGCGGCTGAACCTCACCGAGGCGGGCGAGGCCCTGCTGATGAAGGCCCTGAAGGTTCACATGGCCCTGATCGAGAAGGCGATGAGCCAGTCGACGCCGGAGCAGTGCGACATGATCGGCGAGCAAATGCGCAAGATCGCCGACGTGCTGAAGGAAGCCTGAGCGCGGGTTTGATGCGACTACCTCAGGTGTGCTGAGATTTCGGTCAGGCCGAATCGAAAATGGCGGGATTCCGAGAACCGGAGCGGAGCGTACCTAAAGTACGTGAGCACCGGAAGCGCAGGGACCCGCCATTTGCAGGCCGGCCTCACCGAAATATCGGCGCACCTGTCACCACATCGTCTTCTTCGCTCTTTCCGGCCATTCCTCGTCGTACTTCTGGCCGTCGATGTTCTTGCGGCTGGTGATCTCGAGAATCTGGCCGGGTGTCGGCAGCGATTTCGGATCAACATGTTTGGCCGGGTTCCAGAGCTCGGAGCGCACGATGGCGCGGGCGCATTGGAAATAGACCGTATCGACATCGATGACAGTGACCGAGCGGGCCGGCTTGCCGTCGACCGTGAAGGACGCGCAAAGCCCGGCATCGGTCGTGATGTGAGCGCGGCCGTTGACGCGCAGCGTGGTGCCCGAGCCCGGCACCAGAAAGAGCAGGCCGACGCGCGGATCGCGAATGATGTTCTTCAGCGAATCGGCGCGATTGTTGCCGCGCCTGTCGGGCATCATCAGCGTCTTGTCGTCGACAATGCGCACGAAGCCGGCGAGATCGCCGCGCGGGGAGCAGTCGAGGCCCTCGGGCCCGCTCGTCGCCAGCGCCACGAAGGGCGAGGCCTCGATGAAGGCGGCATATTCGGGAATCACATGGTCGAGTTCCTTGACGACAGAAGCCTCGCCCGGCAGCCCGTAGAGGGCCTCGAGCTGCTCGACGGATGTGATGCGCGACACTTTTTTCGCCTCCTGACCTTTTGCCGGCGCTACTCCATGTCCATGACGTCTTGACGACAGCCGACATTGGATTGCCACGCGCCGGGCTAGCGATCCCGGCTCAGCCCCTTCTCGGCCAACTCGGTAAGATAGGCGTTCCAGCGCTCGTCCTTTTCGTGGCCGAGCGTATGCAGATAGTTCCAGGTGAAGATGCCGGTGTCGTGGAAATCGTCGAAGGTGATGCGCACCGCATAATTGCCGACCGGCTCGATCTTGAGGATCGTGACATTGCGCTTGCCCGGAACTGTCACGCGCTGCTCCGGCGAATGGCCCTGTACTTCCGCCGATGGCGAAGCCACGCGCAAAAACTCCGCCGGCAATTCGAACGGTTGATGGCCCGGGAAGGTCACCGTCAGCAGCTTGCGGTCCTTCGAGACCCTGAGTTCCTTTGGCGCGGTCATGACTGTCCTGTCTAGAGCCGGATTATTTCAGGTCTGTTCGACCTGAAATCTGAATCCGTCTCTAAGTCAAAGAGATAGAGCATGATGTCGTCCGAAAAACCGCTTCACACTTTTCGGCATCATGCTCTGGGTTGCGCCCTTCCCTACGCCGCTTCGCGCGATCCGGAAAGACCGGTGCCAATGCATGTCGCCCGGAAGTGGGCAGCGGTTCTGGGACAAACGACATGCATCCGACAAAGGCTTTCAGCCAGCCGACACGCGATGTCGGCCGGGGAATGTTACCAAAGATCAAGACCGTCTATCTTGAATGCGGCATTGGATCGTATCACATAGCTGTATATAACGGTGCCGCTCAGGCCATGGGAAACGTTTGCAAATGGACATGATCGACCCCTTCGGTCGCACCATCAGCTATCTGCGCGTGTCGGTCACCGACCGCTGCGATTTTCGCTGTACCTATTGCATGGCCGAGGACATGACCTTCTTGCCCAAGAAGGATCTGTTGTCGCTCGAGGAGCTTGACCGGCTCTGCACCGTTTTCATCGAGAAAGGCGTGAAGAAACTCAGGCTGACCGGCGGCGAGCCGCTGGTTCGCAAGAACATCATGCATCTGGTGCGCCAGCTGTCGCGGCATCTCGAAAGCGGCGCTCTGGAAGAATTGACGCTGACCACTAACGGCTCGCAGCTGTCGCGCTTCGCCGCCGAGCTCGCCGATTGCGGCGTCAAGCGCATCAACGTCTCGCTCGACACGCTCGATGCCGAGAAATTCCACCAGATCACCCGCTGGGGCAATCTCGGCAAGGTGATGGAGGGCATTGATGCCGCGCAGAAGGCCGGGTTGAAGATCAAGCTCAATGCGGTTGCACTGCGCGACTTCAACGATGCCGAAATCCCCGAGCTGATGCGCTGGGCGCATGGCCGTGGCATGGATCTCACCCTCATCGAGACGATGCCGATGGGCGAGATCGAGGCCGACCGCACCGACCAGTATCTGCCGCTGTCGCTGTTGCGCGCCGCGCTGGAGCGACAGTTCACGCTCTCCGATATTCCTTACAAGACCGGCGGCCCTGCCCGCTATGTCCATGTCGCGGAGACCGGCGGCCGGCTCGGCTTCATCACGCCGATGACGCATAATTTCTGCGAAAGCTGCAACCGCGTGCGGCTGACCTGCACCGGCACCCTCTATATGTGCCTTGGCCAGGAGGACGCCGCTGACCTTAGGGCGCCGTTGCGCGCCACCGAAGGCAACGAGCTGCTCGGCGAGGCGATCGATGAAGCCATCGGCCGTAAGCCCAAGGGCCATGATTTCGTCATCGACCGCCGCACCAGCCGCCCTTCGGTATCTCGGCATATGAGCGTCACCGGCGGCTGATTTTTTCTGCGATTTGGTGCAGGATCACCTTCGGTCATCGACCAAAGGGGGGATCATGCAACGTCCGCAGCGCATCGGTTGGTCGTCGGTAGCGGCGATCTTGTCCCTGTCGACAATCATGCCGGCGACCGCGATGGCCAAGCCCTTCACCTATGTGAATGCGCGGTTCGGCCAGTCCTGCACTTTTCCCGACGACATCTTCAACAAGCCGATGCCCGAGCCGGAAAATGGCGACGGACAGCAATGGCTTAGCGCCGACGGCGCCAGCCTGACCTGTTCCGGCATCTACAACATCGACAACGACACGCCGCAAGGTTTCGTCGTCCAGGAGAAAGCCAGCACCGAACCGGGTTACAAGATCACCTACAGCAAGACCGGCAAGAATTGGGCGGTGCTCTCCGGCACCAAGGACGGCAACATTTTTTACGAACGGCGCCTGTTCGGAAAGGACGACGTCATTCGCACCGTCTGGATCGAATACCCTGCCGCGCTCAAGTCAAAATACGACCCTTTGGTCGCCTCCATTGCCAAGACCCTGCGCGGCCCTTGAGGTCAGACTGGCCGCACTGAAAATAAAGCGCTTGCGTCGCCTTCCGGCCGATTTACCGCCGGCCTTTTCCAGCCTAGCCTTCGCGCGCGATTATCGCTCTAGGGGGAGTGCACATGCGCACATTCATGCTTTCACTAGCAATGCTTGGGGTTGCTTCCGTATCGGCCGCGGCTCAGTCGATCGGCGGCACCTACACCGTCGCCGGCACCAATTTCGACGGCTCGAAATATGACGGCGAGGCAACCATCACGCTGACCAGCGACACGACCTGCACCATCCACTGGGAAACCGGCGGCTCGACCTCGGACGGCATCTGCATGCGTAACGACAATGCATTTTCCGCCGGCTACGCGATGGGCAAGGAGATCGGTCTCGTCGTCTACAAGATCGAGAAGGACGGCTCTCTGCACGGGCTGTGGACCATCGCCGGCCAGAACGGCAACGGTACCGAGGTGCTGACGCCGAAGTAAGCCTTCCAAAGCTCGGCAAATCGATCTCACGGGCCACGCAGAAATTCGTGGCCCATTTCTTTGCCGTTGCTGTTTTCCGGCTGCCTGCTAGACGGCTGAATTAAATAAATCCGGAAACGCCCTTGCCTCTCTCGCCAAATCTGCGCGGCGCGCTGTTCATGATCGTGGCCATGGTCGGCTTCACCTTGAACGACGCGATCACCAAATTCTCGTCGGAATCGATGAACATGGCGCAGGTCATGCTGGTGCGGGGCGCCTTCGCGTCCTTGCTCGTCGGCCTGCTCGCCTGGCGGCGCGGCGCGCTTGCCAATCCGGCGGCCATGCTGCAGCCGATGGTGGCGACGCGCGTCGCGGGCGAAGCCGGCGCCACGGTATCGTTTCTGATCGCGCTTGCGCATTTGCCGATCGCCAACGTCTCGGCCGTGCTGCAGGCGCTGCCGCTGGCGGTGACCATGGGCGCGGCGCTGTTCTTCGGCGAAGGCGTCGGCTGGCGGCGCTGGCTTGCCATTGCCATCGGTTTCACCGGCGTGCTGATCATCGTGCGGCCGGGCTTCGAGGGCTTCAGCGTCTACTCGCTGCTGGCATTGACCAGCGTCGCCTGCTGCGCGGTGCGCGATCTCGCCACCAAGCGGATCCCTGACGCGATCCCGACCATGCTGGTGTCGACGGCGACCGCGCTTGCCATGACGGTGCTGGGCGCGCTGCTTTTGTCGCCGATGGGCGGCTGGACGCCGATGAGCGGCCGGGCGACCACGCTTCTGGCGTTGGCGGCGGTGCTGGTGCTGATCGGCTATCAGTTCATCATCATGGCGATGCGCTCGGGCGACATCTCCTTCATCGCCCCGTTCCGCTACACCGCGCTATTGTGGTCGATCCTGCTCGGCCTCGTCATTTTCGGCGATATCCCGGATGCGCCGATGACCGTCGGCGCCGCCATCATCATCGGCTCGGGCCTCTATGCGCTCTACCGCGAGCGCGTCGTGGGCCGACAGCAACCTGCCGCCGAAAGCGCTGGACCCGACATGGCACCGGACGGCATATAGGCACGATGGACCGAACTGTTGCGGGGATCATTCTGGCCGGAGGCCAGTCGCGCCGGATGGGCGGCGGCGACAAGCCGCTCCTTTCATTGGGCAAAGCCAGGCTGATCGATCGGGTCGCCGCGCGACTGAGGCCGCAGGTCGCCACACTGGGACTCAACGCGAACGGCGATCCGGCGCGATTTGCCGGCATGGGTCTGCCGGTCATCCAAGATACGGTGCCGGGCCATGCCGGCCCGCTCGCAGGCATTCTCACCGGCATCGAATGGGCGGCAAAGCAAACAAGCTGCCGGTGGCTGGTGAGCGCCGCCGGTGACACGCCGTTCTTTCCCGACAACCTCGTCGAGCGCCTGGTGCTGGCAGCGCCCGATCGGCCCGGCACGATCGCCGTCGCCAGCTCCGACGGCAGATGGCACCCGACCTTCGCGCTCTGGCCGCTCGGCCTGCGCGACGCCCTGCGCCATTTCCTGGTCGATGAGGACAACCGGCGGGTTTCCGCGTTTATGGAGCGGCACGGCCATGTCGAGGTTGAGTTCCCGATGATCGAGGCTCGCGGCCAAAAGATCGATCCGTTCTTCAACATCAACACGCCGGACGACCTTGCGGCGGCGGAGCGTCTATTGCAAAGCCTCGGGCCATGAGACGCGTATTCGGCATCACCGGCTGGAAGAACTCCGGCAAGACGACCCTGACGGAAAAGCTGGTCACAGAGCTGGTGGCGCGCGGCTGGACGGTGTCGACGGTGAAGCACGCGCACCATGACTTCGACATCGACAAGCCGGGCGCCGACTCCTTCCGCCACCGCCAGGCGGGCGCGACGGAAGTCGCCATCGTCTCCGGCCGGCGCTGGGCGCTGATGCACGAATTGCGCGAGGAGAACGAGCCGACGCTGGACGACATCCTGGCGCGGCTGTCGCCCTCGGACATCGTGCTGGTCGAAGGCTACAAGCGCGAAGCGCATAAGAAGATCGAGGCAAGGCGGCTTGAAGCCAAGGATCGGACGCCGCTTTCGGCCAACGATCCCAACATTGTCGCGGTCGCCGCCGACTTCACGGTCGAAGGCGAAGACCTGCCGGTTTTCGACCTCGACGACACGAAATCGATAGCCGACTTCATCGAGCGCAGCACAGGTCTCGTGGCTCAGACCAAGTAACGCAGCGGCACGTCCTGATTGTCGTTTGCCGTTGATTTGCAGTTGCTTTTTTCTCGCAAAGAGTGGGAGTATCCGCCTCAGCGGGCGGTCAAGAAAGCGCCGCCCACAAGAGCCGCACGGGACAGCGGCCATGACAATATGAGAGGATTATCATGCGTATTGCACTGCGTATCGCGCTCGCCGCTTCGGCCGCGCTGCTGACACTCGGCGTCGCCCAGGCTCAGGAAAAGACCCTCAGGATCGGCACCGAAGGCGCGTACCCGCCCTTCAACAACCTGACCTCGGACGGCCAGCTGGTCGGCTTCGACATCGATATCGCCAAGGCTCTCTGTGACGAGATGAAGGTGAAATGCACCTTCGTCGCGCAGGATTGGGACGGCATCATCCCGGCGCTCCAGGCCGGCAAGTTCGACGCCATCGTCGCCTCGATGTCGATCACGCCCGAGCGCCAGGAAAAGGTCGACTTCACCCACAAATACTACAACACCCCCTCGGCCATCGCTGTCCCGAAGGATTCGCCGCTCAAGGGCGTGACCAAGGAAGACCTCGCCGGCAAGACCATCGGCGTCGCCACCACCACCACGCACTACAACTACGCTTCGAAGACCTACACGGACAGCACCATCAAGGGCTATCCGAGCAGCCCGGAGGAGCAGGCAGACCTCGCCAATGGCCGTCTCGATGCGATCGAGGACGACATCGTCGTGCTGCAGCAGTGGCTGGATTCGCCGGACGGCGCCTGCTGCAAGATCCTCGGCCAGCCCTCGCCGCAGCCGGTCGAAATCTTCGGACCGGGCGCCGGCATCGCCGTGCGCAAGGGCGAGACCGATCTGGTCAATAAGCTGAATGAAGCGATCGACACCATCCGAAAGAACGGAAAGTACAAGGAAATCAACGACAAATACTTCAAGTTCGACGTCTACGGCGCCGAGTCCTGATCGATAAGCCAAGGGCGGTGAGGCATCCCTCGCCGCCCTTAAATCCTTCCGGGATCGCCACGGAGACACGACCCGTCAATGCCGGCCCAAAGCATTTGGACACTTCTCAGCTGGGGACCGGAGGGCTGGAGTGACGACATTGCCTCTGGCGTTCTGGTCACCATCGCGCTGGCGCTCGCCACACTGCCGATCGGCCTAGTGATCGGCTTTTTCGTCGCCTTTGCCAAGCAGCATGAAGAGCCGTCGCTGCGCCTTGCCGGCAACATCTACACCACGGTCTTTCGCGGCCTGCCGGAACTGGTGACGCTGTTCCTGTTCTTCTTCGGCATGCCGCTTCTGCTGCAATATCTCGTCCGGCTGTTCAATCCGGACGCAACTATCGACGTCAACAGCTTCGTCGCCGGCATGATCGTGCTGGCGCTGATCTTCTCCTCTTACGCCAGCGAGGTGTTCCTCTCCGCGTTCCGCGCCATTCCTAAAGGCCAATATGAGGGTGGCTACGCCATTGGCCTGTCGAAATGGCAGACAATGCGGCTGGTGATCCTGCCGCAGCTGATACGCATCGCTTTTCCGGGTCTCGAAAATTGTTGGCTGAGCCTGCTCAAGGACACCTCCCTGGTTTCGGTCGTCAATCTCGCGGAGACCCTGCGCCAGTCCGGCGTGGCGGCGCGCGTCACCAAGCATTCCTTCCTCTTTTACAGCGTCGCGGCGCTGATCTTCCTGGCGCTGGCCGTCCTGTCGTCGATCGCCACGAGCTATATCCTGCGCTATCTCGGACGGAGGGAAGCGCGATGAGCGTCAGCCAGGCTATCGCCATCGACAAGCCGCCGCCGCCAGCGCGCGGCTGGCCGCGGGTCCGCATCCTCGGCTACGCGTTGGTCGGCATCTGGATTCTTTTTGGCCTCGGCATCGTCGCCTATCTTGTCTATGCCTGGAACGCCGAATTCTTCGCCCGATATGCTCCCGCCTATCTCCAGGGCTTGGGAACCACCCTGTCGCTGGTCAGCATTTCGATGGTCCTTGGCGCCATCCTGTCGCTTCCGGTCGCCTATGGCCGCATGTCGAAGAACCCGTTCCTGTCCGGGCTCGCCTATTGCTATGTCTACTTCTTCCGCGGCACGCCGCTGCTCGTGCAGACCTACCTGGTCTATTACGGCATCGGCTCGTTCCGGCCTGAGCTTGAGACGGTCGGGCTGTGGTGGTTCTTCCGCGAGGCCTTCTATTGCGGCGTCTTTGCCTTCTCGCTCAACACCGCCGCCTATCAGGCCGAAATCCTGCGCGGCGCCATCGAAAGCGTGGCGCGCGGCCAATGGGAAGGTGCGGCCTCGCTCGGACTGCACAGATTGCAGACGCTGCGCAAGGTGATCATGCCCCAGGCGATCATCGTCGCGCTCAGGCCCTATGGCAACGAGCTCATCCTGATGATCAAGGCCTCCGCGATCGTCGCCATCATCACCGTCTACGACCTGATGGGCAACGCCAAGCTCGCCTACGCGAAATCCTTCGACATCCAGGCCTATATCTGGGTGGCGATCGTCTATCTGGTGATGGTCGAGATCCTGCGCCACGGCGTCGAGTGGATCGAGCGCCGCATCACTATCCATCTGCATCGATAGATTGCGGCCCGGCCGCCTGCACCGGTCGATGCAGCGCTGCGTGCCTTGACGAATTTTTCGCATGGCCTAGACCTTCCGCCACTGGAAACTGTGTTTTGTTGGAAGGCAGGCTTATGGCATCGGTTGCATTTCTCGGTCTTGGCGTCATGGGCTATCCGATGGCCGGGCACCTCAGGAACAAGGGCGGCCATGACGTCACCGTCTACAACCGCACCAAGGCACGGGCCGAGCAGTGGGTGGCCGAGCATGGCGGCAAACTGGCGCTGACGCCGGCCGATGCGGCCGCGGGCAAGGACTTCGTCTTTTCCTGCGTCGGCAATGACGATGATCTGCGCTCGGTGACCACGGGTGCGAACGGCGCCTTCGCCGCCATGAAGAAGGGCGCCGTCTTCATCGACAACACCACCGCGTCGGCCGAGGTCGCGCGCGAGCTTGACGATGCCGCGCGCAAGGCGGGCTTCTCCTTCCTCGACGCGCCGGTGTCAGGCGGCCAGGCCGGCGCCGAGAACGGCGTGCTGACCGTCATGGTCGGCGGCGATGAGGCCGCCTTCGACAAGGCCAGGCCCGTCATCGACGGCTACGCCCGCATGGTCGGCCTGATGGGGTCGGCCGGCGCCGGCCAGCTCACAAAGATGATCAACCAGATCGCCATTGCCGGCCTCGTCCAGGGTCTGGCCGAGGGCATCCATTTCGGCAAGAAGGCCGGCCTCGACATCGAGAAGGTCGTCGAGGTGATCTCCAAGGGTGCTGCCGGCTCCTGGCAGATGGAAAACCGCCACAAGACAATGAATGCCGGCAAATACGATTTCGGCTTCGCCGTCGATTGGATGCGCAAGGATCTCGGCATCTGCCTGGCGGAGGCCAATCGCAACGGCGCCAAGCTGCCGGTGACGGCATTGGTCGACCAGTTCTACAAGGATGTGCAGGACATGGGTGGCAAGCGCTGGGACACGTCATCGCTGCTGGCGCGCCTGGAAAGATAGGTGACGATGCCCCAGCCCGATCCGAGCTGGAGCGCCGATGACATCGTCGCTCATTTGCGTTCGGTCGGCACCGAGGACAATCGGGCGGGCATGGCGCGCTTCGGCATCAACACCGCCAGCGCGCTCGGCGTCGGGAATTCACAATTGCGGCTGCTGGCGCGCAAGCTGAAGAGGAACCACGAGCGGTCGCTGCAGCTCTGGAACAGCGGCATCCGCGAAGCGCGGCTGATGGCCGCCTTCACCGGCGAGCCGAAGAAGGTCGATATCGATCAATGCCGGCGCTGGGCCGCGGATTTCGACAGCTGGGAGATCGTCGACACCGTTGCGGACCTGTTTGCCGAAACACCGTTCTGGCGCGAATTGATCGACGAGTTCGCTGGAGACGAACGCGAATTCGTTCGCCGCACCGCCTTTGCCATGTTGGCCTGGAGCGCGGTGCATCTCAAGAAAGAACCGGACGCGACCTTCCTCGCCTATCTGCCGCTGATCGAGAAGCATGCCGGCGATCCGCGCAATTTCGTCCGCAAGGCAGTCAATTGGGCGCTGCGGCAAATCGGCAAACGGTCGATGAGCCTGCACGCCCCTGCCCTTGCGCTGGCGGAAAGATTAGCGGCATCGCCGGACAAGACGGCGCGCTGGATCGGCAAGGATGCAGTGAAGGAACTGACGGATGCCAGACAGCTCGAAAGGCTCGCAGCCGCAAAAGCTTGACCTTGCTGGGATTCGGTTCGTCGGGGTGACGCCAGAGACACGTGCCGACTTCGAAAACCTGTTCGAGCAGCCCGGCGCACCGAAATATTGCTGGTGCATGGCCTGGCGCCATTCCACTCGCGAGCACATTGAGAGCGACGAGAAGAAGCGCATGATGATGGCGCTCATCCACAAAGGCACCCCGGTCGGCATCATCGCTGAGATGGACGGCAGGCCGGTCGGCTGGTGCTCGGTCGCGCCACGCGAGACCTACCGGAAGCTTTCAAAGCAGCAGGACGACACCGAAACCGGCATCTGGTCGATCGTCTGCTTCTATGTGCCCAGGGCCCTGCGCGGCGGCGGGCTGGCCTCCGCTTTGCTTGACGCTGCGATCGACCATGCCTTCAGCAAAGGCGCACATACAATCGAGGCCTATCCCGTCGACGAGGCCGCCCCGAGCTATCGCTTCATGGGTTTTCGCGACATGTTTACTACGAGGGGCTTCCATGAGACCGGCACCGCCGGTACGCGACGGCATGTGATGCGGCTGGGTCGGTGAGCCCGGATCGGTCACGACGCTTTTACTCGATTCAGCAAATGGACTGGCGGAGGATGGAGCGATCATGAGCAAGCGTTTCAAGTCATGCGCGGCGCTGGCGGCTGCGCTCCTCCTCGCAGCCACTGGAGCCGATGCCGCGGCTGATGTCGCGCATATTGTCTGGAAGGATCTGCGCCCCGCGACGCAAGCGATAGCCGAAGACGCGAACCTGCCGATGATCGCGGCAAAACTGCCTGACCACGGCGAGACCTTGTCGCTCAACTTGCAGGACAAGACGATACAATTAGCCGGATATGCATTGCCGGTCGATCGTGACGGCGACCTCGTCTACCAGTTCCTGCTGGTGCCGTGGACGGGCGCCTGCAGCCACATGCCGACGCCGCCGCCGAACCAGATCGTGCTGGTCACGCCGGCGCATCCCTACAAGATGAAGCAGGCTTACGATCCGGTCGCGGTCACCGGCGTGCTGAGGCCCGGCATGGAGAAAAGCCAGTTGTTCATCCTCGACGGCATCTCGATTGTCCAGTCCGGCTACACCGTGCGCAAGGCCGAGGTGACGAGCGTCGGCAGCGTGCCGGACACGGTCACCCTGCCGGTCAACTCGCCGTGGAATTTTCTGAACAAAAAGAAGAATTAGGGCCGAGCGGCGCAACCAGCGTCACGCCGCGTTCGCGCCCGATTCCTTGTCCAGCACCATGTAATCGAGCGGAATTTCCGTCGTGTACTTGATCTGCTCCATGGCGAAGGACGACGAGACGTCACGGATCTCGATCTTGGCAATCAGCCGCTTGTAGAAGGCATCGTAAGCGGCGATGTCGGGCACCACCACGCGCAGCAAGTAATCGACGTCGCCGCTCATGCGGTAGAACTCGACCACTTCCGGGAATTCCTGGATGACCTCGGAGAAGCGCCGCAGCCATTCATGGCTGTGCGAATTGGTGCGGATCGACACGAAGACGGTAACGCGCACATTGACCTTCTCATGATCGAGGATGGCGACGCGACGCTTGATGACGCCTTCCTCCTCGAGCTTCTGGATGCGCCGCCAGCATGGCGTCGTCGACAAGCCGACTTTCTTGGCGACATCGGCGACCGCGAGCGTCGCGTCCTCCTGCAAGAGGCGGAGAATTTTTCTATCGAGGCGATCCATGGGAGGCTCCAGGGGAATAGTTTGGCTATAATCCCTTTTACCGGAGCCTTTCACAAGAAAGAAATTCTGCCGATGGCGGTAAATGCGAGTGATTTCTTGCAGAATGGCTAATCAATACGATAGCGGATTTCCGACCTGAGAAAGGGCAGCAAATCCATTTCAAACCAGGGATTCTTCTTCAGCCAGCCGGTGTTTCGCCAGGACGGATGCGGCAGCGGCAGCACTTTCGGCATGGCCGGTCCATCCCATATGGCGCGCCAGTTCCTGACCGTCTCGGTCAGCGACGGCAGCCGTGCCGTGCCCATATGCCATGCCTGCGCATAGCCGCCGATGGTCAGCACCAGGTCGATCTGCGGCATCAGCGCCATCAGGTCCGAGCGCCAGGCCGGCGCGCATTCGCGACGCGGCGGCAGGTCGCTGCCCTTGGCGTCCTGTCCAGGAAAACAAAAACCCATCGGCACGATGGCGAACTTTTCTGTGTCGTAGAATTCCTGCGCGCTGACGCCGAGCCAGTTTCGCAGCCGGTCTCCGGAGGCATCGGTGAAGGGCATGCCCGACGCATGCACTTTTGTCCCCGGCGCCTGGCCGGCAAGCAGGATCCGCGCTGTGGAGGACGGCTGCAGCACCGGCCGCGGCGCATGCGGCAAAGGCCGGCCAAGCGGCTGGTCGACGCAGATGCGGCAGGCCCGCACCCTTTCGGTGAGGCGCTGCAGCGCTTGTCTCGTATCGGGCGGATTATCCAATTTCTGTCGCTCAGGCCGTCGCGCTCGGCCGGCTTGCAAGAGCCGCGTACCAGCGCAGTACGTTCGTGCACTCTTCCGGCACCTTGATACGCGCTGGTTTCATGAAGTCGATGGCGATCATGCCGGTGATGTCGGCGACCGAATAAGCATCGCCGGCGGCGAATTCGCGATCCGCCAGTTCGTCGTCGAGCAGGTGCAGGAATTCGATCGCCTTCGGTTTGTTGGCCTCGCCCCATTCCGGAACTTGCGGCACTTCCCATTCCTTCATCGCCGGATGGATGTGCCGGAAAGCGGCGGCGACGCTGCTCATCAGGTTCAATTCCAAGCGTCTTTGCCACATCTCGACTTTTGCCTTGCCGAGCGCACCCGTGCCGAACAAAGCGGGCGCGGGGTGCAATTCCTCGAAATAGCGGCAAATGGCGATCGATTCGGTGATGATGGTGCCGTCGTCGAGCTCGAGCACCGGCAGGCGCCGCAGCGGATTGCGCTTAGCCACCTGCTCGCCGCGATGCTCCAGCGCGCCCATGTCGACGGGCACCAGGGGCACCGTCAGCCCCTTCTCGGCAAGGAAAACACGCACGCGCCGGGGATTGGGCGCGCGGCCGCCGTCGAACAGCTTCATTCCATCCTCCAGCTTCTCCACCGGATCATAGGTGCGGGTCCGCCCATCACCAGAAGCGAACAAATTCGCGCAACGCATCGCCGAACGAGGCCAGCACGCCGTGCTTTCGCTCTACCGGCGCACCGTGATGGCTGTCGCGCCAGTCCTGCGGCTCCGCGAAGGTGCCTGCCCAGATGCCGGCCTTGGCCGCTCTCGCCACTGCTTCCTCGGTCTCGAAGTCGCCGAACGCAACCGCCCATCCGGCCTGCACCTGGGCCTGGTTTAGGTCGGTATCACCTGCCTTGCAATCGCCGAGCAGGCGGCCGTAGCGATCGCGCCGCCAGCCGCTGCAGAGAACAGGCCTGCCGGCGATCAGGCGCACCAGCGACTGCCGCGCCAGCTTGCCGCAGGGATAGTCGGCGCCGGCCTTTTGGCAGGTCTGCTGATACTCCGGAGCGTCGATGCCGCGCATGCGGATGCGCTCGGCCCCGAGCGTGATCGAATCGCCGTCATTGACGATCGCCGTGCCTTGCTTCTGGCGCCTCTCGAAGCGGTCGAGGCGTGCCGCCACCAGGATGAGCAAACCAAGCAGAAGAATGGCAAGTCCGTAGTCCAGCAGCTTGCGCCAGTGGCTCCGCGGCGGGCTCGCCACATAGCGTCGGCGCGGTCCTCGCGGCCCGAAACGGCTCATATGGCAAACAGTCTCTTAATCATTCGAACGTAGCTTAACGAACCGGAAGTCGCTGCGCGCAGAAATTGAAGTCTGTATGCCTTTGCAACGCTCGAACACAGCGGATAAGTTTATTGTGGACCGCCGTAAACCGCACCGCAACAGCGATGTGGCGCGCGCGGTGCGCAAGACGCGCGACCGCCTTTCGCAGCAGGCGGGCAGCCTCGATTTCGACCGTGAACTGCTGAAGCTGCATGCGCGCGCCATGGTGGTCAGCGCGGTCGCGATCCCCTTGCTCGTGCTCGCCGTGGCAGCCATCGGCCGGCTGGCGGGCCTGGACAGCCAGATCGCCATCTGGGCCCTGTCGACGCTGCTTTGCTACACGATCGTCGCTTTCATGGCGCGTCGCGTGGAGCGGACCGAGGCGGCCGAACTCGACCCGGTGCAGACACGTCGCGACTTCCTGATCGGCCATTTCCTCTGCGGCCTTGGGTGGGCGTGGTTCGCCTGGTTCGGCTGCGCCACATGCCAGATCGACCAGTTCCATGTGGCCAAGGCCATGGTGCTGCTGATCGCAATGGCGACGACCGCCGTGATGGCCTCCTCGCTTGGCGGCGCGCTGTTCGCGACCTTTGCCATTCCCGTTGCCGTTTATGTCTACACCGTCATGCGCCTGTGGACGCCGATCGAAGCCACGATGGCGGCCTTGCTCATCGCAGCGCTTCCCTTCTTCGGTTACGTCGCGCGTCATCTCAACCAGGCTTCGTTGATGGTGCTGTCCTTCCGCTCGGAGAAGGACGCGCTGATCGCCGAGCTGGAGACGGCGAAATCGATGTCGGACGAGGCGAGGCGGCGGGCCGAGGACGCCAATCTGGCGAAATCGCGTTTCCTCGCCTCGATGAGCCACGAGCTCAGGACGCCACTCAACGCCATCCTTGGCTTCTCCGAAGTGATGGCCAATGAAGTGCTGGGGCCGATGAACAATCCGACCTACCGCGACTATGCCCATGACGTGCACGAGTCCGGCCAGCACCTGCTCGACCTGATCAACGAGATCCTCGACCTGTCGCGCATCGAGGCCGGCCGCTACCAGCTCAACGAGGAGCCGGTCGTGCTGGTGACCATCGTCGAGGACTGCTGCCATATGATGGAGCTGCGCGCCCGCAACAAGGACATCCGCATCATCCAGGAGTTCGAGGAGACCTTGCCGCGTCTCTTCGCCGACGAGCGCGCCGTCAGGCAGATCACGCTCAATCTTCTGTCCAATTCGATCAAGTTCACCCCATCCGGCGGCGAAGTGCGCGTGCGTGTCGGCTGGACGGCCGGCGGCGGCCAGTACATCTCGGTCAAGGACAACGGCCCGGGCATACCGGAAGAAGAAATCCCGGTGGTGCTTTCCGCCTTCGGCCAGGGCTCGATCGCCATCAAGAGCGCCGAGCAGGGAACCGGCCTCGGCCTGCCGATCGTGCAGGGGCTGCTTGCCATGCATGGCGGCGAGTTCGAGCTTCATTCCAAGCTGCGCGAAGGCACCGAGGCGATCGCCATCTTCCCGTTGAGCCGGGTGATGGAGGAATTGCCGGCCTTGCCGACCAAGACGGTCGCCGCGCGCGGACGCCGCTGATTCGCCGGGCGCTAAAGCCGCACAGCCAGCGCCATGCCCGAGCTGGTCAGTGCCGCGGCCTTGACGATACCGGCGGCGAGAGCAGCCCCTACCCCTTCGCCATGGCTGATGCCGAAATCAAGCAGCGGCCGCAATCCGAGCCTTTCGGTGGCCTTGGCGTGGCCTGGCTCCGGCGTCAGGCCGGCAAGCAGGCAATGATCGAGCGAGCCTGGATTGGCGGCATAAAGAACGGCGGCCGCCGCTGTCGCCGCGAACCCGTCGAGCAGGACGGGAATCTTCTCCATGCGCGCCGCGAGAATCGCGCCGCAGATCGCCGCGAATTCGCGCCCGCCGACCTTGCGCAAAACCTCGAGCGGGTCTCCCAGATCCGGGCCATGGAATGCCAGCGCCCGATCGACGACCTCGGCCTTGCGTGCGATCATCGCCGCATCGGCGCCCGAACCCGACCCGACCCAGTCGGCTCCTTCGCCGCCGAACAGGGCGGCGCAAAGCGTGGCGGCGATCGTCGAATTGCCGACCCCGAGATCGCCAAGGCACAGAAGATCGGCGCCGCCGGCGACCGCCTCCATGCCGAAGGCCATGGTCGCGGCGCAGCCGCGTTCATCGAGCGCGGCTTCCTCGGTGATGTCGCCCGTGGGGATATCCAAGGCCAGATCGAAGACTTTCAGGCCGAGATCGTTGGCGATGCAGACCTGGTTGATCGCGGCCCCGCCGGCAGCGCAGAGCTCGACTTCATCGGCGGTCGCGGCAACACGCCGCGGCGAAATGCCGTGCCTGACGGCACCGTGATTGCCGGCGAAGATCGCCATCAGCGGCCGATTGATCGCCGGCGGTGCGCGCCCGCTCCAGGTGGCAATCCAGGCCGCGATGTCCTCGATTCGTCCCAGCGATCCTTTCGGCTTGTCCGTTTTGGCGAACAGTGCCCGGACGCGGCCGCCCGCCGCGTCATCGGCCGGCGGCAGGGCCGCCAGGAGGCTTCGGAAATCGTCGAAAGGCTGAGCAGGCATTTATGTCGGTCGCGGTTCGTTGCGAAAATCGCAAGCGGCATAGCCGCCTTCTCCCGCCGGCACAACCGCCTGACGATGCCGCGGACGCGTCGCCTTGCGACGCATCGCGGAGGGCTTGCATTGCTCCGGCGGTTGCACCATGTGGAATAAAGCCAAGAGAACAGCATGACCGCCATCGAATCCCCCTGCATCCTGGTCTGTTCGATCGATATGAAAACCGGCTTCTGCTTTGGTTGCGGCCGCACACGCGACGAGATTTCCGCCTGGCTCGCGATGACCCCTGAAACGCGCCGGGCGGTGATGGCCGAACTGCCCGCGCGGCTCGAAACGGTCGAGCGGCGGCCGCGCCGCGAAACCCGGCGTACCCGCATGGCGCGCGAGCGCGGCGTTCTGTGAGAAGAAACCGATGAACCGGTTATTCTGGATCGTCATGGCGGTGATCGGCGTCGGGGTCGTGCTGCTCATGCTCAACAATTCGGCCGGCCGCACTTTCGGCATGAACAACAATGATTTCGGCCGGCTTATCTGGGTCGGCGTCCTGGTGATGGTGATCGGTGCGAGCCTGCTCCGCTCCGGCCGACCGCTGGGCGACATGGCGCGCAATCTGGGCGTCTGGGCGGCATTCGTGCTCGTGCTGATCGCCGGCTACCAGTATCGCTACGAGTTGCAGGATGTGGCGAGCCGCGTCACCGCCGGCTTTGTCCCGGGCAGTCCGTTGGCTTTAGGCGTGGAGAATGGCCGCCCGACCGTCACGCTCGACAAAGCCGACAACGGCCATTTCGAAGCCCGCATCCTGGTCAACGGCACGCCGGTGCGCGCGGTGGTCGACACCGGCGCAACCAGCACGGTGCTGACATCTGAAGATGCTCAAGCCGCGGGCTTCAACCCGGCGGCGCTCAGCTACAGCGTGGATGTCGCCACGGCCAATGGCAGGGCGCGCGCTGCGACGGTCAGGACCGACGAGGTGGCGATCGGCGGCATCGTGCGCAAGGACATGTCGGTGATGGTCGCCGCGCCCGGCATGCTTGACCAAAGCCTGCTCGGCATGAACTTCATCGGCTCATTATCGGGTTTTGACGTACGCGGCGACCGCATGATCCTGCGGGACTGATGCGTGTCGCGCGGCAGTATGCGGCGCGACCCGCATTAGCCGACAGTCAGGCTGCCTCGGCTTCTGCCGCCGCGAAATCGATTGCCAAAAACGCGGTCTTCAGCACCTCCGGCCCGGCGCCAGGTTTGTTCGCGTCGGTGGAGAGGATCTGCCGGAAGCGGCGCGCGCCAGGCAAGCCGTGGAACAGTCCGACCATATGGCGGGTAATGTGGCCGAGCCGCCCGCCCCGCTCGATATGGCGCGCGGCGTAGCCGGCCACGGCATCGATCAGCGCCGAATAATCGAAGGCGGCGGGCGCCTCGCCATAGAAGGCGGCATCGATGCCGGTCAGGATCCCCGGCGTATGATAGGCCGCGCGGCCGAGCATCACGCCGTCGACATGGGAAAGATGCGCCGACGCCTCGGCGAGCGACTGGATGCCGCCGTTGATGCCGATGAATTCGTCCGGCTTTCTGACCTTCAGCCGATAGACGCGCGGGTAATCGAGCGGCGGGATCTCGCGGTTTTCCTTGGGGCTCAGCCCTTCCAGCCAAGCCTTGCGGGCGTGCACCCAGAGCGCATCGGCGCCGGCGGCGAGCACGCCGTCGGCGAGCGTGTCGAGCGCAGGCCCTGGGTCTTGATCGTCGACGCCGATGCGGCATTTGACCGTGACGGGTATTTTCACCGCGGCCTTCATCGCCGCGACGCACTCGGCGACCAGAACCGGCGTCTTCATCAGGCAGGCACCGAACGTCCCCGACTGGACGCGATCGGACGGACAGCCGACATTGAGGTTGATCTCGTCATAGCCGAAGGCTTCGCCGATCCGCGCTGCCTCGGCGAGCTTTGCGGGATCCGATCCGCCAAGTTGTAGCGCAACCGGGTGCTCGACATTGTCGAAACCGAGCAGTCTTTCGCGCGCGCCATGTATGACCGCATCCGCCACCACCATCTCGGTGTAAAGCAGCGCGCGGCGCGTCAGCTGACGATGGAAGAACCGGCAATGCCGGTCCGTCCAGTCCATCATGGGCGCAATGGCTATTCTATGCTCTTGATTTTTCAGCATTTTTTCTTTAGTATCAAATCGTTAGATGGTGCCGAGTGCACACGAATTTACGCCAGAATACGACCCTTTTCGCCACGTTTCGACCTCTCATTGCACACGGAGCGCACACGAAAAATGGCGACCTACACAAAGCTCTCGTCCGGTTCCTGGCGTGTGCAAGTCCGTCGCAAAGGTCGCTACGCCAGCGAGACGTTCCTGCGGAGAGACGACGCACGCCGCTGGGCCACCGAAACCGAGCGCCAAGTTGATCGCGGTGAGACGCCGACCAAGTCCCGTATAGCGCGCCTGAAAACTTTCGGCGAACTCATAGACCTTCATATCGAGGACATGTGCGATGTAGGCAAGTCCCCTCGCCGCTCCAAGGCTGCGGCCCTTGCGATGCTGAAAAGAGATTTGGGGAAGTGCCACGTCGCTGCGCTCGATCGTGAACGGCTTATTCGTTTTGGTCGTGACCGGGCCGCGCAAGGGGACGTTGTTGTAAGCAAGCCTGTCGGCGTCCAAGACCGTTGCCGACGCCGGCGTCAAATGATACCCGGCTAGCAAATCTTGGCCGCAAGCCGGGGAGTTAAGCCGGCGAAGGACACGGGTAAAAAGCGTTCTCCGCGATAACGCTGAGCCGCGTCCTTGACTGTTAGGCCCCGACTCGTCCTGGCCCACCGAGCAGAGTGTCGCCGCCACTCCCGCTGTTCATTTACTCATAGCGCTAGATCACTCGCTCCCCTACCGGATATCCACCAGGCGACGGAAACTGAAGGTTGATCTCAGGTTCATGCAGGACGCGGAACCAATTTCGCTTATCGAAGTTGGCAAGCGCTGCTTACGGGGACTCACGCGATGCTCCTTGCCCTGGACGATGCGATCTCGATGGCTGTTTTGGCCGGCAGAGCCACGGATGCGGAAATCTTCGGAGTGATCGACCTCACCAGCAAAATTGAAGTCCGGATCGGCGCCATCAGCTTAGGGCGCGCCATCCAGTTCGTCGCCAATGCCTCGGTGCTTGGATACGACGTTCGCGGTGCAATGGTCTTATATGGGGAACCAGGAGCGCCAAGCTTGAGGACATGGGACTGCGAACACCTTTGGGCGCAATATGGTGGCGCACTTCTCCAGCCATAGCGCGAGGCGGCCTGGAGGACTGGCAATAGCTCTCGCAGAGCTGATCTTACGATCAATGGGGACGAGCCAGGAGGTCTTTAGAAGCGTTATCTCGGCCTGTGCGCCCGGCTGGCCAACGCGCGGTCCTTGGTATCTCAGCCCATAAGCAGCCCGAAGTACCCCCTTGCAAAGCAGTGCTGCTGCTACCGTCCAAAAGCCGGCAATCCACACTGATCTCATGGCAGCGAAAACCCAGGCTGCCACAACTCTGGGTTCGCGAGCACGTCATTACAAAATACGCAAAAAAATATCTTCACTACCTATTTGGCGGCGTGAAGCCGCAGCGCTTCGGCCTTAGCATCGAACGTCCGAGCGGGCGTCCGGCCAATTCCCGTCTCGCAACGAGATTGTTGTAGAGCGCCAACCCAGCCGTTGCCGCCGGCTTGTTCTGGTCACATCGCGGGTTGACATTCGTGGCTCGCTCGCCATGCTGCATTGCAGCATGAATAATAGCTTTACCGCGTCATCGCGCATCGAATGCCTGGACGGTCTTCGCGCAGCCGCAGCATTGTGGGTGCTGGTCGGACACTGCCTGCTCCTGACTGGCTGGCATCTTCCGGTGCTTGGCGACCCTGCGCTCGGCGTCGATCTTTTCATCATGCTTTCCGGTTTCCTGATGGTGTTCCACTATCAGCTGCGCCAGGACAAGGAGCCTTGGCAAAGGCCTGAAACCTGGCTCAAATTCTGGACGCGGCGCTATTTTCGCATTGCGCCGCTGTTCTACGTCATGTTGCTCTTCGCGCTGGCGCTCGGGCCGTATCTCTATGAGTCACGGACGGTCATCGATGCCTTCCTGCAGCGCTCGCCCCAGGCGCCCGAACGCTTTCTCGACGGCAGCCTGAAGAACATCGTCGCCCACCTGACATTCCTGTTCGGCCTTTCTCCGAATCTCGCCTACCGGACGCCGCTGCCAGACTGGAGTCTTGGCCTGGAAATGCAGTTCTACGCAGTCTTCCCGGCGCTGATGCTTTTGGTGCGCCGCTTCGACTGGATATGGAGCGCCATACTCGTGGCGGCGATCGGCGGCCTGGCTGTGATGATCCTCAAGTCGCTGTCGATCCATTTCCCGATGCCGTCCTTCCTGCCGCTGAAGATCCAGGTGTTTCTTTGCGGCATGCTTCTGGCGGGCGTCCTGGCACAAAGCCGACCGAGGCCACTGCTGCATCTGGCCCTGGCCATGGCGCTTGCTGCGATCCCCTTTGGCGACGGCTACGGGCTTTCGAAGTTCCTGATACGCGAGGCGCTGGTGCTGGGCTTCTTTGCCCTTGTCCTCTACCGAATGCTGCCGGGCATGGCGGGCACGGTGGCGCGAAGGACCGCCGTCGCCTTGGGCGGGAGCATCTTCCACGTGCTCGGCGAGCTGTCCTACAGCATCTATCTGATCCATCTTCTGGTGCTGCAGCCCGTCGCGGCATTCGTCATTGCCCGCTATGGCGATGGCCTTGCCGCGCCGTTGCGCTTCGCCATCGTGCTGGCGATCGTGCTGCCGGTGGTCTGCCTTCTCTCCTTCGTCACCTACAGGGTCATCGAGATGCCCGGCCAGCAACTCGGCCGGGTGGTGCTGAGCCGGTTCGCGCGGAAGAAGCCGGCGCTTAAGCCAAGTCCCGCCGAGTGGCATTAGCACCGACTAGCGGGTGGTCCGATCGCCAGCCATGCCGGCAGGCCTTCGGCTAGAACTGCGTCACCTCTTCGCGTGCGCGCCGCAGCGAAAGCAGATGCCGCAGCAGGGTCCGGGCATTCTTGTCGTAGACATAGTGCGCGAATGTCGAAACCGCGATGACGAGGATGGATGTCCCCACCACGAATGGCAGGCCGTGCTGGTTCCAAGGCGTTCCGGTGGCGAATTCGTCCAGGACGTTCACCATCCAGGTCAGCGGCGTGTGGAGCGCATAGATGGCGTAGGAGATGTTGCCGGCGAACAGGGCGATTGCGCGCCAGAAGCCCGAGAGCCGCAAGCGGGAAGCCGTCAGAACAAGCCAAGGCCAGACCAGCACTATCATTGCCAGATCGTACAATTGCGCATTTGTTGCGGGACGGAAGATCATCAGCCCGGCGCAAAGCGCCAGGAGAAACGGCATGTAGAGATTGCCGTCCCGGTTTTCCCCCATCGCGTATCGCCGCAGATAAACGCCGAGGAAGAAGGAAAAGGCGATCCGGACGGGACCAGCGATTGTGCTGTGCCAATGGGCGCCGCCGCCGATCATCATGCCGTCCCAGGCCATCACCGCCAGCGCCAGGAAAGCAAGGCCGGAAATAGCGATGAGCGAGCGGCCGGTAAGCCTCAAGGCCAGCGCGGCGAAAAAAGCGTTCGCGACCAGTTCGTAGAAAAGCGACCAAGCCGGACCGTTCAGCGGAAAAAGCACGCTTGGAACGATCGAAAGCGTCGGCGGCGTCGGCAGGAAAAGCAGGGAAAAGGCAAGGCTCGCAAGCAAATCCAGCCGCGAATACGAGCCTAGCCCGTGCATCGCGATGGACACGCCCACGCCGGCCATGGCGATACCTATGGCGGCGAAATATAACGGGTAGAGCCTGACGATGCGGGCTTCCGCGAATTCCCGGAAAGACATCCCTTTTCGGAACTTCTCGTCATAGGCGTGGGCAATCACGAAGCCGCTCAGCAGAAAGAACAAGTCGACTGCGAGGAAACCCGACGGCGCTAGGTCAAGGTGCTGCGCCGTCAGCTCGCGAAAATGTCCAAGCATCACCAGAACAGCGGCGATGCCACGCAAACCGTGAAGCGCGTCGAAGTGGGTCGTCTCCGGTCTCAAACCGATCTCCGGTCATCCCGAACCCGCCAAAGTCGCCCAAATCAATCTACGCATTGATTGCTGCGTCGCACAAGAACCTTTTGCGGCGCACGCTACTGGTATGCGTCCCCGGCTCCCTGGCCCGGAAACGGGAGGGTACCTTCTCCCCGTAACGAAGTCCGTTAACGGGGAGAAGGAAGACCCGACAGGATCAATAATTGCCGTTGTAGTAGCGGTCGTCGCAGGGCGCGGTGTAGATGCGCCCGTAGCGGTCCTGATAGCGGCAGAGCTGCTCGCCACGGCGCTGCGGTGTGGAGGCTGAGCCGACCACGGCGCCGAGAAGCGCGCCGCTCGCCGCACCAATCACCGTGCTTTTGGTGTTGCCGCCGATCGCCTGACCAACCAGCGCGCCGCCGGCGCCGCCGATCAACGCGCCGGTGGTGGCCCGCTGCTGGCCTTCGGTCTGTGTCTCGCAGCCGGCAAGAGCCGCGGTCATCAGCACCGCCAGAATAGCCTTCTTGATGATCATCACTAGAACTCCTCTGAAGCCCCGGGTGACTGACAGGCTGGGGCGAACAGAGCCCGACTGCGGTCGCATTGCGGCGGAACGGCGGCAGAGCCCGCTCACGAAGTGAATCACGGTTTCCTGCCGGTTGAACGCCATGGTTGCCAAATGGGAAAGTTTGGCGGGCGATGGCAACCAGCCGCGCGTTCAGGCGATCTCCAAGCGCACCAATATGGAAGCTTGCGTGCCATGGTCCGGATCTGCCTCTATGTGCTCGAGCAACGTAGGTTGCAGAACCGCTATGCCGTCCTCGATCATCCCTGCGACGTGAAAGGCCAGGGCTTCCTCGGCGAGCTCGCGCGCCTCGTCAACAGTGGCGCCGGCCGTGATCAGCCCGGGAAAGTCGGGAAATGACAAGCCGTAGTCGCTGGCGCCTTCCTGATGGATCAGCCCGACATATTGCTGCATCTCAGTTTGCCTTGCTGGTGGGCGATCGACCGCTAGTTTAAATTGCCGGCACCAAGGTGCAAGGCGATGGACAAGTTTGCAGAGGATGGCAATCCGCCTGCCGGGAGGCGAAGGGTTCGCGCTGCGCAATACCTGCGCATGTCGACTGAGTATCAGGCCTACTCGATCGAAAATCAGCGGGATGCCATCCGCGACTATGCGGACCTCATGGGGTACGACATCGTCGCCACCTACGAGGACGCGGGCCGCAGTGGGCTCAACCTCGAAGGCCGCCCCGGCCTTCAGCAGTTGCTGGCCGATGTCGAAATCGGGAGAGCCGATTTCGAGACCGTCGTGGTGTACGACGTAAGCCGATGGGGACGATTCCAGAATATCGATGAGAGCGCCGCATACGAGTATCGATGTCAGATGGCAGGTGTGCGGATCGAGTTCTGCGCTGAACAGTTCGCAAATGACGGCAGCATTGGATCCGATGTGCTCAAGGCGATCAAGCGCAGCATGGCTGCTGAGCACAGCAGAATGCTGTCGCAGAAAGTCTTCATTGGCCAGGCGAGGCTAATCCGGATGGGTTTTCGACAAGGCGGCAAGGCAGGGTTTGGCCTGCGGCGACTGCTTGTCGATCAACATGGGCGTCCCAAAGGCATCCTTTCGTCCTACGAGTACAAGAACCTGCAGACGGATCGCATCGTTCTGATCCAGGGGCCGCCGGACGAGGTCGCGACTGTACGATGGATCTTCAACCACTTTGTCAGAACACAAAAGTCACAGCTGGAGATTGCCCGAACGCTCAACAAGCGCGGCCTGCTGACCGACCTGGAGCGCCCCTGGACGCGAGAATCTGTCCACTCGCTGCTGACCAACGAGAACTACATTGGCAACAGCGTCTGGAACAGGGGCTCGAGCAGGCTGAAGAGCCATCGGGTCCACAATCCTCCCGAACAGTGGCTTCGCGTGGAGAACGTCCTGGAGCCGATCGTCGATCGCAAGCTATTCAGACGCGCACAGATTTTGCTCAAGACTATCCACCGCCACATGTCCGATCAGGAGATGTTGGACGCCCTCGAGGCGCTGCTGGCACGCCGCGGTGCCCTATCCACCTTCATCATCGACGCCGCACCCGATTGCCCGCCGGCCCAACGATACTCGTGGCGCTTTGGGACCCTCGTCAAAGCCTATGAGCTGATCGGATACCAGGCGCCCAAGAACTACCGCTACATCCACGTCAACCGACGACTGGATACTATGAGGCTGCAGGCGATTCATGATTTGTTGGCCGTAGTTGAAGCGCGGGGCGCGGTTGCGGCCTATGACGCAGGGACAGGCGTCGTCCAGATCAACGAGGAGATCACCGTGGCGATCGCAATAGCGCGCTGCAGAGCCTCCTACTTCGGTTATCCACGATGGTTTGTGAAGGCTGATCGGCAACCATTGCCGGACATCTATGTCCTGATCCGGATGAATCCCGGCGACCTCACCATTCGAGACTACCTGATTGCACCGGCCCGTGAGATCGCCGGGAAACGTGATCTGCACGCCAACAATGGAGCGCTTCTGGATTCCCATGTTTTCCCCACATTGATGCCGCTGCTTGCTCTGGCGGAGCGGGTCGCTGTCGAGAGCGCAACATGAGGTCGAAGCGGCTGAGCCGGGAAGCTGCCCACAAGATTCTCCTCAACAACGGCCGCCGACATGCCGGCGCGTTGGCCTCCGATCAGCTACGCCCGAAGATGCGCCGTTCCACTCCCGAGTTCCTTAGGATTTACGACGCCGAGTGCAGGCGCAAGCATGCCTTCATCGCAGAGGTGGAAGAACTGGAGCAACGTTTGGACAGGATCGCCGTGGCGGTACGCCTGATAGCAGGCGACGGGCAGTTCCGCGACCTGTTGGCATCCGAAGGCCTTGCTACGATGCCAAATACATTGGCGCGGAGAATCAGCGGCTCGCCGCCTGCGCAGACCTCATCGCAACCCATCTCCGCCGACGCCAATCCGATTTCAGCCGGCGAGATCTGCCCGGAGGTCCTCAGTCTGCTGAGAGACTGCAGCGGGCCGGCAGGGCTTTTCGCATTGCTGCGGGCGGTGCTTCCGGTCAGGCAAATAGAGGTTGCACGTTTGACGATTGCCAGAGGGCCGGTCAGCGTCAACTACGTGAAGATGCTCGTCGCTCTCACGCCTCCGTCACTCCTGGTTAAAGATATCCAACCGAGCCCCGAGCTCGCCAGCCTTCCCGAAGACCGGCGGGCAGAAATGGAGTGCGATTTGGCCAACCTTAGCCGCGCATTTTTAAACGCGCTCGACCGGCGCGGACCAGAGAGCCTGGAACTCGTCGCCGCCTGCCGCTATTTTGAACGGCTGATGGATAATTCCAAGGTTGTGCGGTATCTCGCACGCAATTTTCCTGGCCATTTCGAAGAGTTTCATAACTTGACCGTCTTCAAATAGACTTTACTCGTCGCGCCAAATCACACGCCTTTCCCATCGTATTTCCTTCAGGCGCCGGAAACGGATGCTCACAAGCTCCTGTCCGTAGGGATGGAAGAGTTCCGCCGACATCCACTCCCGCTTGCCGCAGGCCTGACAACGTACCTTTTCTCGCAACTGGTTTATGGTGACATTGCCGATCACCTCGCGCAGCTCGATCGGTTTGTAATGGCGTGTGATGTGGCAATGGCCGCAGGAGATGCGCGCGACCTGCCCTGCCTCATGGGCATGCATCAGCGTCCAGGCCTGGCCTCGTGGCCACTTTTCGGGTTGTTCCGGCATCCGCTGAAATGAGGAACACATTCCTGCTTGGTCAAGAGCTGCCTTGACTCCGTGTTCTCTTTTTGTTCACTATCGACAAAACGGAGACATTGCCATGAAACCGATGCGTGCGACCGAAGCCGAGCAGCCCGAAATCTACGCGACCGTCAGGCGCGAACTGCCTGCCATCCACCGAGCAGCTCAAAAGATGGCAAAGCACCTGCGTGGATTGTCAGATGTCAGCCAGAAGCAGGCGATTACAGAGTTGACGGCCGCTTGGATCATGGCGATCTATCCCGACAGCCTTGACCTGGCGATATCGCTTTCCGATGCGATGCGCGACCAGACCGACATCGATTTGCAGCAAGCCTTCGAAACCAGGCGACGGAAATTGAGCAATTAATGGCTGCCCGCAGCCGTAGCATTCCGCCGCCAACGATGATCGATCGCGATATGCCGCACCAGGTGGCGCTGCCCGACGACATCTGCACGGCACACAATTTCACGCTGATCCGGCGGTTTCTTGAGGAGCAACGGCTATCTTGCCGGACGCGATCCGTGATCGCGATCTGGGAAGACGGCAAGCAGGAGCAATGGCGACTGCATTGTTTCGCTGATCGCGATGCCGCCGCCGCATTCCTTGACCACTTCGGCGGGATCATGTTCGATCCCAAGCGCGACAGGGAGAATGGACGCGCACGTGGCGCCTGGCGCCGCAAGGGCCTCTATCAGCGGATTTTCGAGATTGGACCGCTCAGTGTGCCGGAGCCTCTCCGCAACTGAACTCAGGCGCGCTCTGGCCGTACCGTTTCAACGGACAACGATCCCGCCGGCAAGGGTCGCAACAACTCTCTCTCCGGTCTCGACAAATCAAGCCACGCTGACCAGTTTTCGGGCTGAAGAACGACCACCTGGCGATTGTGATATGGCGAGACATCAGGCCCGGGATCGGTAGTCAAC
This sequence comes from Mesorhizobium sp. ESP-6-4, assembly GCF_020164735.1. Taxonomy (NCBI): domain Bacteria; kingdom Pseudomonadati; phylum Pseudomonadota; class Alphaproteobacteria; order Hyphomicrobiales; family Phyllobacteriaceae; genus Mesorhizobium; species Mesorhizobium sp. ESP-6-4. The sequence goes on from NZ_JAIUGS010000008.1 coordinate 107,716, forward strand.
ATGGTGAAGGTGGGCGGCTTGTTGCCGGCCGCTTCCCGCCAGAGCCCGGCGATAGCCAGGAAAGGAGCGCCGTTCAGAGTGAAGCGGTGTTTCGCCTCCGGGTATTTGGTGCCAGTGAATTCGAAGAACGCCGAGGCCGGGACCAGACAGCGTTTGCTGTCGGCGAAACGACGTCCTTCCGATCGGAAGTTGAACACCGGTCCTCCCTTCGGGCCGGACGGCGGAAACCCAAACGTCATCGACGCAAGTTCAACTCCGTCTCCGGCAGCGAGCATGATCGGCGCCGGATCATTGATGCGGATATCATCAGCTTGGGGAAGATCGAGTTCAGTTTGATGAGCCGGGATCTTCAGCGCCAGCGAAGCCATCATCCGGCAATATTCGGCCCAGGCGACATGCTGCTCATAGTCGTTGCACATGCTGCCCCACAAAAGGAATCCGAACGGGGCCGTCCGTTGCCATGCTACGCGGATTTTCGCGCGGGCTTTGCGTTTGGCCGCCCCTTGATGCCCTCCGCGGCGAGGCTCTTCTTCAGCACTGCAGCTAGGTCCACCACGTTCTCCTTGGGTTTCGGCGCCGGCTTGGGCGGCTTCTTGCCCTTGCGCTTGGCCTCGATCATGGCGATCAGCGCATCCTCATAGGTATCTTCGAATTTCGAGGGGTCGAACTTTGTTGCCTTCTTGTCGATCAGCAGCCCAGCAATTTCGAGGAGATCCTTGTCGTATTTGGGGCTTTTCACGTGGTCGAAGACGCTCGTTGCTGAAATCATCTCGTTGTGGGTTCGCAACTCGGTCAACAGCATTCCTTTGCCGAAGGGCTGGATAATGACTTCCCTGCCCCGCTGGTACAGCACAACACAAGATCGCGCCGCGACCCGCTTCTTGGCCATTGCTTCTCGCAGCACCGAAAACGTCTCAACAGCGGCGCCGTCGGCCGGGATGACGTAATAGGGTTTTTCCAGATACCTCGTGTCGATCTCATCGATCGTGACGAAGCCCTCAATGTCGAGCGTGTGCTGCGACGTGAGCTTCAGCTTTTTGATCTCGTCCGGCTCGATTTCGAGGAAGTCGCCCTTCTCAACCTCGTAGCCCTTGATCTGATCTTCTGAAGGAACGACGTCGCCGGTTCCTTCATCGATATAGGCGCTCTTAACCGGCAAGCCGTTTTCGCGGTTCAGAATCTTGAAATGGACCTTCCCCGCCTCAGTGGTTGCTCCCACCAGCTTTACGCCGCATGCGACCGATCCAAATTTCAGGAAACCCTTCCAAACCGCGCGCGGCGCTGCCATGTTTCATCCTCCGTTAGATGAAGAAACACCGGCGCCCGCCGGGGGTTCCGACCTCGTTCAGCTTCCCAGAAATCGATTTGCTGTTGAGTCCGCCACCCGCGAAAGATGAATGGCAAGCTCTCGGACTGTGGGCAGTCCGAGGATAACGCGCCATCTGGCGAGGGTGCGTCACCCGACAACTAAGGCTGCCAGGCGCCTTACGTTCCATCCTCGGGTAAGTCCTGCAATGACGCGTGTCGCAGGTCGTCTTCGCCGCGCATGTGTTTCAGTCGCCCTATTAATGCCGGCCGAACCTATTGCGTGCGGGGTCGCTTCAGGCCCTTCGGCGCCGAGCCAGCGTGTTCCTGCACGCGCTGCCAAGGCCGTTCGCGCATCTCACGGTTGAATGATGAACACGGCTCGTCAACGGCCACCCAAATAGCCAAATCGACGATCTCCTGCCCTGGGCTTACGCCAACGAGCTCGAACTCGAAGCCGTTGCCTGGCAATAGCGAAATCGTGGTCATTTTAGGCAAGGGCCGGCCGCGAGACATTGGAGACTCAGGAGACGACGAGCACCTCCAAGAACGCGATGGCCCGCTTCCAAGCGTCTCACGGCCTTGGCGTCATAGTCGGCAAGTTCGCTGTCAGTAAAAAAATGGCCCGCATCCGGATATGAATAAACGCTCGCCGGCACCCTCAACCTGGCCGCGCCGTTCGACCACTCGGAGACCTGATCGGAGGGGGCGAAAGGATCGGGGCTAGCAACGTGCACCTGCACGCGGGGTCCGCGGCCAACATTATCCGGGATTTCTGGAAGACCGTGAGGATCAGAATCGATAAAGCAGTGATGATTTGCACCATGGCGAACGGCTTCGTAATCGTTACGCTCTCCGGCACGTCTTCCAACCGCCAACTGATGGCACTTCCCCACCGATGTAGATGATCGACAAGGTCGCGCTAGGTGGTGACGAAATGACCCGGATGGCTTAAGCACAGCGGTACCGTACTGGGCTGAAAGTGCAAGCACTCTTTCCGTCAGACTTGAGTTCCCGTCTCCTGTCGAAGGCAGCATAGTTGGCAACGCGGGCAGCGGCCGGCTAGATCAACCGAGCCGGTGCTCGTCGTCGATTAGCTCGAGTCTGGATGGGGCAGCATCACCCCATCGCCACAGAACCAGATTCAAGTCGCCGAGTGCGGCGCCCTTGGCGAAGCTCGGCACGAGCAGGCCATTATAGCCTTGCGCGACCAGCTCACGGGCAAATCGCTGTGTATGCGCCTCGCCATGGTCTCTCATCTGGTCGCGCCATGTTGGATCGGCCAGGACCGCCGCATCGAGGCCCATTGCTGCAAGAGCAGTGGGGTCGCCCGCATCGAAGACGGCCTCGATCTCGGCACGATAAGCGACCAGCGTCGTCGGCTGCAGATCGCCTACCTGGTTGGCTTCGCGCAAAGCCGTCAGCACCGAGGTCGACGCATAGAGCGCCGGCATGCCTTTGGGGTTGAAACGTCCTCCATAAAGCTCGGCACCGCGTCCCGACATAGGCTCGCGGGCATACATCGGATTGAGAGCGCGGTAGAGCCGGCCCGAATAGGCGATGGCGGCGATGGTCAGGCGTAAATCCCCGCATCGACCGCGTCGATGAAGTCGAGAACCTCATCGGCTCGACCTTCCCGCACGAGCTGCATGGCCGTCTGCCCCGAAAATCCCGGCAGCGGCTCGGACCGATACCAGGCATAGGCCATGAGCGCGGAGCCAAATCGCGGCTCGACCTTGTTCACGATTTCCACCATCTCGCGCAGGCGGCGCTGCGTCTTGTCTGAGCGCACCCGCTCCCGGCGCTGGACCGCATCTTTCCCCAGACCAGCGGTACGGGCGATCTCCGCGCTCGTGGTGCGGAAAGCGTCCGCAATCTTCTTCGGTGCGAACAAACCGTTATCCGCATATCGTGCCAGGCCCATCGCAGCACCTCCGTGCACCGCCAAAAACTATGACGCAATATAGCGTCAGCAATGCCGGCATTTCAAGATCTGCCCCGCTTCTCCCGGCGACCATAGCTGTTCCAGCGGTCGGACCTCAATGAGCCTATGCTCCCGCGCGGCTGTGCGTGCAGCCATGTCGATGGCATCGGGGAGATCGACCGCTTCGATGATGAGCATATCTCGACCAAGCAGGAGCGGCAGAGCGATCCCAATGACATCCGTTCAGCAATCCGCCAGCGGAACGCACGTGGCTCTTCCTCGTTTTTGGCTCTGAAGGGAACCATGAAACGGAGACAGAACCATGAGAAGGCCTTTGTTACCCGCAGTGGCAGGCGCGCTTGTCGCCTTGTCTGGCGCAGCTTTTGCCGATACTCCCGTATCCGCCATTACAAACCTTAACGTTCGCGCAGGTCCGGGCTCGCAGTATCCGGTGATCGGGGTGCTGCGGGCGGGCCAGACGGCCACACTGAACGGCTGCTTGCAAAACTCGAAATGGTGCACCGTCGCCGAGGCCGGTGGTCAAGGCTGGGTCTATTCCGATTACGTCACCGCAGAATTCGGCGGCAATCGGGTCGTCTTAACCGAGCGACCGGCCAATTCAGGCATCGCGGTGGTGAAAGCTCCTCGCGATCAGGCTAATGCCGGAGCCGTCGCCGGCGGCGCTACCGGAGCGATCGCCGGCGCTATCATCGGTGGTCCAGTTGGCGCTGCCGTGGGCGGCGCGGCGGGGATCGTGGGCGGCGGTGCGGCTGGTACCGTGATCACTCCCCCCGAACAGGTCCGCACCTACATCAGCGAGCACCGGGTCAAGCCTGTTTACCTTCAAGGCAAGGTTGTGACAGGCGCGACCCTGCCTGCGACGGTAGCCCTGCAGAAGATCCCGAACTACCGGTACCGGTATGTCTATGTGAACAACCGACCGGTGCTGGTTGAGCCGTCGACGCGCCGCATCGTGTATGTGGAAGGCTGAACGTGCCAATCGGCAAGGAAAATAGTGTGACAGCACAGGAGCGGTCTCGACCCCGAGCCGCCCGTGCCAGACGATGGAGGCGCCGCCGTCCCAGGCCTGCTTGTGGCCCAACGGGGTGGCAGCGTTCTCCGCTCCCTGAAATCAAGTGCTTCGGGCGCCGAGTTGCGGGATCCGGAGGCCGCTGTCAGCCGAGCCCGAACGGCATCGTGCGCTTGCTGGTCCGAGGATCGCCTCGAAGCCCATCCCCTCGCATTCGGGAGGTTCCCGCGACCCTTGACCCAACGGCAGGTGCTTGGGTTTAGAGTGGAGTTGGGCTGGGGTACGTTCTCCCAGGGAAATTCCATCTGGGAATGTGCCTTCCGGGCGAGTTCCGCCCATGAGACCGTCCCCTGCTGGATGCGGCTGCACAAGGTCCAGCCTTGACGAGTCAGGCCAATCCTTTCGGCAGTTAGCCACTTCATAAGAGAGAGGCTGTCCAAGCGGCTGGACTTGGTGGTCAAACCGACGCTGCCGAAATCCGTCACTCAGTTGCTAGGAGCCCTGGATGAGCAGGAAGAGAGAAAGACGCAAACTCGTAGGAACTGAATCCGGCTCGGCCCAGCAAGAGCAAAACCCGCCGCAGCTAATGAGCGTGAGCGACGGGCTTTTCTGCGACGGAGAGAGCAGCTACACCTCGGCGGATCGACTGCATCTTCTAAATCGCCACGCCGTGAATTCGTTCCAGAGTGGGACACTTTTTGGTCGGCTAGGCCTCTCTGTTGACGTCCTAGCGACGGAATTCCTATCCTGACCACCAGCCGGCGCGCGCTTAGGTGTCCCTAAACTCCTTGGAACAGTGCTGCGGGCTGTAAGGGCCGAGTCGCAGGGTAGACGATTCGGCCCTCATCCGATTTGATGATGATTGCCAACCACCCTCCGATATGATCACAATCAGCCTCATTGCAGCGGCACCCCAACGCCCCCGCGTCTAGTCCCCGCCGCTGCAAGCCCAAGCTCAAGCCCGGCAGCCCCCTGTCGGGCTTTTTCTTTTCATCGATTTACGGAACCAGATCCAAGGTTCAGATGTTGCGGCAGATCGGGGCGCTGGAGGGAGCCAGCCAATGTCAGATGAGAACCAGACGACATCGCTCGTCCAGAGGCTCGTTGAACAAACTGGCATTACCGAGGCTCAAGCGCACAAACTTGCTCTCCTGATCGGCCTGAATTGGAATTCGCTGATGCGGGAGGCGAAGCTCCTTGCGGCTGGGGCAAGGGCTAAAGTCTCCCAGATCGGGCCACTAGCCGAGGATTGACGGCTTAGGGAACGGAATTCCTATCCTCACCACCAGTCCGCCAGCCTGGGAGCAGCTCTCCTTGCAAGGGAAAGCGATTGAAGGCACACCGGCGCGGCGCTGCTGTTTGACGGCACGTCGCGGCTGGTTTCGCGCGTGCCCTCCGTCAAGCCCTGTCGAATGTTTTTCAAGGCCGCGGCACCGACTAGCTGGTCCGCTCATGCAGCCTGGCCCTGCAACTTGCGGGTAGCTAACGCGCTTCAATCCTCAGCGCAGTCAGCGTCTCCGGCGTGATTGTCCCGGTGACCTTGAGCGAGTAATCCGCCCGCATGCGCGATAGCCCGGCCCTCAATTCAGGATTCATCTCGCCGTCTATCTCGCCGCTGTAGTAGCCGAATGCGAGCAGGGCGAACTGGACCTCCTGGACGATCTCCTTGAACTTGTAGGCGTTGCCCGGAAACGTCTTGAGCGGCGCGGGCGTTGGTGCGATTGCGGGCGCCGCGCCGATCGCGATGCCGCCAGCGACAATCCACACGAAGGAAGAGGCGATGGCCACGGGCGTGGCGCTTGCGCCTGATGCCACCGCGACCAGGATACCGAAACCGACGGCGGCCGCGCCATCGTTGAGCAGGCTTTCGGATTCGACCAGAAGCCCGAGCCGCGGCTGCACCTTCATCTCCTTGAAGGCCGCCAGCACCGAAACCGGATCCGTCGCCGCGATCAGCACACCGAAGAGGCTTGCGCCAGCCCAGCTCCATCCGAGCAGCCAATGCATCCCGTCCCTTGCGGAAGGGTTGGATCACGACCTCTCGGCCCCGCTGGTAAAGCACAACGCAGGATCGAGCGGCTACCCGCTTCTTAGCCATGGCCTCGCGCAGCACATTGAATGCCTCGGCAGCCGCGCCGTCGGCCGGAATGACGTAATAGGGCTTTTCAAGATATCGTGTGTCGATATCGTTGATCGCAACGAAGCAGTCGACCTCCAGCCTATGGTGCGACGGCGCCGCAACCCTTGAGCCTGCCTTCAGGGATTTCTCCTTGCCATCCTGGGTTGAGCAGGACGGCCTCAGTTTCGGCGGCCCTTTCCAGCTATTACGGACGAACGCGGATGACCGTCTTTCCCGCGCGTCGCTCGGTCGAATTGAAAGCTGCGACGGCATCGACGAGAGATGCTACCTTGCCGATATTGGTCCGCAATCTTCCATCTCGTATCCGCTGGACTATTTCGGACAGCTGGGCGCGATCGGCCTCAACGACGAAGTCGATCGCCAGGCCGTCAGCGGGTCTAACATCCGTGGGTCCGACGACTGTCACAAGCGTTCCTCCGGCCCGGATCAAGGCTGCCGACCGCTTCTGGATGTCGCCGCCGATGACGTCGAAAACCAGATCGACGCCGCCGATGTCCTCCAGAGTGTCGTTCCCAAGGTCGACGAATTCATTTGCGCCGAAGTCGAGAGCTTTCTGGCGGTCGGCGGCTCGTCCGGTGCCGATGACATAGGCTCCGGCTTCTCGTGCGAGCTGCGCCACCATCGAACCGACGGCACCGGCCGCGCCATGCGCAAGCACGCTCTGGCCCACCTGAAGACGGCCGTGCTGGAACAGGCCCTGCCAGGCGGTCAAGCCCGAGATCGGCAGGCTCGCTCCCACCGTGAAGTCTACGTCGCCAGGCAGCGGGGCAAGGTTGCGCGCTTCCATGGCGACGTACTCGGCGAGCGAGCCATCGCGATGCCAGTCCGACAGGCCGAAAACCCGCTGACCGATTGACAGCCCCGTGGTGCCGTAGCCGAGCGCGGTGACCACACCCGCCAGTTCATGGCCGAGGATCGACGGTGCCCGATCACGAAAGGCTCGATCCGCCCAGGTCGAAGGCCACTCCAGTTCGGTGTTGACGAAGCCCGCCGCATAAACCTGAACGAGGACGTCGTTTATCGCTGCCCGTGGTTCGGGCCGCTCCACAAGCTTCATTCCGGCCATTACCGCAGTCTGGTCCGTTACAACGATTGCTTTCATGGGAATTGTCTCCTCAGATATATTTGTGGTTTGGCTGAATTGCAGGCGTAACGCGTTTTCGGTTCTCAGGCAGTCGACGTCTCGGCTCGGCGCCTTCCGGGCTTGATATCGACTGCCGTGCGACGGCGGCGGGCGCTTCAACAGTCAGGCGCCGTCACGTCATGCAGCTCATCTGTCGATGAGACGGCAACCGTCAGCCATCCGGCTGATGTATGTCGTGGCTTTATCGCAGAGCTTGATCAGCTGCGGGCGCCAGACATAGCGCCACTCCTCCAACTTCTCTGGTTCCACCCACACAGTCGAACCAGCCGGCATTCCCGACGCGCAGGATCCAATCGATCCAGGCCTCGAGCACCGAGCGAACGAGCCGTTCGAGCCTCGTGTTGGGCCGTAACCATCGACAGGAGAGCTCCTATCGTCGTCTCGGCTCAAGGCGCTCGCCGGTTGGCGGCCGTGGAAAGCTCGGTTCAGGCCTGCTCCTTCTTCGCTTTCGCAAAGCCGCGGTCGGTTGCGATGAACCGTTCAAGCATTGGAGCGATCAAGCGCGATGGATCGGCAGATGGCCGCCCGGTCTCGCGCCCGAGGATCTCTGCGTATTTCACCAGATCGCGATGCAGCGGCGCCGGGAGTTCCACCGTAATCTTGACTGGCTTGTCGTCGGCAATCGTTGCGAGTTTCAACTTGGCCATGTCAGCCTCCGTATGGTTCAAGGGCAAGGTCGCGGGTAACGAGGACGCGAACGGGAAACCCCGGCCGGATCGTGAGCGTCGGCGCGATAGCGAGTTGGCGCTGAACGACCTGTTGGCCCACCTGGCTAACGCTATCGGAAGCGCCGCTTCGGAGGGCGCGCACGATATCGCTATCTTGATCGGAAGAACCGGTCTGCGCGCCAACGCTCAGAATGGTCGACAACGCCGCGGCCTTAAACAACTCGCCCCAGTGATAGTCGACGGCATCCTCCAGGCCGGCATAGCCCTGAGCGTCCGCGCCAGGCTGCCGCTCCAGCACGATGGAGCGTCCGTTGGGAAAGATCAGCCTGTTCCAGACAAGCAGCACGCGGCGCTGCCCGGAACCAATCCCGCTATCGTACTGTCCAATAATACGAGTGCCTTGCGGGATGAGTAATGAGCGCCCGGTGGGACTGTCATAGACATTTTCGGTCACCTGAGCGCTGATCTGCCCGGGAAGGTCCGAGCGGATGCCGGTAATGAGCGCGGCCGGGATCACGGCACCGGCTTGAAGCACATAGGGTGACGCGGGCGGCGTGATGTGATCCGGGGCCACGGTCCGCCGGTCAGCGGCGGCGGACAGGAAGGAAAGCTGGCGATCCTGCGCACTTGGCTGACCGTACTGACCGGCAAAGTCGTTAACAGCAGGAGCGGACGCTTCGGCGGGCCTGGGATCTCCTTGCGCTGTCTGGAAGAAGACGCGCGAGGTTCTGGCCGCTTCCTCATCGGCTCGTCGGCGCTGCTCGGCTTCGTCAATCGCGGGGCTTGCGATTGAGGGCGGCACGACCGCCTGCCCCTTGTTCTTAGCATCGAGGATCGGCCTGCCGAGATCGCCAGGCAGCGGCGGCCCAAGGATCGGGCCGGCATAGTCGCGCGGCAGTGTTGCCAGTCCGTCGGCGGGCGGCCGATTGGAGGTAGGGTAGAGCTCCTCGCCCTGCTTGAACCTGTTGGCGTCCTGCAGAGCATAAACAAGCGCGCCGCCTAGACCGAGCGAGGCGACGAAGCCGATGCCTGCGAGCATTTTGCGCGACAGACGCGTCACACGCGGCGGGTCGGCGCGAAGCCGCATGGGTTCGACGGCCATATTCTTCTCGTTCACGGCTGCAGCGCTCCTCTGTGCACTGCGTTCGGCAGCGTCGATGCTGCGCTGTCGCTTGGGCCCCGCCACAACCCATCGGTTCTCCTGTCGACGCGCACGATCCTGACGGTCTGCTGCCGCTTGCCGGCGCCAAGACGCAGTTCGGCCGCGCCAAAAAGGCGGTCGACGATGAGGATGTTCTGATCGACGCGGCTGTTGGTGATTTCAGCCTCGCCGTCCGGACCGATGACGAAAATCGGCGGCATCTCGCCTTGCACGATGCCGCGGGGAAACTCGACATAGACCCTGCGGCCATCATCGTAGGCGCTCACCGGCTTCCAGGGAGGGCTGTCGCCGGTGATGCCGTAGCGATAATTTCGCGCCGTAAGCTGCGGTATGATCGGCGTTGTGGCGATCGTCTGCAGGAGGCCCGCCTTCAGAGCCGGATAGGACCACGCAACGGCGGGCATGTAGGGCTTGGCGCCTGAGCGTAGCTCAAGCATGTAGCTGCGCCGGTCCGTCGCGATGATGAGGTTCGTCGTGATGTCCGCCCGCGAGGGTTTCACCAGGACGTGGACGCGTCGGGCAATGCCGGACCCGCTTTCGGTGTCGCCTATGATCCAGCGCGCGGTGTCACCGGCCGCGATCGGACCGTCTCCGGTCAGGCTCTCGCCAGGCTCTAGCGCGATGTCCGTTATCTGGCCAGGTGAGGCATAGACCTGATAGAGCGCTCCCTCGCTCCATGGGTAGATCTGAATCGCGTTGTAGTAGCCCTCACGGCGCGGTTCGACGCGCGCCGCGGCATTTGCGTTCTCGACACGGGCGGCCGGTGTTTGCCCGATGGCGCCGCCCCGCGCGGGCGCCCAGCCTGGTGGCACGCGAAGAGGTTTCGGCCTTTGGTCGGTCGAGGCGGCCCGAGCCGGCGGCAAGGGCGGAACGTAGGTATCGTAGCTGATCGTCGGCGGCTTCTTCGCAGGCGTGGCGCAACCCGCAAGCAGCGCTGTTGCCGAGACCAGCGCCGACAGCAGATATCTCGAGAAAGTCGTGCCGGCAACAAGACGCGAGGTCGGGCTCATTGGCTCATCTCCCGGGACCAGTTGATGGCGTTGACGTAGATGCCAAGCGGGTTGGCGCGAAGCCGTTCGGCGTCGCTTGGCATCTGCGTCACGATCGTCAGGATCGCGGTCCAGCGCTCGGTGCCAGAAAGCTGACCGTTTTCGTAGTGATGCTCGATCCAGGCGACACGGAAGGAGCCCGGCGAGGCTCTGATGACTGACGAAATGTCCACCGCGACCTGCTGCTTGCCGACCTTGGAGAAAGGATCCGCAGCGCGCGCATAGTCGTTGAGCGCCGCAGCACCCTGGTCGGTGGTCCAATCATAGGCGCGCAGCCAGTCCTGGCGCAGGATGATCGGGTCAGCGGGGATGGACCGTACCTGCTCGACAAAGCGGGCAAGATGCCACGCGATCTGCGGATCGGTCGGCTTGTAGTCGGCGGTTGCGGGCTCGATCGCTTGAGCCCGGCCCAGCTTGTCGACCTGCACGACCCAGGGCACGACGGTGCCGCGGCCCGACTGCCAGACCAGTGAAGTGGCGAGTCCCGCCGACAGGATCAGGGACCCGAACGCCATGGCGCGCCAGTTGCGTGCCTGCACGCGTGCGGAGCCGATGCGTTCATCCCAGATCTGCTGCGCCTTCTGATAGGGTGTTTCCGGTCGAGGACTCTTGCCGTAGTGGACGGCGGGGCGCCTAAAGATGTTCATTTCGTCATTTGCCTTCAGAAAGAGAAATCGAGGCTCCGCCGCCATGGCTGTCACCGGCGCGCACCGCGTGGGCGGCGGTCTGGGCGCCGTGGGCGAGGCGTTGGGAGCGATGCAGACGTCTGGCCCATTCGGGCTGCCCTTGAGCGCTGGATGGCTTGCCCGCGCTGGATGCGTCCGCCGCCGTTGGCGCAGCGGCGCCGCCAAGCGTTCCCATGGTCGACGAACCGCCGGTGATTTCAGTGGCCGAACCGGCGCCAGAGGCAAAGTTTGACTTGAGCAATTGACCGGTGCTTGCGGCGGCGCGCTTGAGCGGAGAGGCTGCCGCCGAAGCGCCAGCGCGCGCAATGCCGCCCAAGCCGGAGGCGACGCCTGCCACGCCCGACTGGCCGGCGGCGCCGAGCGTATAGGCGGCCGAACCGCCCCCAGCGAGTGACGCCCCGCCACGCGCGGTTGACGCCGCTCCCGCGAATGCGGCTGTCGCGCCTCGCGCCGCGAGACTGGCTGCTCCGTAGCCTGCAACTGCGGTGCCGCCCGCGGCAAGGCCAGTCCCGACGGCCGCACCGGCGCCGAGCTGCGGCCCACCCGCGACGAGGCCGTTCGCGATGCCGGACCGAAGATTCCGAGGCCAAGCAGCGACAGCGCCGCCAGCACGATGGCCATCGCTTGATCGATGGTGGGGTTCTCGCCGCCGAAGCCTTGAGTGAATTCGCCAAAGAGCGTGGATCCGATGCCGATGACGACGGCAAGCACCAGAACCTTGATGCCGGACGAGATGACGTTGCCGAGAACGCGTTCGGCCATGAAGGCCGTCTTGCCGAAGAGGCCGAAGGGGATCAGCACGAAGCCTGCCAGCGTCGCCAGCTTGAACTCGATCAGCGTCACAAAGAGCTGCACCGCCAGGATGAAGAAGGCGAGTAGGACGAGCGCCCAGGCAAAGAGCAGGCAAGCGATCTGGATGAAGTTTTCAAAGAAGGAGATGTAGCCCATCAAGCCGGAGATCGCCTCAAGCAATGGTCGTCCGGCGTCGAGACCGGTTTGCGCCACCTTGCCGGGGTGCAGCAGGTCCTGTGCCGAAAAGCCGGTTCCACTCGCCTTGAGTCCAAGACCGGAGAAACTCTCGAAAACGATCCGGGCGAGACCGTTCCAGTTGGAAATCAGATAGGCGAAGACACCGACGAAGAGCGTCTTCTTGACGAGCCGCGCAAGGATGTCGTCATCGGCGCCCCAGCTCCAGAAAAGCGCGGCAAGCGTCACGTCGATGACAATCAGCGTGGTGGCAACGAAGGCGACCTCGCCGCCGAGCAGGCCGAAGCCGCTGTCGATATAGCGGGTGAAGGTGGCCAGGAATTGGTCGATAACGCCGGTATTGCCCATTTTAGCGGGCCTCGTGCAGGGCAGGATCTGGCGAGCGCGAAGCGGCGGGCTCGCTTGTCGAACGCCCCGACGGCTTTTCGAGACCGAGAAATCGGTCACGCTGTTCGGCCCACAGCCGCGCGCATCCATCGTCACGCAAAGCAGCCTCGCCGAGGACCTGGCAGCGGCGCAGGCCATCGCGAAGCGGATTAGGCCCAGAAGCCACCGGTGTGTGCAGCCCCTCCCCCGCCGGCTTGTCTTCCTTCCGGCTCATCTCGAGCGCCGTCGCCGCCATGGCGACGGCGACGAAGACGACCGCCACGACGCGAGCGAAGGTTTTGCCGTCCATGGCGATCGACCTCAGCGGTTGAACATCTGGACGGAGCCTGCCTGGTAGCCGGATCCAGCCGCCAGGAAGCGTCGGCGTTGCTCGCGACCCTGATCGACCGCCGCGGCACGTTCGGCTTCGGTCAGCGCCTGGGCGCGACCATTGGCGGCGACCAAGGCTGTCAGGTCCGCAAGCTGCTGCCCCTGAAGCGCAAGCAACTGGTTGCCAGCTTGCGTCGCCTGCAGCGCACCGGTCGCCGATTGGCTGGCGCCGACCAACGCCGACATCTGCGCGCGGCCGGTGTCGATGTTTGAGACGACACCCGCCTGGACGCGCATTGCGTCCTGGAGGCCGCCCACTGTGTTTTGCCAGCGCGAGCGCGCATCCGCGACGAGTTGCTGGTCGGAAGCAGAAAGCGAGGCGCTGCTGTATTGCTGCTGAAATGCCTTGTCGATCTGCTGGACGTCGAAGGCGATGTTCTGTGCTTCACCGAGAAGCTGTTGCGTGCGCTGCACCGACTGTTGCAGTTGCTGCAGCGAGGACAAAGGCAGGCTCGCCAGGTTGCGCGCCTGGTTGATCAGCATCTGGGCCTGGTTCTGAAGTGAGGTGATCTGGTTCGTGATCTGCTGCAGCGAGCGCGCGGCCGTCAGGACATTCTGCGAATAGTTCGATGGATCAAACACGATGAAGGCATGCGCTGGCGCAGTCACCATCGGCGAGATCGCGACCGGCGTGGCGAGCGTCGCCGCGACCAGAAGAAGGACACGGCGGCGGCTTTGATGAACAGTCATGGTCTGGGATCCTTTTCAGGTTCGGGAACGGTGAGGTCGGGAATGAGGTCGGCGGCCCAGCCGACGTCGCGGGCACGCAGCCAGGCCGACAGGAAGCCGTCGCGGCCATGCTCGGCAATGATGCTGCCGATCAGGGCCTGATCGCTCTTGGAGGACGCGGCGCAAAGCGCAATCCCGACCTCGGACAGGCCGAGCTCGAAGAGACGGTTGCCGCGACGGGATTGGCAGTAATAATCACGCTTGGGTGTGGCTCTGGCCAGGATCTCGATCTGGCGGTCGTTCAGGCCGAAGCGGCGATATATGGCGGTAATTTGCGGCTCGATCGCGCGTTCATTGGGCAACAGCAGCCGGGTTGGACAGCTTTCGACGATCGCCGGCGCGATAGCCGAATTGTCGATGTCGGATAGCGACTGGGTGGCGAAGACGACGCTGGCATTCTTCTTGCGGAGCGTCTTCAGCCATTCGCGCAACTGCCCGGCGAACGCGTCATCGTCGAGGGCAAGCCAGCCTTCGTCGATGATGAGCAGGGTCGGACGACCGTCGAGGCGGTCGCCGATGCGATGAAACAGATAGGACAGGACGGCCGGCGCGGCCTGCGTGCCCACCAGACCTTCGATTTCGAACGCCTGCACGGATGCCTGGCCGAGGTGTTCGGCCTCTGCGTCGAGCAGCCGGCCGTTCGGGCCACCGACACAATAGGGACGAAGCGCCTGTTTCAGGTCGTTGGCCTGCAGAAGCACGCTGAGCCCGGTGATGGTACGCTCCTCGACCGGCGCCGAGGCGAGCGAGGTCAGCGCCGCCCAGATATGCTCCTTCGCCTCCGGCGTGATCTGGATGCCCTCGCGCGTCAGGATCGCGACGATCCAGTCAGCCGCCCAGGCGCGCTCGTAGGTTTCGTGAATGCGGGCGAGCGGCTGCAGCGAAACGGACGCGTCCAGGCCTTCGGTGAGATGACCGCCGAGATCGTGCCAGTCGCCACCCATGGCGAGCGTCGCCGCGCGGATCGAGCCGCCGAAATCGAAAGCGAAGATCTGAGCATTGCGGTAGCGGCAGAATTGCAGCGCCATCGCCGCCAGCAGCACCGATTTGCCGGCGCCGGTCGGGCCTACGACCAGCGTGTGACCGACATCGCCGACATGAAGAACCAACCGGAACGGGGTCGAGCCTTCGGTCTTGCCGTAAAGCAAGGGAGGACCGACCAGATGCTCGTCCCGTTCCGGCCCCGCCCACACGGCAGAGAGGGGGATCATGTGGGCGAGATTGAGCGTCGAGATGGGCGGCTGGCGGACATTGGCATAGGCATGCCCGGGCAACGAGCCGAGCCAGGCATCAACGGCGTTGACGGTCTCGACAATGGCCGTGAAGTCGCGGCCCTGGATGACCTTCTCGACGAGCCGCAGTTTCTCGTCGGCCACGCGCGGGTCGCTATCCCATATGGCGACGGTCGCGGTGACATAGGCTATGCCCGCCATGTCGGCGCCGAGCTCCTGCAATGCGGTGTCGGCATCAGCCGCCTTGTTGGCGGCGTCGGTGTCGAGGAGTGCCGATGCCTCGTTGGTCATCACCTCCTTCAGGATCGAGGCGATGCTCTTGCGCTTGGCGAACCATTGCCGCCGT
Source organism: Mesorhizobium sp. ESP-6-4 (assembly GCF_020164735.1). NCBI lineage: Bacteria > Pseudomonadati > Pseudomonadota > Alphaproteobacteria > Hyphomicrobiales > Phyllobacteriaceae > Mesorhizobium > Mesorhizobium sp. ESP-6-4. Next base: position 122,874 of record NZ_JAIUGS010000008.1, read on the forward strand.
ATCCGGGTCAGAAGGCGGACAGCCTCGACCTTATCGAGCAGGATCGCGCGGGTCGACCAGCGGTACGGGAAGGCCAGGCTGTTGAGGTCGTCAAGCAGGCCAGGTGTGGTGGCGGTCGGGAAGCCGAGGATGGTAAGCACGCGGAGATGCTTGTCGCCAAGCCGCGGTTCGAGCCCGCCGGCGAGCGGCTCGTCGGCCAGCAGCGCATCGAGATAGATCGGGATCTCGGGGACGCGCACCGAATGACGCTTGGTCGAGATGGTCGAATGCAGGTAGGTGAGCGTTTGGCCGTCGTCGAGCCAGTGGCATTCAGGCATGAAGCCGTCGAGCAGAGAGAGCACACGCTCAGTCCGGTCGACAAAGGCGCGGACGATCTCGCCAGGATCCGCGCGCGACTGGTCGCGACCCTCATAAAGCCAGCCCTCGGCGCGCGTGGCGTCTTCGGGCGGCGGCAGGAGCAGGAATGTGAGAAAGTAGCTCGATACGAAATGAACCCCCTCCTCGTCAAAGTCGGCTTTGCGCTCGGCATCGAGCAGGCCGGAGGCCGCATTGGGAAACTGGGTTTCCGGGTACGACGCCGCTTCGTGGCGCTGCGCTTCGACGAAGATGCTCCAGCCCGAGCCGAGACGACGAAGGGCATTGTTGATGCGCGCTGCCACCGCGACAAGTTCCGCCGCTACGGCGGAGTCGAGATCGGGTCCGCGAAATCTCGCGGTGCGCTGAAAGCTGCCGTCCTTGTTAAGCACGACCCCGGGGGCAACGAGTGCCGCCCAAGGCAGAAAGTCGGCAAGGCGAGCAGCAGTCCGGCGGTATTCGGCAAGCCTCATCATGGCAGTGCCCTCAAACCGACAGATGTCCGGGCAGCCGCAGGTGCCGGCGGCCGACTTCGAAAAAAAGCGGATCGCGCCTGGCAGCCCATACCGCCGTAAAATGTCCGATTGCCCAAATGAGAAGACCGACCAGCCAGAGCCGCAGCCCAAGACCGACAGCGCCCGCCAGCGTGCCATTCAGGATCGCGATTGCACGCGGCGCGCCCCCGAGCAGGATCTGCTCGGTGAGCGCCCGGTGCACCGGCACCGTCCACCCCGGCACAGCGCCGAGCTGTTCGAAAGCGGTCGTCATCAGATCAACGCTCCGCCGCCGAAAGAGAAGAACGAAAGGAAAAAGCTCGACGCCGCGAAGGCGATCGAAAGGCCGAAAACGATCTGGATCAGCCGCCTGAAGCCACCCGAACTGTCGCCGAAGGCCAGCGTCAGACCGGTGACGATGATGATGATGACGGCGATGATCTTGGATACCGGTCCTTCGACCGACTGCAGGATCTTCTCGAGCGGCTGTTCCCACGGCATCGAGGAGCCCGACGCAAGGGCGACCGGCGCGAGCATGAGATTGAAGGCAATGGCGGCGCTGGCCGCGGCCAGGCTGGCTTGGCAGCGCGAAAGCAGGCGGATCATGAAATGTCTCCTGTGTTGATCGGTGTGGCTTCAGCGATGCGATAGTCGCCATCGGGGCCCAGACCCTCGACCCTGACCAGTTCGACAAGCCGTCGCGCGGCGCCGCGTCCGGAGAGCACGGCGACAAGGCCGATCGTGTCGGCGATCAGCGCACGCGGGACAGTGACGACGGCCTCCTGGATCAGCTGCTCAAGTCGGCGCAGAGCGCCAATACCGGAGCCCGCATGAAGGGTGCCGATGCCACCGGGATGCCCGGTGCCCCACGCCTTCAAGAGGTCCAGCGCCTCGGCGCCGCGCACCTCGCCGATCGGAATGCGATCGGGCCGCAGGCGCAGCGAGGAACGAACCAGGTCGGAAAGCGTGGCAACGCCATCCTTGGTGCGCATCGCGACGAGGTTGGGGGCCGCGCATTGCAGTTCGCGGGTGTCTTCGATGATGACGACCCGGTCCGTCCCTTTCGCCACTTCGGCAAGCAGCGCGTTGGTCAGGGTCGTCTTGCCGGTCGACGTGCCGCCGGCAACGAGGATGTTTGCGCGGCCAGCAACCGCGCCGCGCAAAACAGCGGCGTGACAAGACGTCATGATGCCCGCCGCGACATAGTCATCGAGCGTGAAGACGGCGACCGCGGGCTTGCGGATGGCGAAGGCCGGCGCGGCGACCACAGGCGGCAGCAGGCCTTCGAAACGCTCACCGGTTTGCGGCAACTCGGCCGAGACGCGCGGGGAACGGGAATGGACCTCGGCACCGACATGATGGGCGACAAGCCGCACGATCCGCTCGCCAGCGGCAGGCGCCAGCATTTCGCCCGTATCGGCCAAACCTTCCGAAAGCCGATCGACCCAGATCCGGCCATCCGGGTTCAGCATGACCTCAATGATCGCGGGGTCGTCCAGGAAACGGGCGATGGCGGGCCCGAGCGCGGTGCGCAGCATACGCGAGCTGCGCGCGCGTCCTTCGGTATCGTTGTGCAAGATAGCCATGCTGTCCCCGTTTGGTGCGGGAACTCATCGAGCAGTTCCCGGTCGGGATAAGCAAAAGAGGCCTGAAGCAGCCCGATTCAACAGCTTTCGACCGCCGTCGTAGCGCAGCGAGTAAAAACCGGCGAACGGCGGCGCCGAGCTCAGGAAGCTTTAAGGCCAGCGTATCGCGGCGTTCCAACATCGGCAGAATGTGAACGCGCGCAATGGTACGTACATGTTTATTGACATATGACTCCCGCCGGGTTTATGAAATGGCCTGGCAGTGGCGGCGATCGCCCTTTCCACGGCGCGGAGGATTGTCATGCGGTTCGGTCCCGAGGGCTCGGTGTCGCGGCGCCAATCAGGCGTTTCAAAACATGCTCGAAACGCCCCGACGCTCGTTTCGCCGCGCCCCTTCGCGGCAAGGGGCGGCGAAGCCTCATGAGCATGCTCGACATCTGGCTTGGGATCCTGCAAGGGCTGCGCATAACGGCAGCGGTCACCGCCTATGGCTTGGTCTTCGCGGTGCCCTTCGCGCTTGTTTTCGGCGTCGCGCAGTTTCTGACCACTGGCTTGACGCGCTTTCTGGTCACGGCAGTCATCGAATTCTGGCGCAGTTCGGCGGTCGTCGTCCTGCTCTTCGTCTTCTACTACGTTCTGCCGGTCATGGGGGTCACCCTATCGGCGATGACCGTCAGTGCATTGGTGCTCGGCCTCAATAGCGGCGGCTATGCCAGCCAAGCGGTGCGCGCCGGGCTCCAATCTCTTCCTGCCGGCCAACGCGAGGCTGGAATGGCGCTCGGCCTCTCTCGCCCCGCGATCCTGCTTCTGATCGAGCTGCCCCAGGCGTTGGTCGCCATGAGTCCCACATTCGTCAACAACCTTATTCAGCTGGTGAAGGCGACTTCCCTTGTCTCTTTGGTCACTCTGACGGACATGACCTTCCGCGCCAAAGAAGTCTCGCAGACCGAATACGACCCGGTCGCGATCTATTCGGCGTTGCTGCTGGCCTTCTTCGTCGTCTGCTATCCAATCGCGCTCGCCGGCCGCTGGCTCGAGGCGCGGGTCAATCCCGAAAGAGGAGCGCCTCGTGGGATTTAACCTCGATTTCGCGCTCTCGACCATCCCGATCATAATCGGTGCGATCGGGACTACCCTGCTCGCCACGGTCTTGAGTTGCCTCGGTGCGTCGGCGCTTGGCTTCACTTTCGAAATGATGCGCCGCGGGGGCGGTGCGCCCGGCCTCGCCATGCGCTTCCTGATCGACTTCATCCGCTCGACGCCGGTCTTGGCCTGGCTCTATTTCCTGTATTTCGTCCTGCCCTTCTACGGGATCCGGCTTGGCGCCATGACGGTGGGCATATTGGGGCTAAGCCTGTACTACAGCGGTTATCTGGCGGAGGTGTTCAAGGCGGGCATCGACGCTATTCCGAGGGGCCAGCAGGAAGCAGCGAGAGCCTTGTCGCTCACCCGCCGCGACACCGTCATCTTCGTCATCGCACCGCAAATGCTGCGCAACATCGCCGCGCCCCTGGGCAACTACCTGGTTTCCATTCTTAAGGCGACGCCTTATCTCGCGATCCTGGCCGTGCCCGAAATGCTCGGGCGCGCCTTCGATATCGCTTCCGAGACCTATCGCTACGCGGAGCCGCTGACCGTCGCCGGCGTTCTGTTTCTCGCCCTGGCGCTGATCGTTTCTTATGGGGTGAAGCGCATGGAGAAGCTCCTGCTTGCGAGCGGGCGCCGCTGATGCTCGACCGACGCGCGCCTGCGACCTCGACGCTTCAATCCTCCCCGCTCGTGCGGATCGACGGTCTGAACAAGTGGTTCGGTGCCCTGCACGTTTTGAAAGACATCGATCTGAGCTTACGGCCGGGTGCGCGCGTCGTCGTGTGCGGACCCTCCGGGTCCGGCAAGTCGACATTGATACGCTGCATCAACGGTCTTGAACGTTTCCAAAAGGGGACGATAGAGTTTGAAGGCAGAAGTCTGGGAAAAAGCGATCGCGATGCCGCGATGGCGCGCCGCCTGACAGGCATGGTGTTCCAAAGCTTCAATCTCTTCCCTCACCTCACCGTGCTTGCCAACTGCACGCTGGCGCTGCGCCGGGTCTTCTTGAAGTCGGCGCATGAGGCCGAAGAGATCGCCATGCGGCATCTGACGGCGGTGCACATCCCCGAAAAGGCGCGCGCCTATCCGGCCCAGCTGTCGGGCGGCCAACAACAGCGGGCGGCGATCGCGCGCGCTCTGTGCCTAGATCCCCGTATCATGCTGTTCGATGAACCCACCTCCGCGCTCGACCCGGAAATGATCAAGGAAGTGCTCGACGTCATGATCGCGCTCGCGAAAACCGGCGTGACGATGATCTGCGTGACGCACGAAATGGGATTTGCCCGCGAAGTCGCGGATGAGATCGTTTTCATGGACCAAGGCAGCATCGTCGAGCACGCGTCTTCCAGTGATTTCTTCTCTGGAGCCGCTCACCCGCGCGCCAGGCTGTTCCTGGACACCATCCTGAGCCATTGAGAGCCGACACCTGGTGAACGTCACGCATGCAACCGCGGCGCGATCGGCAACATGACAACTGGATCGGCGCCGGAATCGCCGCGCGGACTACCAGTCCGGCGCGAACGCATAACCAGCAGAGCGGACGGTCCGGATCACATCGCTTCCCACAGATGCCCGAAGCCTTTTGCGCAACCTGGCAATATGAACGTCAACACCCCTTATGTCGGTTGCGGCGGCGTGCTCAGGCCATGCGGTCGCGACCAGTTCCTCCCGGCTGAAGACCTTGCCAGGTTGCGCCAGAAGGCTGCGCAAAAGCTTGAATTCGATCGGCGGCATAACGATTTCTTTTTGCTTGAAGAAGGTCCGGTGGGTCTGTCGGTCCAAGCGGAAATCGCCCTGCACCAGATCGCCTGTCTTGGTTTCGCGCGAGAGCTTCGCGACACCTGCTTTGCCATGCAGCCAGGTCAAAAGCTGCTCGGGCGCGAACGGTCGCGAAAATATCTCGTCGACGCCCGCCTTGATAAGGTCCAGGTGCAGTTTGCCGGAACGAGGCGCGACCAAACCTGCAAGGGGCGTTGCTCTTGTCGCCTCGGACGACTTCAGCGACAGGCATTGCTTGGCGATTGCGCGGTCGCCCGGATGACAGTCCAGGATAACGGCAAGCGGCGTTTCGGCCTTAATGGTCCGCGCAACCTCCTTGTCAGCCGTGATCAGGCGGGTTTCGAAGCCGGCTGCGGAAAGGATGTGCCCGAAAACCAGAAAGAAATCCGGGTCCTTCGAAGAGATCAGGACCAGCGGCGTCATGAGTCCATCAACCCAATGCGGTGCATCATAGCGCTGACTACCGCGCAATTGGGCGCGATGACAATATCCCCTGGCGGGCAAGCCTTCAGCTGCCGGTGCAATCAGCCTAGATTTTATCCGCAAGTATGACGCCGCTGATGCCATAAGCGCGGCGCGTCTGCTCAATAGCCTCAGGCGTGACATCGATCAGCAGCGCGATGATGTCGCCATCCGGATGCTCGAGAGCATTGCCGAGTTCGAAAAGCGTCCAGCCAAGCGCACGCAGGCGTTTCGGCCAGAATGTTTCGCATACCACGCTGATCTGTCGAATCCCCAGACTTTGCGCCGTCTCAAGAAGGCCGCACAGAACAAAGCCGGCGATCGGCGATGACGCTCCGTGCGTGCGAAGCGATGGGACGACAAAAAAACGCGTCCATTCGAAAATTTCAGCCGCTCTCGGAGGCGTGCCGCCGGCGAGAACTGGGAAGACCTCGCTCATGAGATGCGGCTCCAGCGTCGGAACAAGACGCGAGCCGCCGACGATCTTGCCGTTGGTGTCGAGCGCCAGAACATAAAGCGCATGCTCGTTGTCGAAGGCGTCGATCTCGATGTTGATGGGCCGGGCGACGGCGCGCCATCGTCTATGCTTGACGTAAATGTCGTACCGGATGCGAAAATAGCGCTCCAGCACTTTTCTATACTGCTTCCTGTTTTCCCAGGTGACCAGATGAATACGGACCATGACGCCTCCAAAAGTGGAGGTCGTAGGAAAACACGCTTCATGCCCGTATGATGGTATTCAGGTATTGCTAAATCTGGATTTCCTGTCGCCGCAGAGCTTTGACGATGGCATGCGAGACGTTGGCTGCATCGAGCTTGCCTCGAATGTTGCGCTGATGGCTCTCAACCGTGTTCCTTGTGACGCCCAGGATGCAGGCGATGTCTTCGTTCGACTTGCCTTCGGCGCTCCACTCCAGGAGTTCGCGCTCGCGCGGCGTCAAGGGCGCGGCCTCAACGGACTGGCCGGATTCTTCCAGCCCTGACAGGCGTCGGAACGTATGCACGCAAAGCGTCTCGATGAACGGCACGACGCTCGGCGCTATTTCAATGCGATCGCCCGCTGCCGTGACGACGCCTGGGCCCGCCAGCGGCACGTGGACGGGAACACAGAGGCCTTGGCCCATTCCGAAATCCGCCGCTTCGTCCATCACCAGCTTTGCGCGCGCAACAAGCTTTGCCGGCGGCAGTTCCTCCCACAGGAACGGCTTCGACGAATGCCGGCACTGCGCGACGCAGGGATCATGCGAAAAGTAATCCTCTGACATGTAGCGAAGATACCATTCGGGCGGCCAACCATCGACCAGGATCTCTCGCTTCCAGTCGGTGTCGTGCGGCACCGGCAGGCCGGTGATCAGAAAATAACGCAGGCCATAACGCTCGATGGCAGAGCGGAACTCTTGGAGGATACCATCCACCGAGCACGCGGCATCGATCCTTGAGATCGCTGCAAACAACCCGACAAGACTATCGATCTCCATCGGCAGACCTCGACAAGAGTCAGGCCCCGTCCCGGCCAGAAACTTACGGTCACAGATGCGATATATTCAATGGGACTTGCGCCGAATGTACACTTCAGGAGTCAATTAGCTGGCACAAAGATAAAGAGCCTGAAAGCCGTATCAATGCTGGCTGAACAGACCGCGCTTCATTCCGCTGACTTCGGGGTCGTCTGCTTTGTCCCGCGGACTGCTCGCCGATTCGATGGAACGGCCGCGATCAACTCTTGCGGCTCCACATCCAAAGCCTTCGCCAGGATCTCGACTGTATCCAGCGTGGCGTTTCGCCGACCGGCCTCGACGCTGCTGATATAGGCTCGCGTGCGGCCCGAAACGAAAGACAACTGCTCCTGAGACAGTTTTCTTTCTCTCCGTAGCCGCTGCACGTTCAAACCAAAAACGCCGCGAAGTTTCATCAAACAACGGATGCTACGACGCGCACTATGGTGCGACACACTATAGTGCACATTCCGCATTGACAGCGGTGCTGTTGGCTGTTTGAAACAACCAGCGAATTCATCGTTTCCTGACACAGGAATAGCCATGCCGAGCCGGCCGTTTCGCGACCTCGCGCACAACAGTTCCGTGCATTCCTCAGGCGACATTAGCCGACCCGGAAGGGAAGAAAGCCGGGTTCTGGAATTCGTCTGCATCCGATGCGGTGCCGCCTACCCCGCCGATATCACCATCGACTCCAAAGGGTGCGCGCGGTGTCAGGAGACCGCACCCGCAAATCTTCGGCCGGTTTATTCGGATCCTCCCCCTCATCCTCTGGACGGCGCCACCGCCTCGCGCTCGCTATGGCGTTTTGCGCATATGCTGCCTTGCACAGCCGCGGATGCAGTGAGCCTTGGCGAGGGTTTGACACCGTTGCTTGCCGCGCCTCGCATCGGCGCGCTTCTCGGCGTGCCCAACCTCGCAATCAAGGACGAAGGCCGGAACCCGACCTGGTCGCATAAGGACCGCTTCTCGACCGTCGCGGTCAGCGTGGCGCGCGCACGTGGCGCGAAGACCGTTGCGACCGCGTCTTCTGGCAACGCCGGCGCCTCGCTGGCGGCCTACGCTTCCAGAGCCGGGCTGAAGTGCGTTGTCACTACTTTCGCCGGGTCGGCCGGCGCGATGCTGGCGCAGATCCGAAAATATGGCGCGACGGTGCTGCCCTTGGTCAACAAAATGGACCGATGGTCGCTGCTGGAACAGGCGGCTGCCCGCTATGACTGGTTCATCGCCTCGCCCTATCACGGTCCGGTCGTCGGCAGCCATCCGCTCGGCATCGAGGGCTACAAGACGATCGCCTACGAGATCGTCGAGCAATCGGATGGCGCGGCGCCGGACTGGTGCGTCCTGCCGGTCTGCTATGGCGATGCGTTGTCCGGCCTGTGGGCGGGTTTTTGCGAGTTGTACGCCCAAAGGACCATCACGCAGCTGCCCCGTCTCGTCGCCGCGGAGGTGCACGGGTCGTTGGCGGACGCCCTTGCCAGCGGTGCCGATGCCTTGAGTGAGCGCAAGATGCTCTTCGACAGTCTTGCCGTATCGATCGGCACGCCGCGCAGCACGTTCCAGGCTTTGAAGGCTCTGCGCGAATCCGGCGGGCACGCGGTCCCCGTCGACAATCATGACCTGATCGCGATGCAGGAACGCCTTGCGCGCGACGAAGGAATCTTTGCCGAACTGGCATCGGTTACGCCGCTGATCGCCATATCGACGTTGAAGGACCAAGGGATCATCGCAGCCACCGACCGCGTCGTGGCTGTTGTGACCGCCAGCGGTCTCAAGGACCTCGATCGGTCCACTGAATCGAACGGACACGATCGAATCTTCCGGACGACCCAAGACGCCTGGCGCTGGCTCGACAAAAGCGGGTTGGATCTCGCCTCATAGATTCTCCACCGCACCGATAGCCGAGGGCACTGCACTTGCTGCCTGGGTTTTGAGCACATCGTCGAGACTGCGCCGCAGCCAAAGAAAGCGCGTCCATTGCGTCTCTGCCGCCGGTGCGATTGTCGTCAGCGTCCTCGGCTCAGACGGTTCCTTGCAGGGCCAGCCAGGCAGGGTCGCAAGCCAGTCGTCATTGTAGACGGTCTCGGCATGGCGATGGCCTTCGTCAGGCATGATGACCGCGACCTGTGCGTCCGGAAGGGTCGTTGCAACCCATCGCGCCACCGACGCGGCGGCGCCGCTGGTCGGCCCCATGAAGATGCCATGCTCGCGCAGCAAACGGTGCGCGCTCAGATACGCCGGATAGGCGCCGACCCAATGAATCTCGTCGACAAGCTCATGCCTGACGTTTTTCGGCAGAACGCTGTTGCCCAGGCCCCGCAGCATGCGTTTGCCGACGGGCTGCCCGAACAGAATGCTGCAATGGGTATCGACGGCAAACACCGTCAGATGGGGAAAGACCGTTCGCAGAAAGGACGCGGTGCCGCATAGCGAACCGCCCGTCCCGACGCAGCCGACCAGACAATCGACCTTTCCCATTGCCCGGATGAAAAGTTCAGCCAGCCGCGCGTAGGCAAGCCAGTTCCCCGGACTGTCGTATTGGCGGGTCCAGAAGCCGTCCGGCTCCGTGGCCAGGATTTCCTGCAGGCGCTCGAGCCGACCAGGCTGATTGCCGTCGCCGCGTGGATCGTCGAGCGCTATGACCGTGGCGCCGATGCGCTCCAGCCGGGCTTTGTATTTGGCATCGATAAGCGTCGAAGCGGTGACGAGGGTAAGGCGATAGCCACGCGCCGCCGCGAGCAGCGCCACCGCCATGCCGAACGTGCCGGACGTCGTCTCGACGATGTGGGAGCCTGCCTTCAATTCGCCATTCGACGCAGCCCGATCCAGAATGTAGCGGGCCGGCATCAGCTTCATCAACGGAAAAGCCGCCGCCACCAGATTTGGCGCCAGGCGAGCAAGGCGTGGGGTCTCAAGGTCCCTGAAATAGTCGACTGCGAGGGTCACCATGTCCAGCCCTCCGCATTGACTAGATGGACCTCGACGTCCTTGAAGCCGGCGCGTCTTATCTGTTGTGCGGTCAAAGCTGCCCGTCGCTTCAGGTTCGATGCGAAAAGATCGAAAATCAGACCAAACAACGAGCCGCTATGGGCGACTTGCACCCCGCAGGCCCCGGCTCGCCTGGCGATTTCGGCGATCTCGTCGAACCGTTGTTTCGGCAAGTGCCGTTGACTGATCACGGCGCTGGCCGAGGCGGCGCGTCCGAGAAGATTTGGGTCCTGACGGTAAACCGCGCGCGCCACCAGCGCCCGAAGCACGCCGAATTCCTGGATTTCGGCACTGTCGTAGCGCGCCGGCGGCAGCTGCAATGTGTCGACCGGGACGCCGCCATTCGCCTTGAACCCGACCAGTAGCAGCGGCGGCAGCGAGCCGCCGAAATTGTCGATCACCGTGCCCTCGCGTTGCGCGAACAGGACCGCATGCTCATCGAATGCGATCGCGTCGCTGGCGCGCTCGGCGGCAACGGCGAGACGCCCGATGCTCGAGGGCCGCAACTGGACCTCGAGGGCTGCGGCGACAGAGCGAATGGAAGCGACGACGTCCGCGGTCGATGAGCCGTAGCCGTGCCCCACGGGAATCGAGCTTTGAAGTGTCAGCACGCCACCACCGGTCACATTCAAGAAATCGAGTGTGAGCCGCGCGGCTGCCGAAGCCTTGATCTTATGATCGGGGTGGACAATGACCGCATCGCCGTCGGTTCTGGCAAAGGTCGCCTCGGACCTCAAAGCGACGATCGGCAGCGTGACCAGCCCGCGATGAAGGCGCCCGCCATCATCCTTGAAGACGCCCTGGATGAGCTCGCCGTGATGCGCAATCGCCGCCCCCGTCCCGATCGCAGACCGCAGCGTTTCACGGCTCACAAGATTGCCGGCGCCAGCCATTTTCATCTCCCCCGCGCTTTCTCGCAGCGGAGGAAGATGGCGCTGACGGGTCAGGCCCGCTCTCAATGAATTCCGGCATTGACGGCTTCCTGTCGAACGAGCCGGCCGGGAGGCGGGGGATCGATGGTCAGGCGGCGGAGCCGAGGTGCCTCAGCGGCCGGCCAACCGAAACCGCTTGCGCTGCAGCCATGATACCTTGCGCATCGATCCCGTAATGCCGGTAGAGATCGGCGATCGTACCAGTCTGGCCGAAATGCTCGATGCCCAAAGCGCGTGTGCGGTGCCCATGGACCGACCCCAGCCAGGCGAGCGTCGCGGGGTGCCCGTCCAGCACTGTCACGATGGCGCAGGACGCCGGAAGACCGGCAAAAAGGCGCTCGACATGACTTGAAGCGCGTGGATGGCCGTACTGGCGCGCCCGGGCCGCGGCTGACCAGCCGGCGTTCAGCCGATCGGCCGAGGTCACGGCCAGAAGCCCGACATCGCGCCGATCGCCGGCCATCAATCCCAGCGCCTGTATCGCTTCCGGCCCGACTGCGCCGGAATAAGCTATCACCAGGTCGGCGTTTGGCCCGGGCGGGCGCAGCCAGTAGGCGCCATCGACGATGTCGCGCGCCAGCTTACTTTCCATCGGGCGTGTCGGCTGCTCGATCAAGCGCGTCGAGAGCCTCAAGTAGACCGAACCTCCGGTCTGATCTCGCAGCCAGGTATGGTCGTCAGGCTCGGCTTCGCCGGTACGCTGCATGTAGTCGAATGCCCAACGCAGGATGATTGCCAGTTCATCGACATAGGCAGGCTCGAACGTCGCCAGACCGTCCTGCGCCATGCCGATCAGCGGCGTGGCGATCGATTGATGCGCTCCGCCTTCTGGAGCCAGCGTCACACCGGAGGGCGTCGCCGCCAGGATAAAGCGGGCGTCCTGGTAACAGGCATAGTTGAGCGCGTCGAGGCCGCGCTCGATGAAGGGATCATAGAGCGTGCCGACCGGAAGCAGTCGCTCGCCGTGGAGCGAGTGCGATAACCCGAGCGCCGAAAGCATGGTGAAAAGGTTCATCTCCGAGATGCCCAGTTCGATATGCTGTCCCGACGGCGCAAACGTCCAGTTGAAGGTGGAGGGAATGCGCTCCTGGCGGAAAATGTCCGCCTGGTCGCCGCGCGCGAACAGACCCCGTTTGTTTACCCAGGCGCCGAGATTGGTCGAGACGGTGACGTCGGGGGATGTCGTGACGACATGGCTCGCAAACTCGCTGTCCGATTTTGCGATCTCGTGCATCAAAAGCCCGAAACCTTGTTGTGTCGACATGGCCGGCTGAGCGCCGAAGCCGATGCGCGCTGGCACCGGAACAGCTGGGGCTTTGTGACGACGCGGGGCTGGCTGCGCAAAAGGCGACGACGCGAGGAAGGATCGTATCGCAGCCTCGTCATAGGCAAGGCCCTCGAAAATGTCCCATTCGCGGCCCTCGCGGACTCCCATGCCTTGCCGCAGCACGTCGACCTGCGCCGGTGTCATCAGTCCGGCGTGGTTGTCTTTGTGGCCGGCGAGCGGCAGGCCAAAGCCCTTGATCGTATAGGCGATGAAGCAGGTCGGACGATCATGTCCGCGCGCTTGCTCGAAGGCATCGATGATGCTCGCCAGATCGTGGCCGCCGAGATTTGCCATCAGGGCCGCAAGCTCATCGTCGCTGCGCTTCTCGATCAGACGGCTGACCGGTCCTTGATCGCCCAGATCGTCCAGCAGGCGCCTGCGCCAGGCAGCGCCGCCCTGGAAGGTCAGCGCGGAATAGAGCTGATTGGGGCATGCATCGATCCAGGTCCGCAGCTTTTCGCCGCCCTTTTCCTCGAAGGCGGCCTGTTGCAACGTCCCATGTTTCAGGATCACCACATCCCAGCCGAAGTTGCGAAAGATGGATTCGAAACGCTGCCACAGGCCTTCGCGCACTACCGCGTCGAGGCTCTGCCTGTTGTAATCGACGACCCACCACGTGTTGCGCAGGCCATGCTTCCAGCCCTCGAGAAGCGCCTCGAAGATATTGCCTTCATCCATTTCGGCGTCGCCGAGCAGGGCCACCATCCGGCCTTCCGGCCGATCGGTCTTCCAGCCTTTTGCCGTGACATAATCCTGGACCAGGGACGAGAACAGGGTCTGCGCCACGCCCAGTCCAACCGACCCGGTCGAGAAATCGACGTCGTCGATATCCTTGGTTCGGGACGGATAAGACTGCGCGCCGCGATAGCCACGAAAATTCTGCAGCTGCTCAACCGTCTGCTTGCCGAACAGATATTGGATGGCATGGAATACCGGGCTGGCATGCGGCTTGACGGCGACGCGGTCCTGCGGCCTCAGGATCTGGAAATAGAGCGCCGTCATCAAGGTCGACGCGGACGCCGACGACGCCTGGTGGCCGCCGACCTTGAGGCTGTCCGTCGACGCCCGAAGATGATTGGCGTGATGAATCATCCAGACGGCCAGCCAGAGGACCTTGCGCTCAAGCTCGGAAAGGATCGTCATTGTCGGCTCCTGTGAAATCGCGGCTCAACGATACCTGCGTCGATCTTCCGAATGTGACTATTCTTGCGCAAACCGATCGATCATATTGGCTGCTCCAGCCAATAACGACGCCCAAACGAGGGAACGATGCCAAATCCAGCGCTTGATGCAATCGACCTGAAGATCATCGCCGCGCTGCAGAAGAACGCCAAGGCGACTTCGAACGACCTCGCCGAAGCCGTCGGTCTGTCGCCCTCGCCTTGCGCGCGGCGCGTCAGACTCCTGGAGAGCGCCGGCGTCATCAAGGGCTACACCGTGGTCGTCGACCAGAAGAAGCTCGGTCTGCCGATCAGCGCTTTCGCGTCGATTAAGCTTGAACGGCAACGCGAGGACGATCTCGACCGTTTCTCGCAGGCCGTGCTGCGCTGGCCGGAGGTTGTCGACTGCTATCTGATGACCGGCCAGCGCGATTACCTGATGCGCATCGTGGTGCGCGACCTCGAGGCCTATGAGCGGTTCATCAAGGACAAGCTGGCGCGGCTGGACAACATCGCTTCGATCGAAAGCAGCTTTGCCCTGGGCCAGGTCAAGCGCTCGGAAGTGCTGCCCATTTGAAGGAGCAAGTATTCTGCGACGGGCCTGGCGGCGGCAACTGAAGCGAGGCTGGGCACCCGTCACCTACCCCGATAGTATTTCACCCACAGATGCATTCCCCTCGTGCCACACGCGAGAGCTGCGGCAATCCCTATTTCGGCCTTGCCGACACATGTCAAACAAATTTGCCAAGTGCCGACAGGTACTCCGTTATCCGACGTTCAGCTACGCTGGGCACCATCAAGATTCCGGCTGCCGTGGCTGTAAGGGACGTCGGCCAAGCAAGCTTTATTTCGCTGCTCGATAAGAATCGGAAAGCGCTTCTTCACTTCGACGTAAGCTTCCACGCCGCTTTGTTCTCCGCCACCTCCAGGATTGCCGTTGGATAGCCTATCGCAAAGTGTCGGCCCAGGCGCTGCGAGGCTCGCTCAAATTTTAGTGGCGCGTGGCAATCTGCTCCGTGTGGCCCCGCAGTTCGGTCGTCAGCGTCCCCGGATGAATCGCGGGTTGTACAGGAACGCAAAGCAATCCAAGCGCTTTCCAAATTGACAAGCGGTCGAATTGCTTTGCTTGCGGTGATGCCGGCTGTCAATTTTTGGCGTCGCGATGATATGCTTACTACTGGCGACATAGGCGGTCAGCGATCATCAAGGGTAGTCTGCGTCCAAGCGGCGAAGACCGCCGCCAGTCACGGAAATCCGTAACCTTCATTGAGCGCTCGGTTGCGCATGCAGAGATAGGCTCAACCTTGCCAGCTTTTCTCCATGCTCGTTGCGGATTTCGATGAACAACTCCTGGCCATTGAGGTCCTTAAGGAATTCTCTCGTCAGGTCTACCAGACCTTCTATGGCCTGATGACGCGCGCTCCCGATCCCATCGCATTCGATGCCTACCTCATCCTTGAGGACAACGTCGCGATCACCGCTATCAAAGAAGTATCTCGCCATCGCACCAGCTCGCCATCAGAATGTTATTGCGGTCCTTTGATGCAAGTAGGTGGCGTCAAAATCTCCGGCTCGGACGAGCCCGGCCCAATCAACAGCATGAAATCGGGTGCCCTCGGTAAATATCAGCCCATTGCGTCGTAGCTCCTGAAGCACTCGGTTCACGTGGACGGTTGACAGGCCCAACGCGTCGGCAAGGGCCGCCTGCGTGACCGGGAGATTGGCTACATGATCTTTGATAACCCCCATCGAGTGAAGGCGAACGATCAGTTCGCACAATATGTGAGCCATACGAGTATAGGCGTCGCGCCTTCCAACGTTGGTAACCCATTCTCGGTATATTGCTGCGTCGATCAGCGTCGAGCGCCAAAATATAGCGGCTATGGAGGCATGTCGGTCGCAGATGGCTCGCATGGCATCATGCCGCATGAAGCCCAGACTGGCGCGCGCGAGCGATGAAAAGGTGCAGTCCAGAACCGAGAGATGCATACCGTGCAGATCGGGAATATCTCCCGGAACAAAGAAGGACGTGATCTGCCGTTTGCCGTCGCCGGTAAGCTTGGTGGATCCCACCAAGCCTTCCAAGACCACAAATGAATGGGTGGGTCGCTCGCCCTCGCGTACAATATCCTCGTTTGCACGACACTCCCTCTTTGAAAGCGGAATGCCTTCTAAAATAGCTATATCTGACTGGGTCAGATGGGAGATGTTCTGAAGCTTACGGATCAAAACGTTCGGGGAAAGGACATGTGCCAAGTTGGGTGACCGGGTTGAGTTGCGTACCGAACCGGGATCAGGCGCTAATGTTCCATTTTGGCGGGCGGCTTTGCTGCCAAGCGCGAGCTTGGCGAGATGTCCTACGAGCGCAGTCTGGGCGGCCTCGGCTTGTTGGTGATGGCTTTGGCCTCTCGGACGAGCGAAGACCAATTCGTGCCGAGTAGTGAGACCAACTCTCGCGCTTGTTGCCTCGGTAATGCCGGTTTCTTCCAGAAGCCTCTGCACGAGGTCGCGGCCCGAGGTATCGGCTTAAGCGTGGCTCCAGGAGGCGTGACCCCAAACCGGGTTCAACGATACCTTTTGATATTCGTTACGCTCTATGCCGTTGATTTTTAAAGGGTGCTTGCTGCGCACAATTCCAAGCGCCTGATTGGCTCTTGTTAAGCGGGCGACCAGATGAAACTGTTTTTCTTTGCCCCCGATGCCTACCTAGGGTGCCGCTCAAGGCCGATTGGACAGCGGGGCTGAACGACGTCAGTAAATTCCCACCGCAATGATCAGCATGATACCGATAACCGCCAAGGCCATGACCGTGATCATTGCGGCTTCAAATAGGTCGCCGCCGTTTCTTACGTGGTTTGTCATGCTCCGACCCGCGCGTCCGCCCAATCCTCTTTCTAAGCTGAGTGCTAAGCCGAAATCAGTTCCTGCGGAATCACAATTGTTAGCAGTAGCTAAAAACGATTCGAAGTGGCCTGAGGTGTTGAAGCCGGTGCCGTTAGAGAGACGAGCAGCGAGGACGGGAACAAGCCCGCCTCGGATCGGGCAGGCCTCGTTCATGTGCAGATGCAAGGAGCTACACGCGAGTATTAATCGCCGAAGAGGTCACTTGACACTGACTATTTGCGACAGGGTAGCGTCGAGCCTTTCGACCTTGAGGTGACAGGCTATGGCTCGGATTGGTTACGCTCGCGTCAGCACGGTTGATCAGGACCTCGAAACGCAACTCGCCAAGCTAAAAGCTGAAGGGTGCGAGGTCATTCGGTCAGAGAAGGTGTCGGGCGGCAGCCGCGACCGCCGCGCCGAACTGGCAACCGTTCTAGAGTTCCTCCGCCCCAGGGATGAATTGATGGTGACGCGCCTAGACGGCTTGGCCGCGACACGCGTGACGTCCTCAACCTGATTTACGAATGCGAGCAGAAGGGCGCGTTCGTGACCGTGCTCGACCCGCACGTGTCAACGCGGGGAGAAATGGGTCATATCGTGCTTACCGTGCTTGGTATGGTCGCTCAGATGGAGCGTCGGTTCATCAAAGAACGACAGCGCGATGGCATCGAGCAGGCCAAACGCGAAGGCGTATATAAGGGCGGCAAACGGCGCCTGGATAGAGGGCAGGTGCTGGCTCTTCGTGATCAGAACCATAATCCGACGCAAATTGCGAAGTTGGTGGGTTGCTCGCGGATGCAGGTTTATCGAATTCTGAATGAGCATGGGACGGCAAGATAGGCGACGCGCCGCCCGCTTCGGATTTAGTTATTTCTGGCTGGCAATCCCAAGTGAATTCGCTAGATAAGCCCATCCCTAATGACCAGGAGCTATTACGTGGCAGACGAAGTTTCGAACACACAGGCTGTGTTGATGGGCCTAACCGCGGATATCGTTTCGGCTTATGTAAGCAAGAACGCAGTGCCAGTCGCTTCGCTGCCTGACCTGATCCAAAGTGTGAATTCGTCGCTCGCGAAGGTCGGACAACCGGTTGAGCCCGAGAAGCCAAGTTATACTCCAGCGGTAAACCCGAAGCGGTCTGTATTTCCTGACTACATCATTTGCCTTGAGGACGGAAAGAGGTTCAAATCATTGAAGCGCCATATCGGCGTGCACTACGGCCTGACGCCCGATGAGTATCGGGAGAAGTGGGGCTTGGCTCGCGACTATCCTATGGTGGCACCCAACTACGCTGCGCAGCGCTCCGCTCTGGCGAAGTCAAGCGGGCTCGGTCGAAAGGTCGGCACCAAACCGACGAAAAAAACTTCAGCCAAGCGCGGGACAAAATGAAAGCGCTCTTCGTCACACTACTTCAGTTGGTGGGGGGCTCCCTCATAGCTGCCGCTTTCCTTCAATGGGTCACATTTGAGTACCCCAACATTAATCCATTCGCCCGGGCGCGATCTTCGCGCCCGGGGTGCTATCGCAGCTGTTCAATTGGATCCTTGTCTGTCTTCTTGGCAGTACCGGAGTAGTTCTGATCGGCTTTGCTCGCAGCTGCGGCAGAGGCGATATAGCTAGCCGCTCAAAGTCACCTTCGCGGGATGTTATGATTCGCCTCGTGGCGTGGGCGGTAACGCGTCGAGCAACCGAGACACTTCCGGCTTCAGCTCACGTCTTTGGCCCGCCGTGTTTCCCAGCTGGGCGGGCTAGGCACCGCAGTAGCTCGGAACCAGTTCTTCAAGTCTTCGAGCGAAACCGAGGGAGACCATCTCTCAGTTTCACGACCGGACGGCGATCTCCACGGGCAGCGGGGAGCGCTGGTTCTGCAGCGAAGGCTGATGGCCGTCCAAAGGGTGCCGAAAGGCACGCCGGTAGCACCCACCGCGGTCCTAAACAGCTGCACAGGCGACCTTGGTTCCTCTGACGGCCAGCGAGCATCGTCAGATTAGGGGTGTGTGGTCGAGCTTTGTGGGCCATCAACTCAACACCAGCCCGGCCACCAAAACGTGACGATAGGAATTCCGTCGCTACGGCGTCAATCCTCGACAGGTGGCCCGTTCAGGGCGACCTCGGCCGTTAGCCTAGCCTGAATGAGCTTCGCCTCTCGCATGAGCGAGTTCCAATTCAAACCGATCAGGAGGGCAAGTTCGTAAGCTTGCGCCTCGGCAATGCCGGTTTCTCGAATGAGCTTCTGGACGAGCGGGGTCTTCTGATTTTCGTCTGACATCGGCTGGCTCTCTCCGGCTGGCTCTCTCCGCCTCCCAGCGGGCGCAACTTCCGAATTGGGAATTCCGTTCCCTAAAAGTTGAGGGAAAGAAAAAAGCCCGGCAGGGCTGCCGGGCTTAGAGCTTGGGCGTTTGCAGCGCCGGGGACTAAACGCGGGGGCGTTGGGGTGCCGCTGCAACGGGTGTGATTTGGCCATATCGGCAAAATCGGGTCAATCCGCATTCGCGAGGAAATGCAGTGGGCGCAATCCAGCCCTACGACTTGCGTCGTCTGTTTTCTCGTCCCGCCGGTCCAGCGCCTCTAACAATTCAGTGAAAGACGTCGGCAGCGTCGGTTCGACGTCCAATCCCAACTGGTTGCGCAAATTTCGGCGGTGGTGTTCCGAAGTGATCAACTGCCGGAAGGCTCGAGCAGACGCGCTAATGATGGACATTCAGTAGGGCATCCAATCGGGACCCTCAAGGACGAAACTCGATCGAGAGGGAATCGTTCCAAGAACCGGATTGTTCATGGAGACGCATTTATTCGTGCAGGTCGAAGGCGATGAACCGGCCCAACAGTATGGCCTCGTACATGATGAATTCGGTAAGTTGGCAATCGCTCTCACGGAGTCCGGCACCGACTCGGCGGACGGCAGCGATGGTTTCTTTGATCGAGACCGTTTCGCCAAACGGCGCACTTAGGAGCGCTGCATGGACAAGCTCTTTAGCGGTGCTCGCCCGCCTAGGATCGGCCTGAACGTCCACCAGCCCAACTCCACCCCTAAAACCCAAGCGCTTATCCTTGGGTCAAAGCCTACAGAAATCAACAAAAAATCTGTGTGAATAGGGTGAGGGTCGGGACTGTCTACCGGCAGCCCGGCCCTTCAAGCCCACCGCGCAAAGTCTTGGGAGGACAGCGACCGGCGGACCTACAATTCAGGATAGTAACATGGTGGCCGACGAGAAAGAGGGTCGGCCGCTTAGCGCAACGACCGGCCCTCTTTCAGCAAAGCCTCGCAGCAGCGTCAGGAGAGACGAGGTGGGTGAAGGGACAGACACCAGTTAGCTGCAGGCTCTACGATTAACTATAGCACATATTAGCTTGCGCTGATAATCACCTTTTTGGAGAATGGACGGGAAAGTGACGAGCCAAAAAGCCGTCGCCCGACCTTGCTGGCGCTTACTGTGGCACGGCATACTGAGCGCGAGCCCGCAAAACCCAAGGGTTTCACGGTAACAGTTTCCTTAACGAGTTTGTATCTCCGGGCTGGACATTGGCGAGAGCTGTCGAATCGACTCCACAGTTTGACCATGCGGCCTATCGCCAATGGGAAACGCCCACCACAGAAATGCCACAACCCAAGCACCCGAATTCTTCCACCTCGGCGGGATAAAAAGCAATCAACTTTTGGGGTCTGCGCTTTCCACAGCTGGTCCCCCGATGGCGGCCGGAAGATTTCTGGCCACCCGAGCTTCCTGAAACACACCATGCTAGAAATGAAATCTTCAGGATAGTTTGACAGGCTCGCGCTTTGCGGAGCTCCGAAAGGCTTCGAGTTGAGGATCAGGAGAAGCGTAAGGCCTATCGACTTGTCAGACCTCATGCACCTCGATGCGCAGGATGACCCTGCCTTAAGTGCCGAAGTTGACCGGCTTCTGGCGCGCCGAACGCGCGACATCCGCCTCAAAGGTGAGGTCAGGCGTCTGTTTCGGGCACGGGTCTGGTCGCAAACGGCGAAGATCATCCGCGCCTGGATGATCTGGGTGGCCTTGTTGGACGTGCTGACGCTGGCGCTCAACATGCTGATGCTCCCAAGCGCAATCGCGCAGTCCATGCTCCTGCCCGGAGCCATTATCCCCCCTGCCGTCATCGCAGTGGTGCTCGTATGGCGGAAGCCGCGCCCTTCCTGGCTCGAAGGGGGTTCGCTGATTACAGGTATGTTCCTGATTTTGCTGTCGGTAGCCTTGGTCGGCGTAGCCGCTGGCGGCGAGTTCTATGAACGGCAATTGAACGTCATGCTGTTCGTAGCCATTACAGCCATCATCATCTTCGGCATCCCGCTGGTCTGGACGGTCGCGATCGCGGCGCTGGCGCTGGGACTGTATCTCGTGTTTCAGGTGCAGAATCCGGCCATTGAGCATGGCAGCGCGATCGATGGAACGCTGTTCTTCGCCAGCGGTATCTTCGCGACGGTTGCAGCCCGGCGCATCATGACAATTCTCGCTCAAAAGACTTTCCTGTTTGAGCTTCGCGACCGGCGCAGGGTCACCGAATTGGCCAAAGCGAACGACCGGCTGGAACTGCTGGCGAAGACCGATCGGCTCACAGGCATCGCCAACCGGCGCTGGATGACGGAAACGCTCGACCATCTGTGGGGAACCGACCAACGCTGCCTCGACGGGGCCGCGATGCTGATGTGCGACATTGATCACTTCAAGAAGCTGAACGATCACCTCGGCCATGCCGAGGGCGATCGCTGTCTGGTGGAGGTCGCCAACATTATCCAGGAAAACGTCAGGCGCGATCGAGATCATGTTGCCCGCTACGGTGGGGAAGAGTTCCTCGTGCTGCTGCCCGGGGTGACAGAGGAAGAGGCTGTCTCAGTGGCTGAACGGGTTCATAAACATATTCGCTCGACACGGTGATGCTCTCGAGCGGGTCCGCGATGGGCCGTTCCGGAATATGTTGGCATTTCAATTTACGTGAGTTGAATGTGCGTATTCATCATGGCTAAGCCAAGCGCCGCTCGGTGACCTGCAACGCGCGGCTCGCAGCATTGGCGAACATGAATCGCCATTCGAAGGTTGGCGATTCCCCAGATCTCCACGCCGTCGACCGCAGCAGTTTGGGTTCGTCAGGCTCGCAATCTCACCAACCCTCCCCGCCATGCCGCCAAGCCAACATCGGAGGACAACGGCTTGGCAGCGGTAGTACGACGAGGACATTAAAACTCCGAGTATATTGTTAACCGCTGAGAAACCATCTCTTGCGGCTCATGCTTCTGCGCGGAAACCCTCCGTACCTCGGGGCGTACTAATTTGAGTAACGGCAAATGGCTTCTTGCGGGTGCTCAAAGCAACGACAGGAGAATGTTATGGCCAGCGTCTTCGGAAAACTTGCTAAACTTTCGCGGCTGGTGCTGTCATCGCGATTATGTGCGTGTCGGCAAATGCAGCCGGAATTGGCGTCAGCGCATCAGTCGGCGGCAGTGGAGGTGTTAATGCCGGGGCTGGTGCTTCCGTAGGCGGCTCTAATGGGGTGAACGCAGGCGCTGGGGCGACAGTGGGGGGTGCCGGCGGCGTCACGGCTGGCTTAGGCGCTACGGTAGGCGGCACCAGTGGGACGGGCATCGGAGTTGGTGTTGGGGTCGGCAACGACGTTACTGCCGGGGTCGGGGTAGGAACCAATCCGAGCGGCCTGACAAGCCCGGTTAACCCGACGACTCCCAAGGTGCGCAGCGCTGTCTCTGGCTTGTCTGGCACTCAATTGGCTCGGATGAAAAAGCGTTGTGTCGATGTGCTGGGCATTCAGGACAGCTACGATCGGGACCTGCGCCAACTGTGCCTGATGAAATCGCGCCGATAGTCTGGCCTGCAGGACGGAAGTGTGAACAGGCAGGAGGCCGGTTGTGACACTCTCCTTCCTCCAGCCGGTTGGAAGTCCGCTGCAGCTAAGCGGCGGGCTTTTCGCCTTACGCACTTCGTTCTGTGATGACATCGTGAGCGCAAGCGAGTGGATTCGCGGTCGATCGGCGCTGATTGCGCCCGGAGAATTCTGACGAAAAGGGAACCCCGGCATCAGGCGCCCCTGGCCGCATCCTCGATCAATCTCGCCAGCAAATGGCGGAATCTTTGGTCGGACTTATCCCCGATGCTTCCTATATCTTGCGCCACCGTGCCGGGTGCACAAACCGACGCCTCCCCACTTATCGAAACGCTGACCTTGAACGCCCTTGCGTGGTTTTTCTCCAATGTTCCATTCCCGGAAATTCGGAATTCAACAGACGGCGCAATGGCGCTATTCTCGGGGCGCGGGATGGGGTCTATATCGATGGTCACCTCTCCCGCCACGTCTGCCTTGGCCGCCTCCAACGACGCGACGACGACCTCCAATAGCCAATCTCTGGCTTGGGCGCCGAAGTCCACCTTTGGAGCATTCCCATCCGCGCTCTCGTCCTGCCGATGGTGAGCTTTCTTGCCCCGCTCAAGGGCCTCTTTGAACTTGGACATTTCTGGCCGCCTCCGACCGCTCAGCGCATGAGGGATACGGCAGATCGGCCGCAGCTCTCCAATCTAAAGAACGCACACAATCTTCGGATGTTGCGCCTCGACGAAATTAGTGCTTTGCCCACGCATATCTGATGGCGCTCTCCGGGCTCGCTTACTGGGTGCATAGCTGGACCGCCGTTCTGATGGCTTTTCGCAAGCGCAGGTGATCGGCATCGAAGGGGCGGAGGTCTTAAATGTCATTGGCCCGCGTGGCTTCTCGCCTTGGCGTCCAAGGTGGGTGAACTGAGCGGCAAGTTAAGCGACTTCGCACTACGCTACCTTTCGAACAGCAGCCCTGAATGGATGATCGATGGTGAAGACGTCCGGCTGGATTCCTCGCTCGATCTGGGTCCACGTGACAGGATGGGCAATAGGAAAGCCGGGCCGCGCTCGTGGCGAGAACGTACCGACTGCAGTATTGCCGCGCCCGTTGCGAAGGTAGTCGAGGAAGATGCGACCCCGTCGGGCTGCTGGATTGGCTGATAAGAGGTAACGGTCCGGCTTGGCATCGATGAGGCACTGAGCGAGCGATTTGGCCAGTTGCCGCGCCGTGTCGTGGGTCACACCCGAAGCCAGCGGAGCCGTCAGGTGAATGCCTTTGCCTCCGGTGACCTTCGGCCAGCTCCGCAACCCAGCCGCTTGCATGATTTCACGTAGCGACAGCGCCGCCTCGATCACCGCATCCCATGGCACGCCTTCGCCAGGATCGAGGTCGAGCACGAGCTGGTCAGCATGCTCGATATCGCCAACCGTAGCGTTCCAGGGATGTAGCTCAACAGCGTCCATTTCGACCAACCCAAGCAGCCCGTCGAGATCATCTACCCAGACCCGAACACCTTCGCCGCCCTCGCGCTTCTGAACGCGTATCTGGTGCACCGGTCCTGGTATCGGAGGCAGCGGTCCCTTGTGATAGAAGGTGGCCCCGTGCGCATGACGTACCAGCTTCAGTGGTCTTCGTCCCAGATGGATCAGCGCTCGGTCGGCCACCCGCCGCCAGTAGCCCACAAGCTCTTCCCTGGAAGGTGAAACTGCATCGGGTAGCAGCTGGAGAATGTTCTCGCGCGGAACGCCATGTTGGCCCTCCAACCTGCGCTTGGAGGGCGACGGCGGCTTCGCCGGGATCACCTGGAGATCCTCGCGCAATCCCTTGAACACCGCCTCGCGCAAGATGCCCCGGTCTGTGACGCCACTGAATTGCACCTCCGCCAGCACCTCCGGCCGGACCCACGTTGCCTTGGGCTTTTTGATCGGCTCTGAGAGAGGTGATTTGCTGATGATGAGCGGATCGAGTCGCTCGCGAACTCGCCGGGCTGCCTCCAGCGTATAGCCGCTTTGCGCTTTTCCAGCATAAAGCAGCCGCTCGCCCTCCCATCTGCCGATATACAGGGAAGCAACGCGGCGCGGCTGCGCGCCAAGCTTTTCGACGAAAGCCACAATCGGGAACGTGTCGCTCTTGACGCACTTCACCTTGAGCCAGCTCGTTTGGACACCGGAACGGTAGGGAGAGTCAGCCCGCTTTGAGACCACCCCCTCCAGGCCCATGCGGCAGGCATGGTCGAACACGTCCTCGCCGCTAATGTCCAGGTGTTCGACAAAGGTCAGCGTTGGAGCCGTTTCCTGCAGGAGCCTGTGCAGAGCAGCTTTGCGCTCAATCAGCGGCTGCTGTCGAAGGTCTCGGCCGTTGAGGTACAAAAGATCGAACGCAAAGAACATGAGCTTCGGCGAGCTCGGGTTTGCCAGCTCCCGCTCGAGAGCCTGGAAATCCGGTAAGCCAGTCTTGCCGAGGACGACCGCTTCGCCATCGAGGATTGCGGATTTGACCGATAGGTTCGCCGCCATCTGGACGATCCGTTTGTATCGATGCGACCAGTCATAGCCGCGACGCGTGAAGGCACGTGCCGCGCCGCCTTCAACGATAAGCTCGGTCCGGTAGCCATCGTATTTGATTTCGTGCAGCCAGTCCGTGTCGGCAGGAGCGTTCTCGACCAGTGTCGGTGATTGGAATTCGATGAAGGCGAGGTGACCGGTCGATTTGCGCATGCTCTCGAACTCCTGGACCGGGATTCAAACCGGGCCGGAGCAATCGGTTCCGAAGAGTTTAGCAAAATGGAATATGATCCCCGCCGCCGGCGCGGTTCGCTGCTACCTCTGGAAGTTCTTAGAAACCTTGTAGGCGATGATCGTGCGCTGAGCCTTATCCGCTCAACGGCCAATCCAGCGGTGAGCCGCCTCTCGCTGCCTCGCGTCGGCAATATTTCGTACATATCTTGTATATCTATATTGACGAATTGGCGAACCTCAACGTAGCGTTGAATGGCTGGGCGGAACGCCTGTGCGCAACTCAATCTCACGGGAGGACTGCACGATGAATTTTCGAGCCCGATCGGCCGCCATTGGCCTGGCCTGCATCGCCTATGCCGCGATTGTCGGAACTGTGCTGCCGGCCACGGCGGAAACGACAAAGGAACGCGTCTTGAGAGAGGGCAAGATCGTGATCGGCATCCACAACCGCGCGCCATGGGGATACAAGAAGGAAGAAACCGGCGAGTTGCTCGGCTGGCATCCGGACCTGCTCAGAGCTGCGTTCGCCGATCTCGGCGTCAAGCAGGTCGACTTCCAGGTCACCGAGTTCGGCGCTTTGATCCCTGGCTTGATGGCCGGGCGTTTCGATGCCGTGGCGTCCGGCTTGTCGATAACGCCGCCGCGGTGCCAGCAGGTCGCCTTCGGCGCTCCCGACCTGAGGCAGAACGACGCGGCGATCGTACTCGCCGGCAACCCTAAGGCAATCCATGGCTATGCGGACCTTGCCAAGAAGGCCGACACCATCATGGGCGGCGGCCGCGGCAGCAACGTCATCCAGAACGCCATCGCCGAGGGCGTCCCTGCCGATCGCATCCTGCAGTTTCCCGACATCGAGACCAACATCGCGGCACTGCGCGCCGGCCGCATCGACGCCGCGGTGTTTTCTTCCCCGACGGTGATCGGGCTGCTGGCCGGCAAAAAGAGCCCCGATCTGGAGCGCGCCAACCCATTCACGACCGACGAGAAGTCGATCAGCTACGTCGCGATCGCGTTCAGGAAGGATGATGGCGACCTGCGCGACCTTTACAATCAGGGGCTGGCCAAGGTCATGTCGAACGGCACGATTGCCTCCATCATGGCAAGGTACGGATTTGGCCCCACGGAAAACGTGCCGCCAGGATTGACGACCTCGCAGCTGTGCGGAGCCGCCAACTGACCGGATCGGCAACGGGAAGCCGCCCAGCAATCGACAGGACCTGGCGGCGCCGCGCGAGCCCGGGCGGCGCCTCCGCCCGCAGGCCTCGCATCACTGTCGCTCGGGGTCGCTGGATGGCGCGATGTCTTCGGGGATTTCTTGCCGCAAGCTCGGCCCCTTGGCCAGCCGCCTGCCAAGTGCGGAAACGAAAGCTTCATAACGCTCGCTTGCCTTGGCGCGCGATGCCTGGGCCATCGGCTCAGGCAAGGCCGGAGTGGTGGCAAGCCAGAAGCGGATGAAGACCGCATGGGTTTCAACCGAGATGCCGACGTCGCGCTCCAACCGCACGATCCGGCGATCGATCCGGTCGAGACGTTTGGAGATCGCCGCCTCGCGTTGCGCGTCTGCATCCGGAGAGAGGAACGAGGCGATCGCCGCTTCAGCGACGAGCGACTGCGAGCGATCGCGCCGGGCGGCATAATCGACCAGCAAGGCCATCACGGCAGGGTCGAGATAGACGGAAATCTGGACCTTCTTCTTTCTTGCTGTCATGGCCTTCACAACTCCATGCCGTCGTCCGGATCGAGCGCGATCTGACGCGCTACGCCCCGGACAAGGCGAGCCATCCGGCTGCTCTGGGCGGCGAGATCATCCGTCTCGTCAGGCGCTTCGATCTCGAATTCGTTGACGGGCGGCAGCTCCGCCGCAGCCGGGAGAAGCGGATCGAGCTCGGGCTGACGTCGCAATTCGGACTCGGTCGATTCCTCCTGAACTTTCGCCAGGGCAGTCGCGGCTGCCATCCCGGGTGGCGCAAGCGGCAACGGAAGCGCCGTCCAATCGTCAGGCGCCGGTTCGGCTCGAGCCGTGACAGCCGGTGGTGGCATGATGCGCTCCCGCAAGCGCGGGTCTTCGAAATAGCGCGCCTTCTTCGCCCGGATCGGCGGCGTGCCGGCCAGCATGACGATCTCGTCGCCTGCCGGCAATTGCATGATCTCGCCGGGCGTCAGCAAAGGTCGCGCCGTCTCCGAGCGCGACACCATGAGATGACCGAGCCAGGGCGAGAGCCGGTGACCGGCATAGTTCTTCATCGCCTTCAGCTCGGTTGCCGTGCCCAAGGCATCGGAAACACGCTTGGCGGTCCGCTCGTCGTTGGTCGCAAAGCTGACGCGCGCATGACAGTTGTCCAGAATTGAATTGTTCGGCCCGTAGGCCTTCTCGATCTGGTTGAGGGACTGCGCGATCAGGAAGCTTTTCAATCCATAGCCGGCCATGAAAGCGAGCGCGG
This sequence comes from Mesorhizobium sp. ESP-6-4, assembly GCF_020164735.1. Lineage (NCBI taxonomy): Bacteria > Pseudomonadati > Pseudomonadota > Alphaproteobacteria > Hyphomicrobiales > Phyllobacteriaceae > Mesorhizobium > Mesorhizobium sp. ESP-6-4. The sequence goes on from NZ_JAIUGS010000008.1 coordinate 150,444, forward strand.
ATTCGAAGAAGTCGAGCCGTCCGAGCGCCGGGAACTCGTCCAGCATCAGGAGCAATCGATGGCGATCCGTCCTGGCCTTCAGATCCTCGGTCAGACGGCGGCCGATCTGGTTGAGAATGAGACGGATCAGCGGCTTGGTGCGGCTGATGTCGGAGGGTGGAACGACAAGATAGAGCGTTGCCGGACGAGGATTGGCGACAAGGTCGGCGATGCGCCAGCCGCATGCGCGCGTCACCTCCGCCACCACCGGATCGCGATAGAGTCCAAGGAAGGACATCGCGGTCGAGAGCACGCCGGAGCGTTCGTTGTCAGACTTGTTCAACAACTCACGGGCAGCGCTGGCGATGACCGGGTGCGGACCGCCCTCCCCCAGATGCGGCGTCGTCATCATCGCGGCCAAGGTCGATTCGATCGGCCGCTTCGGATCGGACAAAAAGGCGGCGACGCCGGCAAGCGTCTTATCCGGTCCGGCATAGAGCACATGCAGGATCGCGCCAACCAGGAGCGCGTGGCTCGTCTTTTCCCAATGGTTGCGCCGTTCAAGCGAGCCTTCCGGATCGACAAGGATGTCGGCGATGTTTTGCACGTCACGGACTTCCCATTCACCGCGGCGAACCTCGAGCAAAGGGTTGTATGCGTCCGACCTTGCATTGGTCGGATCAAACAGCAGCACCCGGCCGTGGCGGGCGCGGAAGCCGGCGGTCAGATCCCAATTCTCGCCCTTGATGTCGTGGACGATCGCCGAGCCAGGCCAGGTCAGCAGCGAAGGCACAACAAGCCCGACACCCTTTCCCGAACGCGTTGGTGCAAAGCAAAGCACATGCTCAGGCCCGTCGTGGCGCAGATAGTGAGTTCCATAGCGCCCCAGCACCACGCCGTCGGGGGCAAGCAGGCCTGCCGCGTGCACCTCGCTTCTTTCGGCCCAGCGCGCGGAGCCATAGGTCGCGACCTCCCTCGCCTCGCGGGCACGCCACAGCGACATGCCGATCGCTACAGCGATCGCGATGAAGCCGCCCGAGGCGGCAATCAGACCGCCGCGCGCGAAGATGGCTGGTGCGTATGCGTCGTAGAAATACCACCACCAGAAAATAGCAGGCGGATAGTAGACTGGAATGCCGCCGATGACGAACCAAGGCGCCCCCAGCCGCTCCTGATAGCCCAGCTGCCAGGCGGACCATTGCGTGGCGGCCCAGATCGTGAGGAGCACGATCAGGAAGACCACGACAATCTGTCCCCAAAGGACTTTCGTTCCCGACATTCGCTTCTCCTTGTGGCGAGAGGTCAGCAAGGTGACGCGAGATGCAACAGCCGTCTGACGCCGATCGCATCGCGTCGTGCCGTCGGCAAGGAAGACAGGGAATCGGGAAGCCCAAGAGCCCGGGGCGCGAGCGAGGGCGCCGTCCTCTTGGACTGCGCATTTGAGTGCAGGCATCATACGCGATTGCGTATATCCGATCTCTATACGCATTTGCGTGTGCGACAGATTTATACGCGATCACGTATATTGCAAAGCCATACGCGATCGCGTATATACGCTCCAGGAGACTACCATGACCGACCAGATCGCTCGCAACGAAAAGCAGCTCGGCGCCATTCTGCGTCGCGCCCGCAGGCAAGCCGATCTCACGCAAGAGACGCTTGGCAGCCGGATCCACCTGCGTCAGGCTACCGTGTCTCGCCTTGAAGCCGGCGAGCCGGCAGTGCAGCTCAGTACGTTGATGGCTGCGCTCTCCGCCCTCGACCTTGAACTCGTCGTTCGCCCGCGCAGCAAAAGCAGCGCGACCGAGATCGCGGACCTGTTCTGATGGCGCGGCGGCCGGCTCACACGCCGCTAAATGTCTTCGTGAACGGTCGGCTGGTGGGCGTGCTGCGCAGGCAATCCACCGGCGCGGTGGACTTTCAATATGCCCGCGAATGGCTGGACTGGCACGGTACCTTCCCTGTCTCGCTTTCGCTTCCCCTGCGGGAGGACCGCTATATCGGCGCGCCTGTAGTCAATGTCTTCGACAACCTGCTTCCCGACAATGACACCGTCCGCAAGCGGATTGCCGAACGTGTCGGCGCAGATGGCACCGACGCCTACAGCATGCTTGCCGCCCTCGGCCATGACTGCGTCGGCGCATTGCAATTCCTGCCTGATGGCGTCGATCCCGGCAGCCCTGGTAGCAGCGAAGGCAAGCCGGTCAGCAAAAAGGAGATTGCCGGGATAATCGCAAACCTCGCTGTCGCCCCGCTTGGCCTCGGCGAGGATGAGGATTTCCGCATCTCGATCGCCGGCGCCCAAGAAAAGACGGCGCTGCTACGCAAGGACGGACGCTGGTACAAGCCGGTCGGCACGGCGGCGACCACCCACATCCTGAAACCGCAGATCGGCAGGTTGCCGAATGGCATCGATCTCTCCAACAGCGTTGAGAACGAATATCTGTGCCTTAAGCTGATCGACGCGTTCGGCGTTCCCGCCGCCAAAACTGAGATCGCCGACTTCGGGGAGCGCCGTACGCTGATCGTCGAGCGGTTCGACCGGTTGTGGGCCGCGGATGGCCGTCTCATGCGCCTTCCACAGGAGGATATGTGTCAAGCACTGTCGGTCCCGCCGACACGCAAATACCAGTCAGAGGGCGGTCCCGGCATGCCGTCGATTATCGAGCTGCTTAAGGGCAGTGACAGGCCCGAAGACGACATCTCGCTGTTTTTGCGTGCCTGCATAATATTCTGGCTCATTGGCGCGACCGACGGCCACGCCAAGAACTTCAGCATTTTTCTCGGGCCCGGCGGGCGGTTTCGGATGACGCCGCTCTACGACGTGCTGACCGCGCAGCCCAGCCTTGATGCTGGACAGATCCCCCGCAAAAAATTCAAGCTGGCGATGTCTGCCGGCAAGAGCCGGCATTATTCCATACATGAAATTGTACCCCGCCATTTCATGCAGACCGCCGAGGTTTCCGGCGTGGGGAGGTCCCTGATGCGCAAGATTTTCGAAGACATCTCCGCAAATGCCGAGCGGTGGACCGAGGCCGTGATTTCGTCGTTGCCACGTCACTTTCCCGCGCAACTCGTCGAGTCGGTCGGATCGGCGATAATCAGGCGTGCGACAATCCTCGCCGAGATACACTGATCAAACTAGTGGGCGGCCGCACAAGAATTCAGGGCCACCCAACCGCACATTCGATATCGACATCCCCTGCGGCGCAGCTAAGCCTCTTCTCGGCACCCACCGGATCGCTAACTTCGGAAATCTCCTGCCGCAGCTTCGCGCCTATCGCCAGGCTGTCGCGCGCCGTGACGAAGGCCTCGTCGCGTTCGCCCGCCCTCCTGCGCGCGCGCAGGCGCATAAGTTGACGGGCAAGCCGGCGCGATCGACCAGCGCGGCCCGAGGTGCGGCGAACGCCAAGTCTCCATGCCGCGATTGTGTTGCCGTCCAAGTCGTCAGCGCCACGGCTCAGGAAAACCGTGAGGATCTGCTCCCAAGGGATTTTCGCGGCCGACATGGCAGGATCCATCCTTTCAGCTGCTAGAGACCTAGCCCGCGTTTGCGGGCAAAGCTCCAATCGACACCGCCGTCGCCGCGAGTGCTGCCGCTGACATGCTGGCCGAGGCGCTTTTCCAGCGAAGGCGTCCAGGGCACGAGCTGGAACCCGAGGCCATCGTCGATCATCGCGAAACGGCCGGACGCAAGCGCAAAGCGCTGGCTGTAGGTACCGGACACGGATTCGCCAGGTGCGGCACGGTTGAAGGAACGGCCGGATTGGGCCGCGATCCTGCCGCCCAGCGCCTCGAGCTCCCTTCGGCGCAGCGTGTCGATCAAGTTGCCGGCAAAGACAGTCCCGCCCGGCTGCCGCTCCGCCAGCCCCAGTCCGATCAGATGCTCGACGCGCCGATCAAGCGCCTGGCGCACCTCGGCGCCGAAGCCGCCGTCGGAAAGAGCCGCCGCGGGACGGGCAAGCGCCTGCCGGTCGAGCCAGGTCGCCCCCTCCGCAACCACCTGTCTGTCGATGTCGAGATCGGAGCGCACGGCAAGCGCCAGCCGCCGCCGACCCTGAGCGTCCTCGAATTTGCGCAGTTCGACGATTGCGCCCGGCGCACCATCGCCCGCCGCCTCGAGATCGGCGAGCCGGACGTGATGACAGCGGCCATCGACGCCATCTATGATTGCATAGGCACTGCCGCTCAGTTCGTCATCCAGGCCGCGCTCGATCAGACGGCCGCTAATCGTCTCGCCGATGCTCTCTGCGGCCAGCACATAGCTGGCGCTCGCGCGTTCGATGTCGCGGGCCGAGAATGCGCGATGCATGCGTTTGATGATATCGGCGCGCTCACCCATCTGGCGCAGCGTCGCCTCGGCTCTCTCGCTGACGATCCATTGGCCAGGACCGAGCTGTTCAGCGAGGCCGAGCGTCTCCAGTCTGCGCAGCCGCCCGATCTTTGGCGCAATGAATTCATCAGGCTGGCGATCGGCACGTGGCGCGAGATCGATGACACCGTCCTCGCCTGCGTCGCGGAGCAACTGGCGGTCCAGCCCGGTCCACCGCTCGGTCTCGACCTGGCGCTCGACATGCCGGCGGATCTCAAGCTCCGACCGAGGGCCAAGCTCCTGCGTGACGAGCTCGCTGGCGCGATCGCGCATGCCACGGCTGATATAGTCGCGCGAGATGACCAGGTCCTGGCCGTCGTCGGCCCGGCCGCGCAGGATGACGTGGACATGGGGATTGTCGGTGTTCCAATGGTCCACCGCGATCCAGTCGAGCGACGTGCCGAGATCCTCCTGCATCCGACCCATGAGATCACGGGTGAAGGATTTGAGGTCGGCCAACTCTGCGGCACCCTCGGGAGAGACGATGAAGCGGAAATGATGCCGGTCGTCCTTGCAGCGATCGACGAAATGCGTGGTCGACGCATCGTCGACCTCCGGTCCGAACATGCGGGCTCTCGCGTCGTCGCGTGTGACTCCCTCGCGGCGCAGATAGTTGAGGTGGGTCGCCAGCGGCGCGCCGCGTTTCGAATGGCGAACCACGCGGGTCTTGATCGTTGCTAGGCGGGAGCGGCCGGTGAGGAAGCGATTGGCTTGAAGGCTCGCTGCCCTGCCGCGTCCGAACTGCGAGCGCCTGCCTGTCCCGATCCGGCCTGACCGCGACACGCCGCCGCCAGCCTTTTGCGCTGCCGCAAGCGCCTGGGCGATGAAGGGCCGCGACGATTGGGCTCGCGTCGAGCGAATGCGGCCCGGACGGATGCGGAACTCGTGCTCATCAGACACGGCGCCCGCCCTCACCTTGCCATAAGTACAGCAAATACAATGATTTGCCTGTTCCCAGCACATTGCGCTGAGGCGCTCCAATGTGCGGGAAGCGGCAAAAAACCCAGCAAATACAACGAACCGACCGCAGCACAATGTGCGCCCTTTTATCTTGCCATCCTTCGGTTGTTGCCTTGTGCCCTATGCGCCTCAAAGCCTGCGACGTCCAAAGAGGCGCCGGCGCACGAGCTGACGGACACTTCGTCATCGCTGCGATGTCCGCAGGTCGGACCCAGTGAACAGTTGCCGCGGCAGCGAACCGGCCACGAAAAGTTCGCGCGCCAACGGTGACGATGAGACCGCGACAGAAGCGTGTTCTCCGGACGAACGACTGGAACCGGCCAGGGACCTGGACCGCACTATGAACAGCGGCGCGGCCTTCCACGTGACGTTCTTGTCATGGCTGGCGGTGAGCGCGCCGGGCGCATCACCGCCGCCCGACAAAGGGCGAAGCTTCGCAACATAAGCGCGGGTTTCGGCCGGCAGCGAGCGGCCCCTCAAGGACGCTTGGTAGCGCCCCGGCCCAGCATTGTAGGCGGCGAGAAAACCCGGTGAACCGTATCGATCATACAGCTCGCGAAGATAGGCGGTGCCGGCAAGGATGTTGTCGTGCGGATCATAGGGGTCGCGGCCGAGTTGATGACGAAGGCGCAGCTCGGCCCAGGTTTCGGGCATGATCTGCATCAGACCCACTGCACCCTTTCGCGATACTGCGCGTGGGTCGCGAGCGCTCTCGAGATGCATGACTGCCCGTATCCAGAGCTGAGGAACGCGAAAGCGATGCGACGCCTCGGCGATATGGGCGGCATATGGATCGTCGGCGGATTTGCGGGAGACCGGCGCGGATTCTGCGGCGGCCCCCGTGATCGCGTGGCAGAGGATCAGCGTGCCAGCGACAAGCCGACGTGCTTGCCTCCGACCGGCCAACCAACTGAGGGGGCGGCTTTCGTGCGCATATTTCGGCGCCGATGGCGCCCTCATCGAGCACGCTCCGGCCGCGATTTCGGCCGGATCCAGCGTAGCGACCAGGAACCGTCATCGGAGCGGAAGAGACCGGCGCGGAAGCGTCGACCAAACAGCGGATCTTCCAGTCGGCAGGACAAATACTCGCCAGCCGTCTGCCCGGTTTCCTTCCAAGCCGCGCCGACCTCGGGGCCGCTGCCATCGCCGATGTGGATGCGAAAATCCGGCGCATTGCCGGTGGACGTCCTGATCGGGACAAGCACCAGTTCGACGTCCACGAGCAGTGTTCGAATGCGCCCGGAGTAGCCGGATTCTGTTTGTTTGAAGACGCCGATTTCGGCCATGGTCTGTCTCCTTCCTCATTGGCTGGCTGAATTTCAGTTCGCGGGAGCAAGCCAGGTGAAGTGGCCATCGCCGCTCTCGTCGGTCCAAAGCGGCGTTGCGCGCCCAATGATCGAGCTCGCCGGGAACGGGCCGAAGTAGCGGCCGTCGAGACTGTCCTGGACATCCCGGTTCATGACGAAGATTTGGTCGGCGGCGATGATGTGGCAGCCCTGCCAGTCAGGCAGCGCGCGTCCCTTGCGATCGCGCTCCAGTGCGGTGCCCATCGCGATTCCGTCCACCATGATGACGCCAGCAACGCGACAAACTTCCTGTCCAGGAAGCGCTTCGATGTGCTTCAGCATTGGCACGCCGAGCGGAAGGTAACCGCGCTCGGCGGCGAACCGAGCGACGATCTCCGGCGGTTCGATGACGGCGAGCGCGCCGGCCGTTGGAACGGCCATTCTCCGGATCGCATAGAGCCCGAGGGGTGCGCTGGCCGATGCGTTCCATAGCAGCAGCGGCGGCATTTCCACAGCAGCTGGAGCGACGATCGCGGCAACGGCTGCAAGCGTCACGGCCATGCAGGCGGCGCGGCTCATGATGTCGCTCGCTTGCGCAACAGAAAGGCCCGGTGCTGCTCGAGCGAATAGACACGCGGCGTTCCGCCGGCAACCAGTCGGTTGTGGGACTGACGCCAATAGTCAGGGGCGGCATCGACCGGATCGAGGCCGATCGCCTCGATCGCATCGATCAGTTGAAGAACCCGCTCAACCTGGTCCCAGCCTGCGATCTTGAGCAGGATCTCGGCGCCTGGCCGGATGTAAGGCAGCGTCTGATAGGGTTCAGCGGGCAAGACGGCGCGCACGATGTCGATGCGAGAAACGATGGTGCCAAAGTCGTTCGCCGCCCAGCGGACGAACGCAAAAACACTGCCCGGCGCAAACCCCACGACGCGACGCCGCTTGTCGATGATCGTCTGATCGGCAGGGCGTCCGAAGCGGATCCGGTGCTCGATCCGCTTCTCGATCCAGATCAGCTCGGCCGTCGTGAGGCTGGCGCGCGGCGTCAATCGAGGAGACCGCGTCATGCGTCGCCTCCACCGCGTCGGCCTACAAATCGCGGCTTCTGCTCCCCGCCGTCGATCCGCAGCTGCTTCGCAAGAATGTTAGATTGAGAGTTAGACTCCAAGTTAAGAGCGCGATTTTTCGTTTCGGGTCTGTTCCTTAAGGCTGATCGCGGTTCCCGAAAGCACGAGGAGGCGGTTCCCGATGGCACGATAGTTCGGGTTCCCGATGGCACGATCCTGTCAACAGGCGTCGGCACCGGTTCAAAAGCCAACAACACACGGCCGCTGGCTTCGACCTCCGTGAACAGCAGATATCCCGGCAAAGGCTGCCGACGCACGATTTCACGCAGCTCGAAGGCGAAGCGCTTGCGCGGCGAGAGGCTGCCGGACTTGCGATGCAGGTGGCTGATGTCGAAACGCCAGCCGGCGCGCTGGCGCCCGCCATGCTTTCGCACCAGGCGATAGAGCCAACGCTCCAGGCCGCCGGTCAGCCCGAAATAGGCCCGGTCTATCGTCAGGATCAGCGCGTCGTCTATGACGGCGCGATAGAACCAATCGGGCAGGATCATTTCGACGCCAAGCGGGCGGCCGTCTCGGCCGGAGCGCTCCTGCCATTCATTGATCCACGAGAAGCGATGGCGCCGGCCCTCGGCGGGTTGGCGGATGGAGGTGACGACGCTTGTCGACTGCAGGCGATCGAGCGCCGCCTTGAGGCGCAGGTAGTCTCGCTTGGAGACGCCGCGGCCGATGAAGGTAAGCATCTCGTATGGCGTCGCGGCCATCAGGCGGGATGTGCGCAATCCGGCGTCCCGCGCGCTGACGATCTGGCTAGCGGCCCAGATCAGGATATCGGCATCCCAGATCGTCGCCATGCCGTGATCGGGCATCGCTTCGACACGAATTGCCACATCGCCGGCGTGAAAGTCGATCGGCGCGATGCGCCTGGATTTGGCGAGGGAGAAGAAGGGATAGGCCATGAGGTCCTGCGCATCGCGTGGCGCGACCACGCCCGGCAGCGCCTGGAACAGATCGAGCTGTTTGCGCTCCAATGGTGGGCGTGGTCGTGCCGACATGGGGGGGATCAGCGGCTCAGCGCCTTTCGCGCCCGGCATAGGGGATCAGGCGGGCGGCCTGAGGCTTGGCGGGCAGCACCGAGCCATGCGGATCGGACGTCGATGTCATCGCGCCGCGCTGAACCCAGAGCTGGAGGTCGTCGACGGCGTAGACGACGCGGCCGCCGAGTTTGCGATAGGCAGGCCCGGTGCCGTAGGTGCGATGTTTCTCAAGCGTGCGCGCCGAGAGACTGAGGAAATGCGCGGCTTCAGAAGTGCGCAGGTAGCGCGGCGGCAGTGGCGCGGCGTCGGCGTTCATGAGGTTTCTCCTTCCGGCCGTTGCGGTTGAACGGCGATCGATGGCCAGGATGGAGGAGCAAGGGCACGATGATCAGGTGCGCAATTGAGGGGCGCTATTTCGCACCGCTGAGAGACCTTAGGCGGTGGCCCGGGCGCGTGCGTCGATCGGAGGTATCGCGCATCAAGCCGCGCACCCGGTAACCGGAACCTCGGTCAGATACACCGGCGCCGCGGAACGTTTCCGCGCCATCAGGAGACGCCCCGCCCGGTGCCGGGCGGGGCGTCTTCCAGGTCACTCGCTATTGCGGCGGTTGGGGCGGGACCAGATGAGGCTGTGGCCCTCGCCTTCCTCGTCGGCGAAGAGGTTGGCGTAGATGGGAGCGGTGAAGCTCGGGTCGTCGAGCTTGAGCCCGAGATAATCGCGGCCCTCGTTGGAGCGCTTGGACCAGGCGGCGCCGATCTCGGCCTTGCCGACCACCACGCGGTGGCTTGGTGCGTTCTCGCCGCTGGCCCGGGTGTCGGGGACGATGCGCACGCCCTTGGCCTGGACGCTGAGGGTGACGATCTCGCCGGTGAACTCGTTCGCATTGGTCTTCTTGAAGCTGCCGATGGTAGCCATTTTCAGTCTCCGTTTTTCGTTTCCGAGCCCGCACCATGCGGCCTCGATGGCGATCGTGTGGCCGAAGGCGACCGCCGCCGCATCGCTTGCGACCGCAGCCAAGCGCAGGATGGCGCAGGCGCGCGTTTCTTGGCTGCGCGAGGAATGGGCTTCGCCCAGGGGAAGAAACTCGCGACGCGCCGTTGCGGCATAGGCGGTCGAGGCTTCAGTCGTCCTTCGGCCTGATCAGCCCGTTCGAGAGGTCGTTTGGTGCCCGCCGTGAAATGGAAGACGGGGACGATGGGATCATCTGCGCCAAAAAGAGATGATGTGGACCATTTCGCCGCTGCTGAGGTTACCACGGCCCGACGTGTGCAGCATCAGAGCCTGGATACATCTGGCGATCGCGGATGGGATCGGCCTCGTCTTCGCGTGCATGACTGGGCAATGCCATTGCTGGCCGCTATCGACGCTGGTCAAGACAGGCACTCCAAATACCGGCTTTTGCTGTTGAGCGGCTTGGATTGCGGACGTCTCGTTGCGGCCGATACAGGAACGTCCTCTTCGGACAACTAGGCTAGGTCCCTGGCATCGACGGCAGTTGTAATCCTGTTTGCAGGTCGGGTCATTTGACTCATTGGTGGCGGGGGGCGGTAAACCCGTGCAGGTTCTGCATGAGCCTTCAGTCCGGCGCCCGTTGCGACCATTGGCCTCCTCCCGGAACGTAAGGCAGTTCCTTCCGTTGGATGAATTGGCGTTGGCAGCTGCCGACGTCAATCGACCAGGCAACAGGAGGAATTTCACAATGATCCGCAAGATACTAGCTACGGCCGCGACGGCAGCTCTCATGTCGACGGCGCTCTGCACGGCGGGTGCTCACGCCGCAAATACCAGCAACCCCGCTACCCAGACGGAGGTTGTTGCCGCGGTCACTGGTGGCAAGCTCGTCTCCAAGATCATGGGAGCCGCGGTCTATGACAGCACCGCCGACGACGCGACGAAGATAGGCGATGTCAATGACATCGTCCTGGACAAGGACGGGAACGCCAAGCTCGTCGTCATTGGCGTCGGCGGATTCCTTGGCGTGGGGGAAAAGAACGTAGCCTATGATTTCAGCAAGCTTGAATGGGTCAACAAGAAGGGCGATCGCTGGCTAGTCGCAAAGACGACGAAGGATGAGCTCAAAGCTCAACCCAATTTCGATACGAAGGCTTATGATACCGCGGCAGCACCCACGGCGCAGACGACTAACAGCCAAGCAGCTAACGGCAAAACCGATACGACCTCGACAGCCTCGATCGACAAGTCGTCCCTGACCGAAATGCCGTCAGACAAGATCAGTGCGGCAAATCTGATCGGAACCAACGTCTATGGCGCAGATGATGCGAAGGTCGGCGAGATCGGCGACGTCATCCTGACTGGTGACAAGAAGGTCGACGCAATAATCGTTGATGTAGGCGGCTTTCTGGGCATTGGCGAAAAGAAGGTCGCGGTCGCTATGGAGAACCTCAAGTTCATGACCGACAAGAACGGCAACCGTTATCTCTACACGAACTTCACCAAGGACCAGTTGGAGGCGCAGACTGCCTACGACAAGGCCACTTACGCCCAAAACCGGGATAAGCAGCGCATCATCGTCAACAAGTAAAAAATCGTCGCACAGCGCTCGCCCGTGTGGGGGCGCTTCGACTGGAAAACGCAGGAGCGGACTTGAAACTAGCCGACGAGGTCCGTCATAGCTCTGAAGATATCAGCGACCTGGTCCTGTCCGATGTCGTGTCTGCACTTCATCGACGAGTTAAGGTCAGCCACGAGTTCGATATTCCTTACATTGCCGGGTACAGCACGGATGCAAGGACGATTTACATCGACCGACATCTGCCGCGCACCATCAGGTGGAGAGGCAAGGACGTGCGGCTCGAACCATTTCTGGTGTGCCACGAAATTGTTGAAAAAGCTCTCTTGGACGAGTTGCGGCTTCATTATCTGCACGCCCACCAAATTGCCTCGCGCATCGAAAGAGATGCGGTGAGAGGCGCTGGCCTGACCTGGCAGCACTACCAAAGCGTCATCAAGGGGCACGAGAAAGCGATCGATGAAGAACAGCTTCGGTGCGTGCCAGGGGAGTTAGATCTCACGCCTTACAAGGACCTGAAGGATTACCCATTGCTCCGACGGCTGGTCGAAGCATCGCAGTAGCTCGTTGCGCGGGATGGTCCAAGGCACAGAGAGAGCGGGAAATTGAAGCAGGCACACTGTCAAATTTTCTCGCCATTGGAACTTCCCGACGCACTGCTGGTTCGCCTGCATAGGGACGACTGAGGCCCAATCCGACCTGTGCATTCTGCAGGCAGAGCGCCTCGCCAACAGGAGACGGCCATGAAACATCAGACACTTGAAGAACTACATGAGGTCGCGGAAGTCGAAGTATCCTTTCCGGCTATGACGCGAGCGCAGCGTTTGCAACATTGGGCCATGCTGCTCGAGCGAAATCCCGAGCGGCGCCTCGCCGCTTTCCCCGGGACGGAATACATGACCTTGGACGTGCGTGACAAGGCGCGGTCCCTGGACTCCGCGCTCAGCGTCGCTTTCGCTGATCCGATATTGCGCGCGCAAGGATTGAAGAACGATACCTATGGCGAAGCGAAACGCTTCTTCGAGCTTACGGATTGGCAGTTGCACGCTATCGTCTGCCATTGCCATGTCGGCGGGACCATGAAAGCCGGATGGGCTGCCATTCAAGTTCGGTCTGCCATCGGCATGGAAGGGAAGCTTTTCAGCAGACTACGTGAAGCGATTACCCATTGGCCGGTATTTCGCATTTTGACCCATGCGAGGGAGTAACGTCGCCTCGGAAAGCGAAAAGGCAGCGAGTGAAAAGTCCAAGCAGATGCATCTGGGCCGAAGATCGCTAATTATGAGAATACGGGCGAGCGTCGCCCGTATTCTCTTTGCATCCGATGGCCGCGATCACTCTCCTCGAAGGTAATCCTCTCAGATCCGCAGCATAGCGGTGATACTATGTACCTCGTTCGCACGCACCGCTTCGCGCATGGTGTCGTGGCGCTCACATACCGTCCGCACTGGCTGCTATCCGCCGTCGGCCGAACAAGGCGGTCGCGAACTTCAAAATGGGGTGCCTGCTCTTCTCGCAAGATGCGCCCAAGGCGCCGGCGCTGGGGCGCGGTCAAGCGGGCGTGGCAAGGTGCCGCCTGCGGATCGTCGACCCTAGGATAATTGGCAAGAAGCGGCCCTTGCATGCGGCGGCCGAAGGCCGGGTGTTGATTGAGACACTCGGCCTAAGTTGAGCCCAAGTGGATTTCGACATAACCAGCTCTACGAATCGACCAACGGTGTCGACCGAGGTCCGGCACTAGATGCAATCAGTCGGCCTGATTTTCAGCAATTCCTGATTTTCACCAACCTTTGTGAAGTTCATAAGAAAGGTCGAGGGGTGCCTAACCAGCTCTTCACCATAATGACAACGGCTTCGGAACCTTCATGGCCGCAGCGGACTTCTCGGCTTCATTATGAATTCGAATGAAGGGGCCCCTGCATGAAAGTCACCGCAGCAGGCATCGACCGCATCAAGATCGGCAATGCGGACGCGAGCGGCCAAGGCGCGCATTTCGTCGTTTGGCTTTATCTTCAGGTTGACGAAGGCGGCACGCAGACCGGTCAGGAGCTGGTGGTATCGGTGCCGTACGATGCGCAAATGACGTTCGATGATCTCGCTACCCAGGCTTTCGAGAAGGCGCACGCCATGCTTCGCGCCTGCTGCGAGATTGATGAGACCATGTGGTGGAAGCAGTTCAACCGCAGCCTGGCGCCGTTGCCCGAATGGACGCCCGGCGCCCAATAGTTGGTCGTCGGCGAACCAGGCGTGGAGACTGGCTGGACGCTGGCCCCCGCAATGGGGATGGGGATTCAGTTCGCATCGTCTGCTTCAGGCGCATGACGACCTCCAGCATGTCACCCTGCGATGTCCGCGTCCGGGCAGAAGCTAAGTTTGCATCAATGGCCGAGATGAAGGCGCAAAGCTCCCGTTCAATTCAGGATCGTAACCCTGGGCTTGCAAACAACGTGAATCAGGCGTCGGGACCCCCTCAGGAAAGGCGCCGTCGCCCGCGCAGCAATTGGCGATAGCCGCGCTCGACCATCTTCAGGCCGTCGCGAACTAAGCGAAACGTCTGATATCGAAAAGCCGAGTCATGCCAGTCGGCGGCGCTGACCAGTCGCCGACCGAACAAGGCGGTCGCGACTTCAAAATGAGATGCCTGCTCTTCCCGGCCATCGAGGCATCGCAGCATGTGGCCAAGGCGTCGGCGCTGGGCCGCGGTCAAGCGGGACGTCGGGAAGGTGCTGCCTGTGAGCAATTGTGAATGCGATCGAGAAGGCTGGAATTGAAGTACTGCCCGATAATGGAATTCTGTTGCGAAAGAGCAGTTGATCGCGGCTTCACCGCTGAAGCCCTGTTTTAGACGCCGAAGCCTGTCCGGCCGAAGCCGAACGGGCTTGGTACCTGTTACTCGCCGTTGCGGCGATTGGGGCGGGACCAGATGAGGCTGTGGCCCTCGCCTTCCTCGTCGGCGAAGAGGTTGGCGTAGATCGGAGCGGTGAAGCTCGGATCGTCCAGCTTGAGCCCTAGATAATCCCGGCCCTCGTTGGAGCTCTTGGACCAGGCGGCGCCGATCTCGGCCTTGCCGACCACCACGCGGTGGCTTGGAGCGTTCTCGCCGCTGGCCCGGGTGTCGGGAACGATGCGCACGCCCCTGGCCTGGACGCTGAGGGTGACGATCTCGCCGGTGAACTCGTTCGCATTGGTCTTCTTGAAGGTGCCGATGGTAGCCATTTTCAGTCTCCGTTCTCGTTTCCGAGCCCGCACCATGCGGCCTCGATGGCGATCGTGTGGCCGAAGGCGACCGCCGCCGCATCGCTTGCGACCGCAGTGAAGCGCAGGATGGCGCAGGCGCGCGTTTCTTGGTTGCGCGAGGAATGGGCTTCGCCCAGGGGAAGAAAAGCGTGACGCGCCATTGCGGCATAGGCGGTCGAGGCTTCAGCCGTCCTTCTGCCAGATCAGCCCGTTCGAGAGGTCGTTGGTGCGCTCTGTGAAATGGCCGACGGAGGCAATGGCACCATGCGGGATCAACAAAGATTAAGCGGACTTGCCTTTTCCCTCCAGTGCCACGCGCACGCTTACTTGGAGCGGCTCACTGCTCGGATCGACATGCCTTCGCCCGCGCGGCAGCGTCGACGTGTCGTGCTACGGGCGTAAGGCCATTTGGATCGCCCTTCCCGCAGATCTATGATGACGTTTGTTGGACACTTTGGGAGTCGGCGGCGAAAGAAGCTTTTGGAAGCTACTTTTTTTGCGCGGCATTGTATGGGTCCCTCATTTGGGTCGGAACCCACTGACCGCAATCGGTCCGGATCGTCCAAAGTCCGCCGTTCTGCCCGCGACCCGAAGCAGACATTCACCGGCTGGCGGCTCACGCACCGGACGATGATCATCCAAAACCAGTACTAGGGCGGAAAGAGGTCTCCTTCGCGAAAGTCGAGGGTGCCCTAACCGGCTCCTATCAATGCATCATACCGGCAACCGTCACGGAGCCTTCCTGATTGCACGCTGGGGTTAATCTGAGTTCGAATGGAGAGTTCCTGCGTGAAAGCCGCCCCAGAGGGATCGACCGCATCCAGATCGGCAATGCGGACGCGAGCGGCCAAGGGGCGCATTTCGCCTCTCCGGCTGCCAGGGCTGTTCAGCCACCCGCACTCAGAATGCCTTGGTCCTTCCGTCTGGCCAGCAATGTCGTCAGCCAATCCGGATCCATTTCCGGCACGGACGAGAGAAGCAGTTCGGTGTAGGCTGCGTGGGGTGGTGTCAGTATCTCGGTTTTCAAGCCCTGCTCCACCACCTTCCCTTGATGCATGACCACGACCTCGTCCGCGATTGCTCTTACCGTCGCGATATCGTGGGTGATGAAGATATAGCTGACGCCGAGTTCGTGCTGCAGGCGCATCAGGAGCGTCAAGATTTCTTCCTGTATAATCTGATCGAGTGCCGAGGTGACCTCGTCGCAAATGATAAGCTCCGGATCGGCGGCGAGCGCACGCGCGATGCAGATTCGCTGCTTTTGGCCTCCCGACAATTCGCCGGGCAGCCGGTCGAGGAAACTTTCATCCATCTCGATCATGTGCATCAACTCGCTGATCCGATGATCAAGCTGCCGCCCTTTTAGCCCCAGATAAAATTCGAGCGGACGCGCGATTATGTCTTCTACGGTCTGGCGCGGGTTAAGGGCGCTGTCGGGTGACTGATAAATCATTTGGATACGGCGCAGAAGGTCCTTCGAGCGTTGCTTTAGCGACAAGGGAAGCGGCCTGCCGTCAAACGAGATGGACCCGGACATGGCAGGCAGCAAACCGGTAACGACGCGGGCGAGCGTCGATTTCCCCGACCCTGACTCGCCGACCACTGCGACCGTTCGGCCGCGTGGTACCTTGGTGGACACATCAAGGAGCACCTTGACCTTTCCAGCGTAGGCCGCGGTCACATTGTCGATGGTCAATAGATGATCCTCGGTCCGAATCTCGGGCTTGGCAAGCTTGCGCACGGCCCAAAGGGTCCGAGTGTATTCTTGGGTGGGAGCCGTGAGCATCTGCCGCGTATCGGCTTCCTCAACAGTTTGTCCGTGTCGCAAGACCATGATTCGGTCCGCCATCTGCGCCACTACGGCCAGATCGTGAGTCACATAGATCGCTGCTGTGTTAAATTCCTCAACAATCCTGCGGATCGACGCAAGGACCTCCACTTGCGTGGTCACATCCAGCGCAGTTGTCGGCTCATCAAACACGATCAGGTCGGGCCGGCAAGCCATGGCCATTGCCGTCATCGCTCGCTGCAATTGGCCGCCGGATACCTGATGCGGATACCGGAAGCCGATGGCCTTAGGCTCCGGAAGCTGGAGACGTCGATAAAGCTCCACCGCATCGCGAGTGGCCTTATCTCGGCTGGCGATGCCGTGCGCAACTGCCGTTTCAACCGTCTGGTCGAGGAGCCGGTGAGCAGGGTTGAACCAGACGGCTGCGCTTTGCGCCACATAGGCAATGCGCGAGCCTCGAAGCCGCCGACGACGGGCTTCGCTCATGGACAAAAGATCGGCACCGTCGAACAGCACCGAGCCCTGGGTAATACGGCACCCCGGCTTGGCATACCCCATTGCGGCAAGGCCGATGGTCGATTTCCCGGCGCCGGATTCGCCAATCAATCCGAGCACTTCTCCGCGTTTAAGCGAGAGATCCACGCCGCGCACGATCGGGAGCCAGCGCTCGTCGGAGAAGCCTTCAACGTGGAGGCCCCGAATCTCGAGAAGATCTGTTCCCTTTTCGCGCACGGCGGCACTGCTAGTTTTCATCACGCAGCCCGCTAGTTGAATGCAAAAACCAGTCCACGACAAAGTTCACCGCTACTGTGAGAAGCGCAATGGCGCCGGCCGGCAGTAGCGGCGTGACGTCGCCATAAGTGATCAGCGTGGCGTTTTCCCGCACCATCGACCCCCAGTCAGCCGATGGCGGCTGTATGCCGACCCCCAGGAACGATAATGCTGCAATCGTCAGAAACACAAAACAGAATCGCAGACCAAATTCCGCGATGAGCGGCGGCAGAATGTTGGGCAGGATTTCTCTGCGCAGAATCCAAGCGGGGCCTTCACCGCGCAATTGCGCGACTTCGACATACTCCATCACCGCTACGTTGAGCCCGACGGCTCGCGCCAAACGGAACACACGCGTGGAATCGAGCAGCGCTATGATCAATATAAGGCTAGTTATCGAAGAGCCGAATATAGAGAGGAGCATCAGCGCGAAAATCAGGCTCGGGATCGACATCAACACATCCACCGCGCGTGACAATATCTGGTCAAGCCACCTCCGGTACATTGCCGCCAGAAGGCCGAGCGTCACGCCCGCTGCAAACGATATGACCGTTGTCGCGAAGGCGATGCCGATCGTGTTGCGGGCCCCGTAGATCAGTCGAGTGAGCATGTCGCGACCGAGTTGGTCGGTACCGAACACGAACTCCTGGCTCCAGGGCGCGAATGCCTCGCTAAAGACCTGAGTCTCTCGATAAGGAGCGATCACAGGCGCAAATACAGCGACCAGAATGTAGCAGAGGGTTACACCCATTCCGAACCAGGCGCTGAGCGGCGCCTTCTTCAGCGCTATCCTCATGCGAGATCGGCGTGTGCGCCTTAGCCTGGGCGCTCTCGTGGTCTCGATGAGGGGCTCCGCACTTGTCATCTTGGGTGCAAAAGCCTCGGATTGGTTGCGATCGAAATGATATCGGCAATCAGGTTGAGCAAGATGTAGGTGGCGGCGAAGACGAGGGCGCAGGCCTGCACGACCGGTACGTCTCTCGATTTCACGGCATCGACCATCAGTTGGCCGACGCCGGGGTAGACGAACACCACCTCGACAACCACGACGCCAACGATGAGATAGGCAAGATTGAAAGCGACAACCGTCACGATCGGGGCCCAGGCGTTTGGCAAAGCGTGTCGAAGCACGACCACCATTGGCGTCATTCCCTTCAACCGAGCCATGTCGATATAGGGGCTTGAAAGCATGTTGATGATCGCCGCGCGCGTCATTCGCATCATGTGAGCGACGATGACGAGTGTGAGAGTGATCGACGGCAGGGCTGCGCGCCAGACGTGCTGCCAAAAGGGCGTCTGATCGTTGATATTCGCCAGGGTCGGGAACTTCGGTATGACGTTCAAGGTCCAGTTGATCGAAGCCGCGAGCCAGACGGGTAAAGATTGTGCGAGTTCCGTGCCAGCGAACGTATCGCGCGAAATGATCAGGAAAGCGAGCATGTAAGCGACGAAGAATTCAGGGAACGAAATTGTCGTAAGCGTCACCGTGTTGACAAGCCGATCGAACCAGCTGTTGCGGTAGAGGGCCGCAAGAATGCCCAACCCCAGCGCCAGCGGTACCGCGATGAGCGCAGTCATGACGGCCAGGAACATAGTGTTGTAGAGACGAGGTGCGATAATTTCCGCGACGGTGCGCCGGTAGCCGGTTCGGCTGGCGAAGGAGGATCCAAAGTCACCCTTTGCCATCTTACCCATCCAACTGAAATAGCGTGCGATTGGCGGGCGATCGAGGCCGATCTCGTGTTGAAGGGCCGCGACTGTGTCGGGGGTGGCAGATTGGCCGAGCGTCGCCTTGGCGAAATCGCCAGGCAGCATAGCGATCGCCGAAAAGATGATAATCGAAACGACGAACAACGTGAGCAGGCCGAGGCCTAACCGTTGCAGGACCGTTTTTAGGACCGGATTCATACGCATACGCGCATTCCCAAATGCGCGCCGTCCATTTCGCACGGCGCGCTTGGCGAACAAATCTTATGCCACAGCCATCCACCAGCGCTCGGCCATCTTCAGTCCGTCATTTTCCCAGTTCGGCGCCACGTCGCCATGGGCCAGTTTCTTGGACTTGGCGCTGACGAAGTTGTTGAACACCAGCACGATAGTGCCGCCATCGTCATGGGTCAGCTGCTGCATTTCGGCATACATGGCCGCGCGCTTAGCCTCATCCGTCTCGGCTCGGGCTTGGACGAGCAATTCGTTGAAGCGGGGATTCTTCCAAAACGACTCGTTCCAACTGGATTCGGCTGCGAAGGCCTGCGTGAACATCCAGTCGGCCGTCGCGCGACCGCTCCAATAAGATGCGCACCACGGCTTCTTGAGCCAGATATTGTCCCAATAAGCGTCCTCGGCCTCGCGCACCACATTGACGTCGATGCCGCACTGTGCGGCCGTCTCACGAATGAGTGCGGCCGCGTCTACCGCCCCAGCGAAAGCGGCGTCGGCGACCGAGAGATCGACCTTCAGCTTTTCCAGCCCCGCCTTCTTCAGATAATGGCGCGCCTTGTCGGGATCGAAACTGTGTTGCGGCTCCGGGTTCTTGTAGAACTTGATCGCCGGCGCGATTGGATCGTCATTGGCAACGGTAGCATGGCCGAGGAAGATCTTGTCGGCGATTTCTTGTCGGTTGATCGCCCATTTCATTGCCATGCGAACATCCGGATTGTCGAAGGGCGCCATGGTGACGTTCATCGGCAAAGTATAATGCCCGTACCCGGTAATCTCGATGACGTCGAGTTTTGGATTACGCTTCAACATGCCGAGCGTCTTCAGATCGGCGCGGCCGATATAGTCCACTTCCCCGGTCGAGAGCGCCGCCATGCGCGCGGCCAAATCCGTAATAGCGATGAATTCCACCTCATCCAGGTAAGGCTTGCCATTCTTGAAATAATTCGGATTGCGCTTGAGCTTGGCCGAGACGCCAGGCTGGAAATTCTCGAGCACGAATGCGCCAGTGCGCGCGCCCGAAGCCCAATCCGCTTTCCCGTCAGCGCTCGGCATGATCACGAGATGATAATCGCTCATAATGTAGGGGAAATCGGCGTTGCCGCTGTCGAGTGTGAAGAGAACCGTTTCTGGGCCGTCCGCCTTGATGTCCTTCACAGACGCAAGCAGAGGCTTCGCCGCAGATTTGGTGTCGGCGCCCATGTGATACCGCATAGAGGTCACGACATCGTCTGCCGTCACCCTCTTGCCATTGTGGAAGGTCGCTCCCTTGCGCAGCTTGAACACCCACGTCTTGGCGCCATTGGAAGATTCGAAGCTTTCTGCCAGGTCCGGCTGTATGCCGCCCTTCGCATCCACCTCGGTCAGGCTGTTGGACATAGCGCCTGAAAAGGCGGTTTGGGAGAAAGTGTCGGGATACCCAGCCGGATCAATAGAATCTGTCGTCGCTCCATGCGCCATGCCGAGCTTGGCGAAACCGCCTTGCTGCGGTTCTGCTCGTGCCGCAGTGACAAAGAGCTGATCTGCGGCGACGACGGTCAGGCCTGCCGCCAATCCTAGATGGATGAAGTCACGCCGCGAAACCTTGCCGCTCCCGATAAGACCTTTCGCGATGCGCAGTTTGTACTCTGATTCCGACATTGCCGTTCTCCCATTTGCGGATTTTCCGCGTTCTTTTTTCAACCGTCGTCAAACACGCGATGCGTAAGTGCTCTGTCTTTTCCTTTTCCGCTTCCTTCGTCTGGCTACCGCTCTTGCAAGATCAGGCAGTCACATAGATGTTGCCGTCCTCAACCATGACGGGGAACGTTCGTGCACGCACGGTGGGGTCGACCAGCGCCGAACCCGTTTTGATGTCGAACTCCCAGCCATGCCAGGCGCAGCGTACGATCTCGTTTTCCCTGTGATAGACAAACCGCGCTTCGTCGACCGGCGCGGTGGTTCCGCATTGCGGGCCCTCACACAGCGGTGCCCCGCGATGCGGACAGATATTGAGCAGCGCGTGGAAAGTCTCTCCAATGCGAAACACGCCCACGGAAAGGCTGCGAACTTTTGCAATGACGGGTGTGCCCGCTTCGATCTCGTCGACGCGACAGATGAAGATTTTCTCGGCCATGTTCTGCTCCGTCAGGCAGCATTCGCGGTAAGAATGGGAGAAATGCGCTTGTAAACGTCGAGTGCATTTTGACCCATCACCTTCGTCCTCCAAGTAGGAGGAATGTGCAGCGTGTTGGCATCGTCGTAGTCCCAATGCGGATAGTCTGACGCAAACATCAGGGTGTTCTCACCGTCCATCGCTTCCAGAATGGACCAGAGGTGCTGCACATTCGCGGGCTGCTCCAGGGGTTGTGTGGAAAACCGAATATTTCGGCGGCAGTACTCGGACGGCAGCATCTTCAGCCAAGGCGTCTCCTTGCGAAGCGCCTTGTAGTCGGCGTCGAGGCGCCACAGCACCGTCGGCACCCAGGCCACGCCGCATTCGACCACGACGAAATAGAGTTCGGGCCATTTCTCGAACACTCCATGCGCAATCATGCTGGCGACATGGCTGATCGCTGACATGTGCAGGATGGCGTGTGTTTCCCAGAAGAATGTCGTGGGGGCAGGCGCGACGGCGTTCCAGTTGATCCCCCCGTGGCCGCCGAGATGAATGGCGAATGGCAAGCCCATTTCCGCGCAGGCTTCGTAGATCGGGTGGTAGAAGGGATCGCCGTACGGCCGCACAGAGCCTTGGGAGGCTAGAACCTGGACCATGCGAGGGTGGCTGCCGAGCCGACGGATCTCGGCCGCCGCCTGCTTCGGATCCTGAGGCGCGATGATAATAGAACCCATGAAGCGGTTGTCCTTCGGCAACCATTCCGCGATCTGATAGTCATTGTAGGCACTGACCAGCGCACTGGCGTAATAAGGATTGGCCAGAGTCGAGGCTTCTATCGGCTCGTCACCGGTGAGGATCGCCACGCCGACATTGTATTTGTCGAGATGCTTTTCCTTCATGATCCGGTAGTTGTCGGCTTCGGTCTCAGGCCGCACGTCCTTTCGCGAGAAATCCTGCGGATGGAACCAGGGCCGATGGCCATGCGGGAACGATCCGCGGGGGCCAGTCTTTTCGCCCTCTATGAACATGTCCTTCCAGACACCCGAGAGGTAGGGCTCAAGCACCGTGGCGCTGGACCAGTAGTTATGGCAATCGCAGTCGACGATAAACACCTTAGCTTCGCTCCCTCTTCGCAGCCCGCGTTCTCCTAGCTGTTTCAGCTTCCGCCTTGACAAGTGTCGTATCAAGCCGATGATCTCATGATAATGATCGGGTTTTTCGATTGGGGTTAGTCCGTGCAACTGGACCACATTGAGACGTTCCTCGACGTCATCGAATCGCGGAACTTCAACCGCACTGCCGACCGGCTGAACATTACGCAGTCGACTGTCAGCAGCCGGATCAAAAGTCTCGAAAACGCGGTAGGGTCGGAGCTTTTCCATCGTGGCCGCGCTGGCGCTGAACCTACAGCGGCGGGGCGACGTTTCGAAGCCTACGCGCGGGCGATGCTGTCGACCTGGTCGCAAGCGCGCCATGACGTGCGGGCCTTCAACCGATTTGAAGGAACCTTGCGCGTGGCAGCGCAGGTTGGCATGACACGCTCAGTGCTGCCTGGGTGGGTGGAGGCGCTCTGTCAGGCCCTTCCCAAAGCGTCGATCCATGTGGAATCCGACTATTCCAACCAGATGGTGACAGATCTCAGCATGGGGAATCTCGATATAGCCGTGCTCTACGCACCTCGCTATCTTCCCGAACTTGCGTATGACCACCTCATGGTCGAGGAATATGTAATGGTGTCGACCTTCGCCAGAACTATGCCTGAGGTCAATCCCGACAGCTACATTCGGCCCGGCTACACGGTCGTACTCGAAAAAGCCCATTCGGAGCTTATCCCTTCCCTCGCAATTTCGCGTCTTTCCATGGGATCCGAAAGTCTGGCAGAAGCGATGCTGCGGCGAACCGGGGGGAGTTGTTATATGCGCAACGACGATGCCCGGAGGTTTACGGCCGAGTGCCCCTCCTTCCTCGTCGAGGGCGCACCGACGCTTTACCAGCCCGTCCATACGGCCATGCTGGCCCGGCGCAAACATGAGCCGATCATCCGTAAAGGGCTTCGTGCGCTGCAGCTGGCGGTGATGTCGCTCGAGACCTAGATCGAAATTCCCGATTGATAACCAGGGCTCAGCCCACTGTTCCGGAGAGGATCGGGCTGCCATGTTGGCGCGTCATTGAAGAGCCAAACATGAACGCACACACTTCGTTTCGGGCTACCGATTTTTCGGCAACGATGCGGCAGCGGCAATGGGCCGACGCATCGCCACAGGCAATGCTCTGCCGTCGGGTAATCGACGAGACTCACGACGTTAAGACATTTGTCTTCTCGGCTGCATCAGACCGCATGTTCTGCTTCAATGCAGGGCAATACGTGGTCCTTCACCTCATGATCGGCGGCGCCGCTGTGACCCGGTGCTATTCCGTTTCGTCCCCACCTACACGACCGCTCGACTTGCACATTACGGTCAAGCGAACACCAGGCGGGCTCGTTTCCAATTGGCTCCACGAGAATCTGCGGTCGGGCGACGAGATCATGACTGAAGGTCCCCTGGGCTCGTTCAAATTTGACGGATCGCCGAACCAAAAGCCTCTCTTTCTGGGGGGCGGCAGCGGGATCACGCCTCTTATGTCGATGCTGCGAACCTTGACCGACAGAGCTTCCGATTTGGACGTGCGTCTCATCTACTGCGTGCGATCGCCGCGGGATCTCATCTTCAGATCGGAACTTGACGCTCTCGCTGCCCGATTCCCCAATCTGGGCGTGACATGCATCTGTTCCAGGAAAGATTCCTCCTGGGCAGGACGGACCGGCCGCGTAGATGGGCCTATGCTCCTACGCCTCGTTCCTGATCTTGGCGAGCGCACGGTCTACGCTTGCGGCCCCGAACAGTATATGAAAACCCTGCGAGACGGTCTTGGCGAAGCAGGGGTTCATACACGCGGATACCATGAGGAGAGCTTCGGGGGCGACCGGGGCGGCGTTGCTCCGGACTTGGAATCTGCCGTTTTGTCCTCGGTCCATTTCGCCCGTTCTGGATTGGAGCATTGCTGCGCCCCCGGAGAGACCCTGCTCGAAGCGGCGCGCAACTGTGGTGTCTACGTTCCCACCGGCTGCCAGCAGGGAATTTGCGGCACATGCCGTGTCGCAAAGCTATCGGGCGAGGTTGCGGCGGATGATCTTGGGGGACTCACTCCCGAAGAAAAATCGGCGGGCTTTGTCCTGGCCTGCTGCAGCCGCGCGCGAGGCGCCGTTTTACTCGATCTTTGACCTTGGTTGGTTCTGAGCGGGTGATCTCCCAATTGACGGCAAGCTGGTCTCGCCTGCGATTTCAGCTGAATTCAATGCCTGAGCTTCTAGAAAGGCAGACTCAAGGCTTTGTGGCCATTTGCCTCCGATGGACGGCATTAGTGCCTGAGGCAGCATCAAAATCTAAGCTGGACTACGTGGAGGAGTTCACGCGTTCCACGGAGTTCAGCGGCGATATCTGTTGCCATGGAGTGGCCACTGAGGGCCGATTTGAGGCGCGAAGCTCCCGTTCACTTCAGAGTCATAGGCCTGGCCGGCAGACAAAGCAATTAGCGAACCATGCGGGCGGCTGAACCCTTTCAGGAGTGACGCCGTCGCCCGCGCAGCAATTGGCGATAGCCGCGCTCGACCATCTTCAGGCCGTCGCGAACTAAGCGAAACGTCTGATATCGAAAAGCCGAGTCATGCCAGTCGGCGGCGCTGACCAGTCGCCGACCGAACAAGGCGGTCGCGACTTCAAAATGAGATGCCTGCTCTTCCCGGCCATCGAGGCATCGCAGCATGTGACCAAGGCGACTGCGCTGGGCCGCGGTCAAGCGGGCGTCGGGAAGCTGTTGCCTGTGGATCGAGCGGATGAACCGCTCGATGGCTTGCAGCCGGTCGTGCGCCATGTCGTCCAGCGGTATGATGGCGGCGAGCGGTTCGCGTGGCTTCGTGCCGCCAAGAAGCGAAAGTTGAATGCCGCCAAGCGACGAACGCAAGTGAAGACCGACCTCGTCACGCCGGCCCGCGGCCAGTTGGACGTCGGAGGCGCTGCCCTGGCCCGTGCGCAGTTGGGGCGGAGCCTCGACCAGGCTGATGACCCCAGGGTCAATCTCAGGCGCCCAATAGACGGGCTGCTCGACCGCGGACCGGTCAGGCCGGGCGGCGAAACTGCAAACCCCAGCGCTTGCGTAATGCGCGCAGGGCCTTGATTGAGCGGGACATTGCGAAGTCCTGCTGATATTGCGGATTGCGTCGCAGGAATTCCCAGGCAATCTCATCGGCGGCGGCGCCTTTGATAAATGCATATGCCTGTGGATCACGCCACTGCGATGTATCCGGCTTCATCCGCATCCTTCCCTTGTCAACGATTTGATAGGGGGACGCGGTGTTAAGCGAAATCCTTGGATTCCGTCATTGACGAATGGACGAGGAGAGACTTCGGCGCCGAGCGCTCAGGCCGGGACTCTAGCGAGGTCTATTGGCTTGCGCCGTGCAGTATTTTGAATGTGTTCGTCCAGCTGCGATAGGCCTCGTCATCACCTTGGCTCCACGCGCTGAAGGCGCGCCAGGCCGCGAAAGACGAGGCGGGCTGCTCTAACAGCGAGCCGATCGATTGGTCGCCGGCGGGCCAGCCGGCCGGCTGGTCGCATATCGCGTCATGAGCGAGACGCCGCAGGTCGGCCAATGCAGAGCGGATGTGCGGCAGCGGAAATTCGAAGATGTCGGTGTTGTCATTCGCTTCCCGAACCACGACCGCAAGCTTGGCGATCACGCCCGCCAACGATTGTGCCGGCGTCGCCGCGATCTCAGCCAACAGAGCGTCGGCCTTCTCAGCATCATCGTTCTCCGCCGTCCGCGCATCGACATTGCCCGGATTGGCGATATCCCCCTCCCCGCGCACGATGACATCGCCCGTAGACAAGGCCGCACCGCTCTCAAAAAGATCTTCCTCCACCTGCTGCTGCCGCACGCCCGAGACCAACATCGCAACGTGCGCATGAATCCAATCGAGAGATAATACTACGACAGGGTCCACTGCCGGCTGGCTGTCCACGATTGATGAGGTTTGCGAAGCTGGCCGATTTCCACTCACTCGCTCGGCCCCTTTCTCACTCGTGACGAAAGGACAAGTCGTGGCTATTGTCAGAATCAGGGACGATTCTGAGCTATCAACGACGTCGTGCAGTGGGGCCAAGCGAAGCTATTCCGCCAGGCCTCACCAATGACTTCCGTAGGGTTGTATACTAAAAGCGGCTTTTTTGACCTATGTCAACCAAAAAGAACGATTTTGAGAGCGAAGCAATTTCTGTTCAGCAGTGTCGTGCTGCAAGAGCAATGCTCGAATGGAGCCAGGGCGACCTGGCCGAGGCAGCTGCTGTTTCGAGGACCACGATAGTAGACTTCGAGAGAAGTATTCGTATTCCGCACCGAAACAATCTCGCTGCGATCCGCCGTGCGTTCGAGGCAGCGGGTATAGAATTCCTTGCGGAGAACGGAGGCGGTGCCGGCCTGCGATTTGCGCGAAGCTCTGATCAGACCTAAAGGAATCTCGCCCGGCGCGCTTGCCGGGCGAGTGGATGTTGGTTCATTCGCCGTTGCGGCGGTTGGGGCGGGACCAGATGAGGCTGTGGCCCTCGCCTTCCTCATCGGCGAAGAGGTTGGCGTAGATCGGAGCGGTGAAGCTCGGGTCGTCCAGCTTGAGCCCGAGATAATCGCGGCCCTCGTTGGAGCGCTTGGACCAGGCGGCGCCGATTTCGGCCTTGCCGACCACCACGCGGTGGCTTGGAGCGTTCTCGCCGCTGGCGCGGGTGTCGGGAATAATGCGTACGTTCTTGGCCTGGACGCTGAGGGTGACGATCTCGCCGGTGAACTCGTTCGCATTGGTCTTCTTGAAGGTGCCGATGGTAGCCATTTTCAGTCTCCATTCTCGTTTCCGAGCCCGCACCATGCGGCCTCGATGGCGATTGTGTGGCCGAAGGCGACCGCCGCCGCATCGCTTGCGACCGCAGCCAAGCGCAGGATGGCGCAGGCGCGCGTTTCTTGGTTGCGCGAGGAATGCGGCTTCGCCCAGGGGAAGAAACTCGCGACGCGCCATTGCGGCATAGGCGTTCGAGGCTTCAGCCGTCCTTCGGCCAGATCAGCCCGTTCGAGAGGTCGTTGGTGCGCTCGGTCCAATGACTGACGGAGGCACTGGCGGCGTCGGTGGCTCAGAAACAAAGCGGATTCTGGCCGAGATCTCCGAGCTACGATGGCTTGCCTACATCAAGCCTCGGCCTACCCGGAGACAAGCGCCCATGACAACGACCATGAATGTCTTATTTGGGCCGTTTCCAGCCCGTCCGGTTTTGGACAAGCTTGGCGACAAGTTGACAGTCTCCAACGGATCTCAACGAATCTTAGAACAGCTGCGGTTGGCTTTGCCGGCCGGGCGAGCGCATTGTTGCGCACTAACGCTTGCGCAATAAAACCGGTACGACGTGGTGAAAAGCGATTCCCTCATCGCGGTGTTCACCCCCGGTAATCGCTGCAAACCATGCTGCCGCAGCGCCAAGCGCGGAGCCTGCAGCAGTGGCGAAGCTAAAAATGGCAGTTATGTGGGCTGAAAGGCGCACCGTGCTTTCGTTGAGTTGCGCGTCAGGGCGATTGACCACGGCGGCCGCGCCGTGGCCACCAATCATCGCCAAGAAAAACGCTGCTCCGAGTGTCGCTAGGGCCCAGACTGCGATGCCGTGTATGCCATCGCGGAATTCGCTTTCACTTTGGTTGCTATCTTCCCAGCGCGTGCGCATTCGTCCAGCTACATAACCGCCGGCTGCGGAACTTGCTACAGCAACGATAACTACCCACAGCCCGGCCACGAGCACATTCCAGGAGGCGCCACCGTTGGGAAGAGTCGGAGAACCCAGCGCCAAACCAGCGCTCGACCCGAATTGCAGAAGAACCACCGAAATGGCGCAAGCGATGACCCCCCCGCCAAATATGCCCCCCCACTCAAGATAGGACGATGTAGCCACCTTTGGGGTCACTGCAGCTCTTTCCGTTGGGGCTATTTTGGCCATGGTCTTACCGAAGTCCAAAAAATGATAGGATGAACAAAACGATCACGACGAGGCCAACAAGATAGATTATTCCGTTCACGACATCCTCCTCCTGATTGCGGACTGAAACACAACGTGTCCGTGATGTTTTGGTTGCAAAAGAGGCCCGGCCCGGAAACCTGGACATTCACGATAAGTGGAAATTCCAGCTGAGATCGGCATTCCCAATGATGTATGTCGCTCCGCCCGGCCTTATGGAAATTCGATCTCGCCGTCCACCACGTGGGTGAGGCCGGCGCCTTCCGCAGTCAGCGTCAGGCGGACCTTCAACTTTTTCTTGTCGCCGATTTGCCCATCGCGCATCGTCTCCTTGATCTTGCGCCGGGAGGGTGACGCCGACTTACTTCAGGAACTTGCGGATTGACATTTCTCTGGGCCACGAACGTCTCGTGGCCGGTATTTCTTCGATCCGAACCGGCCAAATCCCAGAGACGTGATGAATGGTGAGCGAAGCTCGATGAAGGCTCGGCCTTGGCGAAGGGGTCCTGCCAGTTCGCTGAAGGCTGCGATTTTCGCACCGCCCGTGACCCGAAGGCCTTGCTACGCGCTCTGCCGTCCCGCGGCTTCCAGAATGAGCTGGGCAATCTCATGCGGATGAGAAATCAACGACAAGTGGCTTGCCTTCACCTCTATGGTCTTTGCGTTCATGCGCTTGGCCATGAAGCGCTCGAGATTCGGATTGATCGTGCGATCCTCGCTCGAGACAGCGTACCAGCTCGGCTTCGAGCGCCAGGCCGCCTGCGTCGTCTTTCCGGAGAAAAGCTGGTCCGAGATCGGTGCCTGCACGGCATAAAGAATGCGCGCCTTGTCGTGCGCGATACCGCCGGCGAAATCCCGCAGGAAAGCCTCTTCGCTGAGTTTGCCATAGCCCCCGGACCAGACAAGGCCGGCGGAGGCGGGCGGCGCAGGGAAAGTCTTGGCGAGCGCCGTATAGTCTTCGGCGGCATCCGGCGCGCGGGACGCGACGTAGACGAGCGAGGAAACCTTCGGATCCATCCCCGCCTCGGTAACGATCATGCCGGCAAAGGAGTGTCCGACAAGTACGGTCGCTCCTTCCTGGAGCGCGATCGCACGACGCGTTGCCTCGACGCCCGCCTCCAGGGTGGTCAGCGGATGTTGGACAGCGGTAGCGTTGAAGCCAGCCTCCTGAAGAATTCCAATCACCTCCGACCAGCACGAGCCATCGGCATATGCGCCATGGACCAGGACGACATTGCGGACCTTGGGGCCTGTCAGTGCTCGCGCCATGTCGGCGCCAGTCAGCAGAGTTGTCGCCATTCCAGCGGCGAGTGCGGTCGAGAAAGTACGCCGGTCTATCATGATTGTGGGCTCCTTTGGGGATGGCTGACCTAAAATCCAACTCGCATCGAACAGCGAGTAGGGAGCCGCACGCTTGCCGCTCATATCCAGGCTTCGCAGTCGATCGAGGCTTCGTTACCGACGTCACTGCTTCGTGATATCGCCTTGCGTTCAACGAGCGGAGCTGTTCACGACTACGTTAACCAAGGCGATGCTGCCGTCTGGAGCGATCACCAGCCCATACGCGAAGCTCGGCCAAGAAGGCAGTGTCAGGTTTGCCGAAAGGGGTCGGATCGAACACGACGCGCAGCGATTTTATCCGGTCA
Source organism: Mesorhizobium sp. ESP-6-4 (assembly GCF_020164735.1). Taxonomy (NCBI): domain Bacteria; kingdom Pseudomonadati; phylum Pseudomonadota; class Alphaproteobacteria; order Hyphomicrobiales; family Phyllobacteriaceae; genus Mesorhizobium; species Mesorhizobium sp. ESP-6-4. The sequence goes on from NZ_JAIUGS010000008.1 coordinate 180,235, forward strand.
TCGCATGGCGTCGATATACGCATCGTCCTCGTACATGGCGGGTTCGTCGACGGCTCCGGCCGGGAAGGGGTCTATCACGAGCTCAAGAAGGACGGCCACGAGGTCATTATCGCCCAGAGCCCCACCACCTCTTTAGTCGACGACGTCGCGGTCACCAAACATGCCATCGCCGACGCCAAACACGATTCGTCCTCGTCGACCGTTCCTACGGCGGCGTGGTGATGTCGGAGGCCGGCACCGATCAGAAGGTCTCGGCCGTCGAGTCATCACGGTCTCTCCTGCTTTATTCCTTACCGAACGAATTTCGGCTTTGTGGACCGCTGAGATCACCCCGGAACGTCCGAGACTGAGGCGCAAAGCCGCCTTTCGCTTCACATCGATGAAGGGAGCACCCTGCCCTACAATTAGGCCCACTTGACTCCCACCCCTCGCTCGTAGAACAAATAGAGAACATGCTTATATACGCTTTCATGAGGTGAACGACATCTTGCGGCCGGAGCCCGCCATAGACGACTTGCGCGCACGGATCGAGAAGATCGAGGGCCGGCGCCGGCGCGCCAGATCGGTGCTTCCTTTCGGGATCGCCGAGCTGGATGCGCGACTGCCGGGTGGTGGCCTGGCGCTCGGCGCGCTGCATGAAATAGCGGGCGGCGGCAACGGGGCGATCGATGGCGCGGCCGCCGCGCTGTTCGCGGGCGGTGTGGCGGCGCGCGCGTGCGGCAAGGTCTTGTGGTGCATCACCCGGCCCGACCTGTTCGCTCCGGCGCTGGCGCAGGCCGGCCTGAAACCGGATCGCGTCATCTATGTCGAGGCCGGTGATGACAAGACGATCCTCGCCTGCATGGAAGAAGGCATCCGGCATGGCGGACTGGGCGCAGTCGTCGGCGAAGTCGCGCGGCTGACCATGACGGCCTCGCGGCGGCTGCAGCTCGCCGCCGAAGAAGCCCACACGATCGGGATCGCGCTGCGAAGATGGCGGCGGCAGACGGAGGCAGCCGATTTCGGCCAGCCGACGGCCGCCGTGACCCGGTGGCGCATCTCGGTCCTGCCCTCGGCGCCGCTGCCTGTACCAGGCGTCGGCCGGCACCGATGGCTCGTCGAATTGATCGGCGCCCGCGCGGGTGAAAGTGCCGATTTCGAATTGGAGGCGTGTGATGGCACGGGTCGTCTCGCTGTTCCTGCCGACCTGGCCGACCGACAGGTGCGGCGCAAGGCCGGCAACGAGGCGCCGCCGGCTGAGACCCCGCTCGTCCTGATCGGCCGCGACAAGAACGGGCGCGTGGTGCTCGCGGCCGATGCCGCAGCACTCGCCGCCGGTCTGCGCCCCGGCATGCCCGTGACGAAAGCGCAGGTGCTGGTGCCCGGCCTTGCGATCCAGGACGCCGATCCGCAAGCAGATGCCGAGGCGCTCGAGCGGCTCGCCGTCTGGATGATGCGATTTGCGCCGATCGTCACGCCCGATCCGCCCGACGGGATCGTCATCGACACGACAGGTGCCGACCATCTCCATGGCGGCGAGGCCGCCATGCTGGAGGGCATGGTCGGGCGTCTGGCGATGTCCGGCATCGTCGCCCGCGCGGCGATCGCGGATCGCTGGGGCGTGGCGCATGCGCTGGCACGGTATGGCGGCCAGGACATGTTCATCGCGCCACCCGGCCACGGCCGATCCATTCTGGAATCGCTTGCGCTCGAGGCGCTGCGGATCGCGCCTTCGACGGCGGCCGAACTGCGCAGGCTCGGTTTCCAACGGATAGGCGATCTCCTGGCACAGCCGCGCGGCACCGCTTGCCCTGCGCTTCGGCCCGGAGATCGGCCGCCGCATCGATCAGGCTCTTGGCCACACAGTCGAGCCTATCGACCCGGTGCGCCCGCCGGACATCGTCGAAGTGCGCCGTGCCTTCGCCGAGCCGATCGGCGCGGCCGAGACAATAGCGCGCTACATCGGCAAGCTCGTCGCGCAGCTCTGCCACTTGATGGAACAGCGCGGCCTCGGCGCACGCCGGCTCGATCTCGTCTGCCAGCGCGTCGACAGCCAGGCCGAGGCGGTCCGTGTCGGCATGGCGATCCCGGTCCGGGACGCCAAGCGGCTCACCCGGCTGCTTTGCGATAAGGTCGAGACCATTGCGCCCGGCTTCGGCATCGAGATGATGATCCTGGCTGCGACAGCGGCCGAACCCCTGGAGCGCAGCCAGGCCGTGAGCTCCCTCGTCCAGGAAACCGTGCCAGATGTGTCAGACCTCATCGATACGCTGATAAACCGCGTCGGTGAACGCGCCGTCTACCGGCTTGCGCCTGTCGCCAGCGATGTGCCGGAGCGTTCGGTTGGCAAGATCCCGGCGATGGCGGCCGATAGCGGCTCGGGCTGGCCCGGGGATTGGCCGCGGCCGTCGCGCCTGCTACCGCAGCCTGACCCGGTCGAGACGGTGGCGCTGTTGCCCGACCATCCACCGGTGTCCTTCACCTGGCGCGGGGTGCGCCGGCGCGTGAGGCGCGCGGACGGTCCGGAGCGGGTCTTCGGCGAATGGTGGAAGCGCGACGCCGAGCTGGTGGCGGTGCGCGATTATTTCCGAGTCGAGGACGACGCCGGCCAGCGCTACTGGCTCTACCGCTCCGGCGACGGCGAGGATGCGGCGACAGGCTCGCACCGGTGGTTCCTGCATGGAGTGTTCGGATGAACGGCATCCGTTATGCCGAGCTGCAGGTCACCTCGCATTTCAGCTTCCTGCGCGGCGCCTCCTCGGCCGAAGAGCTGTTCTCGCAGGCGGCCCTTATGGGCATCGAGGCCCTGGCCGTCGCGGATCGCAACAGCCTCGCCGGCATTGTCCGCGCCCATGAGGCTGCCAGAACGACGGGTGTGCGCCTTATCGTGGGTTGCCGCCTCGACCTCGCGGACGGCATGTCGCTGCTCGCCTACCCGACGGACCGCGACGCCTATTCCCGGCTCTGCCGACTGCTCTCGCTCGGCAAGGCCCGGGCAGGAAAGGCGAAATGCCATCTCGAATGGAGCGATGTCGTCGCCTATGGCGAAGGCCTCATCGCCGTGCTCCTGCCCGATGTGGCCGATGAGACACTGGCGCTGCGCCTCAGGCATCTGCGCGAGGCATTCGGCGATCGCGCCTATATGGCGCTGACGCTCAGGCGCCGGCCCAACGACCAGCTTCGCATCCATAACCTGGCTACGCTTGCCTTCAAGATGAAGGTGCCGTCCGTCGTCACCAACGACGTGCTCTTCCATGAGCCGGGCCGCCGCATCCTGCAGGACGTCGTCACCGCGATCCGGCACAACGTCACCGTCGACGTGCTCGGCGAGCGCCGCGAGCGGCATGCCGACCGTTACCTCAAGCCGCCTCAGGAAATGCACCGGCTTTTTGCACGCTACCCGGAAGCGCTGGCGCGCACGATGGAGATCGCCGAGCGCTGCCGGTTCTCTCTCGACGAGCTTGCCTACCAATATCCGGAGGAGCGCGACGACCCTTCGCTGACACCGCAGCAGGCGCTCGAAAAGCTGACCTGGCATGGCGCCGCGACGCGCTACCCGGAAGGCGTGCCGGACAGCGTCATCCGCTCGCTGCGCCACGAACTGCGGCTGATCGAGAAGCTCGATTATGCACCCTACTTTCTGACCGTGAACGCGATCGTGCGTTTCGCGCGCTCGAAGGACATCCTTTGCCAGGGCCGCGGCTCGGCCGCCAATTCGGCGGTCTGCTACGTGCTCGGCATCACCTCGATCGATCCCGGGCGCAACGATCTGTTGTTCGAGCGTTTCGTCTCCGAGGAGCGCCGCGAGCCGCCCGACATCGACGTCGATTTCGAGCATGAGCGGCGCGAGATCGTCATGCAGTGGGTATTCGACACCTATGGACGCGATCACGCAGCATTATGTTCGACGGTGGTGCGCTACCGCACCAAGGAGGCGTTGCGCGATGTCGGCAAGGCGCTCGGCCTGCCGGAGGATCTCATCCGCACGCTCTCCGGCCAGGTCTGGGGCTGGTCCGAGGAGGGCGTCGAGGAGCGGCATGTCGAGGAACTCAGTCTCAACCTTGCCGATCGCCGGCTGCGACTGACGCTCGACCTCGCGCGGCAGTTGATGGGCGCGCCGCGTCACCTCAGCCAGCACCCCGGCGGCTTCGTGCTGACCCATGACCGTCTCGACGATCTGGTGCCCATCGAGCCGGCGAGCATGAAGGACCGGCAGGTGATCGAATGGGATAAGGACGATATCGAGGCGCTCAAATTCATGAAGGTCGACGTGCTGGCGCTCGGCATGCTGACCTGCATGAAGAAAGGCCTCGATCTGCTCGCCGACTGCAAGGACATCCGGCTCGACCTTGCCACCATCCCGGCGGAGGATCCGCGCACCTACGCACGATCAGGAAAGCCGATACGCTCGGCACCTTCCAGATCGAGAGCCGGGCGCAGATGTCGATGCTGCCGCGGCTGAAGCCAAGGACCTTTTACGATCTCGTGGTGCAGGTCGCGATCGTGCGCCCCGGGCCGATCCAGGGTGACATGGTCCACCCCTATTTGCGCCGCCGGGAAGGCGTCGAGCCGGTGCATTACCCGAAGCCCGAGCTGGAGAAGGTGCTTGGCAAGACGCTCGGCGTGCCGCTGTTCCAGGAGCAGGCGATGCGGGTTGCCATCGAATGCGCTGGCTTCACGCCGGGCGAAGCGGACATGCTTCGCAAGTCGATGGCCACCTTCAAGTTCACCGGCGGCGTGTCGTCCTTCAAGACGAAGCTGATCGACGGGATGGTGGACAATGGCTATGAACGCGCCTTCGCCGAGCAGACTTTCAAGCAGCTCGAAGGCTTCGGCTCCTACGGTTTTCCCGAGAGCCACGCCGCTTCCTTCGCGCTGATCGCCTATGCCTCGGCCTGGCTCAGATGCTGGCACCCCGAGGTCTTTTGCGCTGCGCTGTTGAACAGCCAGCCGATGGGCTTCTACGCCCCGGCGCAGATCGTGCGCGACGCGGCCGCGCATGGAGTGGAGATCCGACCGGCCTGCGTCAACGCCTCGCGCTGGGACTGCACGCTCGCCGGGGGTTGCTGGTATCGTATGGATAAGGGTTCGAAGGGTGCCTAATCCTTATGCGCGCCAAGCTCGACATGGGGCCATTGCAGATCTGCACGCGCTAGCTCTTTCAGCACTCCAAAGAATCGACGCTGCTCCGATTCTCGGTCACTATCCTATCCAGCTAACAAAAAAGCCCGCGTTGCCGCGGGCTTGCAAGCACACCTTCGTGACAGCTAGGTCTTGTCGATGAGGTTCTTCACCGCGTCCTTTGCTTGACCCTTGGCTACCTGAGCCTTGCCCTTGCCTTCCTGGACTTTGCCCTTCGCCTTTTCCTCGTGGTTATCAGCGGCCCCACCAACGGCCTGGCGTGCCTTGCCGGCGACTTCGTTGGCTTTGCCTTTGATCTTGTCTGATGTGCTGCCCATGTCGAGTTCCCTTTTGAATGACGGCATGCCGTTCAGAAAAGAAGCTGCTCATAGGCAATTGGTTCCCCGCTTCTTGAAAGATCGCTTCGGGCATGTGCCGAAGGCCTGCGTCAATGACAAGTCGCGCCGCGATTGTCATTGCAGGGCCGATCCGCCCGAGCGGCCGTTCGCCGGTCAGGCTTTGGGACCCTCATTGCTGAAGCGACCGTTCAGCGGCTACTCAACGGTTCGGCAGAACGCGACTGGTCAGACCAAGGAGTTAAAATCGTTGTTCATGTGCCAAATGTCACGACCGCAAGATAGGCCGGTCCTCTATCCGCCGCCCTCGAAGGGTTTCCCAGCCCTGGCTGTGACGCTGGCATTAGTTACCTGAGCGCGACAGAGCAAATGAGGTCTCGTCGCACCGGCTTCGCAACTTCATGGCGCCTCAATTTCAGTCCGCCCGCAGCCGCCGCACCATTTACGAGTGATGCATTACGCGGTGCGCAAACGATAGTAACGCCCTGTGGCGCAGCTGGGAACCTCCGGTCGCAGTCGAAGTTCTTGTGCTGCACATCGCCACTTCCACAGGGCGGGCTGCACAGGGAGTAACGGGGTTTGCAGATTGTTGACTCGGGAAAAGCCGACCGTACTCAGAAGAAAGATCGGTCGTTGGTTCGATGTAATTAAGTATGTTGCAATTGCGACTGCCGCGAGTTTGATCACTGTCGTCGTGATAAACTTAATCCCCGATCCCCGGACCATCCGCGTAATCGTTCCCCACCGTTTTGACGCAGCGGATCCTCAATTCGCAAGGAGCATGGCGAGCTATTCCCTGGGACAAATGTTCGAGGCCAACGCGGTGCAGACGCTGGTCAACGGCGACGAAATCTTCCCAGCAATGCTGCAAGCCATCCACACTGCGCGCTCGACCATCAACATGGAAACTTACATCTATTGGTCCGGGTCGGTCGGCTATGAATTCGCCACCGCATTAGCGGCGAAAGCCCAGGAGGGTGTCGAGGTTCGCGTGCTCGTCGACTGGCTTGGCAGTCTCCCCTTCGATGAAGACCTGATCCATATCATGACGAACGCTGGCGTGCGGTTCCAGCGCTACCGGCCCATCTACTGGTACACCCTGGAACGGGTGAATAACCGAACGCATCGCAAGCTGCTCACCGTCGACGGTCGGATCGCGTTCACCGGCGGGGTCGGCATTGCGGACAATTGGCTCGGAGACGCCCGCATTCCGACAGAGTGGCGTGACACGCACTACCGCATCGAGGGACCTGCCGTAGCAGCCTTCCAGGCGGCGTTCGCCGAAAACTGGCTGGAGACTGCGGGCGAGACTTTGCAGGGCGAGAAGTTCTACCCGCCGCTTGCACCTGCGGGGAATCTGAGCGCTCAGCTTATCCTGTCTTCGCAACCGAATGGCTCCGAAAATATGGAGCTGATGATGTTGGCTGCGATGGCTGCCGCCAAGGACCACTTGCGTATCGGAATGGCTTACTTCGTTCCGGATGACATCGCCCTGCAGCAGATACTGGACGCCCGAAAAAGGGGCGTCATCGTCGATATCATTGTCCCCAATTCGCTGACGGACGTTCCTATCGTTCGAAAGGGCTCGCGCTATTTCTGGGGTGAATTACTCAAAGCAGGCGTCCGGATTTATGAGTTCCAGCCCACCATGTACCATCCTAAGCTGCTGATCGTCGACGATGTCTGGGCGAGCTTCGGCTCCGCCAATCTTGATGAGCGATCCCTTCGCCTTAACGACGAAGCTAATCTGAACATCTATGGCAAGGACTTTGCACACGCGCAAATCGATCTGTTCAACCGGGACCTGGTAAGGTCTAAGCAGATCGGTCTCGAGGAATGGCAAACCCGCCCCTGGACTGAAAAGGTGACGGATTGGTTGGCCAGCCGACTGCATCCCCAGCTTTAGTGCACCATTGGAGCCCAATCGCATTGACGTCGTCGAAAGCTGGAATCGTCTGTTTTAAAGTATGAAAGGCTGCGTAGTTGAAGCGATGTTGGCTTTCGGGAAGCAGCCCGGCCTTTAGGCACCGATCGGGAGATAGCTGCCATTTGTCGCGCGGCAATCAGCATGATCGCTCTAACCAAATTGAAGGCTTCTCCAAGCCCATTCCGGCGCACGGTTCTGTCGGCGGGCATGATCGCGGTAAAGGGCCGCATCCAGCGCGAGGGCGAAGTGGTCCACCTCGTGGCTCGCAAGATCAGCGATCTGTCAGCCGAGCTCGCCAGCGTCGGCGAACGCGAGGGCAGCTTTCCCGTGCCGCACGGCCGCGGCGACCAGGTGCGCAATGGCGGCTCGGGACCCGATCCGCGCGAGCTGCCGCCCAAGGGGCTACGCAGCCGAGACATCTACATACCCGACCTCCACATCGACAACATAAAGGTCAAGACGCGGGATTTCAGGTGAAACCCGAATTTCTTGCCCGGCTCAGGATCGCAGGACGACCCAAAGCGTTACAGATCGAACGTTGCGACCGCGCGGCCATGGAACAGGAGACGATAATGGCAGACGACAAATCGAAACGAGGCGCCACAGACCGTCGGCAGGTCTCCGGCGGTGAAGGCTACGAGGTCAACTATTTCGCCCGCAAGCACGGTATCAGCCGAGAGCAGGCCGAAGCCCTGATCAAGCAGGTCGGCAACGACCGCGAGAAGCTCAATGCCGCCGCGGAGAAACTGAAGAAATAGGCTGCGGATTACGAATGGCGCATCGGGCAGTTGGGTTGTGTTTGAGCGAGGTCAGGAGAGCAAGTCAGCTTTGCGTCGGCCCACAACCAAAGGATCTTCAACTCCTCTTGCGAAGCCAGCCTCGCGCGGCGAAGCCAAACTCGCGCCACCCGCGTTCCGGCCGGTCCAGCTTGCAAAGCTGGTGGACACGGTTCCCCCTGGCGACCGCTGGATCCACGAGATGAAATACGATGGCTACCGCATTCTCGTCGCGGTGGGCGGTGGCGAGGCGCGCGCCTACACGCGCTCCGGCCTGGACTGGTCCGGCCGTTTTCCGTCCATTTTGGCGGAGGCGCGCAAGCTCAAGGTTCGCTCCGCCCTGATCGACGGAGAGGCGGTGGTCATGGACAAGGAGGGCCGATCCAGTTTCCAGGCGCTGCAGAACGCATTGAAGGGCGCTCCCGCGAGCATTGATTTTTATGCCTTCGACCTGCTTCAGCTCGATGGGGAAGCCCTGACGAGGCTGCCGCTCCTGGAGCGCAAGGAGAAACTGGAGAAAATCCTGCCGGCGAAGCACCCCGTCCTCCGCTACTCCGATCATATCCAGGGCCGCGGGGAAGAGTTGCTGAACCGCTTCTGCGACGCCGGCCTCGAGGGGGTGATCTCGAAGCTGGCGGATTCGGCCTATATCGGCGCCCGCGATGGAAGCTGGCTGAAGATCAAGTGCATCAAGCGTCAGGAATTCGTGCTTGTCGGCTGGACGCCGTCAGACAAGGATCGCGCCTTTCGATCGCTGATCCTCGGCGTCCATGACGGCGGAAAGCTGCGCTATGCCGGCAAGGTCGGGAGCGGTTTCAATACCGCCGGGATGGCCCGGCTGATGAAGGCCATGGCGCCGCTCGAGCAGAAGGCCGCCACGGTCGAGGCGCCGCGTGCGGAGGTTCGCGGCGCGCACTGGCTGCGTCCCAGGCTTGTCGCCGAGATCGCCTTCACCGAGATGACGAATGAAGGGACACTGCGCCATCCAAGCTATCTCGGCCTGCGCGAGGACAAAAAGCCGGAAGCGGTCGTGCTCGAGACGGAACACCGCACAGCCGCCCTGCCGCCGCCGGCGACAAACGCGGTCGCGATCAGCAATCGCGGCCGCGTGATCTACCCCGAATCCAACATCACCAAGGGGCAGCTTGCCGATCATTATTCCGACGTTGCCGCGATCATGCTTCCCTGGGCCGCCAGCAGACCGATCAGCCTTGTCCGCTGCCCGCAGGGGCGCGCGAAGAAATGTTTTTTTCAGAAGCACGACGCCGGCAGCTTCGGCGACAAGGTCCATCACGTCGGGATCACCGAAAAGGACGGCCATGAGGAGCCCTACCTTTACGTCGATGATGCCGAGGGGCTTATGACCTGTGTCCAGATGGGAACAATCGAGTTCCATGGATGGGGAGCGCGCATCGAAGACGTCGAGAAGGCCGACCGCCTTGTGTTTGACCTCGACCCCGACGAGGGACTGGACTTCGAGGCGGTTCGCGCTGCCGCATTCCAGTTCCGGGATATACTGAAATCCCTTGGATTGATCACCTTCCCGATGCTGACGGGCGGCAAGGGCGTGCATGTGATCGCGCCGCTCACGCCGCGAGCTGAATGGCCTGAGGTGAAGGCCTTCGCCTCCCGGCTTGCTCAGGCGGTCGCACAGAGCGACCCTGCCCACTTCACGGCCGTGTTGTCGAAGGCCAAACGCAAGGGACGGATCTTCGTCGACTATCTGCGCAACCAGCGCGGCGCAACGGCAATCATGCCTTATAGCGCCAGGTCGCGGCCGGGCGCCCCGGTCGCAGCACCGGTCACCTGGGCGGAGATGAAGACAATCGATGCGCCCTCGCATTTCCATGTCGGCGATGCGCCCGAGCTGAAGAAGCGCGCCGCATCGAAGGCCCTCGCGGGCTGGGGCCGGGCCGATCAGTTCCTGCCGGACCTCATGAAGCCATGAGGATCGCCACCTACAACGTCAACGGCGTCAATGGCCGCCTGCCAGTGCTGCTGCGCTGGCTTAAAGAGGCAGCGCCGGACATTGCCTGTCTCCAGGAACTCAAGGCGCCGCAGGAGAAGTTCCCGGAAGGGCCGATCCGCGACCTCGGCTATGACGTGGTCTGGCATGGCCAGAAAAGCTGGAACGGCGTCGCGATCCTGAGCCGGGTCGGCAACATCCACGAAACGCGGCGCGGCCTCCCCGGCGACCCCGACGAGAGCCATAGCCGCTACATCGAAGCAGCAGTCAACGGCATCCTGATCGGATGCCTTTATCTTCCCAATGGAAATCCAAGGCCCGGCCCGAAATTCGACTACAAGCTGCGCTGGTTCGACCGCCTCATCGACCACGCAGCCGAACTCGTCGCGTCCAAACAGCCGGTGGTGCTGGCAGGCGATTTCAACGTCATGCCGACTGAACTCGATGTCTACAAGCCAGAGCGCTGGCTGGACGATGCTCTGTTCGCGCCGGAGGCGCGCGCCGCCTACGCGACGCTGCTCAAACAAGGCTGGACCGACGCGCTGCGCGTGCGTCATCCCGGTGAGAAGATCTACACGTTCTGGGATTATTTCCGCAACGCCTTCGGCCGCAACGCAGGCCTGCGCATCGACCACCTTCTGCTGAGCCCGTCACTCAAGAAGCGACTGATCGACGCCCAAGTCGACGTCGAGGTGCGCGGCTGGGAAAAGAGCAGCGATCACGCGCCGGTCTGGATCGAGCTCTCGGAAAAGGCACCGCCTCGCGGCCGTTCAACGCCTACAGAACGAAGCAGTCCCCGGGCGCGGCTAGGCGTCGGTTGCTCGCCTGAAACCTTCACGATGTATAGCTGCGGCGCCGACAAGGGTTCGTACGCCCAAAAATGCCTAGGCCCACGTCGGGCCGCATTCAGCAGCGCACCGGCGTCGCATCACCCGACCTGCTCCACGACCAGCGTCCCCGCCTGAAGCGGCTTGATCAGCGATTTGGCGGATACCGACGGATCAAGCCAGCTCGCCCAATCCTTGCGCTCCAGGATCACGATCTGTCGATCGTGATACGGTGCGATATCGGGACCGGGTTCCATCGTGAGCATCGTGAACGCCGCCCCGACATCACTGGTATCTCGCCAGATCCCGGCGATGCAGAAGATCGGCTCGTCCCGCTTGGTGAAGAGCCACTTGTCCTTGCGCTTCTTGCCCTTCTCTGTCGGTTCGGTGAATTCGTAAAATCCATCGGCAGGTATCAGGCAGCGGTTCGAGGCGAACTCGCGACCGTCCGAGCGGAAATTGTAGACCGGCCTCTTGTTCGGTCCAGGCCAGCTCCAACGGCGCTGAACAAGGTCACCCTCGCCGCCCACGCCGTCGACTGGGCGGATAATCGGCCCGATATCCGTTATCTTGATGTCCTCGCGCGCCTGGATGTTCGGCGCTCCTTCACTGAAGCGGATCTTGATCTTGAGATCGGCGAAATCCTCCACGATCGACGCGACGTCCACCATCAGCCGATAATCATTGCACATGTCTCACCTGTCTCTGGGCCATTGCGCGGCGGCTGCGTTCCTGTTATGTTCTTTTGGCGATGAGCGCAACAGTTTTCGATTCCGACACCCCGCTCGATGAACCCCGCGTCATCGTAAGACGCTACGGCGGCGATGTTGAGATGCTCAAGCTGCCGTGGGGATTTCAGCCGAAGGAACCAGGCGGGCGCCCTTTCACGGTGGTGCGCGCAGAGGACCGATCGTTCCCGAGCCATCGCTGCCTCGTGCCGGCGTCCGAATTCCGGCACCGCAGCCAGGGGAAGAACTACAGCTTTCGCCTCGTCAACGATGACTGGTTCTATTTCGCCGGCATCTGGCGGCCGGCGAGCCGCGATTGGCCCGAGGCCTACGCAATCCTCACGATCCAGGCCAATGACGACATCGCGCCCTACCATGATCGCCAGATGGCGGTGCTGCGCCGAGACCAGCGCTCGGCGTGGCTGAACAGGACGCGTCCCGAACATGAAGTGCTTCGTCCCCTTCCCGGGGACAGTTTTCGGATTTCCCGCCTCCATCAGCGGCGCGCGCAGGCTGAATTTGCGATCTGAGAGTGTAAGATCCGGTAGCACGAAGCACATATCCTGAAGTGCATTGCAGCCATATGGCCCCTGACCGCAGCGCCGACCCGCGTAAGATCATCCATGTTGACATGGATGCGTTCTACGCGTCGGTCGAACAGCGCGACAATCCGGACTTGCGCGGCAAGCCGCTTGCCGTTGGCGGGGCCGCCGCGCGCGGCGTGGTGGCTGCCGCAAGCTACGAGGCCCGCGCCTTCGGCGTTCGCTCCGCGATGCCTTCCGTCACTGCAAAGCGCAAATGCCCCGAGCTGGTCTTCGTGCCGCCCCGCTTCGACGTCTACCGGTCCGTCTCGGCCCGGATCCGCGAGGTGTTCGCCGAACATACCGATCTCATCGAACCGCTCTCGCTCGACGAGGCCTATCTCGACGTGACGCAGAACAGGCTCAACATTTCGTCTGCCACGACGATCGCCGAGATGATCAGGGCGAAGATCCTGCTGGTGACCGGTCTCACCGCTTCCGCCGGCATCTCGTATAACAAATTCCTCGCCAAGATGGCGTCCGACCAGAACAAGCCAAGCGGCCAGTTCGTCATCACGCCCCGCCATGGGCCAGGCTTCGTGGAGACGTTGCCAGTCAAGAAATTTCATGGTGTCGGTCCCGCGACGGCCGCCAAGATGGAGGCGCTGGGCATCGAGACCGGCGCCGATCTCAAGGACCGCTCGCTTCCCTTCCTGCAGCAGCATTTCGGCAAGTTAGGACTCTGGTACTATCAGATCGCGCGCGCCATCGACGAACGCGCGGTCGAGCCGGATCGGCCGCGCAAATCGATCGGCGCCGAGGATACGTTTGCAGCCGACATCCTGGAACTCGCCGCAGCAATCACCGAACTTAAGCCGCTGACAGCCAAGGTCTGGGGACACTGTGAAGGCAAGGGCATCCGGGGCCGGACGATCACACTGAAGGTCAAATTTGCCGATTTCCAGCAGATCACGCGCAGTCGTACCGTGTCGGTGCCACTCGAGTTCTCTGACTTCGAACCTTTCGCAGCCGATCTCCTGAGGTCGGTGTTTCCGATACAGAAAGGAATCCGGCTGTTGGGCGTCATGCTTTCGTCGCTAAGCGATGTGTGGCCGCCGGAACAACGGCAACTTCGGTTCGAAATTTAGGATGCCGCGCAAACGAAACTGTCCCGGCTCTGCAGATCAACCCGCGTGGGGATCGATTTCGCGAGTTATCTGGAAGGTTTCGCCGTCATACTTGTCGGAAGGCTTGGCCGTGCGAAGCAACGGGGAAGGCACATGGCCACGTCCTCCGAAGGTTCCTGCGTGACATCAGGCGGCCTCGCCTTCTTCTGCGGCCTCCGGCTGAAGGCCATGCAGGAAAGCCACGGCGCGCTGCGCATGGGCCGCGGCCGAGAAGATTGCGCGCTTGTCGTCGGCGAGGCATTTCAACCACGAACCGAGATAACTCGCATGGTCCGGCCGGGGATCGAGCTCCGGCGCGATACCAAGATCGGCGCAGAGGAAGCAGCTTCCGAGCTCGGCGATCAGTTCCTCGCGCGCTCGCTCGCTGCGATCCTTGGCGTAGCGGCTAAGGTCGCGGTTCACGCGATGCGGCGCCGAAGTCCAATGGGTGGCCTCGTGACTGAGCGTGGCAACGTATGACGCGGCGTCCCGGAACGTCTGGAACGGCGGCATCTGGATGTGGTCCGTCACCGGGGCGAAGTAGGCGCGATCCCCGCCATGCCGGATTACCGCCCCAGTATTGGCAAAGAACCGATCGGCATGCTCGATCCGGGCGATCGGATCGCGCAGCGGCTCCGCCTGCGGTCGATAAAACTGGTCCGGCAGGCCATCAATTTGCGCAATGTTGAAAGCGGAATACGCCTTGAGGAACGGGATCTCGCGGTCGATTTCCTCGCCCTGGGTGTCCGTCTCCGTCCTGGTGAAGCGGCTGGCGAAGACCACCACAGAGCCGGTCTCGCCCTTGCGAACGCCGCCGCCAAGTTCCAGCGCCTGCTTGAATGTCATCCACATCGGGCTGGAAAAGCCGCGGGCGACAGCCTCCGACCAAAGCAGCAGCACATTCATGCCGTTATAGGGCAGACCATTATGCCTGAGCGGCCGGGTGACGCGGCCGGAGGCATTGCTCGATTGCCACGGCTGCATCCAAGGACGGATGCCCTTCTCCAGCTCGGCTACGATGCGGCCGGTGATGCGCGCATAGATATCGATGCCATCTGCATTTTCTTTCCTGGTCATTTCATGAACCTCCAGTTGGAGGCCGCGCCGATCGCGGCCCCGTGACGGGGTCCGCTTGGGCGGAGCAGGAGGCCGGCCGCGCACCCGACCGGGGACCCGTCGTGGTTGCACGATGGGATGGTCATTGGCCGCAGCGACAGCGGAGGACGGCGAAGCCGTTGCGCTGACTGCCTGGCTCCGCCAGGACCTCGGGCCAGAACGGGGCGCGAGCGGACGTCAGAAAACAGAAAGGCGGCGCTGGGCGCCGCCTGCATGCCGTGGAGATAAGGCCGGTTCAATGAACCGACCGGCCCCCGCTATAGGGATCGTATTCGAAGAGGATTTCGACATCGGCGTTGTCGAGCTCAGAGGCGGGCATGACGCCAAATTCGTTGTCGACCTGGAAGAGGATAACGGGGACCATGAGAGTGCGGGCGAGGGACCAGGCGGCCTTTTGGGCGAGTATGAGATCGTGGGACATCTGAGGCTCCATCTTGGAGCGGGCCAATTCCCGCTCGATGGCTCCGTCAGCGTGCGGAGGCGGGCGCGATCACCCGAAGGCCTCAGCCGAGCGGCCGCAGTGTGCTAGCGGACCCCTTGCGGGTTGATCGGGGAAGATCCGCAGCCGCATCAGGAAAGCCATCACGAGAGAGCGGGGATTGAACCGTGAAGGAGCCCAGGGTACCGATCGGGCCGAGGCTGGCGAAAGGAGCAGGCATCGGCGGCCCTCCCATCAGCGTCGCGCGCCGGAAGCGACATGCGAACCCGGGGCAAAGTCGCGCACATGAAATCGCTAGAGCGAGAGATTGTCGTTGTCGAGTTGGTCGCCATGGGCGGAAAATTGGGAGACGAAGCGCACCGGATGGCAGCAGGTCGTCTCTCCTCGTGCGCCAGGAGCGGCACTCGCGACGAAAGGTTCACTTGGCGATGGTAGAAAGCGGCATGTTCGGCATATGAAAATCGGCTGGGCCCCGCGCAGTCGATGCGACGGACGAACGAACCGGACGCGCTCGATATGGAAGGAGGGCGGGACCGGAGCCCCGCCCTCGACGTTCATCCGAGAGCCGCCATCTGCAATTCGGCCGCCTTGCGGTCGACGGATTGGCCGGGGTTTTCGACTGGACGCTCGAAGGGCTTCCAGACCTCGCCTACAACCTGCTCGTAGGCCGCGATAGCCCCCTCGGCGGCCATGCGCAGCGCATGGGCCTGTAGTGCCATATCGGCGGCGAACTCACGCTTGCGCTGGGCAGCGCTGTCGAAGCCGACCGGTCCACCGACGTCTTCGTTCCGATCGTCGCAGGCCGACTTGGCCGTCGCGTCCCGTGCTTCGGAAACCGCCCGGCTGTAGAACTGGCCGGCCCCGTAGGCGGACCCGACAAAGGCACCGACGACGCGTTGCAGGTGTATCTGCATGGCGCGTTCGCCCAGCCCCTCGTCGAGCGCCGCGGCCGTGTCCACGATGAGCTTTTCGTGCAAGTCGCGAATGCCGTCGCTGTCGAGCACCGGGAGGCCAAAGCACTGTGCGGCGTCGGGGCACACGAGGCGGACCATTTGGAAGGTAGTGCCCTTGCGCAACGGAGCGACGCGGGCGGTTGCGCGGGAATTGGCGGCTTTCCTGGTCATTGGCATGTCCTTTCTTTTGGTTCTCGAGGCCAGGACCGGTTCCGTGCCGGCCCTCCCTCGGGCGCGGACCAAAGGAACCGGCGGAATGACGGGCGCTTCAGGGTCCGGGCGGACCGAGACGAGCATGGAAGGTTTGCGGCCAAGCAGGGCTTTCTTCAGCCCTCGCGCGGGACGCGGGCCCGCCATGTCGAGACCGGACCGATCCGGCCGCCCCGCGGCGCGGAACGCGGCCTTGAAGCGGACGGCCGCCGGTTCAGGACCGCATGAAGCCCGAGTGAGGACCGGCACGGGCCTCGACTTCGACATTGGAACCAAGGGCAGGTGATCATGGCCACCTGCCTATTCATCGACCGAAGGTGTCTCGGCACGCACCACACGGTCACACCATCATGGCCCTGAGCCTACGCCGGAGTTCCATTGTATCGCCAGCGCTCGCTGCCGCGGCCGTACACCTGCTGCCGCCAGGCGAACCTGGCGGCGGCAGAGCGATCGAAAGGAGGCGAGGTCTATTCGGCGGCCTCGCGGTAGCCTTCCTCGAGCCCGCCTTTCTCGGAAGGATGGTCCTCTCCACTCAGGCCGTCGACCTCAAGCCCAACGTCGTCATCGGCCTCGGGGACGGTGCTCTTGGACAGCCACTCGGTCAGGCTTGCCGCATCGGGAGCGAACAGCGCAGCCGGGTGGACGAAGTGCCCTTCCTTGAAGTGCTCGACGAGCGCGGCCCGCGTGTCCTTTACGCGGGCCCGCGGCAGAACCGGCGTGTCGGCGCACGAGCCCTCGATCGCTGGACGCGACAGACAGGACAGGAAGTCCTCGGTGCCCATATTGGCGAGGAAGCTGTCTGCCCCGATCGCGCCTCCTGCGACGAGCGCCACCACGCCCGACTTGCTCATGCCCTCGCGGCAGGAGAGCGCATCGATGAGGACGCCCCGGGCCGCGATGCGCAAAGTCTCGGCGTCGAAAGCGAACTTGCCCTCGGCATCGAAGAGGGTGGCGGCGTGCCGAGGCATGCGGCGACCGAACCCATGATCGCCGCCGGCACCGGAATCAACGCGCACGTTCTGGCCAGCGAAGGCGAGAACGAGCAACGCCAACAGCGTGTCGTCCTCGATCGGCGCCCGTGACAGCGCCTCATGGAGAGCATCGGTGCGCAGGTCGCCGATCATCTCGATGCCCTTACGGGTCACATCGGGACGCGATTTCGGCATGACGACCGCCTCGGCGGCTTCCGTCGCGTTGGCCTTCTTCTTGGCCTCGGGCAGACGGAAGTGAACGGTCTTCACCTTTCCCTCGCGGTCGAGATACATCGCGGCGTGATCCGACTTCTTCGGCGTGCCATAGACGCGTTCCGCCTTTGGCGGGAGCTTCCCCTCGCCATAGGCGTTCGGTTCGGTGATGATGCCTTTCTTGGGCAGGTTCTGAGTCATCCATTCCTGCTGGGCGCCGAGGAAGGCCTCGACGTCGGTGGTGTACCGGCTGTCCTGGTCGGCCGGTGCGAACAGATCCTCCACCCAGGCGATGCCATAGGCCTCGCGCAGCTCGTCGCCAAAGCTTGCGTCGCGCGCGTACATCCGGCGCTTGGTGAGACCGTTGGCGATGCTCCACCACGACACCTGCGGATCGCCCTTGTTCGGCTTTTTGGCCTTCCAGACCTCCTTCTGCTCCTCAAGCGAAGCGGCCGCGATAGTGCGGAGCTGCTGCTCGTTCGGCATATCGCCCTTGGCCATTGCGTCGAGCATCGCCGGCAGCACATTGGCGAGCAGCCGCAGCTTCTTGATCTGGCGCACCGACTGCGCAAGGGCGATCGCAATGGACTCTTCGGTCCAGTTCAGCGCAACGAGACGCTCGATGGCACGCCAAAGATCGACCGGGTTGAGCTGCTCGTGCGTGATCGAGGTGGCCAGCGAGCGCATCGCACCGCCATCCTCGGCTCGAGGCACGACCAGAACGGCGATCTCTTCGAGACCTGCAGCAACCGCCTGCTTCGCGCGGCGATGACCCTGATCGATGACGAAGCCATTGCCGCCATCGCCTTCAGCGAAGACGATCGGCGGCTCGACGACGCCGATCGCCTTGATCGTCGCCTGCAGCAGGGCGTCGGCCTGCGGGCTGACTTGGAGCGGCGCGCCTTGTCAGGATTTTCCTTGAGCGAGCGCGGATCGACAAACTTCAGTTCCATGGGAATGCTCCTTGAAGGGTTACGGACAGGCCCGTCGCCGGTCCTTTCTCGTCTTCTTTCCGAAGACATCCCCCGGCCCGCGGAGCGGGCGGGACGGGGCAATTGCGCTGGAGCATCCCTGCCCGGCTGGCCAAGCGGGGCTTCTTCAGCCCTGCGCAGGATGACGGGCCGGGATTGCGACGGGCGCGATTGAGCGTCAGCGTCGGCGGACCACCCGATCAGCGAGCGGTCCTCCTTGCTTTTCCGCTTCCCTGCTCGTTCGGGAAGGCCCCTCCACCGAGCCGGCGAAGGCCGCTCAGAACATTGGGGGCAGGTTACGCCGCCTGCACCTCAGCGGGGCGTACGCCGTCGATGTCCTGCGACAACGATCTTTCGATTTCGGAGAGCTGGCGGCGCTTGTCGGCCAACTCGCCCGAAAAGGCGAAGGTGCTGCCCTCGCGAGAGCGATAGGACGCGAGCCGCCGCTCGGCCTCCGCGCGCCGGTGGCGTGCGCGCTCCTGCTCCTCCTCGAGATTGCCAAGCATATGTTCGAGCTTTGCAATCGCGCGAAGCGGCGTGGTGGTGACAGGTAACTCGACTTCCGTCGCCCCGCCGGCGCGCAGCAAGGTGGTGACGTAGCCATAGCTGTCCTGGCCAAAGCGCTTGCCGCAATATTCGAGTTCGAACCCGCCGATCGCGGCGATGGTGCGGATACCGGCATGCTGGAGCTGGATCAAGGTCAGCATCTCGGTCATCAGGGCGCGGCCGGCGAGCTTGCGCTCGACATATGTCGCATTGCCCACGCTCATGCGGAACGCCTCGCCCGTCGTCGGAACCAGCCGCGCGAGGTCCTGGCCGATCTCGCCAATGCGACGTGTCGAGTGTTCGATGTCGCGCTCGGCATCGCGGATCTGCCGGCGGATGGCGAACTGATCGTCCTGATGCGCCGCCCTCAGGCGTTCGAGCCGGGCGATGTCGGCCTCGAGCCCGGCCTTCTGCATCAGGCGCGGGTCGCCCGAGGCAATCGCCTTGGCCATGGCGAACTGGTTGGCCTGCCCTTCGCCGAGGTCGTCGAGGCGGCGCACCGAGGTGTCCCCCGAAAGTGCAGCGGCGATGAAGCGAGCCTTGCGCTCGTTGTTCTGCCACATCTGGGCGTCCATCGAGCCTTCGGTGGCATAGGCGAAGATGTCGACGATGTCGTGCTGGTTGCCCTGGCGCAGGATGCGACCCTCGCGCTGCTCGATTTGCGAGGGGAGCCACGGCACGTCGAGATGATGCAGCGCCTTGAGCCGGAGCTGGGCATTGACGCCGGTGCCCATGGTGTCGGACGAGCCGATGAGAAAGCGGACCTTGCCCGCGCGGACGTCGCCGAACAGCCGCTGCTTGGCCTCCGACTTCTTGAAGTCCTGCATGAAGGCGATTTCGGCCGCCGGCACGCCCATGCGCACCAGCTCGTCGCGGATCCAACGATAGGCCGAGAAGCCCCGCGTCCGCTCAACATTGAGCGTGCCGAGATCGGAAAAGATCATCTGCGCGGCGCCAGTCTGTTCGAAAGGCGTGCCGTCCGGCCGGACGTAGGCTGCGTCTGCGGTGTCGCGCCAGATGCGGTAAGCATTAGCGATGAGGTCGTTGAGCTTATTGCCCGGCTCATTGTCATTGTCCGGATCGACGAGGCGGAGGTCGATCGCGGCATGGCGGCCATCGGTGATGACCGAGAGCAGGATATCGTCGCCGGGCTCGGGTGGCGCTTCGCGCCCTTCGATCGCCTTGATCCGGGCGTCGAGGAGAGCCTGGTAGCGCTTGAACGCGACAGATGGTTTGCAGGTCCTGATCTGCCGCGTGCCGGTCGAGAGCGCCGGCACCTTGACGTAGTCGCGCAGATCCTCGGGCGTGATCACATCCGCAAAGGTGCGGAACATGGCGATCAGCTCAGGGACATTGACGAAGGTGGCGAAGCGGGTGACCGGTTTGTATTTGCCGTTGGGCTGCAGCTCGAGTTCGGTAGTGACGTCGCCGAAGGTCGAAGCCCAGGCATCGAACTCGTGGAGGCCACGCTCGGACAAAGCCGCGTAGCCGAGGTAGCGCTGCACCGAGAACATCTCGCCCAACGTATTGGTGATCGGTGTACCGGAGGCGAGGACGAGCGCCCTGCCCGGGTTCCTGGTCTCGACGAAGCGGGATTTTACATAGAGGTCCCAGGCGCGCTGCGAGCCGTTCGGATCGATCCCCTTCAAGCTCGACATGTTGGTCGCGAAGCTGAGCTTCCTGAACTCCTGCGCCTCGTCCACGATGATCTGGTCGACGCCGATCTCGGAGATGGTGAGCAGGTCGTCCTTGCGGGTTGCGAGGGCCTCCAGACGTTCCTTGAGGCCTTCCTTCAGCCGCTCGAGGCGCTTGCGCGACACGCGATCGCCGCTTTCGACCTTGGTGAGCAGGAACTCATAGAGCGCGAGCTCGTCCTGAATCATCTGCTGTTCGAACGAGGACGCAACGCCGATGAAGCGGAAGGCCGAATGAGTGATGATGATGGCGTCCCAATTCGCCATGGCCGCGCGGCTGAGGAAGCGGCGTCGCTTGTCCTTGCTGAAATTGGTCTCGTCGGCGACGAGGATGCGGGCCATCGGATAGAGCGCCAGGAACTCGCGCGCGGCCTGCGCCAAGCAATGTCCGGGGACGATCATCATGGCCTTGGCGACGAGACCGAGCCGTTTCTGCTCCATGACGGCGGCCGCCATGGTCATGGTCTTGCCGGCGCCTACGGCGTGCGCGAGATATGTCGAACCGGCCGAGATGATGCGCCAAATGCCGCGCTTCTGGTGTCCATAAAGAGAAACCGCGCCTGAGGCGCCCGCAAGTTGCAGATGGTCCCCGTTGAACCTTCGCGGGGCGATGTTGTTGAACTGGTCATTATAGACCCGCGCCAGCCGGTCGGTGCGGTCGGGATCGGACCAGATCCAGTTTTGGAAGGCCGTTTTGATCTTGGTGAGTTTCTCCTTGGCCGCCTCGGTGTCGACGACATTGAGCACGCGCCGTTCGCTGTCGCCATCCTTGATGGTGTCAAAGATCTCCGGCATGCGGCTGTTGAGCGCATCGCTGACGAGCTCACCGGCATGCCGGCGCTCGGTGCCCCATTCGGACGTGCCGGACGCCAGGTAACCGAGCTGGCGGGCATCAACCGTCCAAGAACCGAGCTCGGGCATGTGGTGAATGCGGATCTCGGCGCCCATCGTTTCCTTGACGAAGGCGACGACATCGGCGGCCGGAATCCAGGGCGCGCCGAGACGCGCGGTGATGTCGGATGGGCCGAGATCGACGGGCTGGACAGCTACGAGGGCGCTAACGTTGCGCTCGAAGGCGGGATCGAGAGCCGCGGCGGCTTCAGCGGCCTTGAGCTTGCCGCGGATCTGGCCGGAGAGATAGTCGTCGGCGGTCCGCCAGGCGCCGCTCTCCGGATCGCGGTAGATGGCGTCGCCCAAATCGGCGATAACCATTTCGGGATCGACATGCAGCACCTCGGCGATGTGATCGATATCGACTTGACCGCGCTCGTTCAGCACGACGGCGAGAGCGTCTGCTGGCGAATTGATGATCGGGGCCGCGGGCGGTGCGATCACCCGCTTGGTGAAGATCGGACCGGGCCGGGCGGTGTCCGTCTCGAGGTCGTAGTCCTCGATCGAAGCCACGAGCCAGCAATCGGGATCATCGAGGAACGGGGCGAGGTTCGGGCGGCGATGCGTCTCGCGCACTTCGCCGGTCTCCGGGTCCTCGCTGGTCGACACGACGGTGGTGTTGATCGGACCGAAGGCACGGACGAAGTTTGACCAGGCGATGCGCAGCTTGACCTGCGCCGCCTTCCACGGCCGATCCAGCTCCTGCGCCTTGAGGACCTCGCGCACCGCGTCGCGGATCGGGATCAGCTTGCGGATGATGCGGGCGTGCTTGTCGAGCACCCCATCGCTCGATCGGCCCTTGCGAACGGTGAGGGTCACTGGCGCGCCGTCGACCATCTGCATCAGCGCCGTGTTTGAGGCGACGAAGAAGCTGCCCTCTCGGATCGAGGGGCCTACGGGGCGGTCTTCACCGGGGTGCTCGGTGTGCCCGCCTTTGACATCGATCCTCTCGGGCTCGCCGTCATAGATGGCTTCCGGAAGAAGCGAGATGGCATCCGACAGCGCCTCTGCAAGATCGACGCCCGGACACGGGAGACAGGTATACGTCTCGCCGAACCGTCCCGACGTCGTAGCATGCGTGCCAAGCACAAAATCCGGCCGCCGGGCGAGCCAGCGGTTGATGCGGATCGCAGCATTGTCGCCATCTGCCGGGCTGACCTCGTCGGTATCGTGCCATGAGGGATCGCCTTGGGCCTCGGCGTGCGGCCGCTTACGGAAAAAGAGAAGGTCCACCACCACATCGGTGCCGGCGTCGGCCCGGAAGCTGCCCTCCGGAAGGCGGATGGCGGCGACGAGATCGGCGGTCTTGCTGATGTGCTTGCGTGCCGAACAATCCGTCTTGTCCATGGTGCCCGAGCTGGTGACGAACGCAGCGAGACCACCGGGCTTCAACAGGTCGATCGAGCGGGCGATGAAGTAATCATGCAGGCGCAGCCCCATCGACCGATAGAAGCGATCCGAGCGGACGATACGGTCCGAGAAGGGTGGGTTGCCGATGGCGAGATCGAAGTCAGCCGGCAAGTCGGTGCGGGCGAAGTCGGCGTTGACAATGCGTGCCCGAGGCTGGAGTAGCCTGGCAATCCGCGCGGTCACCGGATCGAGCTCGACGCCGGTGACGTGCACCTGGTCGCGCAGTTTTGCCGGCATCAGTGCCGCAAACAATCCCGTGCCGATACCCGGCTCAAGCACCCTGCCCCCACGCCAGCCGAGACGCACCAGGCCTGCCCACATCGCGCGAACGATGAACTCTGGCGTGAAGTGCGCATATTGCGTGCAGCGCGCGAGGGAGGCGTAGTCGGCGCTCGACACCATCTCCTCGAGCTCGGCGCCGATCGCGTCCCAGCCGGCGCGGAAAGCATCGTCGCCGGGGCGGCGAAACAGCGCATTGGCGAGCTCGGACGCACCAAAGCCGGTGAAGCGGATCAGCCGCGCCTGTTCCTCGCGCGTCGCCGGCCGATCGGCGCTCTCGATTTCGGCGGCGAGCCGTATCGCATCGAGATTATCGCGGGCTCGCTGCTTCCAGCTCCGGGCAAGACCGCGATCGGTCTCGAGGAAGAAGTTGTTGCCATCCAGGCCGGCCTCGGCCGCGCGGCACAGCGAGTGGACGGTTTGGAAGGCCGGCTGCGACTCCGGCACGGCGGGCGTCGTAGTCTCTTCGGCTTCGGCCTTCTCGGCGCCGAAGTCGTTGCCGAAGGCGGTGATGCCGAAGCCGAGACTGGACGAGAGCGTGGTGGTGTTGAACAGATCGAGCGTGAATGGATCGTCGTTGGACATCTGGAGAAATCCTCGTCTTGAAGGCGCGCGCAAACCCCCGGCCGAGCGGGTCGGCCAGGCGATCGATGTCGCGGCTTGGGAAGTCAGCGGGTGATCAGCGAGAGCGCGATTTCGGTCTCAGTGAGTTCGACGTTGAGGTGAGTAGCCCGCAGGTTGCGGTCGAACGGCGGAAGCAGACGCTCGGCCTCGATGAACTCGATGCCGTCATCGGCGCCGAACTGGCGGCGTTTGTAGTCCCACCAGTCAACGTCGCCCCTCGGATGGCATTGCTCGGAATAGATGACGAGCGCGCGTGCCCCTTCGGCGAGCCTGCCGTTGGACATGATGTAGACGCCCTCGTCGCCGACCAGCCACACGCCCGCCCTCTCGCCCTCGCCGGGGCGGGTGCCGTAGTAAGGATCGCGGAAGCCGCCATTGGCCGCGGCATCCTCGATGCCGCGTTCTATGGCCTTGCGCACCGCTACGATCGGGAAGGTAAACATCGCCGCCTCCCTCACGCCGCTGCGCGGACGGGAAGGTGCCTGAGATGCACCGGCAGCTTGGCCGCGATCTCGTCGTCGGTCAGGTCATCGAGCAATTTCTGCTCGGGCCTCCCCAGGCCATAGACGAGGATGGTGCGTTTGCCGCGATGCTCGGCTCCGAGGCGCTCCCCGGCGTAGCTGCGGTACTCGTCATGGGTCGCGCTCCAGACATGCTCAAGGCGCTCCGCACGCGTCATCGCCTTCACTGGCCAGGATTCGCGTTCGACGATGGCGTCGCGCATCTCGACCGGCGAGCGGGGCCGCGCGAGGTCGCAATAGGCATGGAAGTAGCGCGTCTTGCCGTTGATGCGCAGTGTGTAGAAGACGCTGGTCAGGCTCTCGGTGAGGAACTCGCGCAGGGCGAACATCTCGCCGCGCATCCAGAGCGGCGGCAGCAGGTCGAGCATGTAATCGTGCTCGGCTCGCGCGATTTCGAACCACTCGCCGGCGAACAGGCCGCTGTCGTCATTCTCCCAGCGATCGGGCCGCTGGGCGTGGCGGTCGAAGAGGCGGAACATCTGCCGGCGATCGGCGACGCCGAAGTAGATCTTGCGGATGAAGGATTGGGTCATGGGAGGCTCCTGGCCTTGTGCGGAGCCGGAGTGCGGTTCATCCCCTATGGATCACCATCTTCTTCGGCTCTTCCGGACCCTCCCCCCGCGGCCGACTCTCCGCCCGGGCGGGTCAAGGGCCGGCGCGAGCCGGGCGAAGCTTCACCCTTGAGGCGACCGGCGGGCATGCGGCAGCTTCCTCCTTCCTCCTTCCTCCTTCCTCCTCTCCTGCTTCCGCTTTCATTCTCAGATCGGCGTTCCAATCATCCGCTATAGGTCGAAGGCGATCACCGCCGCACCCAGCTTCCTCCCCCAGCCCGAGCAGGCGGTCGGCATAGATGTCGCCCTGCTTGTTGTTGTCGGTAGCCGCGACGAGCTCAATACCCGGCTTGGCGGCAAGCGCGCGGAGCGCCGCATCGGTTGCCGGCGACCAGCCGCCACCGGTGCTGAGATAGAGCGTGTCGGCGCTGAAACCCTCAAGCGCGGCAAGGCTCATGGCGTCGATCGCGGCTTCGGTCACGCAAAGGCGCAGCGCATCGGGACTTCCGAGGCGGAACAGCACCTTGGCGCCGCCGGTGGCAAAGCCGCGCCAGTCCGGTCCGCGTTCTTCCCAGCCGGCAACGGTGCCGTTGGTGTCGACATGGGCAGCCCACATCGAGCCGTGCGGGCCTTCGCGCAGAACGCCGGCGCTGATTGCGGCACGGACGATGCGATCGGGAAGATGCCGGCCCTCGGTGAGATAGCGCCAGGTCGCCGATCCGCGCCACGGCCTGCGCCGTGCGTGCCAGCGCTCCGGTATCGACAGGACAGGCTCCCGCTGGCGGGACACCCGCTGCCAGACAGGCTCGGACGGCACGAACCCGACGAGGCTGGCGACGTCGTTCATGGCTTCGACGAACGGCACCTTCTCAAGATGTTCGACCAGGCGAAAGACATCGCCTTTGTCGTCGCCAAGCGGGTCGAACCAGCCCTTGCCGTCATGGATGACGATGATGATCGACGCCTCACGGCGATATTTCATCGCCTTGCGCGTGCTCTGCTTGACGTCGAGGGCGAACCCCGCGCGCTCCAGCACGGCAGCGCAGGGTACCTTGTCCTTCAGCCCTTCAATTTCTGCTTTTTCCATTTTCGCCCGCGCACCTGTGCAGCGCCTCCCTTCTATTCGGTCCTCGCCCAAGCAATTGGGCAGGAACAGGAGGCCGCGAAGAGCAAGGCGGGCAAGGGCGCGGCATGCAAGACAGTGATTGTGGCGGGTTGCGCCGCGGCGCAGCTTCCCTTGCCGGCCTTGGCGCGCAAGCGGCACGGTGCGCCGCCGCCGCTCTCGGTGACACTCTGCTTCCGCGACATCTGCACGCACCGGGCCTTTGCTCCTCTCTTTCCCTGATCAATCCGTCGCTCAAAACTCCGCCCTTCTCGGCCTCGCCATCGGGAGAGCCCACCGCTCGCCCGACCAATGTGAAAAGGGCGTACAAAGTGGAGGCACCGAAATGTCCGTAAGCGCAAACAGGTCAGTTCGGTGCCGGAGCAGGTTCGTGGCCCTGAGACCGGTTCAACAGGGCGGCCGAAGGAGCATCAGCATAGCGCCCGCCGTAAGGCGGGATGCGGGACCGACAGCCCCCGGCGAAGGGCGCCATATGAGACGACCAGTCCGGTTCTGCAACACTGGGCTCGATGTGATTGATAGCAAATGAAATCACGCGAGAAATGCCGCGGAATCGTGCGTCAATAAGCCAATTTCTGGATGCTGAGGGCGCCGGCGGGCCGCCGGGTGTCCATGGCACGCTACCGGGGCTGACACTTCCGACTTCGCTGCAAGGGGTGAGTGGTTGAGGCTGGCGTATTTGGCTTGGATCCTGCCAGAACGACTGCTTTTTGTCGTTTATCGTCTCGCCAGCAGGACGCACCGCTTCCAGTGGCCGCACCCAAATCCGGGAGATCGACCCGATCGGGATCAGGAGTGAAGGCATGGTCATCGATGTGGAAAACAGAACCTGGTTAGGGGCTCTCGCCCATTGGACAGACCCCAACGTCGCCGAGCCCCATTGTTGGTTCTGGAAAACCGTTCTGCCTTCGCAACTAGCGACAGCAGAGGCCAATCACGGTTCCATACCTTCCAATCGCCGAGCCCGACGCTCCTTCGGGCTAGGAATCCAGTCCTATGGGGACACGGCACCCTCCTGCTTCCTTGATGCTTTGCCTTCCCTTAAAATCCCTATCGGACAAGAGAGGAGTTCCGCCGTGAGCGAAGATGCCTTCAACATGTCGATCCGCAAGTTCCTGAAGGAAGTCGGCGTCACCTCCCAGCGCAAGATCGAGGAGACGGTGCGCGAAGGGCAAATCGGCGGCAAGAAGTTGAAGGTCCGCATGACTCTGACGGCGGAAGGCACTGGCCTCACCCACGTGGTGGACGGCGAGATCGAACTTCCATGAGAGCGGCGAAGTCGTCCGGCCGAACAGACAGCGTTTGCAGCGGCGCGGCCTCCATCAGTCAACCCCGGTTCTATGGGATAGGAAGAGGGGCGGCCGAGGTCCCATATACGCGCCCCTGACGCGGCGTTTCGCTCCGCACGTATTCATCGCATGCCGCGCCTGACGAGGAGCCCTTTCGCACGCCTCACAAGAGGTTGGCGTTGCTGATCTTTGGCCCAGTCATCCACGACGGCGCTGTGGGCACGTCCTCGATCACGCCAACCTTGCGGGCCCAAGTCGTAAAGGCCTTGTGTGCGGCCTCGACTGGTTTGCGACCGTCATAAGCCGAGTAGCACGCTTCGCAGGCCGCCGCGTGAAGCAGGCCACGTCTCTCCACAGGCCATTCTTCCAAAAACTCAATGGCATCCATCACGCAGTCGATCTTTTGGATATAGCCATTCTCCCCTACGAAAACCGGCTGCTTGAAAACACCACCGTCCATAGTGACCTCCCGTCAACAACTGACCCCATTGGTCGTTTCCGCAGATGCAACGGTAATATTCGAACACCTGCACCCTCGGCTGGAGACCAAGAGAAAAGATTGGAAGGAGTTCTTTTCGGTTCAAGAGGAGCCGCGAGCCTCACCAGCAGCACCTGAATGCCATAGCGAGCATCGATGGCAGGCCCTACTGTGCCGGTTGCTAAGAGCGAACGACCAGGGGAACCAGGCCCTCGTGCCGTTCGCCTAGATAGCAGACGACGCGGTCGCCGACGCGCTGGAAATTGAGGTCGACCTTCGCCTCGCCCACGGCTAAGTGCCGGATAACGATGTTGTCGATGCCTATCGGCAACCGCGGGCGATCGACGTTGATCTCGCGCTTCCAACCGTCGATGCGGATCCCCAGGCAGGCCTGCAGCATCATAAACGCGGAACCGGCCGACCATGCCTGCGGCAGACAAGCGACGGGATAGGCAATCGGCGCATCACCGATCGCCCGCGTAAAGCCGCAGAACAGCTCCGGAAGCCGCATATTGAACCGGACCGCCGCCTCGAACATGCTGCTCATAAGCTTCACGACGCTGGTGCGCTTCTGGTAACGGGCTAGGCCGGCGGCACAGATCGCCGTGTCATGCGGCCAGATCGAGCCGTTATGATAAGACATCGGATTGAACGGAATCTCGTCGTCGGCCAAGGTGCGAACGCCCCAACCGCTGTGCAGATGCCCCGACAGCAACTGCTCGGCGATTGATTTCGCCCGTTCTGCCGAGGGCAGCCCCACATAGAGCAGGTGACCCGCGTTGGAGGCGCGCACCGCGCATTGCCTGCCTTCTCCATCGATTGCCAAAGCGTAGAAATTGCGGTCCGGCATCCAGAACCGGGCCTCCACTGCGCTGCGTATTTTTTCTGCCATGGCGCTCCAGTGCGCCGCCTTGGCGGCGTCTCCGCGTTTGGCTGCCAAGGCGGCCATGCCTTGATAGGCTGCGAAGACGTAGCCTTGCACCTCGACCAGTGCGATCGGACCGCGAGGTATTTTGCCGTC
>NZ_JAIUGS010000009.1:0-188342 GCF_020164735.1 Mesorhizobium sp. ESP-6-4
ACTCGATCGACCATCGCGAATCCCTCCTCGCCGGATATCCGCATGGAATCACCGATCCGATTCTGTGCAAAGCCCTTACAAGGGGAGAAGGAAGAGACGCCCCCTCAGCTTCGTCCGTTCACGAGGTCCCCCACGATGTCGTATTTGCCTGAAATACGCATCTTGTAGACCTCGTAATTCTCCATCACGCGCTGCACGTAACTTCTTGTTTCGGTGTAGGGAATCCGCTCGATCCAGTCGACGACGGCGTCCACGTCCTTGCCGCGCGGGTCGCCGTATTTCGCCACCCATTGGGCGGCGCGGTTCGGGCCGGCATTGTAGCCGGCGAAGGTCAGCACATAGGAGCCGCCGAAACGGTCGAGCTGCTCGCCGAGGAAGGCCGAGCCCAGCGTCGCGTTATAGCCGGCATCCGTCGTCAGCCGCGCCTGCGAGAAATTCATGCCGGCCTTTTTTGCCAACTGCTTGGCGGTGCCCGGCATCAACTGCAGCAGGCCGCGCGCGCCGGCGCTGGAAACGGCGCCGATATTGAACTCGCTTTCCTGGCGGGCGATGGCATAGGCGAGCGCCTTGCCGGATCCCGAAATATTGGCCGAATCGGGAATGACGCCCAGCGGATGCGAAAGCGCGCCGACGTCGATGCCGCGCTGGGCGGCGATCTTGCCGACCTTCAACGCCATGAAATGGTTGCCCTGCTTTTCGGCCAGCACGGCCAGCAGCGCCAGTTCG
Organism: Mesorhizobium sp. ESP-6-4; assembly: GCF_020164735.1. Classification (NCBI taxonomy): domain Bacteria; kingdom Pseudomonadati; phylum Pseudomonadota; class Alphaproteobacteria; order Hyphomicrobiales; family Phyllobacteriaceae; genus Mesorhizobium; species Mesorhizobium sp. ESP-6-4. The sequence goes on from NZ_JAIUGS010000009.1 coordinate 727, forward strand.
CCCGGGCTGGTCAGCTGCCCGGCAAGGTCGCGGTAGAGCGTTTCGGCGTAGCGGTCATAGCCCGCCTCCTGCAGCCGTTTGATCGCGCTCACCGCTTCGCGGCCGTCGAAACTCTGGCGGTCGGCCGCGCTCGGCTTCGGATAGGCGATGTTGAGGGTCCTCAAGCCCACGCGCTCGCCGGCGAGCTGGCCATAGAAGGTCGTGCCGTAGCTGGCCGCGCGCGTGAAATAGTCCTTGGCGCTTCCCGGGCCGCCGACTTCCGCCGCCCGGCCGAGCCAGTAATAGGCGCGCGACAGCGACACCGGGCCCTGGGCGAGCTCGGTGATGCGCGTGAAATGCCTGGCGGCGGTCGCCGGATCGTTGAGACCGCGCAACGCGTACCAGCCGGCATGGAACTCGGCTTCGGCGGCGTTCGGCGGGCTTTCGGCAGCGTGCATGGAGACAATCTTGTAGGCAGTCTTCATGTCGCCTTGGTCGACCAGCTCGCGCGAGAGCACGCGGCGTTCGACCCACCAGGCATCGGGGTCGACCAGCGAATCGCGATTCGTCGGCGCTTTCATCACGGCAGCAGCGGCTTCGGCGAATTTCTGCTGCTTTCGCAGATACTCCGCCTCGGCGAAGAAATAGCCGGCGGAGCGCAGCACTGCGGGCACTGCCTTCAACAGCTTGGCGGCGTTCTTGTCGCCCTTGTCGACCGCCGCCCAGGCATCCGCCAGCGGCTGTGCGCCGGCGAGGCCGGCGACCCGCAGCGCCGACGACGGCCGGTCGGCATAAAACATGCGCTCCATGCGGTAGCGATGGTCGGCCGCCGGGATCAGCGTGCCGAACTCCTTGATGACAGCCGTCTCGTCCTTTGCTTCCAGTTTTTCCGTGCGCCAAAAGGGTACCAGCACCGACCGCGCCGCGGCCTGGTTGCCAAGCGCCACTTGCGAGCGGGCGAGGATGATGACGCCCTCAGGCGTCAGCGGCTGGCTGCGGCCGAAGGCCTGCACCACCACTTGCGGCGGCGGATTCTCGCGATAGAGCGCGCGCTCGCTGTTCTTGCGCAGCGCGATCGTGCCCGGCCATCCAGGCAGCATCTTGGCGGCGTCGGCAATCTCGCCGCTCGGCACCTGGTCGCCGCCGTAAAGCGCGATCGCCCAGGCGAGGATGTGCCGGTCGAGCGAGGTGGCGGGCAGCGTGTCGCGCGCATTGCGCGCGCCAACGATGTTGTTGGCGGCAAGCGCATCGAGCCCGCTCTTCAGTTGCGCTATGTCGGGGGCAATCGGCGTCTGGCCCGGCGCCTGCGGCGCATCTGGCGCCGGAATCGAGGCCGTCGCGCGCGCGTCGACGCTGCCACCGATCGCCATGGTAGGCGTCAGCGCGACGATCGCGCCCAACAGCGCGAAAAGATGGGGCCGCCTCGTCGGCATTTTATGATCCTAGCACATCGCCAGCAGGCGCGGGCATTGAGAACCCGATGCGAAGCCTAGACTTAGGTCGTGAAGGGCTCGTAAACAAAAGGTTATCGAGGCCGTTCGAATGGCGCTTGCTGGTGTCCCGATTCTGAAATTCGCATGACCTTGATATCGGGCGCGGCGCGAATTTCAGAATCGCAGGACACCAGCCAACTGTCGAATCCAGTGTCGTTTTGGTTTTCGATGTTCGCCCCGAGCCTGATATCAACGTCTAGCGAACATCGAAAACCACGACACTTGGCATTACGCCGATGCTTGCCGCTGAACCATGTCGAGACTATGGTGCGCGGCTTCGCTTTCGGGTAGAAGGCGCGCAACTGACCGATCTGATGAAACATCGATGCATGTCGCCCAGAAGCGGAAACCGGTTTTGGGAAGACGACATGCATAAACCGACAAAGTTCCAAGGAGTTTGGACGACATGCTGAGAGGCTCGCTGACTGCGCTCGTGACACCGTTCGAAAAGAGCGGGCGCTTCGACGAGAAAGCCTTTCGCTCGTTTGTCGAATGGCAGATCGCCGAGGGCACCAAGGGTCTCGTTCCCGTCGGCACCACCGGCGAGTCGCCGACGCTGTCGCATGAGGAGCACCGCCATGTCGTCAAGGTCGCCATCGAGGTAGCCAAGGGCAGGGTGCCGGTGGTGGCCGGCGCGGGCTCCAACAACACCGAGGAAGCGGTCGGCCTGGTGAAGTATGCCGAACAGGCCGGCGCCGATGCCGCCCTTGTGGTCACGCCTTACTACAACAAGCCGACGCAGCGCGGCCTCTATGAGCATTTCGCGGCCGTCGCCAGGGCGACCAAGCTGCCGATCATCATCTACAACATCCCGCCGCGTTCGGTGATCGACATGACACCGGAGACGATGGGCAGGCTGCGCCACGACTTCAAGAACATTGCCGGCGTCAAGGACGCGACCGGCAAGGTCGAGCGCGTCTCCGAGCAGCGCATGACCTGCGGCAAGGATTTCATCCAGCTTTCCGGCGAGGATGCCTCCGCGCTCGGCTTTAACGCTCATGGCGGCGTCGGCTGTATTTCGGTCACCTCGAATGTCGCGCCGCGCCTTTGCTCCGAGTTCCAGGAAGCGACGCTTTCCGGCGACAGCGCCAAGGCGCTCGAGCTGCAGGACCGGCTTCTGCCGTTGCACAAGGCGATTTTCATCGAGCCTGGCGTATCCGGCGCCAAATACGCGCTGTCGAAGCTGGGCAAGGTCGAGAACGTGGTCCGTTCGCCGCTGGTTACGGTCGAGTCCTCGACCGCCGAGAAGCTCGACGCGGCGCTCAAGCACGCCGGCTTGATTAATTAGCGAGCCCGTTTGGAAACTCTACTCCTGCGGCCATCTGAAGGCGCCAACTGCGCTTCCGGTGCTCACGTACTATATGTACGCTCCGCTCCGGTTCCGCGCATGGCCCAGAAAGCATCCGCTCTCGGAAAGGACCATGCGCAAAGTCGGGCTGCAGAGCGTCCTTTGCGCGTTTAGAAAACGCGCGGCGCTCTGTTGACACCTTCACCTGACTCGCAGGAGCGAGTTTCGAAACGGACTCTGGACGTCATGAATCAAGTCAAGAAAGCCGATCCCAACAACAAGACCGTTGCGGAAAATCGCAAGGCGCGCTTTTCCTACGAGGTGCTCGACACGATCGAGACCGGCTTGGTGCTGACCGGCACCGAGGTCAAGTCGCTGCGCCAGGGCCAGGCCAACATCCAGGAAAGCTACGCCTCGGCTGAGGGCGGCGAGATCTGGCTGATCAATTCCTATCTGCCGGAATATCTGCAGGCCAACCGCTTCAATCACGAGCCGCGCCGCCGTCGTAAGTTGCTGGTCTCCAAGCGCGAGATGGCAAAGCTCTCGCAAAGCGTCGAGCGTGAAGGCATGACGCTGGTGCCGCTGAAAATCTATTTCAACGACCGCGGCCGCGCCAAGCTGCTGCTCGCGATTGCCCGAGGCAAGAAGCTGCACGACAAGCGCGAGACAGAGAAGCAGCGCGACTGGTCGCGCGAGAAGGGCCGGCTGCTGAAGGAGCGCGGCTGAGCCTCCAGGGCTGGCAGCGCCGGCCGCCTGAAAAAAGCCACCGGCCGGTTCTCCGGTCCGGCACCTTCCGACAGGGGATGGTCTTGGGGAAGCGGATTGTTTTCTGGGGCCTTGCCGTCGCGGTTGTCGCCAGTGCCGTCGTGGCGGGCGCCTTCTTCTGGTTCCGCGGCTTTTCCCCGGATCGCGAGGAATTTCCGATCCGGGGCATCGACGTCTCGCATCATCAGGGAAAGATCGACTGGCCCCGCGTCGCCGCCGACGATGTCGCCTTCGCCATCATCAAGGCGACCGAAGGCGGCACCCATGTCGATACGCAATTCTCCATCAACCTGCGCGAGGCGCGGGCGGCCGGCCTGGCGGTCGGCGCCTATCACTTCTTCACCTTCTGCCGGCCAGGCGTCGACCAGGCTAAGAACTTCATCTCGGTGGTGCCGCGCGGCGAGCCGCTTCTGCCGCCGGTGGTCGACATCGAGTTCGGCGGCAATTGCCCGCAACGGCCGTCGCCCGAGCAACTGAACACCGAGCTTGCTGCATTCCTCGGTCCGGTCGAGACGGCATTCGGCAAGCAGGCGATTTTCTATCTGACCGACGAGGCGGCAGACGCCTATTGCGGCAGCATTCTTAACCGCCGGCGCTGGTTGCGTTCGCTGGCGACGAGACCGCGCGAGAACGACTGGATCTACTGGCAGTATCACAATATGGGCCGCGTCGACGGCATCGAAGGCGATGTCGATCTCAACGTCCTGAAGGGCGGCCGCGAGACGCTGGCGAAGTTGTTTGCGCCGACGCCTTGAATTGCCGGGCCTTGAATCGCTTGCCGTACCGCTGAAGGCTTACGATCCTCCCGGCGCCGGTGCATTAAGGCGTCTATTGGCAATCCGCCCTCCGATCGCTGACAAGCCCATCCCGACGGCCATGATGGCAATGGCTGCGAACTGGATCGTCATCGGCGTTTCGCCGAGTACCGCCATGCCGACAGCCACGGTGGCGATGGGTATGCCGGGCAGAAACAGCGATGCCGTCTGCGGCCCCAACTGCCCGACGACATAGGTATAGAGGAACATGGCTGCCGCGCCGGCCAGAATCCCCTGGATCACTATCTGGCTGATGATCTCCGTGGTGGCCGCGGCATGGATATGGCTTGGTGCGACGAAGTAGAGAACCGGCAGCGGCAGGCAGGACAGGAGCACTACCGCGGCCGTGGCCGTAACGGGATCGGCACGCCAGCGCCTGACAAGAACGGCATAGGCCGAAAACATCAGGCCCGATCCGATGAAAAGCATATCGCCGAAGAGAACGCCGCCGGTGCCGTCGCGCGCCGGCGCGATGAACAGCGACAGGCCGGCGACAATCGCGAGGACACCGATGGTCCGTTGCCGCGAAGCGCCGTCATTGAAGACGATGCGTGACAGCAGGAACGAAAAGAAGACGATCGACGCTGGACAAAGCGCGGCCGCATGGGCGGCAGGGGCATAGGTCAGGCCCCAATTGATGATCAGCGGATAAGGCAATCCGGCCAGCGCCGCCAATGCCAGGGCCCGTCGCCAACCGAGCGCCCTCATGCTTACAAAGCCGCCGTGCCAGACGATCGGCAGAAAGACCACCCCCGCGCCGCCAAAGCGCAAGGCGGCCAGATCCGTCGCCGTCAGATGCTCCCTGAGGCTGAAGCGGGCGGCGACGAATTGGATGGCGTAGATGCCGATCATAATGAGACCCGCGATGATCGCCAGCCTGGAGTTTCCTGAGTCTCGCGCATCCGCCATGTTCCGCCGCCGTCGTGACATCGCCATCGAAGATCATCTCCGCACAAAGCGATGAAAGCGCAGGCTATTGCCGAAAAGCCCGCGGCAAAATACGCTCTTTTCTCGAAATTCGAGCGAAACTCGCAGATTGGAGGCAGATCTAGCGTGAATGCTGAAGCAAGCGACCTCGACGGCGTCGACCGCAATCTCCTGCGATTGCTGCAAGAAGATGGGCGTCGCACCACACTTGATCTGGCGGCGCGTGTCGGCCTCTCGCCGACCGGCACCAGCCTACGGGTGAAGCGGCTGTTTCGGGAAGGCTACATCACCGCGGTCAGGGCCGTGCTCAATCCGGCAAAGATCGGACGCGGCACGCTCGTCTTCATCGAGGTGCGTCTCGATCACACGGCGCCGCATATTTTCGAGCGCTTCGCCGAGGCCGTGACCAAGGCGTCCGAGGTTCTCGAGTGCCACATGGTGGTCGGCGGCTTCGACTATTTGGTAAAGGCGCGCATCTCGGAAATGGCCGCCTATCAGGATTTCCTGACGCGGGTCATTCTCGCGCTGCCGGGAGTGAAGGAGACGCACACTTATACCTCCATCGGCGACGTGAAGCCGGATGCGCTGCTGCCGGTATGAGTGGGTGTCAGACCGGCAGGAAGCCGCCTGAATCTAGCTCTTCAGGAACGCCGCAATCTCCTTAAACACGCTGACGAACATCTCCTGCGTCAGCACGCCCGTATTGGTGTTGTAGCGTGAGCAGTGGTAGCTGGAAAACAGCGCGATGCGGCCGGCTTGCTGCCTCCCGCCATGGCGGAACGGAAAGGCCGCGACGCGCTCGCCCAGCGCCCGCACCGTCGACTGATGCGCGATCGAACCCAGCGTCAGGATGGCGCGCAGGTTGGGAAAGCGCGCGATGGTCGGCTTGAGAAAAGTCCGGCAGGTGGCGATCTCGGCGCCCACCGGCTTGTTCTCCGGCGGCACGCAGCGCACCGCATTGGTGATGGCCGTGCCGACGAGTTGCAAGCCGTCATCCGGCCTTGCCTTGAACTCGCCACGCGCAAAACCGTGCGCGATCAATGTGCCATAGAGCAGGTCGCCGGCATAGTCGCCGGTGAAGGGGCGCCCCGTGCGGTTGGCTCCGCGCAGGCCGGGCGCCAGCCCGACGATCAGGAGGCGGACAGAATCTTCACCCTCCGGCGGCAGGAAGGTCGGCACTGGCGCGTTGAACCAGCCGGGCTCACGCTCGCGCCAGGCGGCGATGAAATCATGCAGCCGCGGGCAAAGCGGGCAGTCACGGCTGGGTTCGGGGGAGGGCACGGCGGTCAAGGCCGCCGCCGTCAATAATCTTCCTCGTCGACTTCGGCGGGTTCCGGCCGGCGCGCCGGCCGCTCGGACGGATCGCGGCCAACCTCGCTCTTCAGCGTCATCAGGTCGATGAAATGATCGGCCTGGCGGCGCAGATCGTCGGAGATCATCGGCGGCTGCGAGGCCATCGTCGAGATGATCGATACCTTGCGCCCGCGCCGCTGCAGCGCTTCGACCAGCGTGCGGAAGTCGCCGTCGCCGGAGAAGATGACATAGTGGTCGACGACGTCGGCGAGCTCCAGCGCATCGACGGTCAACTCGATGTCCATGTTGCCCTTGATCTTGCGGCGGCCGGTCGAGTCGGTGAATTCCTTCGCGGGCTTCGTCACCACCTTGAAGCCGTTATAGTCGAGCCAGTCGATCAGCGGCCGGATCGATGAATATTCCTGATCCTCGACCAGCGCGGTGTAATAGTAAGCGCGCAGCAGGTAGCCGCGCTTCTGGAAGCTCGACAGGAGCTTGCGGTAATCGATGTCGAAGCCCAGCGCGCGGGACGTGGCATAGAGATTGGCGCCGTCGATGAAAAGAGCGATCTTTTCACGGGGATCGAACATTGAAAAACATTCCTTTCGAAAATTTTTGTCGTCTAAAAGCGCTTGACGAATAGGTCCGGCAAATGGACCTTTGTACCGTCACCTCCGAGATAACGCGCAATTTGTGGATATCCAAGGGCATGGCCCTGTGTTGCAAGCAATTGTGATCGCCACTATGTGGGTAGCTTCACGGCGTGGCGCGATGACGAGCCGGCAACGGCCCGTCAAGCCGACGCTGGCGCCATAAAGCTTGTATTTCGGCCGCGCCCGCGTTATGGAGCGCGCCAGCTTTCCATCAAATCCATCGCATGAAAGGGGCAGTCCATGGCCCGCGTAACCGTTGAAGATTGCATCGACAAGGTCGACAACCGTTTTGAACTCGTGCTGCTCGCCGGCCATCGCGCCCGCCAGATCAGCCAGGGCGCGCAGATCACCGTTCCGCGCGACAATGACAAGAACCCGGTCATCGCGCTGCGCGAGATCGCCGACGAGACGCTGTCTCCCGACGACCTCAAGGAAGACCTGATCCACTCGCTGCAGAAGCATGTCGAGGTCGACGAGCCGGAAGCCGAGGGCGAGGCGATCGCCGACCAGACCGGTGCGACAGCCGTTGCCGCCGACGCCGACGACGCCGAGGAGAACGTCACTTTCGACCGCATGAGCGAGGAAGACCTGCTCGCCGGCATCGAAGGTCTGGTGCCGCCGGAAAAGAGCGACGACTACTAAGTGCTTTTGTCCGGGTTGGATCAACCATCCAGGACTTCCGTATCTTAGGTTTCGTGGCTATCTATGAGATGCGTCGCACGTCGGTGCGGCGCATCAATCATTTCAGCACCGCGAGATCCCGCCCATGATGCGTCAGTATGAGCTTGTCGAGCGCGTCCAGCGCTACAAGCCTGACGTCAACGAGGCGCTGCTCAACAAGGCCTACGTCTATGCTATGCAGAAGCATGGCCACCAGAAGCGCGCCTCGGGCGATCCCTATTTCTCGCATCCGCTCGAAGTCGCGGCCATCCTCACCGACATGCATATGGACGAGGCGACCATCGCCGTTGCCCTGCTGCATGACACGATCGAGGATACGACCGCGACCCGCGCCGAGATCGACGAGCTCTTCGGCCCCGAGATGGGCAAGCTGGTCGAGGGCCTCACCAAGCTGAAGAAGCTCGATCTGGTCTCGAAAAAGGCCGAGCAGGCGGAGAACCTGCGCAAGCTCCTGCTCGCGATCTCCGAGGACGTCCGCGTTCTGCTCGTCAAGCTCGCCGACCGCCTGCACAACATGCGCACCCTCGACCATATGCCGGAAGCCAAGCGCCTGCGCATCGCCGAGGAGACGATGGAGATCTATGCGCCGCTGGCCGGGCGCATGGGCATGCAGGGCATGCGCGAGGAGCTGGAGGAAATAGCCTTTCGCTACATCAATCCGGAGGCTTACCGCGCTGTTACCGCAAGGCTTGCCGAGATTTTCGAGCGCAACAGGGGCGTCCTGCAGGAGATCGAGACGGCGCTGTCGGGCCTGTTCGAAAAACACGACATCAAGGCGAGCGTGAAGAGCCGGCAGAAGAAGCCGTGGTCGGTGTTCCGCAAGATGGAGGCCAAGGCGCTCTCCTTCGAGCAACTCTCCGACATCTTCGGTTTCCGCGTCGTGGTCGATTCGGTCGACGACTGCTACCGCGCGCTTGGCGCCATTCACACCACCTGGTCGATGGTGCCCGGCCGCTTCAAGGATTACATCTCGACGCCCAAGCAGAACGACTACCGTTCGATCCACACCACCATCGTCGGCCCGTCGCGCCAGCGCGTCGAATTGCAGATCCGCACCAGGGAAATGAACAAGATCGCCGAATATGGCGTCGCCGCGCATTCGATCTACAAGGATACTGGCGGCAAGATGAACGGCGCGGGCCATGCGATCTCCAGGGAGACCAACGCCTATGCCTGGCTGCGGCGAACCATCGAGCAACTGGCCGAAGGCGACAATCCCGAGGATTTCCTCGAGAACACCAAGCTGGAGCTGTTCCAGGACCAGGTGTTCTGCTTCACGCCTAAGGGCATGCTGATCGCGCTGCCGCGCGGCGCTACTCCCATCGACTTCGCCTATGCCGTCCACACCGATGTCGGCGACACCTGCGTCGGCGCCAAGGTCAATGGCCGCATCATGCCGTTGATGACGGAATTGAAGAACGGCGACGAGGTCGAGATCATCCGCTCCAAGGCGCAGGTGCCGCCCGCCGCCTGGGAATCGGTCGTGGTCACCGGCAAGGCGCGCGCTGCCATCCGCCGCGCCACCAAGAATGCGATCCGCAAGCAATATTCCGGCCTCGGAGCCCGCATCCTGGAGCGCGCCTTCGAGCGCGCCGGCAAGACATTCACCAAGGAGAGCCTGAAGCCGGTGCTGCACCGGCTGGCGCGCAAGGACATCGAGGACGTGCTGGCCTCGGTCGGCCGCGGCGAGCTGAGTTCCACCGATGTCATGAAAGCGGTCTTCCCCGATTATAAGGATGAGCGTGTCACCGTCGCGGCGCCTAAGCAGCGCGAGGAGGGCTGGTCGAAGATCCGCAACGCCGCCGGCATGCTCTTCCAGATGCCGGGCACCCGCGCCGCAAAGAAGGACAAGGACCAGCAGCGCGACGGCGCGGTGCCGATCCGCGGCGTGCGCGGCGACCTGCCGGTGCGTTTCGCGCCGGAAGGCGCTGTACCCGGCGATCGCATCGTCGGCATCATCCAGCCCGGCACCGGCATCACCATCTATCCGATCCAGTCGCCGGCTTTGCAGGCCTTCGACGATCAGCCCGAGCGTTGGATCGACGTGCGCTGGGACATCGACGAGCGCACCAAGGAACGTTTTCCGGCGCGCATCTCGGTCACCGCCATCAATGCGCCCGGTTCGTTGGCCGACATCGCCCAGGTCGTCGCATCCAACGACGCCAACATCCACACGCTGTCGATGATACGCACCGCACCCGATTTCACCGAGATGCTGATCGATCTCGAAGTCTGGGATCTCAAGCACCTCAACCGGCTGTTGTCGCAGCTCAAGGACAATTCGAGCGTCAGCGATGCGCGGCGTGTGAATGGATGAATAGTGAATAGTGAATAGTGAATAGTGAATAGTGAATAGTGAATAGTGAATAGTGAATAGTGAATAGAGAATAGAGAATAGAGAATAGAGAATAGAGAATAGAGAATAGAGAATAGTGAATAGAAGGTGCTCTCATTGCCATTCACCATTCACCACTCGCCAAGGGGGACCGAACAATGAACACCGACGAAGTGCTGGGCATTTTCCGCGAGGCCGGCGCCGTGCTCGAAGGGCATTTCATCTTGACGTCCGGACTGCGCAGTCCGGTCTTCCTGCAGAAGGCGCGGGTGTTCATGCATGCCGACAAGACCGAGCGCCTGTGCAAGGCGCTGGCCGAGAAGATCCGCAAGGCGGTGCCGGGCGGGATCGACTACGTCGTTGGCCCGGCCATCGGCGGCCTGATCCCGGCCTATGAGACCTCGCGCCATCTCGGCGTCCCGGCGATCTGGGTCGAGCGGGAAGGGGGCGAATTCAGATTGCGCCGCTTCGAGATTGCCAAGGGCTCGCGCGTCGTCATCGTCGAGGACATCGTCACCACCGGCCTGTCGATCCGCGAGACCATCGACTGCCTGCGCGAGCTTGGCGCCGACGTCGCGGCGGCTGCCTGCATCATCGACCGTTCGGCCGGCAAGACCGATGTCGGCGTGCCGCTGATCGCGCTTGCCGAATATGAAGTGCCGGCCTATCCCGCCGACCGCCTGCCGCCGGAACTTGCCGCGATTCCAGCCGTTAAGCCGGGAAGCCGCAACATCTGACATCGCGATGGATGAAAACAGGCACTTGAGCGCGTCGCTTGAATCCCTTTGTCGGAGACATGCGCCGAGGCGACTATGATCGCCGGGATCGACCACTTCGTGCTGACGGTCCGCTCGCTGGAAGCGACCTGCGATTTCTACCGGCGGGTGCTCGGCATGCGGCGGCTCGACGAACCGAACCGGCCGACCGCGCTTCTGTTCGGCTCGCAGAAGATCAACTTGCACGAAGTCGGTCGCACCTTCGAGCCGAAGGCAAAGGCGCCGACGCCGGGTTCCGGCGACTTCTGCCTCGTGGCGGCAGTGCCGCTTGCCGAGGTCCAGGCCAGCCTCGAGGCCAATGGCGTGGCGATCGAAGTCGGTCCGGTCGAACGCACCGGCGCGCGCGGCAAGATGATGTCGGTCTATTTCCGCGATCCGGACGGCAATCTGGTCGAGGTCAGCGAGTACCAACCCGGCTGAGATCGAGCCGCATGGCGCAGCGCTGGCCCGAAGGCATGCCGTGCCTGGCTTCATCGTCGAGCAGGCTTGCCAGCCGTTCGTCAATCTCGGCGTCTTCCAGGATGCGAAATCCGGCCTTGCGATAGAAGGGCGCATTCCAGGCGACGGCGCGAAACGTGGTCAGCGTCACCGCGGCCAGGCCGCGCCGCCCGGCGTCCGCGACCGCCTGTTCGAGCAGGGCGCGGCCGATGCCTTGGCCCTGCCGGTCGAGGCGCACGTCCAACTCCCAGATATGCAACGCATCGCCCTCGATCCCGGCGCTCAGGAAGCCGACCGGCCGGTCCTTCTCGTCTGCGGCAATCCAGCATGCGCCGGCGGCGATCAGCGCGCGGTGCCGCTCGACGCTGATATTGTCGCCGTCGGCGAGCCACGCCAGTTCCGCAATGGCGCGGAACGCCAGCCCGGCGGATTGTTCGATCCGCGGCAGCGCCCCGGCGTCCTCCGCCCGCGCCGGTCGAATGGTGATCATCGGCTCTGCATCCCGATCGTTTTCCTCAGTTTCGCCAGAATGACGCTGTTGTTACAGGCTGCGGCAGACCATCGCGGCGGCGTTCGTTGTTGCGCGGCCCGGTCGTCGCTATATCAAAGCTTGTTGCCTTTCTGCGCCCTCGAAGCGCAAGATGTGTTTGCGCGACCCGGTGGGTAGGGGCAGCGCGTATTGGACCGGGAACTGGAACAGAGTGCTTTTTCGACGCCGAGAGCCTGATGGCTTCCTGGAACAGGTGCGTACTTATCTTTGGCCGCGCCGCTCGTTCTCGCGTTCCGTGCAGTATTTCTCCAAACGCATCCTGCGGCTGAAGGCGACGCCGCATTCCGTCGCCGCCGGCGTCGCCGCGGGCGTTTTCGCGTCCTTCTTCCCGCTTGGCTTCCACTTCATCATCGCCGCCGTGCTGTGCTGGATCATCGCCGGCAATCTCGTCGCGGCAGCGCTCGGCGCGGTGTTCTTCGGCAATCCGCTGACCTTCCCGCTTTTGTGGGGCGCGTCCTGGGAAACCGGCAAGCTGCTGCTGCATGAGCATCTGCCGAAGCACGGCCCGCCCGAGCATCTGGGCGAAATGATGCACAAGCTTTCCTTCGCCAAGCTCTGGCACCCCATTCTGGAGCCGATGCTGATCGGCGCGGTGCCGCTCGGCCTGGTCTTCGGGCTCGTGTTCTATGCCATCACCCGCTGGGGCATGACGGTGTTTCGCGAGCAGCGCCGGAAGCGCATGGCCGAGCGTGCCGAGAAGAAGGCGCGGCAGGGCCGACGGGAAGTGCCGGCGGAATGATCATCGGCATCGGCAGCGACCTGATCGACATCAGACGTATCGAGAAATCGCTGGAGCGGCACGGCCAGCGCTTCGTCCAGCGCATCTATACCGAGGTCGAGCAGGCCAAGTCGGAAAAGCGTGCCGCCCGCGCGGCTTCCTATGCCAAGCGCTTCGCCGCCAAGGAGGCGTGCGCCAAGGCGTTGGGTACCGGTATGGCCGAGGGCGTGTTCTGGCGCGACATGGGCGTGGTCAACCTGCCGAGCGGCGCGCCGACCATGGCGCTGACCGGCGGCGCCGCGGCCAGGCTGGAGAAAATCCTCCCGAAAGGCCACCGCGCCCTCATCCATCTCACCATCACCGACGATTTCCCGCTTGCTCAAGCCTTTGTGATCATCGAGGCAGTGCCCGCCGAACAAGCGCCACATTGATTCCATCTGACCACGAGCGGCATGACGTTGCCCAGCGCCCGCCGAGACTCTATACCAACATCGCACAATCGAGGACGACATGAGCGTGGCTGAAAAATCGCAGAAGAAATCCGGCGGGCTTGGTGAGACCTTTTCCGTCATCATCCAGGCTCTGCTGCTCGCGCTCGTCATCCGCACGCTGCTCTTCCAGCCGTTTTCCATTCCGTCCGGCTCGATGCGGCCGACGCTGCTCGAAGGCGATTATCTCTTCGTCACCAAATGGGCCTATGGCTATTCGCGTTACTCGTTGCCCTTCGGTCCCGATCTCTTCTCGGGCCGCATCTGGGGTTCCGAGCCCAAGCGCGGCGACGTGGTGGTGTTCAAGTTCCCGCCGGATCCGTCGGTCGATTACATCAAGCGCGTCGTCGGCCTGCCCGGCGACAAGATCCAGGTGAAGGACGGCCAGCTTTTCATCAATGACGTCGGCGTGCCGCGCGTGAAGACCGGCCAGATCGACAATCCCGATGTCACCGAGGAAAACCGGCCGATCGATGTCTACCGCGAAACGCTGCCGAACGGCGTCAGTTACGACACGCTCGACATCAATTCCGATTCGATCGGCGACAACACGCGCGAATTCGTCGTGCCGCCCGGGCACTATTTCATGATGGGCGACAATCGCGACAATTCCTCCGACAGCCGCTTCGCCGTCGGCTTTGTGCCGGCCGAGAACCTTGTCGGTCGCGCCAACCTCATCTTCTTCTCGATCGCCGGCAAGGCGAGCCCGCTCGAGATATGGAAGTGGCCGTCGTTGATGCGCGCCGGGCGCCTGTTCCATTTCGTCCACTAGAGCGATGGCGGCCAGAAAGCGTTTGACCGCCGATGCCCTTGCCGAAGCGCTTGTCGAGCGCACCGGCCATGTCTTCGCCGACCGCCAGCGCCTGCAGCGGGCGCTGACCCATGCCAGCGCCCGTTCGACCCATGCCGGAGTTGACTATGAGCGGTTCGAATTCCTTGGGGACCGTGTTCTCGGCCTCGTCGTGGCCGACATGCTGCTCGCCTCCTTTCCCGATGCCGCCGAAGGCGAGCTTTCGCTGCGCCTTAACGCGCTGGTCAATGCCGAGGCGCTGTCGGAAATCTCCGAACAGATCGGCCTGCCGGAACTGGTGCGCGCCGGTTCCGATGTGCGCAATCTCGAGGGCCGCAAGCGCACCAATCTGCGCGCCGATGCGCTGGAATCGCTGATCGCCGTGCTCTATCTCGACGGCGGGATGGACGCGGCGCGCGCGTTCATCCACCGCTACTGGCAGCCGCGCTCGCAGGCGATGGGTGCTGCCCGCCGCGACGCCAAGACCGAATTGCAGGAATGGGCGCATCAGGCCGCCGCCGGCGCCGTGCCCGCCTACCATATCGACGGCCGTGACGGACCGGACCACGACCCGGTGTTCACGGTCAGCGTAAAAGTCGGCTCTTTCGCGCCCGCCGTCGGCAGCGGCCGCTCCAAGCGCGAGGCCGAGCAGGCCGCGGCGGCTACTCTTTTGCTGCGCGAAGGCGTATGGAGCGCGGCATGACAGAAACGGAAATCACTCAAGTCCCCGCGACGCGCTCCGGTTTCGTAGCGCTGATCGGCGCGCCCAATGCCGGCAAGTCGACGCTGGTCAACCAACTGGTCGGCGCCAAGGTATCGATTGTCACCCACAAGGTGCAGACCACCCGCGCCATCGTGCGCGGCATTGCCACGCATGACAACGCGCAGATCGTCTTCGTCGACACGCCGGGCATCTTCAAGCCGAAGCGGCGGCTGGACACGGCGATGGTGACCACCGCCTGGGGCGGCGCCAAGGATGCCGATATCGTCGTGCTTCTGATCGACGCCGAGCGCGGCATCAAAGGCGATGCCGATGCCATCCTCGACCGGCTGAAGGACGTCAGGCAGCCGATGCTTCTGGTTCTCAACAAGGTCGACCGCGTCAAGCCGGAAACGCTTCTCGCCCTGGCCGCGACCGCGAACGAACGCGTGCCGTTCAAGCGCACTTTCATGGTCTCCGCGCTGACCGGCTCCGGCTGCAAGGACCTGCTCGATTATCTCGCCGAGACGCTTCCGGCCGGTCCCTGGTACTATCCGGAGGACCAGATCTCCGACCTGCCGATGCGCCAGCTCGCGGCCGAGATCACGCGCGAAAAACTTTATCTGAGGCTGCATCAGGAGCTTCCCTATTCCTCGCACATCGAAACCGAGAAATGGGAAGAGAAGAAGGACGGCTCGGTGCGCATCGAGCAGGTCATCTATGTCGAGCGCGACAGCCAGAAGAAGATCGTGCTCGGCCACAAGGGCGAGACGATCCGCGCCATCGGGCAAGCCGCGCGGGTGGAGATCGCTGGCATTCTGGAGCAGAAGGTGCACCTCTTCCTGTTTGTGAAGGTGCGCGAGAATTGGGGCGACGACCCCGAGCGCTATCGCGAGATGGGGCTGGAGTTTCCCCACTAATGCATGGACGGATTCCGTTGCCAGATTAGGCTTCTCATTGACCGATAGCTTGGTCGCCAATGGCAATATTGGCAGGATTGATTCCCACGCCTTTCAAGACAAAGGTGACCAAGTCGGGATGAAACATAGCATACGTATCTTGTGTCACCGGATTCCGGCAATCACTCATTGTGCGGCGAAACGCGATCACTAGACGGTCAAAGAGCCCACGCTGGAGGGGGGAATTGGTTTCGCAGTAAGCGAGCAAACGCATGCCGGCTTCAGTTTGCTCGGACAATTGAATTGCTCTTTGCCGATCACCCCACCGCGATCGCTGCAGAAGAGGAGCTCGATCGACCCACAAGACCAGATGCCTTGGTGGAAGGATACCGGGCTGGGAGACGAGGCGACCGCAGCGCCTGAAGCCGGTTGCTGCGATAAACCGAACAAAGCCGGTGCGGTGCGTCATGCATTTGTCAGACGCCTCGACGACGACTCTTTTGCTGAATTTTGTTGGATTCGTCTGATCGGATGTCGTGATGTCGAACAGCCCCGATTCCGCAAGCGCAAGAAGGGCCGACTCATCCAGCGGAGCATTGAATACTGTGAGATGATAGGGCGGAGGCGACGTGAGCTTTTCAGCGTTCAATGACGCGATTTTATGCGAGCGAATGGTCCGGAGAACGTCGTCCCACTCTGGCCTGAAGACGATGACTGACATAAGTGCAAGGACGATAAAGATGATCCAACGGCCAGATTTATTATCGCGCTTAGTCAGGACAATTCCTGTTATCAACAGTCCGAACAGACACAGCCACATTGCGCCGAACGGTATAACGACGAATATTAAAACGAGCGGATGCAAATCGAGTAAGCCCTTCACTAGAAAGAATGTAACATAGCATGGGTGTTGTGGCATTTGAGCGCGAATTGGCGGTTTCAGTTAAAATTCTGACATGCAGCGAGCTTTTGTCCCATATTCTGAGTCTTTTCGATCGAGATGGATAGCGAAGTAGATATCGACACCCGTCTCGTGCGCCGGCTGGTCGACGCGCAATTTCCCGAATGGCGGCATCTGCCGGTGAGCCCCGTCGCCTTCGGCGGCTGGGACAACCGCACCTTCCATCTCGGCGACGAAATGACGGTCAGGCTGCCAAGTGCGGCTCCTTATTCGCTGCAGGTCGAGAAGGAGCATCGCTGGCTGCCGCAGCTCGCGCCACGTCTGCCGCTGCCGATCCCGGTGCCGCTCGCCATGGGCGAGCCGGCGGCGGGGTATCCCTGGCGCTGGTCCGTCTATCGCTGGATCGAGGGGGAGACGGCACGGAGCGCGCGCATTGCCGATCTCGGAGCGTTTGCCGTGGCGCTCGCCGATTTCCTTGTCGCTTTGAGGAGCATCGAACCGACGGACGGGCCCGCGCCCGGCCAGCACAATTTTCATCGCGGTGGATCGCTGAGCGTCTATGACGGCGAGGCGAGGCAGGCCATCGCCGCGCTCGAAGGCCGGATCGACACGCAAGCCGCAACCGCCGTGTGGGAGGCAGCACTCGCCGCCACCTGGCGTGGCTCGCCGGTCTGGTTCCACGGCGATGTCGCCTCGGGCAATCTGCTGGTCGAGGACGGCAGCTTGAGCGCCGTCATCGATTTCGGCACCTCCGGCGTCGGCGACCTGTCCTGCGATCTTGCTATAAGCTGGACATTCTTCGAAGGCGAAAGCCGCGAGGTGTTTCGCACCCGCATGGACGTCGACGACGCCACTTGGGCGCGCGGCCGCGGCTGGGCGCTATGGAAGGCGCTGATCACCTCCGCCGGGCACGACGCCAACCAGGCCGAGGCCGAAAGGCAGCGCAACGTGATCGACGAAGTGCTTGCCGATTACGAACGCTTGTGACGGGGACTACAATAGGCCTTTGGCGCTGAAATCAGCTGCAAAGGACGCCAGCGGCATCACAAGCGTCAGCGGCCGCTCCAAAAGTGGCTCGGCTCCATATCCGTGGTACCAGGCCGCGGCACGATCGCTCTTGGCGTCGATGATCAGCAAAATGCCGCCGCCCTCAGCGGCGACGCGAAGGCAACGCAGGGCAGCTGCGGCGAGAAGCTGGCCACCGAGCCCTTGTCCGGCCACTGAGAGATCGGCTGCCAGGCGGGCAAGCTTGAAGCCCGATACTTCATGTCGGGCGAGCCCCTTTGTCAGGGCCGCGGGCACTTGCTCATGGGCAACGGCGGACGGTGCGATTGTATAGAAGCCAAGAACGCGGCTGGGGTTTGTGCTGTCGACAGCGCAAAAAGTCTTCGAAGCATTCTGCTCATGGCTTTGCCTGGCGAAGCGACGCAGAAAATCATTCATCTGCTCGTCGCCGCAATCGAAGGACGCGCGATCATGCGATTTCGAGATCGGCTCCTCATGCCAACCTGGCAGGATCATATGGTGTCAGGGAGCGCTGCGATAGCAGCCCGCAACTTCGCGTTGGGCTTAGGCGGATGTTCAAGCAAATCGAGAATACGCTTGAAATCGTGTTCCGAGACCTCGATCTTCTCGCCTGCCTTAATCACGGCCTCGGCCTCGGGCAGCACTTTGTCGAGGATGAAGTCGGTCATATCCTTGTTCGACAGCGCCGCCGCCCGGGCGATCATCGCCTTCTGGGCGGGCCGTATGCGGATATTGAAACGCTCGGATTTGTCGGTAGCTATTTTGGGCATGGGGTATCTTCCTTCACGCCAAATAATAGCGTACGCACATCATGCGTACAACTCATCTCTCTCTTGATTTCGCCGCCCAACGGGTGAAAAGCTCGTCTCATGGAATGGCGCGACGAGGGAATCGTTCTCGGCACTCGCAAGCATGGCGAAACCAGCGCCATCCTCGAGGTGATGACGCGTGCCCATGGTCGCCATCTCGGTCTGGTGCGGGGAGGGCGCTCGCGCAAGCAGCAGCCGGTGCTGCAGCCCGGCAACCGCGTCGATCTTCTGTGGCGGGCGCGGCTCGACGAGCATCTCGGCATCTTCCAGGCCGAAGCGATCGAGATGAACGCCGCGCGGCTGATGGACAGCGCCGTCGCCGTCTACGGCCTGCAGACCATGGCCGCGCATCTGAGGCTCCTGCCCGAGCGCGACGCTCATGGCGGGCTTTACGAGGCGCTTGCCGTAATGATCTCGCATCTCGATGATGCCGACGCGGCGGGAGAGCTGGTGGCGCGCTTCGAGCTGCTTATCCTCGATGAACTGGGCTTCGGCCTCGATCTCAGCCAATGCGCGGCGACCGGCACCAGGCAGGATCTCGCCTATGTCTCGCCGAAATCCGGACGCGCCGTGTCGCGCGAAGCCGGCGCGCCTTGGCACGACAAGATGCTGGTGCTGCCCGCCTTCCTGCAGCGCGGCTCCGGCCTGCGCGCCGATGCGGCAGCCCTGGAGGACGCGTTCCGGCTGAGCGGCTTCTTCTTCACCCGTCACGTCTACGAGCCGCGCGGCCTCGAGCCGCCCGATACTCGCGCCGGCTTCCTCGCCGCGCTGCGCCGGCACCATGCCTCGGTGAGGGCGATTGCGGGCGAGGCAGGATAGCGAGGCAGCCGTCTATTCGGCGCTGCGTCGCTCCAGGAAATCGTCGAGCATGGGGCGCTGGCCCTTGAGGATCTTGACGCCGGCTTCGGGCAGCGAAAACCAGCCGGCCTTGTCGACTTCAGGAAACGCTTTCATGGTCCCCGATTTTGGCGGCCACTCCATCGTGAACATATTGCTCCTGACGGCATCCGCATCGATGTCCGCCTCGACGCTCCATGCGATGACGATCTTCCCGCCCGGCTGCTTGTAGCTGCCGAGCGGCCGGAAATCGCCGTCGACGGTGACGCCGAGCTCTTCTTCGGCTTCCCGCTTGGCGGCCTCGAGCTCATCCTCGTTATCGCCGATCAGTCCTTTCGGGATGGTCCACGCGCCTTCATCCTTTCTTGCCCAGAACGGCCCGCCCGGGTGGACGAGCAGGAATTCGAACACACCGGCGGTGCGCCTGTGGATCAGCAGGCCAGCGCTTTTTTGCGGCATCCGTCACCTCGCGGCATTTTCTTCGCCCGCGCGAGAATAGCATGAGTATTCCGCGGCAGAGGTCACGTAATCTCGCCGGCAATGCCGACGCCTCGGCAGCCCGACATTGAATAAACCGGCAAGTTGCTGGCAATCGGCGACGAAACATGCTCGATCTTGCCAGTGCATGCCGCGCAAAAATGCGCAGTGGTTTTGGGAGAACGACATGCACCAAAACAGCGCATATGGCCTGAAGGTGCGCAGCGGTTTTGGGAGAACGACATGCACCAAAACAATGACTAAAGGCGCGTCGCCTGACTCCGTTTCGGCGCGAGGCGCCTTTAGCCGGCAAGACGCTGATTTGCACCAGCCGTCTCATTGCCGCATTCTTTGGCCACGACCGGTCTGGTTTTGAGGGAAACCGCCATGTTTTTCAGCCTGATCGCCATTGCCGCCGTCATAGCTCTTTTCGTCATCGTGTCACGACAGCAGAACCGCATTGCGCTGGTCGAGCGCGAGCTCGGTATCCTGCGCGGCCTTGTGCAGCCTGGAGCTTCGCTGTCGGCGCCTAACGCGGCGGACGCCGCGCAGGACGGTCTTGCCGAGAAGGCCAAGGCAGCCGCGGCGCCTGCCGCGCCGTTGGCGGAGGGCGCGACCGTGGCCGAGGAGGTCGTCGCGACGCCCGAGACCGCCGAAGGCGAGGCCGTGGCCGGACCCTGGACGAAGGGCAAGGCGGCCCCGGTGCAATCCGCCGCACCGGCGCAACCCGCCACCGTAGCCGAGACGCCCGCGGCCGGATCTCCCGAGGCCCCCAAGGCGGCGCGCCAAACCGATGTCGAAACAGCGCTGGGCACTCGCTGGGCAGTCTGGGTCGGCGGCATCGCGCTGGCGCTGGGCGGCCTGTTCCTGATCCGCTACACCATCGAGGCCGGCATTTTCGGCCCTGGCGTGCGCCTCGCCACGGCCGGCATCCTCGGCCTGGTGCTGATTGCCGGCGCCGAATTCATCCGTCGCACCGGCTTCAGGGTGCCGGTGCAGGGCGCCGCCGGCGCCTACATCCCCGCGATTCTGACCGGGGCGGGCGCCTTCATCCTGTTCGGCACGGTCTACGCGGCGCACGCCATCTATGGCTTCATCGGTCCGGCGACGGCTTTCGCGCTGCTTGGCGTCATCGGCGTCGCGACCATTGGCGCTTCGCTCCTGCATGGCCTGGCGTTGGCCGGCATCGGCCTCGTCGGCGCCATGGTCACGCCGGCGCTGGTCGCCTCGGAAGCACCTAATCCCTGGGCCTTGTTCGTCTATCTCGCGATCGTGCTTGCCGCCACGGCGGCAATCGCCCGCATCCGCGACTGGAAGGCGCTGGTGGCCGCGGCCTTCGCCGGCGCCGGCGTCTGGACCATTCTTTACATGGTCGACGTGCCGGAGGTGAACCTCGCCGCCGTCCTGTTCATCAGCCTGGCGACGCTCGCCGTGCTGGCTTTCGTCTGGCTCGGCCTTTTCTTGGTTACTGGCCGCGACGATACGGCGCGCGGCTTCGACTGGCCCTCGATCGTGCCCGGCTTCTTCATCGCCTTGAGCGCGCTCGGCCTGTCCGTCGATCCGGCCTTTGCCAGCGCCGGCGATGCCTTGCACGGCGCGGTCCTGCTGGCCGCGCTGGTCGCGGCGGCGCTCTACCGGCCGCGCGCGCTTCCGCTCCTCTTTGCCGCCGGCATCGCGACCCTGCTGATCTATCTGGGTATCATCCCGCCCGCCACGATCGGCGCGAATGCGCTCGATGTCGGGCTCGACGCTCAGCCTTTGGCGTCGTCCGACGTGCTGACTTTCCGCATCGGCGTCGCGCTCGGCATGATCTTCCTCGCCGCCGGTTTCTGGGCGGCACGCCGCTTCGCCGCTGCCGCTCCAGTGCGGGCGGCCTGCTGGGCGGCCTGGGGCGTCATTGCACCGCTGGTGGTGCTTCTGGCGCTGTGGCTGACCTTCGGCGATATCGACCGCGATCTCGGCTATGCGCTGCCGGCCCTGTTGCTGGCGCTCGCCTTCGCCGCCGGCGGCGAATGGATCGCGCGCGCCGAGGAGTCGCCGCTGGCCGGCGGCCCGGCCGTGTCATTCGCGCTCGGCGGCGCCGGCGTCGCAGGCCTACTGATGCTGCACATGGCCTTCGGCTCCGGCTGGACGACCCTGCTGCTCGGCGCCGCCGCTGTCGTCCCGGCGCTGGCAACGCGCTGGCGCACCTACCGCGTGCTGGGCTGGATCGCGGTGGGCGCGGCGGTCGCCGTGCTCGGCCGCGTCGCCTTCGATCCGACCATCGTCGGCGCGGCGTCTCTCGCCAGGACGCCGGTCTTGAACTGGCTGCTGCCGGGCTATGGCGTGCCGGCGCTCGCCTTCGGTTTCGCCGCCTGGCAGCTCGCCCGCACCACCAATGGCCGGCCGCGCCTTGCCATGGAAGCGGCGTCGGCCCTGTTCGCGCTGCTCACCATTGCCATGCTGGTGCGCCATGCCATGCATGGCGGCGTCATCGACACCGGCACCGTCACTCTTGCCGAACAGGCGATCTACACGCTGATCGCGCTCGGCGCCGGCGCCATGCTAGTCGCCATCGACATGCGCTCGCCGAGCTCGGTCCTGCGTTATGGCTCGATGGCCGCCGGCCTGGTTTCGGCCGGCCTGATCGCCGTCCAGCATTTCGTCGTGCTGAACCCGCTGCTGACGGACGAGTCGACCGGCACGGTTCCCGTCTTCAACCTTTTGTTTCTCGCCTATCTGCTGCCGGCGGTCGCCGCCGGGGCGCTGGCACTCTATGTCCGCGACAAGCGCCCGCGATGGTATGCGGCAATGCTCGCGCTGATCGCCGCGCTGCTTGCCTTCGCCTATGCCACGCTCTCGGTGCGCCGCCTGTTCAAGGGCGAGTTCATCGCCCTGTGGAGCGGGCTCGGCCAGCTCGAGACCTATACCTACTCCGCGCTCTGGCTGGTCATCGGCGTGGCGCTGCTTGCCGCCGGCGTCCGGCTGAAATCGCAGGTATTGCGCATCGCGTCGGCGGCGCTGATCGCGGTCGCGGTGCTGAAAGTCTTCCTCTTCGACATGTCGGAACTCGAAGGCGTGCTGCGCGCGCTGTCCTTCATCGGTCTGGGTGCCGTACTGATCGGGATAGGGCTGTTCTATCAGCGGCTGCTGACAAGGGCGGCGAGGGAGGCGTAAGAGGCTGGAGCTCCTTGGGTCGTTGCGGCTATTTTCGAACGATCCCGCGCAGCCCGCGCTGGTCGGCTGCCTCTTTGATGAGGCCAGCAATCTTTCGAACGAATGCTGGACTGAAAGAACCGATGGGTTTCACCGTGACGAGGTCGTAAGCTTCGTCGGTCCGCACCCGGTTGTACTGGTCGAGGATCAGCCATGACGGAAAATCGAAGCCGCCCCTCCGACACTCGATCTCACTGATGGCAATATATGTGCGGGTCGCATCGGGTTGCTGCGAGGTGAGCGGGAACAGGAACAGCGCTGCCGGCGTAGTCGGAGTTCTGACCACGATGCAGACAGGACGCGCCTTGCGGCCGGATTCCTCACCGGCATCAGCCTGCCGCGCCCACAAATAGTAGTATCGAAGCAGGTCGCCGGGTTTAAACATCCGGCTCATCACCGACTATGATGGCTTCCAACCCCGACATCAGTTCGTCGTGGACCTCGTCCGGTGCGCCCTCCAGCGTGTAAGCGGCGGCATGAGACGAACCGACGAGTTGCCGGTATTGTCTGGCCGATAGGATGATCAGCTTCTCCTTGCCGCGTTTTGTGAGAGCGACGGGCTCAATCATCGCCGTTTCGAGGATTTCGCCCGACGCGCGGTTCATATCTGAAAAGGTGAATTGCTTCATTGGTCACCTCATACGTGATATACCTAGTATACCTATATTACGTAATTAAAACAATCCGTCCTGCGCACTTTGAGTCGGGAATAAACCGCCCTCCGCCGGCGTTATTCATGCGCTTGGGTAACCGCAGCGGTTGGGCCGCTTCGCGCTGACTGCTTGCACCGCGCCGCAAAGGCGCGTTCTATCCGGATGGAAAGCGACCTCGAAACAAGCGGTCATGGACGACAAGAAGGCAGCGATCCTGAGCGAAATACCGCGGCTGCGGCGCTATGCGCGCTCGCTGCTGCGCGAGCGCGATTCCGCCGACGACCTGGTCCAGGATTGCCTGGAGCGGGCGCTCGTGCGGCTCGACAACTGGCAGACTGGAGAGAGCCCCCGGAGGTGGCTGTTTACGATCATGCATCACTTGTTCATCGACCAGATGCGCAAGGTCAACCGGCGAGGCGAGGCGGCGATACTGCCTCTCGAAGCCGGTGAGGCCCAAGCCGCGCCCGCCGATCAGGTCGAGACCATCGCCTCGCGCGAGATCATGGATGCCTTGCAGGCGATCAGCCCCGATCGCCGCGCGGCCTTGGTGATGGTCGCCATCGAGGGCTTTTCCTATGCCGAGGCCGCCAACATCCTTGGCGTGCCGGCCGGCACGCTGATGTCGCGCATCGCGCGCGGCCGCGAGGAATTGCGAGGATTGCTCGACGACACATCGCGCCGCCGCTCGATAAGGATCGTCGAGAAATGACCCGCAGCGATTTTTCCGAACGCGATATCCATATGGCCCTCGATGGCGAGCTGCCGGGCGAGGAGCGCATGGCCTACGACGCCTGGCTCGACGCCAATCCCGAGATGAAGGCAAAGTCCGCGCGCTACATCGCCGACCGCGCCGCCATGCGCGCCGCCCTGTCCGGCGTGATGGACGAGCCGGTGCCGGCAAGGCTGCGGCAGGTCGTGCTTGGCGAGGCGCCTGCAAAAGCATCGCCCTGGCGCTCGCGCTGGTGGCTCTCGGCCGCGGCCGCCGTTGTGCTCGCTGTGGGCGGCCTCGGCGGCTATGTCGCCGGCATTGACAGCGTCAGCCGCGGCGACGACGGCGACGACCAGCTCGCCGAGCAGGCGATCGCCGCTCATGTCCTGTACGCCGCCGAGAAGCGCCATGCCGTCGAGGTCCCGGCAAGCGACAAGGACCATCTCCAGACCTGGCTGTCGAACCGAGTCGGGCTGAAGCTGGTTGCGCCCGACCTGGCGGCCGAGGGCTTCCAACTGGTCGGTGGGCGGCTGCTGCCGGCTGGCGGCCAGGGCAAGGCGGCGATGCTGCTCTACGAGGACGCCAAGGGCGAACGAATCTCGCTCTTTGTCACCGCCGAATCGTCGGCGACGTCCAAGGGCACCTATACTGCCGAGGGGGGTGGACCGGAGGCGGTCTACTGGCTGGATAAAGGCTATGCTTGCGCCGTCGTCGGCTCGTTGCCGCCGGAGCGCCTGTCGGACGTTGCAAAGAGCGCCTACGGCCAGCTGCTGGCCGGCATATCGAGCTGAATCGGCTGCGTTTTTTCGTCGGCCGGCAGTTCCTTTGAACGGCAATTCTGTTCAAACGCTTGGCCCTTTGCCGCCGCCGCGGAAACTGTCACAATTCAGCCCTAATCAAGGAGCGATAGCGCTTGATGAATACTGGCGCTTCGGCCAGTATTCGCGACGCATCCACCGGGGCCGTTTCTTAAACAATCGAGGTTTTCCTTAGCCCGCATGCCTGCCGAGATCCGCAAGGCCCGCGCGTCAGACGTCGATGACCTCGCCGCCATCGAGAAGGCTGTTTTTCCGGGCGACAGGCTCTCGCGCCGCTCCTTCCGCCAGTTCATCGAACGCGACACCGCCGAGATGCTGGTGGCCGAGAACGAGGGCCGCGTCGCCGGCTATGCGGTGGTGCTGTTTCGCAAGGGCAGCGGCGTCGCGCGGCTTTATTCCATCGCCGTCGGACCCTTCTTTGGCCGCCTCGGCATCGGCCGACTTCTGCTGGCGGCCGCCGAGGAAGCGGCCTTCGAGCATGACCGGCTGTTGCTGCGCCTCGAAGTGCGCGAGGACAATCAGCGCGCCATCCGTATCTACGAAGAGGCCGGCTATCGGAAATTGGGCCGCGAGCCCGACTATTACGAGGATGGCGCGACCGCGCTGCGCTATGAAAAGACGCTGCGCGGCGACACGCCGACCGCGACTAAGGTGCCGTTCTACC
This sequence comes from Mesorhizobium sp. ESP-6-4, assembly GCF_020164735.1. Classification (NCBI taxonomy): domain Bacteria; kingdom Pseudomonadati; phylum Pseudomonadota; class Alphaproteobacteria; order Hyphomicrobiales; family Phyllobacteriaceae; genus Mesorhizobium; species Mesorhizobium sp. ESP-6-4. The sequence goes on from NZ_JAIUGS010000009.1 coordinate 26,404, forward strand.
AGCAGACCTGCGAGTTCACCTGCGGCCCTTGCTGCCTGATGATGGCGATGGCCAATTTCGATCCTGGCTTCGTGCCAGACCCGGTCATGGAGATTCGCCTGTGGCGCGAGGCCACCACAGTCTTCATGATGTCCGGCCCTGGCGGCTGCGAGCCTTTCGGCCTGGCGGTCGCCGGCTATGAGAGCGGACTTGCGGCCGAGATATTCGTCTCCTTTTATGGCGCGTTGTTCCTCCAGTCGGTGAGGAGCGAGGACAAGCGCCGGGTGATGGAGCTTGCCCAGGTCGATTTCCGCCGTCGCGCCGAACTCTACGGCATCCCTGTCAATTACCGTCCGTTCGGCATCGGCGACATCCGTGACGCCCTTGCCGAGGGCAAGCTGGTTGTGGTCCTGATCAGCGGCTTCCTGATGTTCGGCAAGAAGGTGCCGCATTGGGTGCTGGCCATCGGCGACGATGGCGACCATATCCTGATCCACGATCCTTGGGTCGAGGATGAAAGGCAGGAAACGATCCTCGATGCCGCGAACATTCCGGTGCCCTACGACATCTTCATGAATATGGCGCAGTTTGGCCGCGACGGTTTGCGCGCCGCCATCACTCTGGGAAAACGCTGAGACAATGACCTGGGTTATCCTGACAGGCAGGCAGAACGATCTCGATCAGGTGGCCACACCCCACAAGATCATCACCAACCGCGACTATCTCGCGCATCCGGCGCTGTTCCGCGGCCAGCGGCCGAAGGTGATCAACCTGTCGAACAATTACGGCTACCAGAGCCGCGGCTACTACGCCTCGCTTCTCGCGGGCTCGCGCGGCCACAGGGTGATCCCGACCGTCGAGACCATGATCGACCTTTCGGAGCGCAAGCTCTACGAGCACGCGCTGCCGGAGCTCGAGCTCGCCCTGAACAAATGCCGCAAGGATCTCGGCGGGATTTTTCCGGCCAAGGTAGCGATCTTCTTCGGCATCGGTCCGTCGAAAGTATGGGATCGTTTCGCCAAGCTGTTGTTCGACTGGTTCCGCGCGCCGGCGCTCGAGGTCCACATCAAGGACAGCGCCGAATGGGCCTCGATCCGCAAGATCGGCTTCCTGCCGCTTGCCCGCATGTCCGAGGATGAGGAAGAGTTCTTCCTGCAGTGCCTGGACACCTACACCAACCGCGAATGGCGCGACACCAAGGGCCGCACGCCGGCGCGCTACACGTTCGCGACGCTGGTCGATCCGCATGAGGAACTGCCGCCGTCGGAGATTTCCTCGCTGCGCTATTGGGCGAGAATCGCCGAGAAGATGGGCGTCGAGGTCGAGCCGATCACCAGGAAGGACCTCGCCAAACTCGCCAATTACGACGCGCTGTTTATCCGCGAGACCACGGCGATCTCCAACCACACCTACCGCTTCGCGCGCCGCGCCCAGCAGGAAGGCATGCCGGTGATCGACGATCCGCTGTCGATGATCCGCTGCACCAACAAGGTCTATCTCAACGAGCTGATGACCTACAACAAGGTGCCGGTGCCGCCGACGGTGATGATTGCCGGCACGTCCGACTTCGAGGTGGCGGCGCAGACGCTCGGCTTCCCCCTGGTGCTGAAGATCCCGGATTCGTCTTTCTCGCGCGGCGTCAAAAAATGCGAGAACATGGCCGAGCTGACCAAGCTCGCGACCGAATGGCTGGACGATTCCGATCTCTTGATCGCGCAGAAATTCATCCCGACCGAATATGACTGGCGCGTCGGCGTGCTCGGCGGCCAGCCGCTGTTTGCCGTGCATTATCTGATGGCGAAAAAGCACTGGCAGATCGTCAACCACAAAGCCAGCGGCAAGCCCGACCAGGGCGGCATCAAGACGTTCACGCTGAAGCAGACGCCGCCGCATGTCGTCGAGACGGCGGTGCGGGCGGCAAAATGCATCGGCGACGGGCTCTACGGCGTCGACCTCAAGGAGACCAAGGACGGCGTCTTCGTCATCGAGGTCAACGACAATCCCAACCTCGACCATGGCTGGGAGGATTCGGGCGAGAAGGACGAGCTCTGGGTGCGGCTGACGCAGTGGTTCCTGGAGCGCCTGGAAAGGCCGGAGAAGTAGCGGCGGGAGAAGAGGAACTGAAGAACTGAAGAACTGAAGAACTGAAGAATGGAGTGTCTGGCGGAACCATCTGTCCTTGCGTCATCAGCCCATCATTTCTTAATCTCCTCAGTTCCTCAGTTCAATCAAACCGAGGGAAACAAATGCTATTCCTAGTGATCGAGGACTTTCATGGCGCGGACCGCAAGGAGATCTATCGCCGCTTTCGCGACAAGGGCCGGCTGAAGCCTGACGAGCTCGTTGTCCACCACTCCTGGATCGCGGCCGATATGAGCCGCTGCTTCCTGCTGGTGGAGGCCGACGACGTCACGATCCTGCAGCGCTGGGCCATCGAGTGGAACGACCTCGTCGAGTTCGAGATCATTCCAGTGGCGACGAGCAAGGACATGGTTGCGGCGCTGGCCGGGCATCTCTAAGCGAATATCCTGGCCCGCCGTTTCTTCAATTTGCACAGAACTGCCTAACTGCGTCTTAAGCCCGGCTTGCTATTCCGCCTATATTGTGGATTGCCCAGAGGCTCTAAAAAGATGATCAGGCTGTTTCAATCGGGCAATTGCGGCCAAATTCTTTACCTCGTTCTTTTGGTCTTCTTGATCGGGTTTGATTTTGCCAAGGACCCTATCCAGCATTTTCTGGTCGGGACCAAAGAGAACATTCAAAGGCAGATCTATGCGGCTGACGGCAACAGTATGGCCCTGAGCCAAAAGTCCTTTGTCGAGGAACTGAGGACGCCGGACTATGGGATGCACGATAAGCCGAAATCCGCCGAGCAACTTGCTTCCGGCATGGTCGCCAGAGGGCTCGCTATGGAGGCAAAGAGCTCCGCCATCGGCACGGTCTATATCTCCATCCTTGTGGCGATGGGCTTTGCCACCATCGTCGCGATCATTTGGATGGTATTCGCCCGCGTGCGCGACATTGGTTGGCCGGCCGCGGTAGGGTTCGGCGTTCTTGCGCCGAAGCTTGCAATTTCAGTTCTTCCCGGCAGTCTTCCGCCGCCGGCCTTTGACATCCTACAATACAGCGTCATTGCCGCGATAATAGTGCTTGGGTTCGTGCCGGGTGGATTTGCCCACGGACCGCGTGCCGAACCGGCTCGGCAGGCAATCATACCCGAGCCGGCGCGTCGTGCCCCTGGCCAATTCGGTCAAAGACGGCGCTGAGCTGTGGCGCCAAGCGCCGGCGATCCGACCGCGCGCACGCATTCCCCAATCAGCCATTCGCGGAACGCCGCCACGATATCGCGTCTGGCGCCGCGTTCCGGGATCGTCGGGCAGTAGGGCTGGCGCAACTCCAGCGATCTGGCAACGGGCCGGACCAGCCGGCCGGCTTCCAGCGCCTGGGCGCAGTAGACGCCTTGCGCCAGCGCCATGCCCAGCCCTGAAATGGCGAGATCGAGCACTGCCCGCGACGAATTCGCGGAGAGACCGCTCTGCATTGCGTGGTCCGCTTCGCTTCCCGTCGCCTCGAACCAGTTGCGCCAGGATGGGAAAGATGCGCCGGTCGGTTCCCCAGTCGGTCCGCGCAAGGAGGGAAGGGCGGCCATAACAATCCGAAAGATAAGATTACCTTACCTATTTCGCAGAAATCCTCGTTTTTCGAGAGGTTTGTTTCTGGGTATCGTGATCTCATGAACGCAATCGACCACGACGCAGCCATCGACCATCGCTCCGTGATAGCCTCGCTGACGAATGAGGAGCGCAGCCGGCTGACCGGCAAATCGGATGGGCCGGCCCTTGTTCAGTTCGCGCTCCATCTCGGCGCGATCATCCTCCTTGGCGCGCTGATCGCGGCCAAGGTGCGTTTCTGGCCGGTCCTGATGCTGCCGCAGGGCATCCTGATCGTCTTCCTGTTCACGCTGTTGCATGAAACGGTGCACAGGACGGCGTTCGAAACGCAGTGGTTGAACGATACCGTCGCGCGCTTTTGCAGTCTGGCGCTCGCGCTGCCGGCCGACTGGTTCCGCTACTTCCATTTCGCCCATCACCGCTTCACCCAGGATCCCGAAAACGATCCGGAGCTCGCTTTCCCGAAGCCCGAGACGATGCGGCAATACATCGTCCACGTCTCCGGCCTGCCGGTGTGGTGGGGGCATTTCAAGACGCTCTACACCAATGCGATGGGGCGCTGCCGCGACACCTACGTGCCGCCAAAGGGCTTGCCAAAAGTGAAGGCCGAGGCGCGGACGATGACCGCCTTCTATGTCGTCCTGCTGGCGCTTGCGGTCTGGTTCAGTGCCTCGGTGCTGCTCTATGTCTGGATCGTGCCGGCGCTGCTCGGCCAGCCGTTCCTCAGGCTCTATCTGCTGGCCGAGCACGGCCGCTGTCCCTTTGTCGCCAACATGCTGGAAAACACCCGCACGACGCTGACCAACTGGTTCGTGCGCAAGCTCGCCTGGAACATGCCTTATCATGCCGAGCACCACGCCTATCCCGGCGTGCCGTTCCACCAGCTGCCGGAATTTCACCGTCTGATCGAGCGGCACCTCAAGGTGGTCGAGCCAGGCTATGTCTCTTTCCACGAGAAATACATAGAGGCACTGCGCTAGCGCGTGTCGATATTCAGGTGGTGCCGGCCTGCAAATGCCAGCTTCCTGCGCTTCCGGTGCTCACGTCCTTCAGTGCGCTCCGCTCCGGTTCTCGGAATCCGTCATTCTCGGCACGGCCTGACCTGAATCTCAACACGTGCAAGTAGGAGAAGTCAGCCTGATTGGCGCAGCTGCGCCTGCGAGCGCAGCAGCCTGCCAATGTCGGACGCCTTGGCCGGCACGCCGATCAGAAAGCCTTGCGCCTCGCCGCAACCGGCTTTGCGAAGCATATCGAGCTGCGCTTCGGTCTCGACCCCTTCGGCGGTGACGGTGATGCCGAGCTCGGCGCCGAGCCTGATCACCGTGCGCACGATCGCCGCCGTGTCGCGCTTGTCGAGGTCGCGGATGAAGGAGCGGTCGATCTTGATCTTGTCGACGGGGAAGCGCCGAAGGTAGCCGAGCGAGGAATAGCCGGTGCCGAAATCGTCGAGTGCGATGCGCACGCCGAGACCGCGCAACTGGCTCAGCGTCTTCTGCACCGCGTCGCTTTCGTCCATCATCACCGTCTCGGTGATTTCGAGCTCCAGGCGGTTGGCCGGCAGGCCGGAAAAGGCAAGCGCCGAGATCACGCTGCGAGCGAAGCCGCCGCTCTTGATCTGCGCGGCCGAGACATTGACGGCCATGCGCATCTCCGGCGGCCAGTTCGCCGCCACGTTGCAAGCCTTGCGCAACGCCCAATCGCCGAGCTGCACGATCAGTCCGGTTTCCTCGGCGGCGGCGATGAAGTTTTCCGGCGATACCAGGCCGCGCGACCGCGAGCGCCAGCGCATCAGGGCTTCCGCGCCGACAATTTTGCCGGAGCCGATGTCGAGGATCGGCTGGAAGTCGAGTTCGAATTCGCGCCTGGACAGCGCTGCCTCGAGATCGGCCTCGAGCGCCCGGCGCTCCCGCATCAGCGCATCCATGCCCTGCTCGAAGAAGCGGTAGACGTTGCGCCCTTCGCTCTTGCCCCGGTAGAGCGCCATGTCGGCGTTGGTGAGCAGCGTGTCGGCGTCGTGTCCGTCGCCGGGATAAAGCGCGATGCCGAGGCTCACGCCAACATGCATCTCTCGCCCCTTGTCGCGATAAGGCTTGCCGACGATCTCGACGATGCGCTTGGCGAGCTTTTCGGCGCCGGCGGCGCTCTTGATGCCCGACTGGATGATGGCGAATTCGTCGCCGCCGAAGCGCGTCACCACGTCCTTGCTGCTGCGCACGGCCTGCTGTAGCCGCTTGGCGACGCATTTCAGCAGCCAGTCGCCGGCCGGGTGGCCGAACGTGTCGTTGACGGCCTTGAAGCGGTCGAGGTCGAGCGACAGGATTGCCAGCGGCTTTGCCTCGCCAAGCGCCTGGTCCAGCTTTTCGCGAAACATCGACCGGTTGGGCAGGTTGGTCAGCGTGTCGTGATGCGCAAGATGCGTCATACGCTCTTCGGTGCGCCGGCGCTCGGTGACGTCGTCGAAGGTCACCACCCAGCCACCGCCGCTCATCGGCTGACGGACAACCAGAAATGTCCTGCCGTCGGCAAGATACCGGTAAGTCGAATGCATCTGCCCCGCCCGCAGGCAAGCTTCGGTCTTGGCGACTTCGCTGTCGACATCGATCTTTGTGTAGATGCCGAGCTCCAGCAGTCGTTTGAGCGCGTCCCGGTGCGTCGTGCCGAACGGGAAATCTGCCGCGGCTACGTTGTAGAGCTCCAGAAAACGCTGATTGCGCACGATCATCTTGCCGCCGGCGTCATACATCAGCAGGCCTTGCGACATGTTGGCTAAGGCAGCGTCGAAACGGCGGTGCTGCTCCTTCAGCTCCTTTTCGGCGCGCCGTTGCACGGTCACGTCCTCGTAGATCGAGACCCAGCCGCCGGAAGCCAGCGGCCGGTGCGAGATGACGATGATGCGCCCATCCGCCAGAGCCTCCTCATAGGTCGAGGGCTTCGCGCCGTCGATATAGGGCTTGCGGACGGCATAGAGCTCCTCGGCGCTTTGCGAGGCGATGCCGATATCGACGCTGTGCTGGAGGATGTCGAAGAAGCGGATGCCGGGCCTCATCACCTTGGCGTCGAGGCGGAAGAGGTCGATGTAGTTGCGGTTGCAGATAATCATCCGCTCATCGGCGTCGAACATGCACAGGCCATGCGACATATTCTCGACAGCCGCCGCGAAGCGCTCGTTCTGCGCGCGAAGTTCTTCGGCTATCCGTCGCACCGGGCCAACACCGGCCGCTCTTCGCTTGCCGGCGAACGAACCAGTCTTGACATGTGCGCCGGGCATGAGCACGCCTTCGGATCGTGACCGAACGCAAATACTGTCCTGCTCGCCGGTTAATTTAGCGTTCTATTAAGGGGCGGAATTGACCGCGCGCGAAGACTGGCGCCTGGTTTCCAGCGTCTTGAAACGCCTGAGAAAAGCTGTTTGCGCCCAGGTCACGGATTTTGGTGTGAAGTCGAAACTATCGGCGGAGAAGCCGCGCGGCCGGCCGAAATACTCGGTCGCCTCAGCGGTCGAAAAGCCGGCCAGTAGCGTCGCCTCGTAATAGGCGGCGATCTGGTCGGCGCGCTTGATGTCGTTGCGCAAGGAGGCGGCGAGTTCCGCCGGCAGCGAGAAACGCAGATGGATCGCGCGCTGCAGGCGCAGCTCGCAATCCTTGTAGGAACCGCCCATCACCGATTTGAACGGCGAGATCATGTCGCCGATGACATATTCCGGCGCATCATGCAGCAGCGCTGCGAGCCGCGCCTCGGCCGGGGCTGCAGGCGCCAGTTCACCGTAGAGAGCTTCGACCAGCAGCGAATGCTGCGCCACCGAGAAGGCATGGTCGCCTCTGGTCTGGCCGTTCCAGCGCGCGACGCGGGCGAGCCCGTGCGCGATATCGGCGATCTCGATGTCCAGCGGCGAGGGATCGAGCAGGTCGAGCCGCCGGCCGGACAGCATGCGTTGCCAGGCGCGCGGCGGCGCGCCGGCCCGGTCGGCCGCCATCAGGCCTCCTCCGCGCTGACCGCACCTTCAGGGAAGGTGTACTTCACCCAGGCGGGAATGGCGAGCCTTACCGGAATCTCGCCTGCCGTGATCGCCTCGCCGGCATCCAGCGCCGCCTTGACGCGGTCGATGCGGGCAATGGCGAGACCGGTCCGGTGGCCGACAGACCCGAGCGTGCCCACCAATCGGCCGGCCACGGTGAGCTCGGTCCCGGCGGCGGGCAGGGGGCTATCGGCCGAAGCGATTAGCACACGGCGCCGCGCGGTGCCGCGATGCTGCATGCGCGAGACCACTTCCTGGCCGATATAGCAGCCCTTCTTGAAACCGACGCCGCCCGTCTCGTCGAGCAGAACGTCATGCGGGAAGGCATCGCCAAGCTGGTAGTCGCTGCCGCTTTCGGCAATGCCGTTGCCGATGCGTATGTTCAGCCAGCCATTCGGGTCGCCGCCGTCCCGCGCCTCGCCGCCATAAGTGCGCGTAACCGTGATATCTTGAAACCGCGTGTCGGAGAGCGCTGTTGAATCAGAACGTGAGGCGGTTGAATCATCACCCCATGCGACTGTGACAAGCACCTGATCCTGCTTGGCGATCTCGGCCTTTGCCCTTAGCCGGTAAAGCATCAGCCTGCGCACGAAGTCGTCGGCGATGTCGGCCCGGCATTCCAGTTGGAAGCCATCGTCGCCGGCGCGCGAGACCAGGAAATCGAACAGGATCTTGCCCTGCGGCGAAAGCAGTGCGCCGGGTCTCGCCTCACCGGGCGCAAGCATGTCGAGATCGGTGGTGAGGATGTTCTGCAAAAAATGCTCGGCATCGGGGCCCGACACGGAAACGAGCGCGCGGTCTTTGATTTGGGCAAAGGGCATGGGCGTGAAATCGGCCTGATCTTGCAAAACGTCCGGTCATTACGTAAGCCGGCCACACTCCCCCCGCAAGAGATTGGACCTGCCCATGGCAACCACCTTCGACCTCATCCTGACAGGCGGCACGGTGATCAACCATGACGGCGAGGGACGGCGCGACATCGGCGTGAAGGCCGGACGCATCGCGCGGATCGGCGATCTCGGCCAGGCTTCGGCCGGCGAAACCATTGACTGCACGGGCCTGCACATCCTGCCGGGCGTCGTCGACAGCCAGGTGCATTTTCGCGAACCGGGGCTGGAGCACAAGGAGGATCTGGAAACCGGCTCCCGCGCCGCGGTGCTGGGCGGCGTCACCGCCGTCTTCGAAATGCCCAACACCAATCCGCTGACCACCAGCGAGGCAGCACTTGCCGACAAGGTGCGCCGCGCTACCGGCCGCATGCATTGCGACTTCGCCTTCTGGGTCGGCGGGACGCGCGACAATGCTCGTAATGTCGGCGAACTGGAACGGCTGCCGGGCGCGGCCGGCATAAAAGTGTTCATGGGCTCGTCCACCGGCGACCTTCTGGTCGAGGACGACGAAGGCGTCGCCTCGATCCTGCGCAACACCCGCCGCCGCTCCGCCTTTCATTCCGAGGACGAGTTCCGCCTGCGCGAACGGCTCGGCGAGCGCGTCGAGGGCGATCCGTCGTCGCATCCCGTCTGGCGCGACGAGATCGCGGCGCTGCGTTGCACGGAGCGGCTGGTGCGCATCGCCAGGCAGACACGCGCGCGCATCCATGTGCTGCACATATCGACGGCCGAGGAGATCGTCTTCCTCGAGCAGCACAAGGATGTCGCGACCTGCGAGGCCACGCCGCATCATCTGACGCTGAGCGCCGACGACTATGCGCGGCTTGGCACGCTCATCCAGATGAACCCGCCGGTGCGGGCGCCACGCCATCGTGAAGGCGTCTGGCACGGCATTTCGCAGGGCATCGTCGATGTCCTTGGCTCCGACCACGCGCCGCACACGCTGGCCGAGAAGGCGAAGCCCTATCCGGCCTCGCCGTCCGGCATGACCGGCGTGCAGACGCTGGTGCCGATCATGCTCGACCACGTCAATGCCGGCCGGCTCAGCCTGCAGCGCTTCGTCGACCTTTCCAGCCATGGTCCGCAGCGCATTTTCGGCATGGCCAGGAAAGGCCGCATCGCCGCCGGCTACGATGCCGATTTCACGATCGTCGACATGAAGCGGCGCGAGACCATCACCAACGCGCAGGCCGGCTCCAGGGCCGGATGGACGCCCTATGACGGCAAAGAGGTCACCGGCTGGCCGGTCGGCACCATCGTGCGCGGCACGCGCGTCATGTGGGAAGGCGAGATCGCGACACCCGGCCAGGGCAGGGCGGTGGAGTTCTCCGAGGCGCTGCCGGCCTGATCCCCCCGACATTGGATTTGTTAAGCGCTCTGCATTATCTTGGGTGGGCTATGACCGCGAATATTGCGCCGATCATTCCTGCGGAGTTTCCTGAGCTCCAGGCGCTCGCCTGGAACCGCGATGTCGCGCGCCCTATTCCCGCGAAAGAGGCCTTTGCGCTTTACGAACGCAACTGGCGCTTTGTCGACCAAAAGCGCCTTACGGCGCGTGAGAAGCTGCTTATCATGAAATTGGCCGACGAATTCGGTCACGGCATCCTTCTGACCACTGCCTGAGCCATCGCAACAATCCTCGGCAATAGGACGATCCGCTATGATCGTGTTTCTTCGCGCCCCCCTCTGCCCGGCAGGACAGAGGGGGGCGCTGTCCCGCCAGCCTTACCGAGTAAGGGCGAAATTCAATCCCCGGCGACGAAGAACAGCCACTGTCCCGTCGGCGTGATGCCGACGCGGTAGAAGATGTAGGCGCCGAACTGCTTCATGTCGTCATAGTCGCTGGCGGTGACCAGCTTGAACAATTCGACGCGCTGCCTGGCATCGAGCTTGTCGAGCGGCAGCGCGAAGAAATACGGCCAGACATAGAGTTCCTGCGGCGTGCCGGTGTCGACATGGACGTAGCCGGCCGAAAGCACCTCTTCCAGGATGGCGAGGATTTCCTGGCCGTCGCCGTCCCCCGAAAGGCTCTTGAGGAAGGTGACCGGGTCCCCATCGATGTCGCCCAGCGACAATTGGGTCATCGCCTCGCCCTTGCCGATCAGCGGCCTCAGCTTCTCGATGTCGCCGGTCCGGCAGGCCTCGATGAGGAGCCCGTGCATGCGCTTGACTGGTTCGGGAAGCGTGTTGAGGTCGTAGACGACCGCGGGCGGCGGCGCGTCAGGGTCTGCGCGTGGGCTGGTGATGCCGCCATTGGCGGGCGGCGTCTCCGGCTCCGACTTGTCGGTGTCGTCGGCCGGCTGGCCGTCCGCGGGCTTGGTGCCGGGCGGCTCCGGCATCGGCACGGCAGCGCCGGGCGCGACGCTGTCGCTATTGGCGGGCGGGGTGACCGGCGAAGGCACGTCCTCGCGCTGAATCTCGCTCAGCGCGTAGGAAGGCGTGCTGGTAAGGCACAGAGGCAGCGCCAGGCAGGAGGCGGCGATCAGGATGCTGAGGGCCAGCCCGCGCGGCCGACCTGACATCGAAAATCTCACCGCTTGCCTCTCCATGGTTCCCGGGCTCGGCCCGGCCGGCACATTGAATGTCCGAGCGCATGGACATGATGCCCAAACGGCGCGTCAAAAGTCACTATCAAAAAGTCGCTGTCAAAACGGGTGGCTAGTGCTTCAGCCGTTCCGGCTCGAACGCGCCGGCGATCACTTTTTCCCGCATGCGGTCGAGCAGGGCAAGCGCCGAGGTCTCGCCATTGGCGCGCAACATCTCGCCGAAAGCGGTCTCCAGCGCCGCTTCGGCGATGATTTCCGGTTCGATGCCCGCCGACAGGCCCTCGGCCCACGCTTCGCTGTGGCTCTCCACGGCAGTCAGCCGCTTTTCTTCCCTGACCAAAGCGTCGATGTCGCTGACACCATGTTCCATTGCGATATCCACTTTCTACAAGCGTCGATCCGACGAGGGATCCGGCTTGGTCTGTCAGTTCGTCCGCAGTCTCAATTAAGTCTTTGTAAATACGACATTTTTACGGTCGAAATCCACATTCCGGGCGAGACTGCCCTCAATTGATGCCGAGCTTAGCCGATTAGACCGGCTTGGGGCATCGAAACCTTCAGTTTGAGTTAATTCCACAACTGCGCGCTAACGTTTCATTAATACTGTTGCGCAAGTGCAACACATGATTGCACCAGAGCGGGACAGGACACAATAAGGCACGTCACATTGGCGCCGATTGCCCGCAACAAATCTGCCCAAAACGCGCAGCGGCCGAGCCGGGCTCAATTGCCGTAGCGGGAGGCGATGTCGCGCGACAGCGTCTCGCCTTCCTTCATGTAGCGCGCGATGGCCTCGGTCGCCGAAGGCGTGCATCGCGTGTAGGTGCCGCTGAAGGAGCGGTAGCCGCGGTTGAACGAGGCGATGAAGCGGGCGCGTCGGTCAGGATCGGGATTTTCCGATTCGAGCAGCTTTTCCATCTCGACCCGCCACTTGTCGCCCTTCTCGCCACACAGGTTGCGCAGGAAGTGCAGCGATCCCAGGACTTCCGCCAGCCGCATCAGCCCGGGCTCGAAAGGCGCCTCGGCGGCGGGCGCTGGGGACGCTGCGACGGTCATGCTGACGGCGAGGCACGCGGCGAGAAAAGCGGGAGCGCGGGTCATCAAAGCCTTGCGGTGAAAGGGCAGGGCTTTGTGGCGAAACATTTCGTCGCCCGCAAGGCCATTCTGGATGCTCACCGCCTTGTGCCTTGCGCTGACCCAAGCAATTCCTCGGCGACCGAGAACACGTCGCCCGCCAGCGGCATTCCTGCCATTTCCGCCAGCGTGTAGAACGCAGCGGTCTCGGCATCGTCGCTGGCAACGGGCTCGCCGCCGGCATAGGCAGCGCCGAACACGGTCAGCAGGTAGTCGACCGCGTGGTTTTCAGCATGGCCGTCGATAAGGATGTCGCGTAGCGGCCGGTAGCCTGTTGCCTCGAGCCCGGTCTCTTCCTGCAACTCGCGCGCCGCGGCTTGCGCCAGCGTTTCGCCCGGCTCGACCTTGCCGCCGGGATAGGCGTAGAGCCCTTGCGACGGTGCCCGCGCGCGCTTTACCAGAAGCACGGTGCCGCCGCGCACGACGGCGACGGAAACGGCCGGTATGATCTTGCGCTGTTCCATGCGTGCCGATCTTTCTGCAGCCTTTTGTGGATCGATTGGGCGAATCCAGCTTTAGCCGTTGCAGCCTGGCGGTTCCATCGCCACTTTCGTGGCACGTCAATCGAAGAACCCAGATCCATGTGCGGACGCTTTGCCCTGACCGCGACGCCGGACCAGACCGCCGCCTTGCTCGGCCTGGCGGAACTGGAGGAATTTCCGGCGCGCTACAACATCGCGCCGACGCAGCCGGTGCTTATGGCGCTTGCCGGGCCGCAACGGGAGCCGGGCTCGAACCTGCCGGACCGCCAGGCGATGCTTGTGCGCTGGGGCCTGATTCCTACCTGGGTCGAGGACACCAAGGCGTTTCCGCTGCTCATCAACGCCCGCTCTGAAGGCGTGCTGCAAAAGGCTTCGTTCAAGACTGCCATGCGCCACCGCCGCGCTCTGGTGCCGGCCTCCGGCTTTTACGAATGGCAGCAGTCGGGCGGCAAGAAGGGCCAGCCTTACTGGATCCGGCCGAAGCGAGGCGGGGTGATTGCCTTCGCCGGGCTGATCGAGACTTATTCCGAACCTGGCGGTTCCGAGATGGATACCGGCGCGATCATCACGACCGAGGCCAATGCCGGCATCGCCCATATCCATGACCGCATGCCGGTGGTGATCGAGGAGTGCGACTTCGCCCGCTGGCTCGATTGCCGCACGCAGGAGCCGCGCGACGTGCTCGATCTGCTGAAGCCTGCCGAGCCCGATTTCTTCGAGGCGATTGCGGTTTCAGACCTGGTCAACAAGGTCGCCAACATCGGGCCGGAGATTCAGGAACGGGGCGTCGTCGGGCCACAGGCCGAGAAGGTCAGGCGCCAGAAGCCCGGCGCGGACGAAAACCAGATGACGCTCTTTTAGCGAAGGCTGCTCGCCTCGAGAGGCTGCTTTGGGGCCTTCATCTCCAGGGCGCTTGTTTGCGCCCTCATCGCCGGCGTCCCGATGGTTGGGAACCGTGCCGGTCGTTCTTGTCAGGCGGCGCGCGGCGAGACGATCTTCTGCGTCGGCTTCTTCTTCTTCGCGGTGTGAAGAAGTGCTGCGACGATGGCCGCCGGGCCGATCGCGCGGTAGTGGCTGGCGAGAGCCGGCTGCGTTTGTCGGTCCTGTTCCTGCTTGGTGCGAGCCATGATTCTCTCCCTGATAACGGTTTCGTGTTCAGCGTTTGTCGGCTGATTCCGACCAAATCGTGACTTCTGGCGGTCTAGCCGGCGAATGTTTCATCACTGTGCCGACATGTTTAATAAAATGTTTCGGCCTGTCTTTACCTGTGACCCAACGACATGTTTCCTGAGCGGAGCGACTTGACGGCAACACCCGCCGGCGCGATAAAGCCGCCCATGAAAACGTCTTTCGCCATTTGTGGCATTTGCATTATTGGCTAGCCTCGCGCTGGTCCGGACGTTTTCGCCTCATCTTTCCCCAGATCGGAAAAAACGCCCCGGCCAGCAGGCTGGAGCCTGATTTGCGCCAACGGCGCAGAGCTGGTTCCAGTGAACCCAAATTAAGGACCGGGACCGCATGTCGGACGCATCGAAGGGCTTCAGCCTCTACAACACGCTGACGCGAGCGAAGGAACTTTTCGTTCCGATCGATCCGCACAACGTGCGCATGTATGTCTGCGGCCCGACCGTCTACGACTTTGCCCATATCGGCAATGCGCGTCCGGCGATCGTCTTCGACGTGCTCTTCCGCCTGTTGCGCCATCTCTACGGCGAAAGCCATGTCACGTATGTGCGCAACATCACGGATGTCGACGACAAGATAAATGCCAGGGCGCTGCGCGACTTCGGCGGCGACATCGCGGCCGGAAAGCTGTCGCTCAACGATGCGATCCGCAAGGTCACCGAAAAGACCGCCGGCCAGTACCACAAGGACGTCGCGGCCCTTGGCTGCCTTGAGCCGACCTACGAGCCGCGCGCCACCGAGTTCGTCGCGCCGCGGGCCGACGGCAAGGCCGACATGCTGTCGCTGATCCGGCAGCTGATCGAGCGCGGCCACGCCTATGTCGCCGGCGGCGAGGTGCTGTTCGACACCGCCTCGATGCCCGACTATGGCGAGCTCTCGAAGCGCAATCTCGACGAGCAGCAGGCTGGCGCGCGCATCGCTGTCGACGCGCACAAGAAGAACCCCGGCGATTTCGTGCTGTGGAAACTGTCGAGCCCGGAAGAGCCCGGCTGGGAGAGCCCGTGGGGCAGGGGACGGCCCGGCTGGCACATCGAATGCTCGGCCATGTCGGCCGCCTATCTTGGCGAGGTCTTCGACATCCATGGCGGCGGGCTGGACCTGATCTTCCCGCACCACGAGAACGAGATTGCCCAGTCGCGCTGCGCCCACGGCACCAAGGTCATGGCCAATGTCTGGATGCACAACGGCTTCCTGCAGGTCGAAGGCCAGAAGATGTCGAAGAGCCTCGGCAATTTCTTCTCGATCCACGAGCTGCTGGAGACCGAGACCTTTGGCGGCCGCGCCTGGCCGGGCGAGGTGCTCAGGCTGGCGATGCTGATGACACATTACCGCGAGCCGATCGACTTCTCCGTGCGCAAGCTGGAAGAAGCCGAAAACACGCTGCGCAAATGGAAGCGCGCCGCCGACCTCGCGCCTATGGCGGCAGAAGAATTGCCGGCCGAGGTGGTGGAAGCGCTGTCGGACGACCTCGCCACCTACACCGCCTTCCAGCGGCTGACGCAGCTCGCCGGCGAGGCAGTCGATGCCGGCGGCGACGTCGGGGGTGGCGCAGCCGCTTCGCTGAAGGCAGCGCTGGCCTTCCTCGGTTTCGATACGGGCGCGGCCAAGGTGGACGAGGCGGCGGTGGCAAAAGCGATCGCGGATCGTCTGGAGTTTATCGCTGCCAAGAACTGGGCCGAGGGCGATCGAATCCGCGAAGAGCTGTTGGCACAGGGGGTGCAGCTGAAAGACGGCAAGGATCCTGCCACCGGCGAGCGCGTGACGACCTGGGAGATCAAGCGGTGAGCGCGGATGTTCCTTTAGTGGAGAGGTTGGCGCGAGGCGCCCCCCTCTGCCCTGCCGGGCATCTCCCCCTCAAGGGGGGAGATCAGCAGCTTCGGCGACAGCGTCCCATCTCCAACGTTGGCGATTGGCGAAAGGCTAGGCGACATCCAATCTCCCCCCTTGAGGGGGAGATGTCCGGCAGGACAGAGAGGGGGGCCTCGCGATGACCCATCATCGGGTATCTCCCGCCAATCGCGGCAATGCGCGCAAGATGCGCAAGCAAATGACAGATGCGGAACTGAAGCTCTGGAACGAGATCAGGGCACATAGGCTCATGGGCCTGTCATTCCGACGCCAAATGCCTATCGCAGGATACATCGTCGACTTTGCTTGCCCCGACATAAAGCTGATCGTCGAGATCGATGGCTCTCAGCACACTCTTGCTGAAGTGTCGGCGTCCGATACTGCACGAACCGCGAAGCTCGAAGCTTTAGGCTGGACCATCCTGCGCTTCTGGAACGACGACGTGATCCGCGATATCGACAATGCCTGCCAGCACATCGTCATCGTGGCCGGCCTGGCCGATGCGCCCGCGCCACAAACGGAGGAGCTCGTCCCGTGATCGATCATCTCGGCATCAATGTCTCCAACTTCGAAAAGTCCAAGTCCTTCTACGACAAGGTGATGGCGCCGCTGGGGGCTTCGCTGCTTTACATGGTGCCGGAAGAATATACCGGCGGCGCCACGGTTGGCGGCTATGGCCGCGACCGGCCGGTGTTCTGGCTGAGCGATAGCACGGACAAGCCCAAATCCACCCAGCATGTCGCCTTCACCGCCCGCAGCCGCGCCGAGGTCGACGCTTTCCATGCGGCAGCGCTTGCCGCAGGCGGCAAGGACAATGGTGGGCCGGGCCTGAGGCCGCACTACCACCCCAATTATTACGGCGCCTTCGTCTTCGATCCCGACGGCAACAATGTCGAGGCGGTCTGCCATGATGCGGAGTAAGCCCATGACCAGGAGTGAGCGATGAGCCTCGACAACCGGCCGGTCTATACAGGCGGCTGCCAGTGCGGCGCCGTGCGCTTCCGCGTCGAGGGCGCGCTAGGTGACGCTTCGGTCTGCCACTGCCGCATGTGCCAGAAGGCGAGCGGCAATTTCTATCTGCCGCTGGTCTCGGTGCGCGGCGCCACGCTCGACTGGACGCGCGGCGAGCCGAAGCGCTTCCGCTCGTCAAACGCCGTCTGGCGCGGCTTCTGCGCCGAATGCGGAACGCCGCTGACTTTCGAGGCGCCGGATGGCACAGCAATGGCGATTGCCGCCTTCGATGATCCGACCGGCATCGCGCCCACCATCCAGTGGGGCATCGAAGCAAAGCTTCCTTATGTCGACGGTATCCCCAAACTGCCATCCGAGGACACGATGGCCGATATCGCATCTGCGCCTTACCTGGCCGAGCTCGTCTCCTATCAGCATCCCGATCACGACACCGACCAATGGCCGCCGGAGGAAAGACCATGACCGATCAAGTTCGAACAGGCGGCTGCCAGTGCGGCGCCGTACGTTTCCGCGTCCACGGCAAGCTCGGGCGCCCGTCCATCTGCCATTGCCGCATGTGCCAGAAACAGTTCGGCAATTTCTTCGGCGCGCTGGTGACGGTGCCGAAGGACGGCGTCGAGTGGACCCATGAGGAGCCGAGCTACTTTCAGTCCTCGGTCAACATCGACCGCGGCTTCTGCGCCCGCTGCGGCACGCCGCTGACCTATCGCCAGCCCGGCTCGCTGGAGATCGCCATCGGCGCTTTCGACGACCGCTCCGACCTCGCTCCGCAGATCCAGGTGAATTACGCGGTTCGCCTGCCCTGGGTGGAAAAGATCTTCGAGGCGCCGATCCTTGACGACCCCGACTTTTATCGGCGGCAGGAGCAGATCATCTCCTTCCAGCATCCCGACCACGAGACGGCCAACTGGCCGCAGCAGGGCTTGAAACTATGACGATCCACAGCGGTTCCTTGCGTACGCTCTACCCCGAGATCGAGCCGTTCGATTCCGGTATGCTCGACGTTGGCGACGGCCACACCGTCTATTGGGAGCGCTGCGGCACCAAGGGCGCCAAACCCGCGGTGTTCCTGCATGGCGGCCCGGGCGGCACCATCTCGCCGAAACACCGGCGCCTGTTCGACCCGAAACTCTATGACGTCATCCTGTTCGACCAGCGCGGTTGCGGCAAGTCGACACCCAACGCCTCGCTGGAGGCGAACACCACCTGGCACCTCGTCGCCGATATCGAGCGCCTGCGCGAGATGGCCGGCTTCGAGAAATGGTTGGTGTTCGGCGGCTCCTGGGGTTCGACGCTGGCGCTCGCCTATGCCGAGACGCATCCCGAGCGTGTCAGCGAGCTCGTCGTGCGCGGCATCCACACGCTGACCCGCGCCGAGCTCGAATGGTACTATCAGTTCGGCGTCTCGGAGATGTTTCCCGACAAATGGGAGCGGTTCGTGGCGCCGATCCCCGAGGCCGAGCGCGGCGACATGATGGCCGCCTATCGCAGGCGGTTGGTCGGGTCCGACCGCAAGGCGCAAGTGGAAGCTGCCCGCGCCTGGAGCATCTGGGAAGGCGAGACGATCACGCTGCTTCCCGAGCCCGAGACCAGCGACCCGTTCGCCCAGGAAGACTATGCGATTGCCTTCGCCCGTATCGAGAACCACTATTTCGTCCATGCCGGCTGGCTGGAGGAGGGGCAGCTTTTGCGCGACGCCTGGAAGCTGAAGGACATCCCCGGCACCATCGTCCACGGCCGCTATGACATGCCGTGCCCGGCGAAATATGCCTGGGCGCTGCACAAGGCCTGGCCGAAGGCGGATTTCCACCTCATCGAGGGGGCGGGCCACGCCTATTCGGAGCCCGGGATACTGGACCGGCTGATCCGGGCGACCGATCGGTTCGCGGGGAAATAGTGATGCACGTCGCTCTCCACGGCGAAGGATCGCAGCCTTTCGAGCTACAGCCATGATCAAGCAACGCCTTTATCTCTTCGACACGACCCTCCGCGATGGCCAGCAGACGCCGGGCATCGACTTTTCCGTCGAGGACAAGATCGCGATCGCCAGGCTGCTCGACGACTTCGGCATCGACTATGTCGAGGGCGGCTATCCAGGCGCCAACCCGACCGACACGACCTTCTTCCAGAAGAAACGGACTGAGAGCGCGAAATTCGTCGCCTTCGGCATGACCAAGCGGGCAGGGGTCTCGGCTTCCAACGACCCGGGGCTGGCGGCGCTGGTGCAGTCGAAGTCGGACGCCATCTGCTTCGTCGCCAAGAGTTGGGACTATCATGTGCGCGTTGCGCTCGGCTGCACCAACGAGGAGAATCTGGACTCGATCAAGGCCTCGGTCGAGACGGCGGTGGCCGCCGGCAAGGAAGCGATGGTCGATTGCGAGCATTTCTTCGACGGTTTCAAGGCCAATCCAGACTATGCGTTGGCCTGCGCCAGGACGGCTTATGAAGCCGGTGCGCGCTGGGTGGTGCTGTGCGACACCAACGGCGGCACGCAGCCTTCGGAAGTGCGCGAAATCGTCGGCAAGGTGATCGCGCACGGCATCTCGGGCGATTATCTCGGCATCCATGCCCATGACGATACCGGCCAGGCGGTGGCGAATTCACTCGCCGCCGTCGAAGCCGGCGTGCGCCAGATCCAGGGCACGCTGAACGGCATTGGCGAGCGCTGCGGCAACGCCAATCTCATCTCCATCATCCCGACGCTTTCGCTGAAGCCCGCCTTCGCCGATCGTTTCGAGACCGGCATTTCGGCCGAGGCGCTGACCGGAATCTCCAGGCTCTCCCGTGCCTTCGACGAATTGCTCAACCGCGCGCCGGAAGCGCAGGCGCCCTATGTTGGCTCCTCGGCTTTCGCCACCAAGGCCGGCATTCATGCCTCCGCTTTGGCCAAGGAGCCGGCGACCTACGAGCATGTGCCGCCGGAAGCTGTCGGCAATCGCCGCCGCGTCATGGTCTCCGACCAGGGCGGCAAGGCCAATTTCCTCGCCGAGCTGAAGCGGCGCGGCATCGACGTGCCGAAGGACGATCACCGGCTCGACGCGCTGATTGCAGTGGTCAAGGAGCGCGAGGCTGAGGGCTATGCCTATGAGGGCGCCGACGCCTCGTTCGAGCTGCTTGCCCGCAAGATGCTGCACGGCCTGCCGGAGTTCTTCAACGTCACCTCCTTCCGCTGCATGGTCGAGCGCCGCTTCGACGCCAACGGCAATCTGAAGACCGTCTCCGAGGCGATCGTGAAGGTCGAGGTCGACGGCGAGGAGAAGATGTCGGTGGCCGAAGGCCACGGCCCGGTCAACGCGCTCGACATCGCGCTGCGCAAGGATCTCGGCAAGTACCAGAGCGAGATCGTCGACCTCGAGCTCGCCGACTTCAAAGTGCGCATCCTCAACGGCGGCACCGAGGCCATCACTCGCGTCCTCGTCGAATCGCACGATTCCACTGGAGCTCGCTGGTGGACGGTCGGCGTGTCGGAAAACATCATCGACGCCTCCTTCCAGGCGCTGATGGATTCGATCGTCTACAAGCTGATGAAGAACCGCGAGATGGCGGGACTGGTGGCGGCGGAGTAGGCCGCCGCCCTTCCTCGCCCCCACAACGTGGGGGAGAGGTGTCCCGGCGCAGCCGGGACGGAGAGGGGGCGACCTTCGCGAAGCCAGAGTCGATGCAAGAGAGGGCGCGAGGTTGGTCACCAGAATGCTTACCCGAAGCGGTGATTGTCAGCCGCGGCGCTGACCCCTCTCCGTCCCGGCTTCGCCGGGCCACCTCTCACCACTCCGTGGGGCGAGGAACTTGCGCAGCCCGTTTGAACCATCACCAAAACTCCGTTGATCCATCATAATTTTGTGATGGTCTTGGGCGCTCCGCTGGGCCATAGCGTTAGGCCATGGTCACCGCTACAGCCGATCTCGATCAGGATGCCAAAGGCCGCCGCGGCTTCCTCCTGGCGCTTGGCGCCTATTTCCTTTGGGGGCTCTTGCCCTTCTACATGAAGGCGGTGGCGCATCTGCCGCTTGCCGAGGTGATCGCCAACCGCGTCGTCTGGTCGGTGCCGATCGCCGCGGCGGTGCTCATCTGGGCCGGACGCACCGCCGACTTCAAGGCGGCGATCCGCTCGCCGAAAAGCCTTGCCATGGCGGCGCTGACGGCGGTGCTGATCTCGATCAACTGGGGCATCTATGTCTGGGCGATCGCGGTCGACCGCACCGTCGAGACGGCGCTCGGCTATTACATCAATCCGCTGGTCAGCGTCGTCGTCGGCGCCGTTCTGCTCGGCGAACGGCTCGACAGGCTGCAGATCGCGGCGGTGGCGCTCGCCACGATCGCGGTGACGGTGCTCACAGTCGAGGCCGGCAAATTGCCATGGGTATCGCTGGCGCTCGCCTTCTCCTTTGCCGCCTACGGTTTTTTCCGCAAGACGCTGCCGATCGGCCCGAGCCAGGGCTTCCTGCTCGAAGTGCTTTTGCTGTCGGTGCCGGCGCTCTGCTACATCGTCTACCTGATCGCCACCGGCCAGGATCATTTCATCTCCAGCACGGGTGCCGACGCGGCCTTGCTGATCGGCTGCGGTCCGGTCACCGCAGTGCCGTTGCTGCTGTTTGCCTTCGGCGCCAGGCTGCTGCGCCTGTCCACCATCGGCATCATGCAATATATCGCGCCGACCATGGTCTTCCTGATCGCCGTGCTGATCTTCGATGAACCGTTCGGCACCACCCAGGCCATAGCCTTCGCGCTGATCTGGACGGCGCTGGCGATGTATTCATGGTCGATGTTCAGGGGCCGCGAGGTCCGCCAGCCGGAGCCCGCGATAAAGTAGCTTCCAGGGAAAGTTCGAGACAGTTTTCCGTCTAGGGTTGCATCAACCAGTGCAGGGGACTGATGTACGTTCTGCATATCGGCAACAAGAACTATTCGTCCTGGTCGCTGCGGCCATGGTTGCTGATGCGCGTCCTCGGCATTCCCTTCGAGGAGCGGCTGACGCCGTTCCCGAGCGGATCGAGTTTCGACCTCTACCGACAATTCTCGCCTAACGGTCGGGTGCCCTGCCTGGTCGATGACGGCTGGGCGGTCTGGGATTCGCTCTCGATCGTCGAATACCTGGCCGAACGCCACCAGGGCATCTGGCCGGCGGAGGCGAAGGCGCGCGCCTGGGCGCGCTCGGCCGCCGCCGAGATGCATTCGAGCTTCACCGCGATGCGCAATGACTGCCCGATGAGCTGCGGCGTGCGCGTCGCGCCATTGCCGATGTCCGGTACGCTGAAGCACGATATCTTCCGTATGGGAGATTTGTGGAACGACGGCCTTGCGCGTTTCGGCGGACCTTTCCTGGCCGGCGACCGTTTTGGTGCCGTCGATGCCTTCTTTGCTCCGATTGTATTCAGGGCGCAGTCCTATGGCCTGACTTTCGAAGGCGAAGCGGCTAACTATCCGCGGCGGCTGCTCGACCTGCCGGCCATGCGCGAATGGTACGCGGCCGGACTTGCCGAGACGTGGCGCGAGCCCGGCCACGAAGCCGAGGTCCAGGCCGCCGGCACCATCGTCGAGGATTTGCGGGGGACCGCCTGAAGCGCTACACGCGCCCCAGCCGTCGCACGAACATATAGATGATGCCGGCGATGACGACCGAGATCGCCGTCACCACCCAGAATCCCAGCGGCGTGCCGACCAGCGGCAATCCGCCGACATTCATGCCGAACAGCCCGGAGATGATGGTCATCGGCAACAGCACCGCCGTCATGACGGAGAGGATATAGAGCAGCTGGTTCGACTGCTCGGTCAGCTTGGCCATCAGCTCGTCCTGCAACAGGCGTGTGCGCGCCTGCAGTTGCTCGCCGTCGTGATGCAGCGTGTGCGCCCGGTGCGAGAGCCTGGTCGCCATGTCGTTGATGGGGTCGGGCAGTTCGTTGCGATGCGAATGGTCGAGATGGCGGAAGAGGCTGGTGAGCGTCGCCATCTGCCGGTGGATCAGCACCAGCTGCCGGCGTGCGTCGACCAGCGCCTGGCGCTCATTGTGCCATGCGTCGCACACGATGCGGTCCTCGATGCCGTCGAGCGTGTCGCCCATCTTGTCGAGCTCGGCCGCCATGCCGTCGAGCGACTGGCCCATCACCGCCTCGATCAGCTCGGCCGGCGTGCGGAATTTTCGCGCGCCGCTCTCCACCAGCTTGCGGATCTTGTCGACCGATTCCAGCGGCTGCTTGCGGGCGCCGATCAGCATCCTGTCGTTGAAGGCGAAGCGGAAATGGGTGAGCCCGCGCGCCTCGGCGAAATCGTGCCTGAGGTCGGGCAGGTCGCCATAGAGGAAGTCGTCCTCGAAATCGATCTGGCAGCCATGGCTGGGTGACAGGAACGCATCGCGCACCGGCGCCGGCAGGGCCTGCTCGGCGCCGATCTCCTGGCGGGCGCGCATGTCGGTGATCTGGTAGCTGCGCCAGCTCCAATGCGCCTCCGCTGGATCCTTGGTGCGGCTTCCATCGGCCTTGAAATGGTAGATGAAGAACAGCCCGTGCTCGTCCGGCAAATAGGGCGAGAGGTCGGTGCCTTCGGCGGGAAGGGCGATGTTCATGGCGGCTTCGCCGGCTCTTGATGCGGTCGGGGTCGCGGGGGGCGGCCACGGCAAACCTAGCATGGAGGTTGCCGCCTGGTGTGACAGTTCGATGACTACAGCTGCTGTCACTCTCGACAAGGCTGTCCTATCGTTGCTGGACAACCCGCGCGGCCGGCGGCGGTGCTGTCAACGGCAGCTCGCATCGTCCACTATGCCGTGGCCAGCCATTTGCGCGATATGGCGAAGGTCCTGAAGGATTTTGCGTCCATCGGGCGCCCGAATGCGTAGCCTTGCAGGATGTCGCAGCCGAGGTCCTTCAGGATGCGCGCATGTTCCATCGTCTCGACGCCTTCCGCCACGACGCCGATGCCGAGCGATTTGCCGATCTCGATGATTGACGATACCAGCCGCCGCTGCGCCGCCGAGCCGGTTATCGGCGTGACGAGCTGCCGGTCGATCTTGAGACGGCTCGGTTGCAGTTTGAGCAGGCTGACGACGGATGCATGGCCCGTGCCGAAATCGTCGATCTCGATGTCGATCCCGAGTTCTTTGATGTGCTCGATGTTCCAAGCGACAAGCTCGTCATTTTCGTCCAGGAAAATCGATTCCACGAGCTCGAATGAGACGGTTTCTTCCTTGATCGGCAGCTTGCGCAGGCCGTTGATGAGGTCTTTGTCCTCCAGCCTTCTTGCCGAGACGTTGACGGAAAAGCGCGGGATGTTGAGACCGTCGCGCGACCAGCGCTGGAAATTCTGCAGCGTTTGTTCGAGGATCATGCGGTCGATCAGCGAGACCACATTCAATTCCTCGGCCACTTTGAGGAAGATGTCGGGGGCGAGGATGCCGCGTCGTGGATGGCGCCAGCGAGCCAGCGCCTCGACGCCGACGATCTCGAGGGTCTTGGCATCGAACTGGGGTTGGTAGTAGGCGATGAATTCGTTGCGCTCCAGCCCGCCCAGGATCTCGTCCGCGGTCTGCTTGGTCCTGACGATCTCGCTCTGCAGCTCTTCGTTGAAGAACTCATAACGATTGCGACCGCGGCTCTTGGCTCGATAGAGCGCGAGATCGGCGTTGACCAGCAGCTGCTTTGCATCGACGCCGCTAAGCGCGGCAATCCCGATGCTGACTCCGAACCGGCATTGGTGGCCTTTATAGTCGACCGGCTGGCGCATCTCTTCGATGATACGGTCCGCGAGCGCGGCGAGCTCATTGTCATCGCGCCCTTGGCACACCACAACGAACTCGTCCCCGCCGATGCGCGCCACGAAGTCGCCTGCGCGGACGTTGGCTTTGATGACCTTCGAGGCATGCATGAGCATGGCATCGCCCGCCGCATGGCCGAGCGTGTCATTGATGTGCTTGAAGCGATCGAGGTCGAGATGCAGCAGCGCAGTGCGATCCTCGGGCGAATTGGCCAGCATCTCGTCGAGGTAACGGCGATTGGGCAGGCCTGTTAGCGAATCGTGCAGCGCAACATGCTCGATGCGCGCCTTGGCGGTCTTGAGTTCGGCATTCTTCGATTCCGACAATTGCCGTTCACGCACTAGATTCTCGTTGAGCAGAACGTCGCTGGTCACGTCCCATTCGGCCCCGACCATCTTCGGCGTGCCGTCGCTGTCCTGGAAGTAGCTTGCACGCGCCCGCACATGGCGGACGGTGCCGTCTGGGCGAAGCAGTCGATACTGCGACGAGTAGGGACCTTTTGCAGCCACGGCAAGGTCGAACTCGCGCTGTGCCCGCGCGATATCCTCGGGGTGGATCGCCAGTGCCCAGTCGTCGTAGCCGCGCGGCTTCCCGTCGGCGGGCTTGCTGTAGATCTCATTGACGCGATCGTCCCACAGCAACTCGTCGGTGACGAGGTCTTGCTCCCACACGCCGATGCCTGAAGCCTCCAGAGCCAGTTCCAGCCTCCCGGACAGGCGCCTCAATTCGGCATAGTTTTTCTGCCTTTCGCCGAACAGCCGTCCGGCCACCAGGATGGGCAGCACCACCAGCACAGCGGCGAGCGCCATGAGCGCCTGCAAGACCCGCTCATTCTTCGGCACGGTCGGCCAACCGCCCTTGGGGATTGCCGATATCTGCCAGGAACCGAACGGCAGCTGCACTTCTGCCGTCACCGGATTGTTCTTGACGATGTCGGCGCCACCAAAGAAGCGCTGGCCGCCACCGCCAAGCGCATCCTTTCCGGTAAGCGCCACATCTATGTCGAGACCGGGGTCGGTGAGGCCGCTTGCGGCGTAGAGCCGATCGATGTCGATAGCCGCCGAGACAAGGCCCCAGAAGCGATCGCCGCCCCCCGCTGTCGGCACGAAGACAGGGATCCGGCCGATGAAGGCGCGCCCGCCCTGCCTGAGGTCGACGGGACCGGCAAGCACCGATATGCGCTGGTCGCGCGCCCTAAGCGCCGCCAAGCGTTGCGCCTCGTTCTTGCGGTAGTCGAGCCCGATCGCCTTCTCGTTGCCCTCCATGGGATACATCAGCGAAATGACGAGATCCGGCGCGCCGCCAATGTTGCGCAGCTGCGATTTCTGCTTGAAGAGATTGGCAGCGAGGGAGGCAAATCTCTGCTGCCCCATATAGGGCTCGGTGACGATGGCCGAGACGAGGCCCTGAACCAGCTGGAGATTGCCGTTGATGTTTCCTTCCAGCTTGGCGCGGATGATGTTGACCTTGTAGAGGACGTCGGCGCGCGTGAGTTGATCGGAAACCGTTTTGTTCTGCTGGTCGACGAAGATCGCGCAGATCATGAGCACGACGAAGGCAATCGCCGCCGGCACGTTGGCGGAAGAGAAAACGGCCTGCCTGATACGACCGATGTTGAAATTTGTCGCGGTCAATTCAACCCGAATAGCTTTCCTGGGCGACGCTCCGTCGATCGGAGGACGATGCGCCATCGATCGGAGTTAAAGGAAAGTGCTTAAATTAGAACTTCCATGCCCGCCTCAAGTTGCGCCATTCGCGGCCTGGAGGCTTGCCTTGAGCCAACAAACTCAAGCCATGATTAACGCCGGCTAACCGGGCCGTTCATCGCGCAAAAATCGTGATCTTCCGTTGCCTCCAAAAAATTCTTTCCGCCCCCGGGGAATAAAGCCCGGGCCTTCCGGGTCTTGGCTGTAGCGAGGGCCATCCTCCCAAGGCACGCATCAACCTACCCGGAAGGAATACGCACATGAACAGAACCGCCTTTGCCGCAGTCGCCATCCTGGTTGTCACCGGCAGCGCCTTTGCCGGCAGCGACCACTTCTCCTGGACGAATGGCGGCCAGCAGGCTGCCGTCGTCGACACCACCACCACCGCCTCCATCGCGAGGCCCGAAATGGCCCGCCACGTCACGAAGCCGGCGGCCAGGATTGCTGCGGAAGAGCCCGGCCAGGGCATTTGGCGTCACTGAGCCGGCGGGACCGAAAGGTCCTCGCTCCGGAGCCCGGGGCGAAGGGTTCTGATCGCGGCGGGGAAGGCACGCCTCGCCGGGTCGGAAAACCACAAGTCCTGATCTCCTCGGCGCCGGTCGGTCTTCAGTCGGACCGGTCGGCGCCGGTTTCCGCAGTCTCGGCGGAGGGCAGCACCGGGCCCTCCGCCATTCCCTGCATGTCGCCCAAAAGTGCGCAGCGGTTTTGGGACAACGACATGCGGCAAACCAATGGACTACCGCCTGAAACCTGAAACAACCCGCAGCCATTAGAGGAGATTTCCGATGTTCAACATGACGCGTCGCATGGTGCTGGGATCCGCCGCCGCCGCTGCCGCCTTCGGCATTGCCGGCAAGCTGGAATTCGCGCCCGCGGCTTACGCCGAAACCCCGGTCGAGCCGCTGGTCGGCTTCTACAAATACAAGGTCGGCTCACTCGAAGTCACCGCGATCTATGACGGCATCTGGCGCAAGCCGCACGACCCGGCCTTCATCAAGGACGTGTCGATCGACGACACCAAGGCGGCACTCGCCAAGGCGGGACTGACCACCGAGTTCATGCCGATCCCGCTCACCGTCGTGGTGCTCAAGATGAACGGCCGCACCATCATGATGGACGCCGGCTCCGGCGTCGGCCAATGGCAGGCCAACGCCACGCATCTGCCGGCCAACATGAAGGCGGCCGGCATCGACTACAAGGCGATCGACACCATCATGATCTCGCATTTCCATCCGGACCATGTCTGGGGCCTGATGGAAAAGGGCACCAACGATCCGGTGTTCCCGAATGCCGAGCTGATCGTCAACGCCACCGAGTATAATTGGTGGATCGATCCGAGCCGGCTGGCCAAGCTGCCCGAGGGCCGCAAGCCCGCGGGCAAGCGCATCGCCGAGAACTTCCCGAAATGGAAGAACTGGAAGCTGGTCGACGACGGCACTGAAGTGGTGCCCGGCATCCGCCTCATGGCGGCGCCCGGCCACACGCCCGGCCATTCCGTCTACCATGTCGATGGCGGCTCCGAGCAATTCCTCGTCTCGGCCGACACCATGTACGTGCCGGCGCTGCTCGCCCCGCATCCCGAATGGCAGGGCGCCTACGACCAGGACGGGCCGATGGCGATCGCCACGCGCCATAAGATCATCGACCAGGTGATCGCCGACAATATCCGCATCTGCGGCTCGCACTTCCCGTTCCCCGGCACAGGCAGCTTCGTCAAGGACGGCAATGCCTACGCCTTCACCCCAACCCAGATCTGATTTGAATCGGATCCTGAACAGAAAGCGACAGCTACAATGAAACACGCACTTTTCGCGGTGCTCGGTGCCATTGCGGTCTTGACCGCGGCCCCGATCGCCATCGCCGTTCCGGCTTATGCCGTGGACGACATCGAAGGCGCCGACGCGCCGGACCTGACGGCGGTGAAAGCCAAGATCGAGGCCAAGGACTATCAAAGCGCGCTGGCCGAGCTGCGCGACCTCGCGCAGGACACGCAGCAGGCCGACGTCTACAACCTGCTCGGCTTCACGCTGCGCAAGACCGGGGACTACCAGACCTCGCTCACCTACTACACCAAGGCGCTGGAGCTTCAGCCCGACCACAAGGCGGCGCATGAATATCTGGGCGAGCTCTATGTCGAGACCGGCGACATAGCCAAGGCCAACGAGCAGCTCGCCTCGCTGCAAAAGCTCTGTCCGGCCGGCTGCGAGGAGCTTGCCGATCTCAAGCAGGCGATCGCCACCAAGGTGACGAAATAGGCGGCTCGCAAGAGCTCGCCACCTTTTGGGCGCCACGGCGGTAGCGCCCGAAAACCGGAGCCGGCGTTCCTCTCCCTCGCGCCGGCTCCGATCTTTCAATCTCAAGCGCACCTGCATGGACGCGGGCGACCGCCCATTTTCCAAACTGCCTGTTTCCAAAGACTGGAGCCGACTATGACACCGATCAGACTTGCCGAAAAACTTCACGCCAGCGACGTCGTCCTGCTTGCCGGCCGGCTGCTGCTGTCGCTGATCTTCGTGCATGAGGGCCTGCAGCTGGCGACCCATTTCGAGGCTGCCCAGAAGGCGATGGCCGCGCTCGGCGTCGGCACGCCGCTGCTTCTCGCCACCGTCGCGTTGCAGCTTGGCGCCGGCCTGTCGGTGGCGCTCGGCATCCTGGCGCGGCTGGGCGCGATCGGGCTCGGCCTGTTCTGCCTGATGACGGCCGGCCTCTTCCACACCAACTTCG
Source organism: Mesorhizobium sp. ESP-6-4 (assembly GCF_020164735.1). Classification (NCBI taxonomy): domain Bacteria; kingdom Pseudomonadati; phylum Pseudomonadota; class Alphaproteobacteria; order Hyphomicrobiales; family Phyllobacteriaceae; genus Mesorhizobium; species Mesorhizobium sp. ESP-6-4. The sequence continues at coordinate 55,300 of NZ_JAIUGS010000009.1, forward strand.
CCAGCCAGAACGAATTGCTGCATTTCGAGAAGGACCTCGCCATTGCCGGCGGCATGTTCATCCTGGCGCTCAGCGGCGCGGGCGGGCTGTCGATGGACAGGATGCTGACTGGGTTCGCGAAGGACACCAAGATCGATCCGCCCGTCGAGCAGCATCCGTCGGTGGGGGAGACGAGCTTGCCGGTTTGAGACGCGGGTCCGCGTGAGGTGAGGCGGCCTCACAACACGCTCGTGATCCCGCCATCCACCAGCAGCGTCTGTCCCGTCACGAAGCTTGCCGCATCCGACGCCAGGAACACCGCCGCGCCCGCCAACTCTTCGACATCGCCCCAGCGCCGCATCGGGGTGCGGCCGGCGAGCCAGGTCGAGAATTTCTCGTCGGCGACCAATGCTGCGTTGAGCTCGGTCTTGAAATAGCCGGGTGCGATCGCGTTGACGCGCACGCCATGCTGGCCCCATTCGCCGGCCATCGACTTGGTCAGCATGGTGATGGCGCCCTTGCTCGCCGCGTAAGGCGCGATCGAGGGCCGGGCGAGCGCGCTCTGCACCGACGACACGTTGATGATCACGCCCTTGCGGCGTTGGACCATGCCCTTCACCGCGGCGCGGCTCACCTTGAAGACACCGTCGAGATTGGTCGCCATCAGCGCGTCCCAGTCGGCGTCGGAAAAGGTCTCGAGCGGCGCGCGGCGCTGGATGCCGGCATTGTTGACCAGGATGTCGATCGGCGCGGTGCCGGCTTCGCTCGCCGCGATCGCCGCGTCGACCGACTGCGTGTCGGTCACGTCGATCAATGACTCCGCTACCGTGTAGCCCTCGGCGCGCAAACGGTTGCCGGCGGCCTTCAACTCGTCGGCCTTGCGGCCGCCGATGGTGACGCGTGCGCCCGCGGCAGCCAATGCCTCAGCGAAAGCGAGCCCCAGCCCGCGGCTGGCGCCGGTGACGAAGGCATGCCGGCCTTCAAGGCCGAAGAGACGGCCGAGATAATCAGTCGAACGCAATTTGCACCTTCATCGATTGCGATTTGTCGCTGGCCAGTTTGATCTTGCGGGCCTCGGCGAGCGGCAAAGTGTTGCTGAGCAGGGTGCCGGGATTCTTCCTCGCACAGCTAGCAGCAAAGCCCGGCTCCATTCAACCGATTCATCTGATAAATCGGACTAACAAGCGGGCTGTGCCGCCCTGGCAATTAGTCGGTGCGGTCGATCCCGCACGTGTAACACTCGGCGGCAGACTCGAACGGGCCGGGACAAATGGCAGGCAACCAGACCTCATCGGTGACGATGACATAGCCAACAGTCTTGGCCGCGAGATACTCGGCGGGCTGTTTTCGCCCGGCGCGACGCTGCTTGGCGAGGAAGAGATCTGCGCCCGCTTCGGCGCCAGCCGAAGGGCCGCGCGCGAGGCGGTGAAGATCCTGTCGGCCAAGGGCCTGCTGCTCACCCGCCCCCGGCGCGGGTCGCGCATCCGCCCGCTGAAGGGCTGGAATTTCCTCGACCCTTCGGTGCTGGGCTGGTTGCGCGCCAGTGCCACCCCGCGCCATTTCATCATCGAGCTTCTGCCGCGCTCTCGGCAGGCATTGGCATTCAGGCGGCGGCTGGCCGCCTTGGCTTGCGCAAAGTCTTGACGCCGGCCATCTCGACGAAGTTGGTCGCCGACTCCCACAGGTAATCGCCATAGAGGAACGGCGCGAAGTCGCTGGCGCCTCTGATCGGCAGCGGCGCGATCTCGGCGTCGACGCGCGGCTCATAGAAGAAGGGAATGGAGTAACGCGCCGTCTTCGGCGCGATCACCCGGTGGCGCGTCGCCTGCACCACGCCGCCCGTCCAGCGTTCCAGCAGCTGGCCGAAATTCACCGCCAGCGAGCCGTCGGCGGGCGCCACGTCGATCCATTCGCCGGCATGGCTCCTGGCCTGCAGGCCTTCGACGCCGTCCTGCGCTAAAAGTGTCACGAAGCCGGAATCGGCATGCTCACGGCCGATGACCAGCCGCCGCTCGCCTTTGTGCATGACCCAATATTCAGGCTTCGACAGGTCGACCGCGCCGTCCTCGCTGCGCAGCGGATAGCGGATCAGCCTGAGCGTCGAGATGCCGCCCCGGAAATGGCCGTCGAAAATACCGTCCTCAAGCCCGAGGCTGCGCGCGATCGAGCCCATCAGCGCCGCGCCGACCTTCTCCATCGAGCGGTAGTAATGCGCGGCGGCCGCCTTCCACCCTGGAACATCGGCCTCGGCGGGAAGCGGCGTGCGCTCGAGCAGCGGATCGTCGGGCGCGAACCCGGCGTCGGCATGGGCGATGTCTGGCCCCATGTCGATGCCTTCCTTGTAGGACACCGCGGTCGGCTGCAGCGGGAACCAGCCGCGATAATAGTTCGATTTCGACGGGTCGAAATTCCAGCGCAGCAGCTTCCGCTTTTCCGCATCGGGCAAATCGAAGATCTTCAGGAGCTCGCCGCGCCGCTCGCGCGTCAGAAGCTCCGCGCCCGGAAAGCCGCGCGCAGTCATGAAGCCGATGCCGGAGGCAGCAGTGAAGATCTGGCGGTCGGCCTCGTCGCGTGCGGGCGAAGTCGGGCCGAACAGCGGCGCGATGTCGATGGCGGGGATAGTGTCACTCATCTCATGATCCTAGCGGTTCTTGGGAGCCGTGTGCCGCAATCGTGGAGAAGCGCATGCGCGATGACAAGCCGCGGCAGAGTTGTCGTTGTTCGAGCGGTCGGGCTTGGCGACCGGCTCAGCGCGCCGAGGCCGTCGCCGCGGATGCTGCCGGCTGAGTGATCGGCAATCGCCGCTTGGGTCCTCCGGCTACTTCCCCGCAATGCGCCGATGCACCCGCTCCAGGCTTTCCGCGAAGGCATCGAATGTTCCCCGCTCGGTCAGCTCGCGCAGCACCTGCTCGTTGATGCCGCCGCGCGTCGCATAGTCCTGCGCAAGATGCATGAAATCTTCGTCCGGCGCCGTATCCGGCGCATTGGCCAGCGCCTTGAAGATGCTGGTGATGTAGTCGCGTGCCCTGTCGCCCGAAACACCCTGGCTGCGCACCCAGGCGTGGATCGTGTCGAGATATTTGAAATAGCTGGCATAGGTCGCGGTGACGACGCTCAGCGCATCGAACTCGCTTTGGTCCTCGACCTCGATCACGCCGCCAAGCCTGCCGAAGAACGCCGCCGCGATCGGGTCCGGCGGGCAGATGATCGTCGCGCCCTGCAGCCGGGCGATCATCGGCATAGGCAGGGCTTTCGTCACCTGTGCCGCTGGCGCGACAAGCGCGGCGATCTCCTCGCGCGACACGGTGGCGATCAGGCTGACGACGTGATGGTCCGGCCGGAACCGCAGTTCCTTCAGCACCTCGCGCGCGATCTGCGGCCGCACCGCCAGCATCACGGTGTCGCAATCGTCGAGCACGGCCTGGTTGTCGGTAGCGATGCGCACGTCCGGACAACGCGCGGCAAGCTCGGCGGCGATCGCCTCGTTGCGCGGCGAGACCACCACCGGCGTCGTCTCCCCCGGCAGCGATTTCAGCCCCGCGACAATGGCCGAGCTCAACGCGCCCGTGCCGACAAAGCCAAGTTTCATGGAAGTTTTCGCCTCTGTTTCGGATAGCCGCCGACAATAGCGACGGTTCCGTTGCCGGCAAGGGAGGCCCGTCCGACTGCGCTGGCAAGGATTCCAACTGTTACGCGCAATTAAGGCCGGACTGATAGATTCCGGGGCATTCGATCGGGGGTGTGGCCATGAGCCAGCGCGCGTTCATCACTCTGCTCGTCCTGATGGCGGTGCTCGTGGCACTGTCGGCCACATCGTTCCTGGGCGCCATGATCGGCTTCCTGTTCGGCATCGCCATTGCCTTCTTCGTCGCCGGGCCGGTCATGCTGACCGGCAAGGTGCTCGAGAAAAACGGCATAGCGATATCCGGCCAGACAGCCCTGTGGGTGCTCGCCGGCTTTTATGCGCTGCTCATTCTCGCCGCTGCATTTCAGATCTGGCGCCGACTCCAGCGCAAAGAGCCCGACCAAGCGCGATCCGCGGGTGTGCGGCTGGCGCTGCTCGTCGCGCTGCCCGCGATGGCGTGGCTGTCGGTGAACGCTATGCAGGACGCCTGGCCGTGAGGCATCTAGGCTAGGTCGCAACAAACTGGCAGGATGGCTCGATCAACGCGATTGGGGCGATCGCATGACTTTGCTTCAATTTCCGGTCACCGGCGAACAGGTCTCGAACGATGAGACGGAAGAGGTCATCCGCGAGGCCGAACCGCATCGCGCCCTGGTACGTTACCGCCCCGATGGCGGCGAACTCTTCATCCATACGCGGGTGAACATGGCGCTGCTGCGAGCCGCCGCATCGCTGCCGATCCTGCGCCTGAAGCTCGCGCCGCGCGCAGACGAGTTGACGGCGCGAGACGCTCTGCTGACGCCCAAGGGATCGCAGCGAAGCTACGCTTTCCTCGAAAAGCTTTGCCAGGATCTGGCTGCCGCAAACTGCCCAGCCTGTTATATCGCCGAACAGCATGGCGCGGGCGGCCGCGATTTCTATTTTACCACCGAAGACATCGCCGGTTTCGAACAGATAGCTGGCAAGGCCGCCGAGGCGCTGGCCTTTCCGCTCACGCTGGAACAGCAGTCGCTTGCCGCGCTGGCGCCGCTCATCCTTCCCGCCGAGGCGATAGGCGACCTCCGGCTGGAAATCGCCGCGGATGCCCGCATCCGGCCGACACGCTTCGAGTTCTGGGGCGCCGAGCCTTCTCTGGCGAAGCTGCGCGCCGAACTTGAAAAGCGCGGCTACCGCTTCTTGAGTCTGGAGATAGTCTCGCGTGAGCTAAGGATGGCGAAGGACGTGCCGATCGACGGCGAGGGTTTCGGCTCCGTGCTGAAGGAAATCGTTCCGCTGGCAAGGTCGCTGCAATGCAGCTATCGCGGTACCGAGACCATCGAAGGCCACGAACAGTTCCTGCTTACCCGCCCCCTGCCCGAGCGCTACAGCGGCGCGCGCCCGGGGCTTTTCAGTCGTCTTTTCGGTCGCGGTTAGGCTGCCAGGTGGGCCGCCGCAGCGGCTTTACCGCTTCGGTCCGAAACCCGGATAAGGGTTGAGCGGCACGATGGCCGCGATGTCCATCATGCCTGCCTCGATCAGCGGCAGCGTGGCAAGGTGGCCGCGCACCTCCTTTTCGTCTGCCGCCTCGAACATCATGCCGCTGCCGGGAACGTCGCCGCGGTTCCAGATCTGGCGCACGGCGCCTTGGACGTAGAGCGTCTTGCGCTGTTCGGATTCGGGCGGCAGCAGCGGCGCGAAATCGGAATCGCCAAACTTCTGGGTGTTGCGGGTGAGCAGGGCAAAGAACTGCATGGCGATCTCCTTTGTGGCCGGTTGATGCTGGAAGGTATCGCGCCACATGATTAGACTGTCCAAGACTGATTAGGAAATAGTTGAGACTTCTCAGGACTGATCTTGGAGGTGAAGATGCTCGACCTGCGCCAGATCAGATATTTCGTGGCCGTGGCTGAGGCCGGCAATGTCGGCCGTGCCGCCGAGCAGTTGCACATCTCGCAATCGCCCTTGAGCCGGCAGATCATCCAACTCGAGGAACAGCTCGGTGTCGCCTTGTTCGAGCGGGCGAGGCAGCGTGTCCACCTCAATGCCGAAGGCAGGGCCTTTCTTGCCGAAGCCCGAGCGCTGCTTGCCAATGCTGCGCGGCTGGAAGAGCTCGGCCGCAACCTTGCCAGCGGCGCCACAGGCAGCTTGGCCATCGGCTATGTGGAGGGCGCGGTGCATTCCGGATTGGTCGCGGACATGCTGCGGGATTTCCGCCGCGCGCGGCCGGATTTTCATCTGCAGTTGCGCAGCCGGCGGACGGCTGCGCAATTCGAAGATCTGAGGCAGCGCGTCCTCGACCTCGGTTTCGTCTATGCGCCGGCGCCGCAAGGCGATCCGGATATCGAGAGCATATTGGTGCGGCGCGAACCGCTGGTGCTTGCAATACCGGAAGGCGATCCGCTCGCCGCTGTCGCCGACATCGCGCCCGGCCATCTCAACGGCCGCGTTTGGATCACAGTCGTGCGCCAGCCCGGCGACACCAACCGCGCGCAATTCCTGGCGGCCTGCGCCGAATCCGGTTTCATGCCCGATATCGCCTATGAGACGGCCGATCCCTTGACCTCGCTTGGCCTTGTCAGCGCCGGGCTAGGCCTGGCGACGGTACAGGAAAGCCTGCGCTCGACCGCGCCGCCCGGCATCGTTTTCCGCGACCTGCCCTGGTTCAAACGCAGTGTGTCGATCCATCTGGCATGGCGGCGGAATGATGGAAGGGCGGTGGTTGGGGATTTGAGACGAACCGTAGGACAGTAGGGCAACGGTACGTCAATTCCAGGCATGCTCCAATGGGGCGGAAAGGTGCATTCTGGACATGATTTTGGCGCGATTGAGCGAGTCGATTTGACCAGAAGGTCGGCCCCACCGGACGCGGGGCATGGAGTCCGGGCTTAGCTAGGTATTATAAGGAAGGCCGTTCGGCCGATTTCGGGTTAGGCCATGAATAACGCTGTCCGACTTTTTGGTGCTATTGCGGTTCGTCCCGCCGTGGTTGCACTCATATCCCAGTTCGAAAAGGCCACAGGATTCACAGTAGCGGCCAAGTGGGAGCTCAATCCGACAGTAAAAAAGCAGATTGAGGCTGGGGAACCTTTTGACCTTGTCATCACCAATCCGAACCTGATCCAGGGTCTGGTCGTCTCGGGAAAGGTCAAGGCCGGAAGCCAGGCGGCGTTCGGACGGGTAGCAATGGGGGTGGCGGCCAAGGCAGGCAGTCGACAGCCCGACATTGGGTCCGTGGAAACATTCGAAAATGCGTTGAAGAGCGCCAGATCAGTCGCCTACGCCAGCGAAGGGACCAGCGGTGGCTACTTCTTCGATTTGCTGGAACGCTTGGGAATAGCAGATGAGGTGAAGCCTAAGCTGGTTGCCATATCGGGAGGGCAGACAGCAGCGGCCGTAGGCCGTGGGGAAGCTGAGTTGGGGGTCATTCCCGTGACTTCGATTCTCGCCGCCGCTCCCGAGGTCACGCTTGTCGGTCTGTTTCCGACGGAACTCGAAAGTTACGTTGAATCGCCATTGGCCTCAGTACCGATCCAACGCGTGCAGAAGCCGCCAAGCAGCTATCAGGATTTCTGACGTCGATGGCCGTTGACGACATCTTGGCTGCAAAGGGCGTCGAGCGCCGCTAAGCGCGCCCTTACATCTTGTCGATCACCGACTGCACCCCTTCAGTCGGCGCGTCGACCGACGAGCCCGCCACCATGATGGCGGCGACGATCGCTTCCGGGTCGTCAACCACCAGCGGCTTCACCTTATGCGCGGTGTGGATGAAGCCTTCCTCGGACATATGCTCGATCAGCGTCAGCATCGGGTCCCAGAAACCTTTGACGTTGGCGAAGACGATCGGCTTGCGGTGGTGGCCGAGCTGCGCCCAGGTCATGATCTCGACGATCTCCTCGACCGTGCCGATGCCGCCCGGCAGCGCCACAAAGGCGTCGGATTTCTCGAACATGCTATGCTTGCGCTCGTGCATATTGTCGGTGATCAAGAGTTCGTCGAGCTTGTCGAGCGCGGTCTCGGTCGCCTCCTTGTTGATCAGGAAGCGCGGGATGATGCCGGTGACCTTGCCGCCGGCCTTGAGCGCGCCGTCGGCGACAGCGCCCATGATGCCCTTGGTGCCGCCGCCATAGATGAGGCGCAACCCGGATTTGGCAAGCGAGCGGCCAAGTGTGTGGCCGGCCTTGATATAGGCCTCGTCGCGGCCCGGAGACGAGCCGCAATAGACGCAGACGGATCGAATCGTGTTCATGGCGATGATTGGTGATGGGGACGGTCGGCCGGGTCAAGCCCGCGGACGGGCTTTTTCTTGTCGGACTCGGGAAAACACGCTAGACCGGGCGTTAGGTGGCTAAGGGGGCAATACGGAATTATGGCGATCAATCCTTCTAAGGCGTTTTTGTTCGCGGCGGGTGGCGTTGTCGCCGTCGCGGCAGTCGCCTACGGCTCGGGCGCGCTCGATCCTTACATCAACGACCAGAAGCCGGCGCAGGTCGCGACGCTGCCGCAGACCGATGCGAAATCGGCTGAATCCTCGAGCACCGGCACAGAGGCGCGCGTGCCCCAGGCTCCGGCAAACACAATGGCTCCGGCGAACACGATGGCGCCAGCCAACACCATGGCGCCCGCCAATAAGATGGCGCCGGCCAACAACGCCATGGCGCCGGCCGCCCAGGCGCCCGCCGCCGGCCCGACATTGCCGACCTTCGATGTCGTGCGGGTCGAGGGCAATGGCTCGATCGTTGTCGCCGGCAGCGCCGCGCCCAACGCCAAAGTCGAGATCTTGAATGGCGGCACGGTGCTCGGCTCGACCGAGTCCGGACCCGACGGCGCCTTCGCCATCGTGCTCGACGATCCGCTGAAGCCCGGCGACTATACGATCACGCTGCGCCAGACGGTTGGCGGCATTGCCGTTGCCTCGGCCCAGACCGCCGTCGTGTCGGTGCCGCAGAGCCCGACCGGCCAGGTGCTGGCCATGGTCGAGGAGCCAGGCAAGGCCTCGCAACTGATCACCGTTCCTGAGACCGAGAGCAAGCCGGCGGCGCCGGCCGCGACCGATCAGGCAGCGGCGCCTGCGACCCAAGCTCCGGCAACGACCGCGCCGGCGGCATCGGACACGGCCTCGGCGCCGGCCGCGACCGCGTCGGCCGCCGCAGACCAGGCGACGGCGCCGGCTGCGGCCGCCGCGGCGGAGCCCAAGATCGCGGTCGAAGCGGTCGAAATCGACGGCAGCAAGATCTTCGTCGCCGGCACGGCCGATCCCGGCCGCAAGGTGCGCGCCTATGCCGACGCCATCCTGCTCGGCGACGCCAAGACTTCGGCCGACGGGCATTTCCTGATCGAAGCGACGCGCGACATTCCGGTCGGCAGCTACACTATCCATGTCGACGGCCTGGACAATGACGGCGTTAAGGTCGTCGCCCGCGCTGTCGTCCCGTTCGAGCGCGAGGCCGGCGCGTCGGTCGCCGCCGTCGCCCCAAGCAAGACAAAGCCAGCCGAGACCAAGCCGGCCGAGACCAAGACCGCCGAAACCACGACCGACACAGCAACGGCCGAAGCGGCCAAGCCGGCCCCGGCCGCCGGGGGCGCCGCCAAGGTTGCCGAGGCGACGCCCTCGTCCGACGTGCCCGAAACGGTCGCGCCAAAGCTCGAACATGCCGACAGCTCCGTCATCATCCGCCGCAACGACACGCTGTGGCGCATCTCGCGCCGCGTCTACGGCTATGGCACGCGCTTCTCGACGATCTATCTGGCCAACAAGGACCAGATCCGCGATCCCGATCGCATCTGGCCGGGCCAGGTGTTCAAGGTGCCGTCGACTTCGAAGGAAGGCGAGGCCGCCGACATGAAGGCCATGGGCGAGCAGATGACAGCCGCGCCGGCGAAGACGGAGTAGGCGATTAGCTGATCTCCCCCACAAGGGGAGATCACGCTGCTACCCATGCGCCTAGCTTGCCCTCTCACCGTTCATCGTCTATCGCCGATGAACGATGTCCGAATCCTCCGAGACCCGCTGCACCGAAAACCGCGCCATTGCCGCGCGGCTGGCGGCGCTGTCACATCCGGCGCGCATCGAGATCCTGAAACATCTCTCGGCCAGCCGCTGCTGCTCCTGCCGTGAGGTGGTCGATCACCTTGATCTCGCACAGTCGACCGTTTCGCAGCATCTGAAGATCCTGGTCGAGGCCGGGCTCGTCCGCTTCGAGGCCGACCGCCAGCGCTCGCGCTACGCGGTCGACCACGCCGCGCTTGCGGGCGTCTCCGCTTCGCTCATCCAGCTCGTCAACTCCTGCTGCCCCAGCCTCTCACCCATAAGGCAAGACTAGTGGCCGAAAAGACCGTATCCGCCGAAGCCGGCACCCTCACCACTTTGCGCAATCTGTGGCCCTATATGTGGCCGGCCGACCGCGCCGATCTCAGAGCCCGCGTCACCTGGGCGACGCTGCTTCTGGTCGTCGCCAAGGTCACATTGGTCGCCGGCCCCTATTTCTTCAAATGGGCGACCGATGCGCTGGCCCATGGCTCGAAGACACCGCCGCCGCTGCCATCCTTCCTGCTGGCGCCGGTGGCGCTGGTCATCGCCTATAACGTGCTGCGCCTGATCCAGCTCGGCTTCAACCAGCTGCGCGACGCGCTGTTCGCCCGTGTCGGCCAGTATGCGGTGCGCCAGCTCGCCTTCCGCACCTTCGTCCACATGCATCAGCTGTCGCTGCGCTTCCATCTCGAGCGCCGCACCGGCGGCCTGTCGCGCATCATCGAGCGCGGCACCAAGGGCATCGAGACCATCGTGCGCTTCATCATGCTGAACACGGCGCCGACCATCCTCGAATTCGCGCTGACGGCCGGCATATTTGCCTTCACCTATGGCTGGAAATACGTCGCCGTGGTCGCCGTCACCGTCAGCCTCTATGTCTGGTTCACCGTCAAGGCGAGCGACTGGCGCATCTCGATCCGCCGCGACATGAACGACAGCGACACCGACGCCAACACCAAGGCGATCGACTCGCTGCTCAACTTCGAGACGGTCAAATATTTCACCAATGAGCACATGGAGGCCGAGCGCTTCGACCGCTCGATGGCACGCTACGAGCTCGCCGCGACGAAAACCTGGACCTCGCTCGGCTGGCTGAATTTCGGCCAGGGCCTCATCTTCGGCCTCGGCACGGTCATCGTCATGTGCATGTCGGCGCTGGAGGTGCAGGCCGGCAGGCAGACGGTGGGCGACTTCGTCTTCATCAACGCCATGCTGATCCAGCTTTCGGTGCCGCTCAATTTCATCGGCTTCATCTACCGCGAAATAAGGCAGGGGTTGACCGATATCGAGCATATGTTCGACCTGCTCGACGTGCCCCAGGAGATCGTCGACAAGCCGGATGCCAGGCCTTTGAAGGTCGGGCCCGGCAAGGTCGAATTCCGCGACGTCCATTTCTCCTATGACCCCAGCCGCAAGATCCTGAAAGGCGTCTCCTTCGAGGTGCCGGCCGGCAAGACCGTGGCCATCGTCGGCCCGTCCGGCGCCGGCAAGTCGACCATCTCCCGGCTGCTGTTCCGTTTCTATGACGTTCAGGGCGGCCAGGTGCTGATCGACGGCCAGGACATCCGCGACGTCACGCAGGAGAGCCTGCGGGCGGTGCTTGGCATGGTGCCGCAGGACACCGTGCTGTTCAACGATACCATCGCCTACAACATACGCTACGGTCGCGTCGGCGCCGGCGAGGAGGAGGTGCGCAAAGCGGCCGAGCTCGCCCAGATCGGCCCGTTCATCCAAAAGCTGCCCGAGGGCTACAAGTCGATGGTCGGCGAGCGCGGGCTGAAATTGTCGGGCGGCGAGAAGCAGCGCGTGGCGATCGCCCGCACCATCCTCAAGGCGCCGCCGATCCTGATGCTGGACGAGGCGACCTCGGCGCTGGACACCCAGACCGAGCAGGAGATCCAGGCAGCGCTCGACCTGGTCAGCAAGGGCCGCACCACGATCGTGATTGCCCACCGGCTGTCGACGGTGATTTCGGCCGACGAGATCATCGTGCTGAAGGACGGCCAGATCGCCGAGCGCGGCACCCATGCGGCGCTGCTTGCCAAGCACGGCCTCTACGCCTCGATGTGGGACCGCCAGCGCGAGGCAACCGAAGCCGAAGAGCGCCTGCGCATTGCGCGCGAGGGCGACGAGCTTGGGGTGATTGTGAGGAGAAGGACGTCGGAGGTGAGCTAGCGCCTGTTCCCCTTCTCCCCCTGTGGGAGAAGGTGGCCTCGCGAAGCGAGGTCGGATGAGGGGTGTTGGAAGGATCGCCGCACGACAAGACTAAGCGCTTGAAGCATCTATTCTTTTCTCGCCTCATTCCTTCCAGCACCCCTCATCCGTCTCGGCGCTTCGCGCCGATCCACCTTCTCCCACAAGGGGAGAAGGGAAAGGCGCCAAAATCCCCCTTGACCTCAACCTATCTTGAGCTTGCAAACCAACCTCCGAGCCACCTGACAGGCAAACCTTCCAAATCGGAGATGGATGAAAATGAGCACCAACAATCACCGCACCGGTAGCGTGTTCCGGGTCGACAAATTCGTCGTGCCGGCGCAAGCGCGCGACGAAATCCTCAGCAAGGCCAGGATGACGCATGAATTGCTGCGCCAGCAGGAGGGTTTTGTGCAGGACTTCCTGCTCGAGCAATTCTCCGGCCCCGGCGAGTTCAACCTTGTCACCATGGTCGAATGGGAAAGCCAGGCCGCGGTCGACAAGGTGGTGCCGATCGTCAAGGCAGCGCACGAGCGCATCGCCTTCAGCGCGCAGGAAACGATCGCCCGCCTCGGCGTCAAGGCCGACATAGCCAACTATCGGCGCGTGCCCGAACTATAGGAAGGCCACCCGGCTCCGGGCACCGAAACAGCGGCGCTCAGCACCTGGCCGGTGCGGGCGTCGCTCACCATGTTTTCGAACCCACGCCATTCGGCGGCGGCGATGAACAACGTCCTGCCGTCGGAGCCGCCCAGCATGCAGGCAAAGCAGCCGCGATCGACCTCAACCCTGTCGATTTTCTCGCCGCCTTTGCGGACCCTCACACAGTGGCGGTTCGGCACGTCGGCATACCAGACACAGCCTTCGGCATCGATGCAGATCCCGTCGGGATAGTCGTTCCGGAGATCGGCCCAAACGCGACGGTTGGAAAGGCCCCCATCTTCGGCGATGTCGAAGGCGGTCAATCGGTTGGCGTGGGATTCGGCGACGATCAGCGTCTGATTGTCCGGCGTCACCGCCATGCCGTTGGCAAAGGCGATATCCTCGGCGACCTGCCGCACGCTGCCGTCCGCTGCGACCAGCACGATCGTGCCCGGTCCGAAATGCTCGCCCGGCGCCGGTGCCGGCCCGCCGCCATTGACATAGATGTTGCCGCGCCCATCGACGACGATTTCGTTCCAGGGGTTCTTCGACAGATGCCTCAGATCGGCATGGGTGACGAGCGTCCCGCCTGCCTCCTGCCTGAGCAGCAGGCCTTCCCGCCCCGAGACCACCAGAAGCCGGCCATCCGGCAACCAGTCGATCGAATAGGGCAGGACGGCCGGCACGGCAAGCATCACCTCGCTCCGGCCGTTTTCGTCCACCGCGACGATCTCGCCGGTGCCCCAGTTGCAGAGCCAGAGCCGGCCGTCATGCCAGCGCGGCGACTCGCCGAAGGCTAGGCCTTGTGTGACGACCTTGGCACTCATTGCAGACGGTTTCTGCGAAGGCATTGGCGGGCTCCTTGGGTGTCCTCTCGCCAAGGACGCGTGACGGAGCCGGGGTCCGACACCCGGAGCAAAATTTAGGCTTGCACGCCGGCGTTGCTGCCTCCCCCATTGTTGCGTTGCGGGGAGGGGGGCTTTCCGCTATTGAGGCGCAACCTGAAACAGGGACCGCCCCAAGCCCTATGACGCTTCTCGACTCGGTCAAGAATACGTTCGTTCCGATCCATCGCGAAGGCTACCCCTTCATCGCCGCCTTCGCCGCGGCGACGCTGTTCCTCGGCTACTTCTCCTCGGTCCTGTTCTGGATCGGACTGATCCTGACCGCATGGTGCATCTATTTCTACCGCGACCCCGAGCGCGTCACCCCGGTCGACGACCGGCTGGTGGTGAGCCCGGCCGATGGCGTGGTCTCGGCCGTCGGCCCCGCCGTGCCGCCGAGCGAGCTTGGGCTGGGCTCCGGCGAGATGACCCGGATCTCGGTGTTCATGAATGTGTTTTCGTGCCACATCAACCGCGCTCCGGTGCGCGGCCGGATCACGCGCATCGAGCACAAGCCCGGCAAATTCCTCAATGCCGAGCTCGACAAGGCAAGCGCGGAGAACGAGCGCAACGGCCTGGTCATCGACAGCCCGAACGGCACGATTGCCGCCGTACAGATCGCCGGCCTTGTGGCGCGCCGCATCGTCTGCTGGGCCGAGGCCGGCGGTACGATCGCGATAGGCGAGCGTTTCGGCCTGATCCGCTTCGGCTCGCGCGTCGACGTCTTCCTCCCGTCGGGCGCCGTGCCGCGCGTCGCGGTCGGACAGACGGCGGTCGGCGGCGAGACCGTGCTTGCCGAATTCGGTGGCACCGCGGTCACGCCCTTGGTCAGGGTTTCCTGAGCGTTGGGCGCGCCGTTCAAGAAATTCGAAGCCCATGCCAGCGGCGGCCCGCGCATCCGCGAGATCCCGATGCGCATGGTGCTGCCCAACCTGGTCACCGTGCTTGCCATCTGCGCCGGCCTATCCGGCATCCGCTTCGCCTTCGAGAACCGCTTCGAGATCGCTGTGGTCATGGTGTTGCTTGCCGCGTTCCTCGACGGCATCGACGGGCGACTGGCGCGCATGCTGAAGGCGACCTCGAAATTCGGCGCGCAGATGGATTCGCTGGCCGATATCGTCAATTTCGGCGTGGCGCCGGCCCTGGTGCTCTATGCCTTCCTGCTCGACCGCGCCGGCTCGCCAGGCTGGATCGCCGCACTTCTCTTCACCATCGCCTGCGGCATGCGGCTGGCCCGCTTCAACGTTCTGGCCGACGACGCCGAGCAGCCGGCCTGGCAGACCGAATATTTCGTCGGCGTGCCGGCCCCGGCGGGTGCTGTGCTGGTCATGCTGCCGCTCTATCTTTATTTCCTGCGGCTCGGCCTGGAGCCCAGCCGGCCGGCCGCCTTCGTCGCCACCGGCTTCACCGTGCTGGTCGCTTTCCTTCTGGTCAGCCGCCTGCCGGTCTATTCGGGCAAGAGCATCAAGGTGCCGGGCGACAGGGTGCTGCCGGTCATCCTCGGCGTCGTGCTCTACATCCTCTTGCTGATGACCTATCCCTGGTACACGCTGACGGCTTCCGTCGCTGGGTACCTGCTTTTCCTGCCGTTGTCGGTGCGCGCCTATTCCAAGCGGGCCATGCGCGAAGGCGAGAAGGTGCCGCCGTCGGATATCGGGTAGCGCTGCGCCCTAGGCCGCCGCACTCAGCCCCAGCCGGTCGATCGCCAGCTTGCGCGCCGAGATGTAGTCCGTCTTGCCCGAGCCCAGCACCGGGATCTCTTCCACCTTGATGATGTCGTTGGGCACCATCAGCTCGGCCGCGCCGGCCTTCTTGCCGAACTGGCGCAGCTCCTCGGCATTGGCTTCGTCGGCGGTGGTGACCAGCACGATGCGCTCGCCGCGCCTCTTGTCGGGCACTGCCACCGCTGCGTGGCGCTCTTCCGGCCATAGCGACTGCACCAGCATCTCGACGGCGCCCAGCGACACCATCTCGCCGGCGATCTTGGCGAAGCGCTTGGCCCGCCCGCGTATGGTGATGAAGCCCTCGCGGTCGACCGAGACGATATCGCCGGTGTCGTGCCAGCCTTCCAGCCGCTGCAATTCGCCGGGACGGTCGGCGGTCATGTAGCCCATCATCATGTTCGGTCCGTCGAGCCACAGCCGGCCGCCCTCGGCGATGCCTTCGACCGGCTCCAGCTTCATGCGGATCGCCGGCAGCGGCCGCCCCACTGTGCCGTCGCGGCTGTGGATGGCGGTGTTCACCGCCACCACGGGCGCGGCCTCGGTCAGCCCGAAGCCTTCCACGATCGAGGCCTGGAAACGGTCGCGGTAGGTGCGCCGCGTTTCCGGCTTCACCGCTTCGGCGCCGGCCACGACGAAGCGCAAGCTGGAGAAGTCGCCGTCCTTGGCGGTGCGGGCGTAGTTGGCCAGAAAAGTGTCGGTGCCGAACATCACGGTCGGCTTCACCTTGCGGGCGATCTCTGGGATGATCTTGTAGTGCAGCGGCGAGGGGTAGAGGAACAGCTTAACGCCCAGCACCAACGGCAGGATGGTGCCGCCGGTCAACCCGAAGGAATGGAACACCGGCAGCACGTTGAGCAGGATGTCGGCCGGCGAGACGGAGACGCGCGCCTCGGCCTGCATGACATTGGCAAGCAGGTTGCGGTTCGACAGCACCACCGCCTTCGGCGTGCCTTCCGAGCCGGAGGTGAACAGGATGACAGCGGGCTTCGGGGCTTGCTGCCGCTGCAGTGGCAAACGCCACAGAAGCGCGGCGGCAACCTTGTCCAGGGTCGTCACATTGGCGCGCACATCTTCCAGCCACAGCATCTTGGCGCCACCCGCCTCGACCGCTGCGACGATGTCGTCGATGCCGGCCTTTTCGATGAACGCGCGGGACGAGATCACGGTGCGGATCACAGCGGTGCGGACCGCCGCGGTCACGCTCGCCGGGCCGGCGGTGTAGTTGATCATCGCCGCCACGCGGGCCGCGGAGATCACGCCGACGAAGGTAAGCACCACGCCATTGGCATTGGGCAGCAGCACGCCGACTGCTTCGCCGGGCGCGGTCACCGCCTCGAAATGGCGGCCGAGCACGCGCGCGCCGATGAACAGCTTGCGGCAGCTGAGCGAACCGGAAATCACATCCTCGATGATCGGGCGCGAAGGGCCGATGCGGTCGGCGGCGTCGCGCATGGCGAGGAAGAGCCCGCGATCGAGATTGGTGCCGTAAAGCCGCGCCTCGGCGAACCGGTCGAACAGCGCGTTGGTGTTGGATGCCATGTCGGGGTTGCGCGCCACCAGCTCGGCGATGGTCATCGGCTCCAGCACACTCATCGAAAGCCGCGGGAACCAGTGGCGCGGCGCTTTTTCCTTCGGCGTCAGCGACACCGGCAGGTCACGCGTGCCGGCAACGAAGATCGGCACGATGCGTGCGTCGGCCTGCATGGCGATGCGGGTGATGGCACGAAATAGCCTGAAGGACTTGACGTCCGGCTCGACATTGTCCGGCAGATAGACGGCAAGCCGCCCCTTGCCCTTCAGCACACGCACCAGCCGGCGGCTGACGAAGATATGCTCGGCGTTGAAGGCGATGGTACGCGCAAGCTCGCGCCACGGCTCCAGCCAGGGCGAGCGCGCCGAAGCCTCGTCCAGGATATGCAGCGTGTCGTCGGGAAGCAGCGACAGCATCAGCGCCGGCTCGATGCGTGACTGGTGCCAGACGACATAGATGACCGGCGTCTTGGCGCTGCGGGCGATGCGCATGCGATTGTCGGCGATGCGGTAGGCGAGCTTGAACGGCACATAGAGCAGCGCCTGGGTGAAGCGCAGGTCGAGCCGGAACCGCTCGATCACGGCAATCAGCAGCCAGGCAAAGACAAGGCCCGCCAGCAGCGCCAGGGTCAGGATCATGCCGCTCTCTCCCAGTCTCCTCCAGGGCGCGGCTCTTGAGCGACCGCTTCGGTGGCAGAGGGTAGCGGAAGTGCGGGCAAGGTCAATGCGGGGTCGGAGAGCTTTCCCTTCTCCCCTTGTGGGAGAAGGTGGATCGGCGCGCAGCGCCGAGACGGATGAGGGGGGTTGGAAGAAATGAGGCGCTGGAAAATCCAGCTCTTGAGGCGCTTAGCTTGCGACGCCGCGCTCCGTCCAACACCCCTCATCCGACCGAGCTTCGCTCGGCCACCTTCTCCCACAAGGGGAGAAGGGGAAGACGGCGCTACGCCGCCTTCAACCTCCCACTGATGAACCGGAACTCCTGGCTTTTGCCGCCATAGCCATAGGCCGCCGCCGGCACTTCGTGCACCAAGGCGTAGCTTTCCTCATGCACGCCGTTAAGCAGCCGGCCGAAGGCCCCGAAGATCGCCTTGAGATAGGCTTCGAGCTCGAGCTTTGTGTTGGTGCCGTCGACGACCTTGATGTCGAGCCAAAACGTGTTGGTACCGTGCTCGGCCAGCGACTTGCCGCCGGCGAACCAGTGCTGCGGATCGATGTAGTTGACGGCGACCGCGGTGATCGTCGGATCCTTGTGCAACAGTTTCGCCGTGATATCGGTGGCCTCCCTGGCGATTGCGGCGGACAGCTTGGCGTCCGGCTTGCCGGTGACGCTGATATTGATGATCGGCATTTTTTATCCTCCGAGTTGGGCGCCTCGCGCCGTCGATGGGAGGACCATGCCATCGGCATAGCATCAATAAAATCGAATTGTTTTTGATAAATAGTTCGATAGCATTGAAGTATGGAAACGCTCGATCCGGATCTTCTGACTGCGCAGATGCAGCGGCTGGAGGAGATCGTCGGCGAGCCGCTGCTCATTCCGCAGGGCAGGGGACGCGGGCTGACGCCGGCCGGCGAAGATCTTGTCGGCCATGCGCGGCGCATCCTTGCCGTCCACACCGAGGCCTGGCTGGCGCTGAAGGGCGCGCGCGCCGGCGGCCGCATCGCCATCGGCACGACGCAGGATTTCGCCGATCAAGGGCTGCCGGACCTGCTCCGGGCCTTCGCTGCCAGCCACCCGCGCGTCAGGGTCGAGCTGCGCGTTGGCCGCTCCCTGGAGCTCGGGTCGGCGTTGCAGGCAGGCCAGCTCGACCTCGCGATCACCATGCGCCATGCCCCGTCGCCGGATGAAGCGGCCCTGATCAGCGAGCCGATGCTGTGGCTCTGCTCGGAAAAAGGCCTGGCGGCGCGACAGGAGGTGGTGCCGCTGGCGCTGCTCGATCCCTATTGCGGCTTCCGCGAGGCCGCGCTCAATGCGCTCGACGCCGCCGGCCGCCGCTACCGTATCGCCGCCGGCAGCGCCAGCCTTGCCGGCCTGCGCAGTGCGGTCAACGCCGGCATCGCGCTGACGCCGCGCACCCGGCGCTTCGTCCATTCGGGCATCGTCGAGGTATCTGCCGATTTCGACCTCCCGCCGCTGCCGATGGCCGATTTCGTCATCCGGCTCGGCCGCGAAGCCGCCCGCCCGGCGCGGGACCTGGCGGAGCTGCTTGCCGGCGGCCTGGCCCTTCCGTCCTGAGGCCGGTCGCCCAAAGAAAAAGCCGACCTTTTTTGAGGGTCGGCTTCTAGTCGGACGGGTCGAGGGGTTTGGGGGGACTTGGGGGGTGACCCGTCGATCCAATAATGCTCCACGCGGATGATGGTTCCGTGACCGGCGAAATATTTTTATGAACCCGCCGATTTCGCCTTCAGCCAGTCGCGTCCGGCATGCGCAAAGACCGCGCAAAGCACGATGGCTCCGCCGATGATGCTGGCCATCGGTGGGAGTTCGCCCAGAAACAGCAGGGCAAACAGGATGGCGAACGGCACCTCGGCGGAACCGAGCAGGCCGGCTTCCGCCGACGGGATCAGCCGCGAGCCTTCCGTCCACAGGATCGAGGCGAGCGCGAAAGAGCAGCCGAAGGTGGCAAGCAGTGCCACGTCGCGGGCGGATACGGCCAGCGGATCGGTGATGAACCAGCCGAGCACGAAAAGCAGGAAGGCCGAGACAGCGCCCGCCCAGACGACCGGCGAGTCGCGAAAAGCGCGCACCATGATCATGTAGAGCGCGCTGCCGGCGGTCATCAGCAGCGCCAGGGCGTCGCCGAACAGGTGCCCGCTGCCGAGGCCGGCGCCCACCATGATGGCGACGCCGCAAAGCGATACGGCCGCCGCGATCATCGTCTGCAGCCGGAATTTTTCCCGCACCAGAAGGAAGGCGAGCAGTGCGGCGATGAAGGGCGAGGTGGCGTAGATCACCGCGACATTGGCGACATAGGTGAATTTGAAGGCCGAGATGAAGGCGATGCTGGCCGCGGCGCCCTCGACCGCGAGCAGCCAGCCGCGCCAGCCGAGTTTCAGGCTTTCGCGGCCGCCCGAGCGGCGCCGGCGCCACAGCACGTAGGAACTGATCAGGATCGAGCCGAAAAAACCGCGCCAGCAGGTGATGGTCAGCGGATCGGCATGGATCGACTTGGTCAACACGCCGGTGAGCGCGAAGGCGATCGCCGATGCCGACACCAGGATGATGCCGAGCGTGCGCTCGGCAGCCACGTCGGCGGCGGCAGGCGCAAGCTTTTCCGGCATGTCGAGCGTGTCCGTCATGGCGCCAGCCTACCCAGTTGCTCCTGACAGCCTTCCGTCATGAGGCCTGCTCCCGTCTGCGGAAATGCTCGTTGCCGACGATGAGCAGGCCGGCGCCGATGATCAGCGCCGCGCCCATGAACACTTCCGTGCGCGGCACGTCGCCCCAGATGGCGTAGCCCAGCGCGAAGGCCCAGACCAGCGAGGTGTATTCGAACGGCGCAATAATCGACACCGGCGCGCGCTTCATGCCTTCGAACAGCGCATATTGCGCCACCCCGCCGAGTGCCCCGACGCTGACAAGCAAAAGAAGCTGCCGCCAATCGGGCATGCGCCACCAAAGCAGCGCCGGCACGGCCGAGAAGAGCAGGAAATAGAAATTGTTGAGCACGAGCTGGATCGTCGTGCGTTCCTGCAGCGCTGTCTTGCGCAGCAGCACCACGGCGATCCCCCAAAGGACGGCCGCTGCCAGCACCAGGAGCACCGGCACGGAGAAGCCGAGCCGGGTCGGATCGCAGGCGATGAAGACGCCGACGAAGCCGATGAACACCGCCAGCCAGCGCAGCAGCGGCACCGTCTCGCCCAGGATCAGCACGGACAGCACGGTGACGATGATCGGCGCGGCGTAATAGATGGTGGTGAGCTCGGCAAGCTGCAGCGAGCGCGCGGCGTTGTAGTAGCAAAGCCAGGCGGAGAGCGTGAAGGCGCTGCGCAACAGCATCGGCCTGACGATCGGCGAATCGATCGTGTCGGCGAACAGCCGCCTGCCGCCGACCGCGCCGCAGGCGAGGAGCACGGTGATCGAGCGGACGAGCATGATCTGCCAGACCGTCATGCCGGCGACCAGGAGCTTGATCGAGGCATCCTGCGCCGAAAACAGGAAATAGGCGGCGGCCATGAACAGGATGCCGGCCAGCACCCTTTCGCGGCTTTCCAGGATGACGACATCGGCCATAAGGGCTCAGCGTGTTTGCGTGAGGCGGTTCCGCCCCGGTCGGGACCGTTGCTCCAGCTATAGGGGCGAAAGCTTGCACTGCGCTGCTCCAGCGCAGCGCTTGCGTTGGCGCAGGGATGGCAATCGAGGCACGGGGTGGTAGCGTGGGAAAGCAAGGCGGAGGAGCGTCGGGTGAAGGCAGTCGTTATGGCGGGCGCGATCCTGAGCGCGATCGCGGGGACGTCCGGAGCGGAGACCGTCTATCGTTACAAGCACGGGCCCTCGACGATGTGCGGCATCCACGGCGCCGACAGCGGCGATTTTCTCAGGCAGGTGCGGGCGCAGGGCAGTCTCCATCAAGCCCCGGCTTCAGAGCGGTTCGACTTGTTCGTTTCGGATGATGGACTGACGCAGTGGGTTTTCACAAAGCCCTCCGAGAAGGCCTATCCTGCCGTGACATGCAGGCGGTTCGACAAGGATCAGCAAGGCAACTGGATTGCGAACCGGGAACTTCGCTGCGAGACGGATAGCCCTGTCTGCGACAGGCTGGCCGATGAGTGGACGAGCAACTGCGCCGCTCGCTGGCAAACGGCAAATAAAGTGTTCGCATGACCTACGACAAGCCTACCGATCCAAATCTCGACCGCGCTTTTTGTTCTTCTGAGGTCATCATGACGAGAACGCCGCCAATCCGCTGCATTCGCGCGACGAACCTGCCCGGCTTTGCCCTGATGCAGGCGCGGGTCGCCTGCGCGCGTGACCTGCCATTATTGCGTCGCCTGATAGAGCTCCGATGCCGCGTCCTTCAGCGCGCGCCGTCCGTCCGGCCGCAGATACATCATGTGGCCGCCGTCGACGACGTCGAGCCGGATCGGCTTGGCATCTGACAGCGAAGGAAGCTGGTTCACCAGATAGCGCGAGGCGAGATAGGGCGTGACGAGATCGGTATAGCCGTTGACGATGACGACACCCAGCGCCGGGTTGAGCGAGCGGGCGCGCTGGAGGTCGTTCATCACACCGGCATAGCCCTGGCCTGATGTGCCGTAATCCCAGCTGCGGCTGACCTCGCCATTGAGCAGCCGGTAGCTGACGTCGGTGCGGTAGTTCAGCTCGTCGCGGGCGTAAGCGACGAAGGCGGAGGTCAGCACCGGAACGCTGCGGTCGAGCACCGGGTCGAGGCCGGCCTCACGGGCGCTTTGCGGCGCGATGTCGGCAGTGCCGATGGTGCCGTCGTAGGGGCTCAGAACCTTGCCCGTGGCGCGCTGGAATTCCTTGGCGAAAAGCCCGATAGGGATGCGGGCGAAATTGCGCTGGACGAGCTCCAGCGGCAGGCCGGCGATCTCCGATACGCGCCCGCTGGCGAGCTTGCTGCCTTGCTCCAGCCCGCTGTTCAGCGCCGTCAGGTAATCGCCGAGCGCATAATGCTCGACCTCGGCCAACCTGTCGCGCAACGCGTCGCCGCTCACGCCGTCGCCCTTCAGCCGCGTTGCCGCCAGCGAAGGCAGCTCCAGCGCCCAGTGCAGCTGGTCGAATTGGTCGGGCCGCACCAGCATGAATTCCAGCGCCGGCGAGATCAGCACGATGCCGCTGGGGCTGAGGCCGACATCCTCCTGCAGCGTGCGGGCAAGCAGCGCCGCGCGAAAGCCGCCATAGCTCTCGCCGGCGAGGAACAGCGGCGATCCGGTGCGGCCGTTCTGCGCCAGATAGAGGCGGATGAAGGCGCCGACCGAGCTGGCGTCGGCATCGACGCTCCAGAATTCCTTCGGCTCGTGCCCAGGCGCTTCGCGGCTGTATCCGGTGCCGACCGGATCGACGAAGACGAGATCGCTCATGTCGAGCCAGCTGTCGGGATTGTCGATAAGCTTTTGCGGCGGCCGCAGGAACTCGCCGTTGGCGGCGGTCTCGACGATGCGCGGCCCGATCGCGCCGAGATGCAGGTAAGCCGACGCAGCACCGGGCCCGCCGTTGAAGACAAAGGTGATCGGCCGCTCCTTCGCCGGGGCGGGCGATTGCTGCGAGTAGGCGACATAGAAGATCTCGGCCGTCACCTCGCCCTTGCCGGATAGGAGCGACAGCGTGCCGGCCTTGGCCTGGTAATCCAGCTTGCGCCCGCCGAGCGTGATCGAATGCTCGGTCACCTGTGGTGGCGGCAGCAGCGACAGCACGCCGCCGGTCGGGGCTGGACGCTCGGGTGCTTCGGCGAAGGTGGGCTGAGCGAAGGCGGCGACCGCCAGCAGGATGAGGGAGACGAGCTTGGATCGCATGTGGGCTCCGCTTGGATGGCATCCGCAAAAGTATGGCCGGGGCGAGGGAAGTCAAAGGGGCGCGGCGCAGAAGCTGCCAATCTCCCCCCTTGCGGGGGAGATGCCCGGCAGGGCAGAGGGGGGTGTGACGGAACTCGACCCCTGATTGACTCGTCTTGCTACAGGAACTTCTGTCCGAGTTCGCGCGCTGTGAACAGCTGACATGATGGCGGGACAGCACCCCCCTCTGTCCTGCCGGACATCTCCCCCGCAAGGGGGGAGATCAGCCGTCATGTTTAGTCTTCGCCAACTTTTCAAGCTGGGAGGGATGATAGTCGGCGGCAAGCTTTCCTAGCTCTGACAGTGCTATAAAGGCATCAAAGACGTATCGGAAGGACTACAAAATGGACTCCACCGCCCTCAAGGCCATGCAGGCCCCGTTGAAGGACGCCTATCGCGAGGATGCCGCAAGGGCGCTGATCACGCTGAAGGCCCGCGGCACGCTCGACGACCAGTCGATCGCCTGCAAGGTGGAGACCGGTAGGGCGCTTGCTGTCGCCGGGCTTCATCCGGCCACCGGCGGCTCGGGCCTCGAGCTGTGCTCGGGAGACATGCTGCTGGAAGCGCTGGTCGCCTGCGCCGGCGTGACGCTGAAAGCGGTGGCGACCGCCTTGGAGTTCAAGCTCGGCAACGCTACCGTCGAGGCCGAGGGCGATCTCGATTTTCGCGGCACGCTGGGCGTCGCCCACGACGCGCCGGTCGGCTTCCGCGAGATAAGACTGAAATTCGATCTCGACACCGACGAGCCGCAAGAGCGCATCGATTCGCTCATCAAGCTCACCGAGCGCTACTGCGTGGTGTTCCAGACGATCAACAACAAGCCGGCGTTGAGCGTGAGCGCGCGGCGCTGAAACGACGCCTCGCGCTACTGCGCCGAGGGCGTTTCCGCATCCCCTTCATCGGTAAACGGCGAGGCGCTCGGCACGCATTGCACGGCCCAGCCCTGAGGGGTCGGCTGCTTCTGATATTCGGTGATGGCGTTGGTGCATTGTTCGCGGGTGTCGAAGGTGCTGGGCAGCACCACCATGCCGCCCTGCGGGCCGGCGATCACCAGATACCAGACCAACGCTACGCTGGGAGTAGCAGCCATGGGAATTCCTCGCTTTGAAATGTCGGAGTCGGGCTGATCCTAGCAACTCCCATGGAGCAGCGAAAGCAGCGAGGCGGCACACGCTTTCGCCGCCCCGTTCACAGACCCGTGAATAGAGGGGTCGCGACGCCTCAGGCACCCAGGCTTTATTCCGGCTGCCGGTAGGCGACGAAGCGGTTGTGCTTGGCCTGGAAGATCAGGCCGGTTTCCTTCAGTTCCGGGCTTGCCAGGGGCACGATGCGCTTGGCGATCTCGGACGGATGCGGCAGCGTCTCCGGGTCTTCGCCGGGCATGGCCTGCGCCCGCATTGCGGTGCGGGTTGCGCCCGGATCGGCGGCGTTCACCCTCAGCGGCAGGCTCTCGGTTTCATGTGCCCAGGAACGCATCATCGTTTCGACCGCCGCTTTCGAGGCCGCGTAGGGCGCCCAGAAGGCGCGCGCCGAATGCGCCGCATTGGACGACAGGATGATGGCGCGGCCGGCGTCGGAGAGCCTGAGCAGCGGATCGACCGAGCGGATCAGCCGCCAGGTCGCCGTCACGTTGATGGTCATCACCTTCTCGAAGGTCTTGGCCTCGACATGGCCGATCGGCGAGATGACGCCGAGCACGCCGGCATTGGCGACCAGGACATCGAGCTTGCCCCAGCGCTCATGGATCGCGCCGCCCAGCCGGTCGATGCCGGCCATGTCGGCAAGATCGAGCGGCACCAGCGTCGCCTGGCCGCGGCCGTCGGCCTTGATCTGGTCGTCCAGCTCTTCCAGCCCGCCGACCGTGCGCGCCACCGCGATCACATGCGCGCCTGCTGCCGCCAGCTCCCTGGCGATGAAATAGCCGATGCCGCGCGAGGCGCCGGTTACGACCGCCACGCGGCCGGAAAGGTCGAGGGTCATGTGAGAGATTCCATAAGGCGCGAGACAGCTCGGCGATGGCAAATGATAGTCCGGGCGCCTACGCCCCGCCGCTCGCCAGCAGCGACAGCGTGCGCACATTGTCGTGGCCTTCGAAGTCGAGCAGGCGGGTGGGGTACTGTCCCGTGAAGCAGGCGTCGCAGAATTGCGGCTGGTCGTTGTCGCGGCCGGCCTCGCCGACGGCGCGGTAGAGCCCGTCGATCGACAGGAAGCCGAGCGAATCGACGCGGATGAACTCCGCCATCTCCTCGACCGACATGCGCGACGCAAGCAGCTTCGACTTCTCCGGCGTGTCGACGCCGTAGAAGCAGGACGCGCTGGTCGGCGGCGAGGCGATGCGCATATGCACTTCCCTGGCGCCGGCGTCGCGCACCATCTGGACGATCTTCTGGCTGGTGGTGCCGCGCACGATCGAATCGTCGACCAGCACTACGCGCTTGCCCTCGATCATGCGGCGGTTGGCGTTGTGCTTGAGCTTCACGCCCATGTGGCGGATGGAATCGCCTGGTTGGATGAAGGTGCGGCCGACATAATGATTGCGAATGATGCCGAGCTCGAAGGGAATGCCGGCGGCCTGGGAGAAGCCGATCGCGGCCGGCGTGCCGGAATCCGGCACCGGCACGACGATGTCGGCCTCGACCGGGCTTTCCTGCGCGAGTTCCGCGCCGATGCGCTTCCTCACATCATAGACGTTGCGGCCTTCGACCGAGGAATCCGGCCGCGCGAAATAGACATATTCGAAGATGCAGAAGCGCGTCTTCTGCGGCTCGAACGGGAAGATGCTCTCGATGCCCTTCGCGGTGACCACCACCATCTCGCCGGGCTTGATGTCGCGCACGAAGCGGGCGCCGATGATGTCGAGCGCGCAGGTTTCGGACGCCAGGATCCAGGCGCCGTCGAGGTCGCCAAGCACCAGCGGGCGGATGCCGAGCGGATCGCGGCAGCCGATCATCTTCTTGGCGGTCATCGCCACCAGCGAGAAGGCGCCTTCGACCTGGCGGATCGCATCGATGAAACGCGAATTCAAATCGCGCTCCTTGCTGGTCGCGACCAGATGCAGCAGCGTCTCTGTGTCGGAGGTCGAGGAGAAGATCGAGCCCTGCTTCTGCAGCGCGCGCTGCACGGTGAGCGCGTTGGTGAGGTTGCCGTTGTGGGCCACGGCAAGACCGCCTTCCGCGAGCTCGGCGAAGAAGGGCTGGATGTTGCGCAGCCCGGCGCCGCCGGTGGTGGCGTAGCGCGTGTGGCCGATCGCGCGGTTGCCTTGCAGGCTGTCGATGACGCGCTGTTTGGTGAAGGTATCGCCGATCAGGCCGACATGGCGTTCGACGTGGAACTGGGTGCCGTCATAGGAGACGATGCCGGCCGCTTCCTGGCCACGATGCTGCAGGGCATGAAGGCCGAGTGTGACGATGGCCGCCGCGTCCTGCCGGCCGAAGATGCCGAACACGCCGCATTCGTCATGAAAATGATCGTCGGCCTCGGCGGAAAGGACCTTGCCTTCATCTGCCGTTGAGTCTGCCATCTGGTGCTCAAGCTCCGCTAAAGCCGTCATATAAGGCGATCTATCGCCGAACGCAACGCACGCTTTTTTGCATTCACAACCGGCACCAGGCCGGCCTGCGATCAGTTTGCCGGCGCTGGAGCCGGGGCGGGTGCTGGCGTGGCCGGCGCCGGCTCGTTGTCGGCAGGCGCCTCGCCCTCGCTGTCGTCTGGCGCCGGCGCGTTGTCGTCGCCTGCCGGCGGCTCGGCCGCGGGCTGGTCGGTCGTGGCGGGCGCGCCGGCCTGCGGCGTGCCCTTGTGCGTGTATTTGTTGACCAGTTCCTCGGTGTTCTCCGGCAGCACGCTTTCGAGCTTGGCGCCGATCGTCTCCAGCAACGGCCGCGACTTGGCGTTGGCGATCCAGGCAGGCGCCTTGGCGCCGGCCAGCCAGTTGAAGAACAGCAGCGCCACCGCGACCACCAGGATGCCGCGCGCCGCGCCATAGAGAAAGCCGAGCGTGCGGTCGAGCGCGCCGATGCGCGAATCGATGATCCAGTCGGCGAGCTTCATGGTGATGACGGAGACGACGATCAGCGCGATGAGGAAGACGATGCCCGCCGAAGCCGCCATCGCGATCTTGTCGTTGTCGACATAGGGCTGAACATAGGGCAGGACCGGCTTGTAGAAGAAGAAAGCCGCCGCCGCCGCCGCCGCCCAGGAAACCACCGAGAGCACTTCGCGGGAGAAGCCGCGCACCATGGCGAGCATTGCTGAGACCAGGGTGAAGCCGACGAGGATTCCGTCTAGCAGCGTAATCGGCATGGTTCTCGCCCCACTTCCTGTCTTACGGCCCGACGAGCCGCATCACTCCCCGTCGTCGGCACGACCCCGCCGTGAGCCGGCTATGCGCGCCACGAGGTCGGCAAGCTCGGTGGGCTGGAAAGCGCCGGCCCCGATCCCCCCGGCAAGTTCCTCGCTGCCGAGCGGCAGCACCGCGCTTCCAAAACCCAGCTTTTCGGCTTCCTTGAGGCGCTGCTGCGCATGCGCAACCGGCCTCACGGCGCCCGATAGGCTGATTTCGCCGAAATAGACGCAATCGGCGGGAAGGGCAAGACCGGTGAGTGACGAAACCAGCGCCGCGGCGACCGCGAGATCGGCCGCCGGCTCAGAGATGCGGTAGCCGCCGGCGACGTTGAGATAGACGTCGTGCTGGCCGAAGCGGACGCCGCAATGCGCCTCCAGCACGGCGAGTACCATCGACAGCCGCGCGCCGTCCCAGCCGACGACGGCGCGGCGCGGCGTGCCGAGCGAGGAGGGCGCGACCAGCGCCTGGATCTCGACCAGCACCGGCCTTGTGCCTTCCATGCCCGCGAAAACCGCGGCGCCCGGCGACTTCGCGTGGCGTTCGCCGAGGAAAAGCTCGGACGGATTGGAGACCTCGCGCAGGCCTTTGTCCGACATTTCGAACACGCCGATCTCGTCGGTCGGTCCGAAACGGTTCTTCACCGTGCGCAGGATGCGGAAGTGGTGGTTGCCTTCGCCTTCGAAATAGAGCACGCCGTCAACCATGTGCTCGACGACGCGAGGGCCGGCGATCTGGCCTTCCTTGGTGACATGGCCGACGAGCACGATCGCCGCGCCTGTGGATTTCGCGTAGCGGATCATCGCCTGGGCGGCGGCGCGCACCTGGGTGACGGTGCCCGGGGCCGAATCGGCAAGATCGGTCCACAGCGTCTGGATGGAGTCGAGGATGACGAGGTCCGGCCGCTTGCCGTCGGCGATGGTCGCCAGGATGTCCTCGACATTGGTTTCGGCCGCAAGCTCGACCGGCGTCGAGGCGACGCCGAGGCGTTGTGCCCGCAGCCGGATCTGCGCCACCGCTTCCTCGCCCGAGACATAGACGATGCGGTGGCCTTTCGAGGCGAGCGCGGCGGCTGCCTGCGTCAAGAGCGTCGACTTGCCGATGCCGGGATCGCCGCCGACCAGAAGGGCCGAGCCGCGCACGAAGCCGCCGCCGGTGGCGCGGTCGAGCTCGCCGATGCCCGACACGATGCGCGGCGCGTCCTCGATGTCGCCCGACAGGCTGGTCAGCACCACGGCACGCCCTTTGCGGGCGTTGCGCGCGTTGGCCGGCCCCGAGCCGATGCCGCCGGACGTGCCTTCCTCAACCAGCGTGTTCCACTCACCGCAGGCATCGCATTTGCCGGCCCAGCGCTGATGCACCGAGCCGCAATTCTGGCAGATGAATTGAACGCGCGATTTGGCCATTAGGGACGGCCCAACATTGGATAGGCCGGCGGGACAGCGCCCCCCTCTGTCCTGCCGGACATCTCCCCCTCTAGGGGGGAGATCGGCAGTTTCGCCGACGGCGCCCATCTTGCAACGTCGGCGATTGGCGAAAGCCGATGCGACATCCAATCTCCCCCCTTGAGGGGGAGATGTCCGGCAGGACAGAGAGGGGGGTGACGGAGTGAGACCTGTCTCAACTCACTCGAACCTCTCCGGCAGATGATGCTCTTCCGCCAGATCCGAGAACCGCGTGAATTCACCGTGGAAGGCCAGGCTGACGGTACCGGTCGGTCCGTGGCGCTGCTTGGCGATGATGCACTCGGCCTTGCCGCGCGCCTCGTTCATCTCGTTTTCCCACTTGATGTATTCCTCGGTGCCGAGCTTCGGCTCGCGGTTCTTGAGGTAATATTCCTCGCGATAGACGAACAGCACCACGTCGGCGTCCTGCTCGATGGAGCCGGATTCGCGCAGGTCCGAGAGCTGCGGGCGCTTGTCGTCGCGGCTTTCGACCTGACGCGACAGCTGCGACAGCGCGATGATCGGCACGCCGAGCTCCTTGGCCAGAGCCTTCAGGCCCGTGGTGATCTCGGTGATTTCCTGCACGCGGTTCTGCGAGGCGCGCGCGGAGGAGCCCTGCATCAGCTGGATATAGTCGATGACGATGAGGTCGAGGCCGCGCTGGCGCTTCAGACGCCGCGCGCGGGCGGAAAGCTGCGCGATCGAGATACCGCCGGTCTGGTCGATGAACAGCGGGATCTTCTGCATCGTCTGCGAGCAGGCGACCAGTTTTTCGAAATCCATCTCGGTGATCTCGCCGCGGCGGATCTTCGAGGACGAGATCTCGGTCTGCTCGGAGATGATGCGGGTGGCCAGCTGCTCCGACGACATTTCGAGCGAGAAGAAGCCGACGACGCCGCCATTGGCGGCCTTGAAGCTGCCATCGGCTTGCTGCGCCGGAACGTAAGCCTCGGCAATGTTGAAGGCGATGTTGGTGGCCAACGAGGTCTTGCCCATGCCCGGACGTCCGGCGAGCACGATCAGGTCGGAGGGCTGCAGGCCGCCCATGCGGCGATCGAGGTCGCGCAGTCCGGTGGCGATGCCCGACAGGTGGCCGTCACGCATATAGGCGGCGTTGGCCATGTCGACGGCGGTCTTGACCGCATCGTTGAAGCTCTCGAAGCCGCCATCATAGCGGCCGGTTTCGGCAAGCTCGAACAGCCGCCGTTCGGCATCCTCGATCTGGTCGGAGGGCGACATGTCGACCGGCGCGTCATAGGCGATGTTGACCATGTCCTCGCCGACGGTGATCAGCGCGCGGCGCGTCGCAAGGTCGTAGATGGCGCGGCCATAATCGGTGGCGTTGACGACGGTGACGGCCTCGACGGCGAGGCGCACGACATATTGCGCCACCGTCATGTCGCCGACCTTCTCGTCGGCCGGCAGGAAGGTCTTGAGCGTGATCGGCGTCGCGATCTTGCCCATGCGGATGAGCTCGGCCGCGATCTCGAAGATGCGGCGGTGCAGCGGCTCGTAGAAATGCGCCGGCTTCAAGAAATCGGAGACACGATAGAAGGCGTCGTTGTTGACGAGGATGGCGCCGAGCAGCGCCTGCTCGGCCTCGATGTTGTTCGGTGCCTCGCGATAGAGCGGCGTTTCCGCCGCGCCGAATTTCAGTGCCGCCTCTGCCATGATATCCCCGGTTTCGATCCCGCTGTCCTCGATATCAGAACGGGAAGAATAGGTGCTGACCTTTCTGCAACAGTAAGATTCCGACTTACTTTGATACTCGCGATTCACAGCAAAATTTTTTCGTGGAAAGAATCGTCATTGACTCGAATCGAAGAGGCTGAAGATAGCGCTTCGAACGAGAACAAAACAAGAAAATTCCTATCCGAGTGTATCGCCCCAGTCCGCCCGTCGCGCGGCCCTGTACACGTCCCCGTCGCGCTTGCTGAACAGGCGCTCGCCGGCGCTGCCGTCCGGCTGGCAGAGTTTTAGCACCACCTTGCCGGAGCCCCCCTTTGGCGGCGCGATCACCCGCGCCGAATGCGCAGGCGCGGGCTGCCGGGAGGCGGCGAGGTAGATGAACTTCTCGTCCTCCCATGGCACCTCGGCCTCCTTGACCAGGCGATGCAGGCGCGACCGGGCGACGCGGCGCGCGAAATGGCACCAGTCGGGCGGAGCAAGCGGGCAGGGCGCTGCGTGCGGGCAGGGTGCCGAAACATGCGCGCCAGCCGCGATCAGTTGCCGGCGCGCGGCAAGGATGCGCTGCCAGCCGGCGGGCGTGCCGGGCTCGACGATGAGCAATGTGTCGACCGTGAGCCGCCAGAGGCGGTCGATGAGGCTCGGCAGGGATAAAGGCACGATCTCGTCCAGCACATAGGCGGCGCTGACGAGGCCGGCGGGCATGATGCCGTCGAGATCGATGGTCGCGTCGCCGGCGATCCAGTCGGCGCGGGCCGTGATCGCGCCTTCCGCGAGCGCCTGGCCGACCCTGCGCACAGCAGCGCTTGCCTCGACAAGCACCGCCCGTTCCAGCTCAGGCCAGGCGTCGGTCGTGGCCCAAAGCATGGTGCCAGGTCCAGCGCCGACATCGAGCAGGCTCGCCGGCCGGAAGTCGGGGCGAACCTCGATCAAGGCATCGAGGCTGGCGCGCACAGCGGCATAAGTGGCGGGCAGCCGCGTCGCCAGATAGGCCTTGACGGCCATGTCTTCGCCCATATGCAGGCGGCCGTCGCGCAGCTCGGCGCGGTAGCGCTCCGAGAGCGTCCGCGCCGCCTGCTTCAGCGCCGGCAATGGTACCTTCCCCAAGAGGCTGTCGACGCCTTGCCGGAGCGGGGCGGGCAGTTCCATCTCAGGCTCCCCTTGGAGCGAGCAGGATGACCGAGGCGCCGACGATGCAGAGCGCAGCGCCGGCCAGATCCCAGCGGTCGGGACGCACGCCTTCGACCAGCCACAGCCAGCCGAGCGAGGCGGCGATGTAGATCCCGCCATAAGCGGCGTAGGCGCGGCCCGCCGCATCCGTGCCGACCAGCGACAGCAGCGACGCGAACAGCGCCAGCGAAATGAGGCCGGGGAGAAGCCAGAGCGCCGACTTCTCCAGCCGCCACCACGCCCAGAACGAAAAGCAGCCGGCGATCTCGGCAAGAGCGGCTGCGGTGTAGATGAGGTAGGTCATGAAAAAAGGTCTCGCGAACGAGACCTTTTTCGTGGCGTCAGGCCGCAATGGCAAGCGGCATTGCGCGGCTACCCCACCTTCTTGCGGCGGGTCGGCTTGGAGGGCGCCGGCGCCGCCGGCTCCTGGTGGCCGATATCGCGCAGCTCCAGCGCCTTCTCGCATTTGGCCATGTAGTCGCGCGTCATCGGCAGCGTGTCGTTCTTCTTGGCGATCTGGAACTGGAAGATCACCAGGTCCTGCCAGCGGAAGGCGGCCTCGGAAGCGGCGAGATAGAACTCCCACATGCGGCAGAAGCGCTCGTCATAGATCGCTTTCGCCTTGTCGCGGTTGGCGGCGAAGCGCTCGCCCCAATGCTTGAGCGTGTCGGCGTAATGCAGCCGCAGGATTTCGATATCGGTGACGACGAGGCCCGACTTCTCGATCGCCGGCATCACCTCCGACATCGCAGGGATGTAGCCGCCCGGGAAAATGTATTTGCGGACGAAGGCGCTGGTCGCCCACGGCACGCCGGAACGGCCGATGGTATGGAGCAGCATCACGCCGTCGGGCTTGAGCAGCGTCGCGGCCTTGTCGAAGAAGGTGCGGTAGTGATTGACGCCGACATGCTCGAACATGCCGAC
This sequence comes from Mesorhizobium sp. ESP-6-4, assembly GCF_020164735.1. Taxonomy (NCBI): domain Bacteria; kingdom Pseudomonadati; phylum Pseudomonadota; class Alphaproteobacteria; order Hyphomicrobiales; family Phyllobacteriaceae; genus Mesorhizobium; species Mesorhizobium sp. ESP-6-4. The sequence goes on from NZ_JAIUGS010000009.1 coordinate 87,964, forward strand.
CGAGACGATGCGGTCGAAACGTTCGTTGATGTGGCGATAATCCTTGAGTTCGAAATGCACGCGGTCCTGCAGGCCCTGCGCATGCGCGCGGTCGGTGGCGACGCCATGCTGTTCGGTGGAGAGGGTGACGCCCTGCACGTCGACGTCGAAGACCTTGGCGAGATAGAGGCCCAGCCCGCCCCAGCCGGAGCCGATGTCGAGCACGGTCTGGCCGGCCTTGAGCCTCAGCTTGGCGGCGATGTGGCGCTTCTTGGCAAGCTGCGCCTCGTCGAGCGTCATGTCGGGCTGTTCGAAATAGGCGCAGGAATACTGCATGTCCTCGTCGAGGAAGAGCTTGTAGAGCTCGCCCGAGAGATCGTAGTGGCGTTCGACGTTGCGGCGCGAGCGCGCGGCGGTGTTGATCTGCTGCAGCCGGCGGAAGGCGTGGCGCAGCCCCTCGATCGCCTTCGACCAGGTCACGTCGATGCCGCTCGATCCCATGTTCTGGAACGCGATGCGCATCAGGCCGAGAACGCCGCCCTCGATCACGTCGAGCTCACCGTCCATATAGGCTTCGGGCACCGCCAGCATCGGATCGAAGGTGATGGCGCGCTCGGCATGCGTGGTCTTGATGTGGATATGCACCGGCTCGCCGCTGCCGTCGCCGAACTTGTGCGTCGCGCCCTTCGGTCCGGTCACCTTGAGGTCGCCGGCGCGCACCAGGCGCTCGAGAACGTGTTTCAACAGGATATTCATGACCAAATGTCCCCTCAGTCGGATCACCCGGTAATCGGACTGGAATGCCAGATCGAAAATGCCACGGCGCCTCGCCCGCGTCCAATCGACGCGCCACGCTGTAATGTGCACAAGATATGGGGTGTCGAAAAGTTCCTTTTGGCACAAAAAAGCCCGGGTCGAAGACCCGGGCGTTGGTCCAGAAATCCTGGACGTCTGCGAGCCGAAGCGACGCTTCGGAGGATGTGCCAAATCAGGTCCAGAGATCAGGCGTTCTCTTCGCCGCCTTCGAATTCGGCGTTCGGGTCGAAGAAATTCTCCGGCCGGGCGTTGTCGTTGATGTCCTCGCCATAGATGGCTTCGGCGGTGGTCAGCGTCTCGCCCTTGGCCTGGCGCTCCGCCTCGTCGGCCGAACGGGCGACGTTGAGCGTCACGGTGACCTCGACTTCCGGATGCAGCGCGATCGCCACGTTGGAGAGGCCGATGGTCTTGATTGGCTGGTTGAGCTCGACCTGGTTGCGGTTGACGGTGAAGCCTTCGGCGATCAGCAGATCGGCGATGTCGCGGGTCGACACCGAGCCGTAGAGCTGACCGGTCTCGCCGGCCGAGCGCACCACGATGAAGCTCTTGCCGTCGAGCTTCTCGGCGACCTGCGCGGCCTCCGACTTACGCTCCAGGTTGCGGGCTTCGAGCTGGGCGCGCTGGCCCTCGAACTTCTTCTTGTTGGCTTCGTTGGCGCGCAGCGCCTTGCCCTGCGGCAGCAGGAAATTGCGGGCGAACCCGTCCTTGACCTTGACGGTCTCGCCCATCTGGCCGAGGCGGGAAATGCGCTCGAGGAGAATGACTTCCATGGTTTCGTTCCTTCGGTTGGCGCCGGCCGGAAGGCTGGCGCAATGATCTGGAACAGGTCAGGAAGCTCTTTGCGGCGCTCGCCGCTCTTGTCGCTGTCCTGCCTGTCCTGGCAGTTAGAGGCCATCCGGCCCCAACTCGGGATCTGATTTGAACCGCGGCGCCCGTCGCCGTGGGTGGGGATGCGGGCGCCAAGCGCCCGCATCGAAGTTTCAGGCCTCAGCGAACCACATAGGGCAGCAGGCCGAGGAAGCGGGCGCGCTTGATCGCCTTGGCGAGCTCGCGCTGCTTCTTCTGGCTGACGGCGGTGATGCGCGAGGGCACGATCTTGCCGCGTTCGGAAATGTAGCGCTGCAGGAGACGCACGTCCTTGTAGTCGATCTTGGGCGCGTTGGCGCCGGAGAACGGGCAGGTCTTGCGGCGGCGGTGGAAGGGGCGCCGGGTCGGGATCTGGTTGATGTCGACCATTATTCTGCACCTCCTTCAACGCCTTCGCGCGGACGGCGCGGGCCACGGTCGCCGCCGTCACGGTCGCCGAACGAACGCGGGCCGCGGTCACCGCGGTCGCGGTCGCCGAACGAACGCGGGCCACGGTCGCGGTCGCCGAAGCCGCCGCGCTCGGAGCGCTCTTCGCGCTTCTGCATCATCGCCGAGGCGCCTTCCTCATGCGCTTCCACCTTGATGGTGAGGAAGCGAAGGACGTCTTCCGACAGGCCCATCTGGCGCTCCATTTCGTTGAGCGCGGCCGGCGGGCAGGTGATGTCCATCAGCGTGTAGTAAGCCTTCCGGTTCTTCTTGACCCGGTAGGTGAGGGACTTCAGTCCCCAGTTCTCGATCCGGCCGACCGAGCCGCCATTCGCCGTGATGACGCCCTTGTACTGTTCGACAAGCGCATCAACCTGCTGCTGCGACAGGTCCTGCCGGGCAAGAAACACATGTTCGTAAAGAGCCATTATGTTTAAGTGCCTTTCTTCGTTTCTCTCACCGGCCCTCGCGGCTAAGCCTCTGCAACTTGTCTGACCCGTTCGCGAAAGAGCGGGGAAGAAAGGAGCATCACGAGACGGTCGAGAGCGGAGACACGGGAGGCTGGAAGCCCTTCCGGCTTCGTGTCGCGACCTTCGAAAAGGCCGCGGCCCTCCGTTCAGCCCCCAGCAAGGACCGGCAGATTGCGCGGGTCTATATAGCAATTCGCCAGGAAGGCAAGGCCCGGCCTGCGTCGCCGATGCCGCGGACCTGCGAACCGGCCGTTTCGTTTACACGACAGATTGATGCTTTTGCTGGGACCGGAGCGCTGCCCGGCCGACACGGCAAGTCAGATCCTGCGGAGCGCTTCAGCGGGGAGAAGGCGCGTGGCGCGCCAAGCCGGGTAGAGTGCGCCGAGCGGACCGGCGATGAAGACGAAGATCAGCGCCTGGGCGATCGACCAGCCCGACAGATAAGGCACGATCAGCCCCGCCGCGAACCTTGTCTTCGCCGCCGCTTCCATGGTCAGGGCGCCGAGAACGATGCCGATAACGCCGCCGGCTGCGCTCATGAAGACGCCTTCGATGAGGATGAGCCGAAGAATCCGCCGCGGCGCCCAGCCAAGCGCCGCCAGAACACCAATCTCGAACGTCCGTTCGTTCACGGCCATCAGAAGCGTGTTGGCGACCGCAACCGAGGCCATCGCCATGACGACCAGCGAAATCGTGCGGGCGATCGCCCGAAGTAGATCGAAGATGCGGATGCTGTTGGCGAACTGCTCGGTGTCGACGACCACGAATCCCGGCGCGGCTGCAACGAGCCGGGTGCGGGCAGCGGCGATGCCGTCGGCGTCGAGCGGGCGCTTCAGTCTCACCTCGAACAAGGTAAAGGCGTCCTCCCGCGACAGGAGCTGCTGCAGCCCCTCGAGCGGAACGATGGCGCTGTTCTGGTTCAGCATGGACGAGAACGACGCGATGCCGACGATCCGATAGGGCTGGAACTGCAGCTCGACGGTATCGCCGACCCGCTTGTCCAATGCGCCGGCGATCGATTGGCCAAGGATCACTGGCCACTGGTCCCCCGGCACAGGGAGCCGCCCCGCCACGAGCGGCACGTCTTTCCACAGGAAGCTGCCGCTTGGCCAGCCGGCCATGACGATATTGGCGTCCTCGTCGGCGGTGGTGATGTTGAGGAGAACGCCCGACACCGCCTCGACATTCGGCACCGCCGAAAGCGCCGGGCCGAGCGCTCTGGGCACGGTGCTGCTCACCAAATTGAAAGTGCTGCGCTGGCTAACCACCAGATCCGCGCCGTTCTCATCGATTCCCGACGCAAATGAGCGCTGGACGCCGGCGGTCAGGCCGGTAAGCGCCACGAAGCCGGCGACCGCCAAGGCGATGCCGAGCACCGTGAGCAAAGTGCGCAGCGGACGTGCGATGAGACCGCGCAAGGGCAGGGTCAGCTCCGTCATGGGCTAGCCGATCCGCGATGCCGGTGCGGGCGCTGAGATTGCCGCCGCTCGGCTGTCCAAGCGGATGCGGCCATCCGAGATCTCGACCCGGCGTCCGCACAACGCGGCCACGTCCTCGTCATGGGTCACCACGATTACTGCGGTCCCGAACTCGCGCTGCGCATTGCCGATGATGTCCATGACGGATTGGCTTGTCTGCACGTCGAGGCTTCCCGTCGGCTCGTCGGCAAGAAGAAGTTTCGGACGGTTGGCCAGCGCCCGCGCAATTGCAAGGCGCTGGCGTTCGCCGCCGGAAAGCTCGGCCGGCTGCAGCGTAGCGCGATCGGCAAGACCGAAATGCGCCAGAAGTTCCAGCGCGCGGGCGCGACGCTGCCGCGCTCCGCCGAGGTTTCCCAGCAGAGCCACCTCGATGTTCTCGCGCGCCGACAAAGAGGGGAGCAGGCAGAAGTTCTGGAAGACGATGCCGATCCTGCTGGCTCGGACCGCTGCCCACGCAGCGCTTCCATTGACGGCCCGTCCTTCGAACCGAACTTCGCCGCGGGTCGGCCGGTCGAGCCCGCAGACCAGGTTCAGGATCGTCGATTTGCCGCTGCCGCTGCGGCCGACAATCGCGACGGTCTCGTCATTCCCGATTGCGAGCGACACGTCGTCGACGGCGACGATGCGGCCGCCGTCAAAATCGCGGCCGACATTGCTCAATTCGACGAGGGAGGACATGGGCGCCGGCGAGGAGTCATACCCGGCCTTTCCTGAGATCGACGACAAGCGCAGGGATCGAGCCGCCATTGCCGGCGAGGATCTGGCCGATGCGGTCCCGCTGCCGCACGGTCACCGACCCGCCGTCGACAAGGACATCGCCGATACAGAGTTGCCCGCGGCAGCGGCGGACACGCCAGTCCACGGACGTCGGGCCGCGGAGCTGCCGGCGGAATTCGCTGCGCACCAGTATGTCGCCATTGGCCAGAGCCTTTGTGCCGAGCACCGTGAAAGTCTTGTCCTGCGTCCGTTCCAGCTTGTCGGCCAGCCCGTGTGCGATGGCATAAAGAAGCGCATCGACCACCGCGGCGCGGTCGTCCGCGCTCGCGCTGCGCCAACGCGTCCCGAGCACGGCTTGGGCAATTCCCTTTCCGTCAAAGGCCGCTGAGATCGAGCGGAGCTGCGCCTCGGCGGGCCCGCCGCGCCCGAGCACGAGCGCCGCCTGGCGCACGGTCTCAACCAGCTTGATCGCATCGCCCTGCTCGTCGGCAACCGCCGAGATCGGCGGGGCGCAGATGCTGAGCAACAGAGGGACGAGCAACAGCCGGGCCAAACCTGCCCAGCTTGCGTATGACCATGGGCCTGCCGTCATGATGCCATGTCATCCAATGCGCGGTTTGCTGTCAATATTGAGCGCCCCGGGAGGCAGCGCAGGCGCATGCCCGAAACCGGAAGCGAGCGGTTCGAGGCGGGCTACGCGCGCTTTCTGCCCTTCCGTCAGGTCGGGATGGCGGTTGCGCGGCTGTTTGCCGAACGTCGCGGCGACTTGCAGCATGCGCTCCTCGCAGCCTTGGGAGAATGGCAGGCCCAGTTCGCGGTAGATCCGCTTCATCTCGCCCATCGGATCGGCAATCAGATCCTGTAGCCTCACCTCGGCGAGGTCGGCGGCTGGAATCCGGGTTCTATCAGCCAGATAGTGCATCTCCGTCGCGAGATATTCGCTGGCGATGATCTCTTCCTGCTCGTGCTCGGGCAGCGGCGGCTGCAGGGCGAACGCACGCTGCAACTCGCGCGTCAGAACAAGGTTGGACCGGAACACCGCTTCCGGCGAACGCGAGATGTGGACAAACTTGGCGCCAGGGAACAGCTCCAAAAGGTGACGGACGCGCGCCGTGTGGCTCGGCGACTTGAGCAGAAGTCGCCGCCCTCCGGCAACGAGCGTGAGCTTCTGCACGAAAACGAGCTGATGTGAGCGCCAGCGGTTCAGCTCTTGCGCCGAAAGCGAGTCGAGATCCTGATACCGATTGAAGAAGGCTTGCCGGCGGGGAAGCACGGCGCGTCCCGCCAGGATCGACATTCCACCCAAATTGTTCAATGCGAAGTCGTCCTCCGCCGGCAGCCTGGCGCCAACCGGCACGACCGCGTCGAGGCGCGTCAACGGCAGCAAGGGCACGAAAAGATAGCGCAGCAGGGCCCAGCCAAGGACGAATGTCTGAGGCGCCAGGACCTGCGGCCAGCCCGGCGATCTCAGGTCCGGGTCCGCCGACAGCAGGTTCTGCAAAAAAGTCGTCCCGGAGCGGAAGTAGCCAAGAACGAACACAGGCGCGTTATCCGGTTCCATCCGGGGAGGTCGCAGCCGCAGCCATGCCCCAAGGATCACGCGCTCCGGCAGGGAGGCGATCGTGTTGATGCCCGAAATCAGGAACAGGAGCATCAGGCGCGGCCAATAAGCGGGAGGCAGCCGGCCTTCCGCACGCCATAGGACCCGCAACACGGCGTCAAGAGGTGCCACACACATGAAGTGCGGATACGGCAGGTAGGGCACCAGCCAACGGGCTGCGAAAGCACGGACGCGGTGCCGGATGGCGTTCGACTTCATCAGGCAGTCCGGAACATCATGGTCTCGGTGGTCAATCCCGGCCCGAACGCCATGCCGCAGCCGAGCAAGCCCGACGGCTCCTTCAGCATTTCAGCCATCGCGAACATTACGGTGGCCGACGACATGTTGCCGTATTGCCGGAGCACTTCGCGCGATGCGGCGAGCGCAGTCGGCTTCAGTTCGAGCGCCCGCTCGACCGCGTCGAGCACCGAGCGGCCGCCGGGATGGACCGCCCACAAATCGATCTCCTTGGCGGGCCTGCCGCCGAGGATCGCCCGATGCTCGTTGCGCAGCGTCTCACGGACAGCACCGGGAACCTGGCCCGACAGCACCATGTCAAAGCCGTCGTCGCGGATATTCCAGCTCATCAGCTCCTTGCGCTCCGCCGCCACGATCGCGTGGAAGCTTTCGAGCAGGATGCCGTGCGGCTCGGCTGTCACCAGCGAGGCCGCGCAACCGTCGCCCCATAGACAGAACGAGATCAGCTTCTCGAGCTCCGTGGCCTCCTTGAAATGCAGCGTGCACAATTCGATGTTGACGATCAGCACGCGGGCCTTCGGATCCGATCGCACGATGTGGCGCGACAGCTTCAAGGCGTTGATGGCGGCATAGCATCCCATGAAGCCGATTATGGTGCGCTCGACCGACGTCGACAGGCCGCATCGCTGCACCAGCTCGAGGTCGATGCCGGGCGCCGAAAAGCCGGTGCAGCTCGTCACGATCAAATGCGTGATCAGCGAGCGGTCGTCGTTGGCCAGAAGTCTGTCGACGGCCCTTTGCGCGAGCTCCGGTGCGGCGGCTTCGTACATCCGCATACGCATTGCGGTGCTGGCGAACGAGCCTCTGACCGAGGTGCCGTCGCGGTCGATTGCCCCGCCGCGCGGATCGTCGGCAGGCGCAAAGCAGGAATAGCGATGTTCGATCCCGGCCAGAGCGACCATTCGCTCGAAGAGCGCAAGGCGCTGCGCGTCGTTTTCAAGCAGCGAGGCTCCATAGCCGAGGAAGAACCGATGCACGTCATGTTCGGGGACACACGTGGCAATGCCGTTCAGATACGCTTGAGGGGACAAAATAGCTCCGAGCATGAGCGCAATCGGGCTCATAAGGTCTGCGAATTGGAGAAGCGTTCCTAAGGTAAACGCCTGCATAGAGCATTTTATTGCGCGGTGCCGATATTTCTCATTAGCAAACTGTGATATCAGCCTCCGATGTCGCATGAAGGGACCGACTTCGCTATCCGGGTTGGGTTCAAATGCGGGTTCCGCGGCCCAGCAGCGCGCGGCCATGAAGATACGAGCGAATTCTATTTGCCGGATTGCCGGCTGAAGCCTAGATTTCCGATCCATCGCATGACCGACATGGACATCCGGCATCTGGAGCCAGAACTCCTCGACGGCCTCCCGGCTGACGATCCCCGTGCGATTGCATCCCGTCGCGATCTCGTTCGCATCAATGCATTGATGTTCCAGGCCAGGATCATGGCATCGCTGATGCGGCAAAACGTGCAAAAGCCGCCGCTGCGCATCCTCGAAATAGGCGCCGGCGATGGAAAGTTCATGCTGGCGGTGGCGCGGCTGATGGCGCGCCATTGGCCCGACGTCGAGATCGTCATGGTCGACAGGATCGGCCTGATAGGCGAGGACTTGCGCAGCTCTTTCGCTGAATTGGGTTGGCGGGCGCAGCCCATGACTGCGGATCTGTTCGATTGGACCCAGGACAGGCCCTTCGACCTTGTTTGCGCCAACCTTATCCTCCACCACTTCGACGACATGCGTCTGCAGGAGCTGTTTTCTCGGATGATGACGATGGCCCCGATGCTCGTCGCCACGGAGCCGTTGAGAGCCCAGGTGCCGCTTGTGGCGACACGGTTCCTGCGATTGATCGGCGCCTGCGCGGTAACGCTGAATGATGCAGCGCAAAGTGTGCGCGCCGGTTTTCGCGGCGCGGAACTTTCACAATTGTGGCAACTGTCAGGTGGAAGGCCCGTGATGGAGGGCCGCAGAGGCCTGTTTACGCAAGGATTTGTCGGCGCCAGCACGCCCGACACGAAATGATGCACGACGCAATTGTCATCGGTGCCGGTCCTGCCGGAAGTTCCACCGCCATTGCACTCGCCCAACATGGTTGGTCGGTGGCAATGGTGGAGAAGGTGGTATTTCCTCGCCGCAAGGTCTGCGGCGAATTCATGTCGGGCACCAGCCTTGCCTTGCTCGATCAGCTGGGCGTCGGCGAGAGCTGGCGCGCGGAAGCCGGCCCCGAGATAAGGCGCGTCGGGTTCTTTTCGGGCGATGTCTCGGCGCAGGCGCGAATGCCGAGCGCCAAGACGGGTCTCGGCCGCGCGCTCGGCCGCGATCGTCTGGACACCATCCTGCTGCAGGCTGCCGAACGTGCGGGTGTCGAGATCCTCCAGCCTTGCAAGGCAGTCGCCATCTGCCGGCGCGATGACTTGCAATTTCTGACTGTGGAATCTGACCAGCAACAGAAGCTGCTCAGCACACCCGTCATCATTGCCGCGCACGGATCCTGGGAAACCGGGAAACTTCCGAGCCAGCTTGAAAGAACGAGCCAACCCTCCGACCTTTTCGGCTTCAAGGCGCATTTTACCGGCGCCGCGCTGGCGCCCGATCTGATGCCGCTGCTGGTATTCCCAGGCGGATATGGCGGGATGGTAACTGCGGACAATGGTCGGGTTTCAATCTCCTGCTGTATCCGCCGCGATGTTCTATCCGGGCTGCGCCGGCGCTTTGGGAATATTGCGGCTGCGGATGCGGTGTCGCGCCACGTCCTGGCCTCGTGCCGAGGCGTGCGAACTGCGCTGGCAGGTGCCGAATTGGATGGCCCATGGCTGGCTGCGGGACCGATTCATCCGGGCATCCGGGCCGGTTACGATCAGGGCATCTTCCGTGTCGGCAACATCGCGGGCGAGTCGCATCCTGTCATCGCCGAAGGGATTTCGATGGCGCTGCAATCGGGCTGGCTGCTTGCGCGAGAACTGATCGTATCGGGCAAACGTCGCGAGGACCGCGACGCCGCCGGGCATCGCTACGAACGCGAATGGCGTCGGCAATTCTCGACCCGTCTGCGTGCCGCGGCCTTGATTGCCAAAATAGCGCTTGGGCCAGGTGGCGCGTCGGCCATGCGCGCCGTGATCAAGAATTTTCCGGCCGCTTTGACTCTTGGCGCTCGGCTGAGTGGAAAGGTCCAGCCCGTTCCAGGCTTTTGACGTCTAGTGCGTTTCACCGTTTTACGGAAACGGCGAGACGCCCTATCTCTTTGTTTTTTACGCAATTTCGGACGGAAAACCGCTCACACTTTTCCTGGAATTGCTCTAAATCGCAGCGACAAAACCTTTCCAAGGCCCGGCATCGAAGCATCGTTTCCCGGGATAGCCGCGATCGGCTGTGACCGCCGCTCAGCTCAGCTTGTATGCGCAACCAGCCTGTTCACTGTCTCGGGGAAGAAGTCGGGCGCCGAGAGCCGCTTGCCGAACATCATGTCGTATTGGATGAGCCGGAAATCGTTGATCTTCGGATCGATCTGCTTCTGCCTCGCCCAATCCGGCGTTGCTTCGCCCACGGGCGACAGGAGCAGGTTGCGGTCGACCACCCGGTAGTGTTCGCGCAGCGCGCCGAGGAAGCCGGTGTAATAGGGGTGGCTGATGCCTGCCGTGGTCAGGATATGATAGGGCAGGAAGGCCGGGCTCACCGAGCCGATGTTCTCGACCGGACCGGAGCGGTTCGACCAGATAACCAAAGGCGTATCGTGGTGTTCGAGCGCGGCGACCGCCGGCTCCTTGCGCGGCGCGACATTGTCCTTGAGGAAGCCGGTCTCGACATAGACGGGTCCGAGCGGCGGCAGATGGTCGCCGAAGAAGGCGATGATGGTCGGCCGCTGGCGGGCCTTCGCCCAATCGATCAGGCGCTGCAGGCCGCGGTCGGCGTCGGCCGACCCCTCGGCATAGGAAAGCAGCGATTCCCGCGCCCAGGAACTGATCGGCGCGTCGATCGAATGCGTCGGGTTGTAGTAGCGGTAGGGCTCGTAAGGACCGTGGTTCTGCAGGCTGACGGCGAACAGGAACACCGGATCGTCGCTGGTGTCGGCCTCGCGGATGATCTCGTCGGTCATCGCCGCGTCGGAAGCCAGCGGCCCGCGCTTTTCCATCGGCGGCAGCGTCTCTTCGGAGCGGAAGTCGTTGAAGCCGAAATCGGCATAGACGGCGCCGCGGTTCCAGAACCAGTTGGTGCCGGGATGGATGGCGCGCGCCCGGTAACCCTGGCTCTTCAGGAAGGTCGCCAGCGACGGGGTCGGGGTGCGCACATATTGCTGATAGGGGATCGAGCCGGCCGGCAGGAAGGCGTTGGAAAAGCCGGTCAGCGCCTCGAACTCAATATTGGCGGTCATGCCGCCGAACTCGGGCGAGAACATCGAGCCGGAGCGCAACGCCCTGACCGTCGGGATCGGGTCGGGCTTGATGGTGACGCCGGGCAGGTGCGTCGGATCCCAGAAGGATTCGCTCATCACCACCACGATATCCGGCTTCTCGTCCGGCATGGAAGCGGCGGCGTCGGGGCGCTGGATCGCGGCCATCGTCTTCTCGGAATAGCCGGGCGGCGCCGCGACATGCGCCATCGGCACGTTCATCGCGAAGGCCAGCGCAAAGCCGTTGGAGGCGTAGTTCTCCTTCTGGTCCCACATGATCGGGATGATCTGCAGCCGGTCGCGCGTCCACGAGAAGGTGGCGTAGTCCATGATCGAGACGAAGAAGGCGAGCAGCGGCACGGCAAGCGCCAGCCGCGCCAGGCGGCCCTTGCGGCTGAGGATGGGTACTCGCCGGCGCCAGGTCCGCCAGCCATAGACGAGCAGCGTCAGACCGCCGACGATGCCGACCGCCAGCATGACGGCCGTCCACGGGCGCTCGCGCACCAGGAGCGGCATCAGCGCCATGATCTGGCGGGCGAACAGGAAATCCGTGGGATAGAGCGGGTCGCCGAGGTAACGCGATTTCTGGTGGCCGACAAAGGCCAGCGCCAGTGTCAGCGGCGCCACGATCATCAGGCTCTGGTGGCTTCGGCCGAGTATGGCGTCCAGCCCGAGCAGCACCAGGGCGAAGACGATGATGGTGGTCCAGCCGGGCTTGAAGGGCTGCATGAAGAAATCGACTGTGCCGAAGAAATCGCCGCGTACGATCAGCTCGATCGCGAAGACGAGCAGGGCTGAGGCAAGAAGCGTCGACAGGCCGTAGCGTACGGTCGGCCAGGCTCGTCCCGGCAGATAGCCGGTGGACGGATCGTCTTCCAAAAATTGCGGCGCGGGTTTGGCCGCGCCTTTCCTGATCCTTGCCACTTTGCTTCCCCGGCCCTTGTCACGCGTCTTCCACTCGCGTCACGCCACTGTCATCGAAATGTCACGCAAAGCTAGCGCCTGTGGCGGAAATAAGAAGAGCCAGCAAACTAAACGTGAGCGGTTTTCATCAGGTGTGATCAAGTAAAAGGCCTTTTGGAACAGGCAGTCAGCAGGATTTCCGACCGAAATGCAGGCCGAAGAGACGCCTGCGGGCTTGACTTGGCTGTCCGCCTTGCGCCAGAGGCAGACAAAACCAGCCTCTGGAGAGACCTCAAAATGGCCGTCGCATTCACCTTTCCGGGACAGGGCAGCCAGGCCGTCGGCATGGGCAAGGACCTCGCCGATGCATTCCCCGAAGCGCGTCGCGTCTTCGAGGAAGTGGACGCAGCGCTCGGCGAAAAACTGTCGAAACTCATCTGGGAAGGGCCGGAAGAGACGCTGACGCTGACCGCCAATGCCCAGCCGGCGCTGATGGCGGTGTCGCTGGCGGCGATGCGCGCGCTCGAAGCGCGCGGCTTCTCGCTGAAGGACAAGGTGGCTTATGTCGCCGGCCATTCGCTTGGTGAATATTCCGCGCTTGCTGCGGCCGGCTTCGTTTCGGTCGGCGACGCGGCGCGGCTGCTTCGGACCCGCGGCAACGCCATGCAGGCGGCGGTGCCGGCCGGCGAGGGCGCCATGGCCGCGATCATCGGGCTGGAACAGGCCGACGTCGAGGCCGCTTGCGCCGAGGCAGCTCGCGAGGTCGGCAACGGCTCCGTCTGCCAGGTCGCCAACGACAATGGCGGCGGCCAGCTGGTGATCTCCGGCGCCAGGCCGGCGGTCGAGCTGGCGGCGAAGCTGTGCACCGAAAAAGGCGCCAAGCGGGCGCTGATGCTGCAGGTTTCCGCCCCCTTTCATTCGGCGCTGATGACGCCTGCCGCCGACATAATGCGCGAGGCGCTGGCCGGTGTCGCGAAATCCGCGCCGGTGGTTCCGATCGTCTCGAACGTCACCGTAACCCCGACCAGCGACCCCGATGAGATCGTCCGCCGCCTGGTCGAGCAGGTGGTCGCCCGCGTACGTTGGCGAGAGACGGTGGAATGGTTTGGCGCCAACGGCGTCGCGAGCCTCTATGAAGTCGGCGCAGGCAAGGTGCTGTCGGGCCTGGCGCGCCGCATCAACCGCGACATCGCCACCGGCGCCGTGGGCACGGCGGCAGAAGTCGAGGCCGCGCTGGCGGCTTTGGGGTGAGGCCCCGTTTTCGTCATTCTAGGGCGGAGCAAGGAGCGAAGCGACGCGCGCAGACCCTAGAATCCATGCCGTGACTTGGAAGTGCCGCCGCGGTGCAGAATTCTGCTCCGTTGCATCCTTCGGCCAATGTCACGGCATGGATCCTCGGGTCTACGCGTCCGCTTCGCTCCCGCTCCGCCCGTGGATGACGACGGGAAGGAGGCCTTCGCCAATGTCCGATGCTTGTCTAGCGTGACTTGGACGATATGACGTATACGGAGCGCGACTGCTTGCAGCCGTCTGGAAAAATGAGGTTGAAGATATGTTCGAACTGACCGGCCGCAAGGCGCTCGTCACCGGCGCATCGGGGGGCATCGGCGAGGCGATCGCCAGGGTGCTGCACAGCCAGGGCGCGATCGTCGGCCTGCACGGCACCCGTGTGGAGAAGCTGGAAGCCTTGGCGGGCGAATTGGGCGACCGCGTAAAACTGTTTCCGGCGGACCTGACGAACCGCGACGCGGTCAAGGCGCTCGGCCAGAAAGCGGAGGCCGATCTCGAGGGCGTCGACATCCTGGTCAACAATGCCGGCATCACCAAGGACGGCCTGTTCGTGCGCATGTCGGACGCCGACTGGGATTCGGTGATCGAGGTCAACCTCACCGCTGTGTTCCGGCTGACCCGCGAACTGACCCATCCGATGATGCGCCGCCGCCATGGCCGCATCATCAACATCACCTCGGTGGTCGGCGTCACCGGCAATCCCGGCCAGACCAATTACTGCGCCTCCAAGGCAGGCATGATCGGCTTTTCCAAGTCGCTGGCGCAGGAGATCGCCACCCGCAACATCACCGTCAACTGCGTCGCCCCGGGCTTCATCGAATCGGCCATGACCGACAAGCTCAACGACAAGCAGAAAGAGACGATCATGGCCGCGATCCCGACCCGGCGCATGGGCACCAGCGTTGAAGTGGCGTCCGCCGTCGCTTATCTCGCCTCCAATGAGGCGGCCTATGTCACCGGCCAGACCATTCACGTCAACGGCGGCATGGCAATGATCTGAGGCAGGGCGGGCGCCTGTGAAAACAGCCATTTCGGCTTGGACGCCCGTCATTTTTCGTGTAATGCGGCCCGCAACCCGGCGGTTCGGGCAAAAACCGGTCCTGTGGCGTTGCGTTGCCCGCAAGACCATCTTTCAGCTTGATTAGCGGCATTCCGCCCGCTAACGAAGATAGACAACCTAAGACGAGGATTGCCCCAAATGAGTGACACCGCAGAGCGCGTCAAGAAGATCGTCATCGAGCATCTCGGCGTCGATGCCGACAAGGTGACGGAGCAGGCGAGCTTCATCGACGATCTGGGCGCGGACAGCCTCGACACGGTTGAACTCGTCATGGCGTTCGAAGAAGAGTTCGGCGTCGAGATTCCGGACGATGCGGCCGAGACCATCCTCACCGTCGGCGACGCCGTCAAGTATATCGACAAGGCCTCGGCCTGAGTTCTTTCGCAGGCATAACCGGGGAGGACCTGCGATGAGGCGTGTCGTCGTCACGGGCCTTGGCCTGCTTTCGCCGTTCGGCATGGGCGTCGAGCATAGCTGGCGGGAATTGCTCTCCGGCCGCAGCGCCTGCCGGCGTGTCACCGAATTCGAGGTGGACGATCTTGCCTGCAAGATCGCCCACATCATTCCGCGCGGCGACGGCTCGAACGGCACCTTCAATCCGGAGGCTGTGCTCGAGCCGAAGGAACTGCGCAAGATCGGCGAATTCATTCTCTATGGCATCGCCGCCGCCGACGAGGCGCTGGCCGATTCCGGCTGGAAGCCTGAGACACATGAGGACCAGTGCGCCACCGGCGTTCTGATCGGCTCCGGCATCGGCGGCATCGACGGCATCGCCGAGAACGCGATGATCCTGAAGGAACGCGGCCCGCGCCGCATCAGCCCCTTCTTCATCCCCGGACAGATCATCAATCTGGTTTCTGGCCAGGTTTCCATTCGCCACGGCCTGAAGGGCCCGAACCATGCGGTGGTCACTGCATGCTCGACCGGCGCGCACGCCATTGGCGACGCCGCCCGGCTGATCATGTGGGGCGATGCCGATGTGATGCTGGCCGGCGGCGCCGAGGCGCCGGTCACCCGGCTGTCGATTGCCGGCTTCGCGGCCTGCCGGGCGCTGTCCACCGAGCGCAATGACAGCCCCGAAACAGCTTCGCGTCCTTATGATCGCGACCGCGACGGCTTCGTCATGGGCGAGGGCGCGGGCGTTGTCGTCCTGGAAGAGCTGGAGCACGCCAAGGCCCGCGGTGCCAAGATTTACGCCGAGGTCACCGGCTATGGCCTGACCGGCGATGCCCACCATATTACCGCGCCGGCCGAAGATGGCGACGGCGCCTTCCGCTGCATGACGGCGGCGCTGAACCGGGCGAAACTCTCGCCGGCCGACGTCGACTACATCAACGCGCACGGCACCTCGACCATGGCCGATACGATCGAGCTCGGCGCCGTCGAGCGGCTGGTCGGCAATGCCGCTTCGAAGATCTCGATGTCGTCGACCAAGTCGTCGATCGGCCATCTGCTGGGCGCCGCGGGTGCCGCGGAAGCGATTTTCTCGATCCTCGCCATCCGCGACAACGTCGCGCCGGCAACCATCAATCTCGACAATCCGGAACGCGAGACGGCGATCGATCTCGTGCCGAACAAGCCGCGCCAGCGTCAGATCGATGTCGCGCTGTCGAATTCCTTCGGCTTCGGCGGCACCAACGCCTCGCTCGTGTTCCAGCGCTACAATGGCTGAAAGGCCAACGGGAGCAATCCCGGAAAGAGTGCTCAGCGCTTTCCGCCCCGGGATTGCTCAGAAAAAGACAACCAGCCGGCAGTCCCGCCACCTGCCGTCATTTTTGCCAAATTCTCCCCTAGTTTGTAGCTAGGGGATTCGTTGCAAGATCAGACGGTAGGGCGCGCCATGAGCACAAATCCTGGGAGCACAAATCCGGGCGGCGACGGGGATTTCGCACGGCAGGGCACAAAGGTGCCGATCATGCCGAAGACTGCGGCCGAGGCGTTGCGCCCGGAAGCCGGCACGCCGCCGCCGTCGAAGCGCTCGCGCGCCTCGCGCAGCCAGTTCGTCGTGTTCCTGAACTTCTTCCTCTCCATGGTTATCCTTGCGGTCATCGCCTCGGGTGCGGCGCTCTATTTCGGCATGCAGGCTTTCGTCGAGCCCGGCCCGTCCGCCAATGGCGACACCTTCATGATCAAGCCGAACACCGGCGTGCAGGAGATTGCGGACCAGCTGGAACGCCGCAGCCTGATCAGCGATGCCCGCATCTTCCGGCTCGGCGTGCGCGCCACGGGTAATGAATCGGCGCTCAAGGCCGGCGAATACGCCATCAAGCCGCGCGCCTCGATGCGCGACATCATGGAGCTCTTCAAGAGCGGCAAGTCGGTGATGTACTCGCTTACCATTCCCGAAGGGCTGACGGTCGAGCAGGCGCTGCAGCGCGTCGCCGATCAGGAGGCGCTCACCGGCGACATGCCGCCGACCTTGCCGCCGGAAGGTACCATCGCCACCGACACGCTGCGCTTCACCCGCGGCGCCACCAGGCAGCAAATGGTCGACAAGCTGGTTGCCGACCAGAAGAAGCTGGTCGAGGATGTCTGGTCGCATCGCGCGGCCGACCTGCCGATCGCCAACATCGACGACTTCGTCACGCTCGCCTCGATCGTCGAGAAGGAAACGGGCAGGAGCGACGAGCGCTCCCGCGTCGCCGCGGTGTTCCTCAACCGCCTGGCCAAGGGCATGCGGCTGCAGTCCGACCCGACCATCATCTACGGCCTGTTCGGCGGCAAGGGAAAGCCGGCGGACCGGCCGATCTACCAGTCCGACCTCGACAAGCAGACGCCCTACAACACCTACATGATCAAGGGCCTGCCGCCGACGCCGATCGCCAATCCGGGCCGAGCGGCGCTTGAAGCGGTCGCCAATCCGTCCAAGACCGACGACCTCTATTTCGTCGCCGACGGCAATGGCGGCCATGTCTTCGCAGCGACGCTGGAAGAGCACAACCAGAACGTCGCCCGTTACCGGGCGCTGCAGAAGAAGCAGGCTGATGCCGCCGCCAAGGCCTCGGGCCAGACGACGGCGCCGGCAGCCCCCGATGGCAACGCCGACAGCAGCGACGCCGGGGCCAATGGCGAGAATGGCGACGCCGGCGGCGACGACGCGCAATAGGCGCAATGCATGTCGCCCAAAAGCGCACAGCGGTTTTGGGAAAACGACATGCATCGAAACTCACTGCATGTCGCCCAAAAGTGCGCCAGCGGTTTTGGGAAACGACATGCACCACGCAGAAGAACGCGTCCTTTGACGCGAGGCCATATTCATGTTTTGAGGGGACGCCGGCCGATCGTCCGGCGATTTTTGGGCGCGCAGCGCTGGGCAACGCATGCCTTGGCTGCGACAGGGGGACGACAGGGCAATGAGCCTGCAAAGCATGACCGGTTTTGCGCGGTGCGCCGCTGAAAGCGAGGGCACCTCGATAGCCTGGGAGGTGAAATCGGTGAACGGCAAGAGCGCCGAGGTGAGGCTGAGATTGCCGCAGGGTTTCGACAGGCTGGAGACGGCCGTCCGGCAGACCGTTCAGAAGCGTTTCGCGCGCGGCAATTTCCAGGCGACGTTGACCGTCGGCCGCGCCGCCGCAAGGCAAATCCAGCCGGTGGTCAACGAGGCGTTCCTCAAGGACCTGGCAGGGCTGGCCAGGCGTTTGCAGGAGCAGTTCGGCACCGAGCCCGCCACCGCCGACGGCCTGCTCTCCCTGCGCGGTGTGCTCGACATTCCCGAAGCCGTGGAGACGGAGGAGGAGCGGGCCGCTCTCGACGCCGCGATCCTGTCTGCGCTCGAGATGGCGCTCGCCGGGCTGGAGCAGGCGCGCCGCAGCGAGGGCGCGGCGCTGGGCGCGCTTCTTGCCGGCCATGTCGATATCATCGAGGCGCTGACGCTGAAGGCCGAGGCCGACCCGTCGCGCGAGCCCGCGGCAATCCGCGAGCGTATCGCCGAGCAGGTGCGCCTCTTGACGGATGCTTCGGCCAATCTCGACGCCATCCGGCTGCACCAAGAAGCGGCCTTCCTCGCCAGCAAGGCCGACATCCGCGAGGAGATCGACAGGTTGAAGACGCATGTCGCTTCGGCGCGCGCGCTGCTTAAAAGCGGCGCCGCCGTCGGCCGCAAGCTCGATTTTCTGGCGCAGGAATTCAATCGCGAATCGAATACCTTATGCTCCAAGTCGAACGCTGCCGCGGTCACCGCGATCGGGCTGGAGCTCAAGGCGGTGGTCGACCAGTTTCGCGAGCAGGTCCAGAATCTGGAGTGACGGGATGGTTGCCAAGGAGCCGACGGCCGCCAGGGATCTGGGGTCCCGCATCCGCCGCCGCGGATTGATGCTGGTGCTGTCGTCGCCGTCGGGCGCCGGCAAGTCGACCATCGCGCGCAATCTTCTCGAAAGCGATGGAAGTCTCGAGCTTTCGGTCTCCGTCACGACAAGGCCGCGCCGCGGTTCGGAGATCGAGGGCGTCCACTATCACTTCCGCACCATGCGCGAATTCGAGCGGCTGCGCGATTCCGATGCGCTGCTGGAATGGGCCGAAGTGCACGGCAATTGCTATGCCACGCCGCGCGAGCCGGCCGAAATCGCGCTGGCCGAAGGCCGCGACATGCTGTTCGATATCGACTGGCAGGGCGCCCAGCAGCTCAAGGAGAAGATGCGCGCCGACATCGTCTCGATCTTCATCCTGCCGCCGTCGATGAAGGAATTGAAGGCGCGCCTGAAGCGCCGCGCCGAGGACCAGGAATCGGTCATCGAGACCAGGCTGAAGAACGCCCGCCTCGAGATCGAGCATTGGAAGGAATACGATTTCGTCATCGTCAACGACGATCTCGACCGCGCCTTCGCCGAGGTCCGCGCCATCGTCACGGCGGAGCGGCTTCGCCGAGACAGGCGGCCTGGGCTGTTCGACTTCATTTCGGGATTGCTGGACGAGAAGACGGGGTGATCTTTCCTTCTCGCCGCTTACTGGGGGAAGGTGGCCCGAAGGGTCGGATGAGGGGCAGCGCCGGCCTGCGGCGGTACAAAAAGCAAAAGTGAACCAGACCTCTATTTGCGACCCGTTGCCGCCCGTTTCTCGGCAAAAAGCGCCTCAGCTTGATCGTGCGCGGCCGTTTTCGGGCAATTCGCCGCGTCACGAACTGATCCCGTCGATCAGAATGAGGTTGCGGCTAAGCGCAGCGTCGCGAACCTCAAGTGCGGCCGCGTAATCGCCGGAGTGATACCAGCGCCGCGCGATCTCGATGTCGGGAAACTCGACGACGATGAGCGGCCCGGGTTTCCAACTCCCCTCCAGTGTCTCCACCTCGCCGCCACGAACGAGATAGCGTCCGCCATGCGCGGCGATGGAGGCCGCGGCGCGAGTTCGGTAGGTTTCGAACGCCTCCCTGTCGCGGATAGTGACATCGGAAATGACATAGGCAGGCATTGCAGGCTCCGGCTGGTTTCGCCTGACTATCTATGGCGCCGGGTTCTGGATTCCAGTGACGCTGGCGGTCAAACCGCGTTCGTCAACCTTACGAATTCCTCGACGCTGAGCGTCTCGGCCCGCCGCGTCGGGTCAATGCCGGCCCGCGTCAGCAACGCCTCGCCGCCAAGGCTCTTCACGCTTTGCCTGAGCATCTTGCGGCGCTGGCCGAAGGCGGCCTCGGTGACGCGGCCCAGCTTTCTGGCGTCCACGGGCAGGGGAGATAAGCGCGGCACCAGATGCACCACCGATGAGGTGACCTTCGGCGGCGGCGTGAATGCCTGCGGCGGCACGTCGAAGGCGATCTTCGCCTCGGTGCGCCAGCCGGCCAGGATGCCGAGCCGGCCATAGCCGTCGCTGTCCGGGACCGCGGTGATGCGCTCCGCCACCTCGCGCTGGAACATCAGCGTCATCGATTGGTAGAAGGGCGGCCAATCGGCCACCGTCAGCCAGCGGATCAGAAGCTCGGTGCCGATATTGTAGGGCAGGTTGGCAACGATCTTCACCGGCCCGCCGTTCGCCGCGCCGGCAAGCGCGGCAAAATCCGTCTTCAACGCATCGCCGGGAATGACCTCCAGGCGACCGGGATAATGGCTGGAGACCTCGGCCAGCGCTTCGAGGCAGCGCTCGTCGCGCTCGATGGCGATCACGCGCCGCGCGCCGTTGAAGAGAAGCGCCCGCGTCAGTCCGCCCGGGCCTGGGCCGACCTCGATCACCGTCGCCTCGCCGAGATCGCCGGCGGCTCGCGCGATCTTGGTTGTCAGGTTGAGGTCGAGCAGAAAATTCTGCCCGAGCGCCTTCTTGGCCTGCAGGCCATGCCGCTCGATCACCTCGCGCAACGGCGGCAACCCGTCGATTGTGGTGCGCCCGCTCAATGGATCCTCACGCGGCGGTGGCCTGCCGTCCGCTGTCGGCCAGCCGGCGCGCCAGCCTTAGCGCGGCAATCAGGCTGTCGGCGCGCGCGATACCCTTGCCGGCAATGTCGAAAGCGGTGCCGTGATCGGGCGAGGTTCGGATAAAGGGCAGGCCCAGCGTCACGTTCACCGCCTCGTCGAAGGCTAAAGTCTTGGCCGGGATCAGCGCCTGGTCGTGATACATGCAGAGCGCCGCGTCATAGGAAGCGCGCGCGCGCGGATGAAACATCGTGTCAGCCGGCAGCGGTCCGATCGCGTCGATCCCTTCCGCTTTGAGCATCTCGACGGCCGGGGTCACGATCGCAGCATCCTCCAGGCCCATGGCGCCGCCTTCGCCGGCATGCGGGTTGAGTCCGGCGATCGCAAGCTTCGGCCGCGCAATGCCGAAGCGGACCTCGAGATCGGCGGCGGTGATGCGCGCGGTCGCGACGATCAGCTCCGTCGTGAGCAGCTTCGGCACTTCGGCCAAAGCGATGTGGATGGTCACCGGAACGGTGCGCAGATCGGGTCCCGCCAGCAACATCACCGGCGTCACATCCCTGCCGGTGTGGCGCGAAGCCAGGTGCGCCAGATATTCAGTGTGGCCGGGAAAGCCAAATCCGGCATCATAAAGCGGCTTCTTGGAGATCGGGCAGGTGACTATCGCCGCGGCGTGGCCGGCGAGACAGTCGGCGACGGCGCGGTCGATGGCCTCGATGGTGCCGGCGGCGTTGGCCGGGTTCGGCTGTCCCGGGCTGTCGAAATGACGCGCATCGAGCGGAACGACAGGCAGAGCCCGGGCAAAGTGGTGCGCCGCCTGTCCGGGCAAGGTCTCGGCGATCGTCACATTCGCGCCGACCAGGCGGGCGCGGGCTTCGATCAAAGCGGGGTCGGCAAGCAGATAGAAGGGCGGCACACCGGCGCTGTCGCCAGCTTGCCAGGCGGCGATGGCGATCTCAGGCCCGATGCCCGACGGATCGCCGACACTGAGCGCCAGCGGCGCGTGGGTCTTCTGCGTGCTCATGCGGTCGGCTGGCTGCGGCATCGCACGCTTGTCGCTCAGAGCATGATGCCGAAAAGTGTGCAGCGGTCTTCGGACGACATCATGCCCTATCTCTTTGATTTAGAGCCGGATTCAGATTTCAGGTCGACTCGACCTGAAATCATCCGGCTCTAGCGTTCGACGATCTTGGCCTTCTGGCGCAGCTCGGCGACATATTTCTTGCTGAGCTCGTCGGCGTCCTTGTCGTTGCTGCCTTCCGCCTGGAACACCATCTGTGCGGCCTTGTCGTCGGAAACCTCGCGCGAGGAGCAGATGCCGATGAACTCGACGCCGCGCTCGGTCTCGCGCGTCGGCGTCGCGGCGCCGACCTTGGTCGCCTTGATCTGCTCGGCCCAGTCGGACGGCAATTGCGGCGCCAGCACGCGGCCGAGGTCGCGCACGGTGACGTCGATCAGGCCCTTGGCGAATTCCCGCGTGGTGCTGCAGCTGCTGAAGCGGGCGCGCATGGCGTCGGCCTCGTGCTTGCGCTTGGCGAGCGTGCCGGCGCGCTCCGATGCCGGAACCACGAAGATCACCTGTTGCAGCATGTATTCCGTCGCGGTCGGCTTGGCGCCGCCCTTGTCCAGCATGCGCCGCACGGCGTCCTGCTCGGTCACCGAGCCGCCTTCGCCGGAGCGGTAGCGCGCGCTGAGCGCCTGGTTCCAGGCCATCTGGGCACGGATGAATTCCTTGAAATGTTCCTTGGTGACGCCCGACTGCGCCATGATCGCGTCGAGTTTCGCCAGCGGCATCTTGTTGCCCGAGGCAAAGCGCTGGTAGGCGGCGTCGACCTGCTGGTCGGTGATGTGGATGCCGAGCCGCTTGGCCTCGGCCAGGCGCAGGGTCTGGTCGATCATCTCCTGCGCGGCATCACCCTTCTTGTGCTGCAGCTTGAAGAAGGCGGCGCGGTGCGCGATGTCGCCGGTGGTGATCGGCATGTTGTTGACGACATACTTGATCTCAGCGGCGAAAGCAGGCCGCACGACAGCCGTGACCGAAATCGAGGCCGCCACCAGAAGCGCGAATCCCGCTGAAAACAGGTATTTCCTCATCTTACCTTCCTAATTTTTCCCCATCCCGAGTTTCCCGCCATCGCGGCGCCGCGCGTCCTCCGAACGCTTGCGGATGCAGTCGACCCCATGCCCATCTTATGCGGCGAAACGATGTCGCCGACGCATGGCCTTGGGAAACGCGCCCATTTTCGAAGGAACACGCTCCAAATCAAGACCAAAGCCCATCAGCGCCCCAGCCGGCGCACGGCTCGGAGACCGCGCGCCCGCCGCTTGATCACTGGATGGTATCGACCGCGCTTGTTGACGAACCGAAATCGCCGAGCGTGCGGAACGACAGGTTGAAACCGATGTTCTGCGACACTTCCTTGGTGACGGTGTCGCGCGTCTGCGAATACGTCATGATGTAAGTGAAGCAGCTATCGTTGTAGGCGAAGCCGACGCCGTCCTTGACCAGCACATTTGTCTCGATGTCGTAGGTGCCGGTGCCGAACAGCCGCCAGTTCTGCGCCAGATGGGTCGAAGCGCCGAGCGTGAGCTCGTGGCGGTCGGTGGTGAAGCCATAGAGCGGCTGCGCCTCGATGAAGGCGTATTTGGCGCTGACCGATATCGGCAGGCTGGAATAGGCGGCCTTCACTTCGGCGCGCCTGACCTCGAATGTCTGCTCGTCGAAACGCCCGCTCAGCGAGCCGGAGAAACCGCTCGGGCTGTTGAAGCCGACAAGACCGACATAATCCGAGGTCTGCTTGTCCAGGCCGGACTCGGCCCCGACATTGACGAGGTCGGGCGCGGCAAAGGAGTTTTCGCCCGCGAGCTGGTATGACTGGCCGAAAATTGCATTCGTGGCCCAGCCATTGTCATAGGCGCCTGAATACCGGAAGCCGACATTGGCGCGCGTGCCGCCTTCTATGCGGTCATAGCCCGAGAATTTGTCGCGCTCGAACAGCGTGGTGGCGTCGAAGACGAAGCTCTGCGCGTCTTCGTTCGGGACGGCCAGCCCGCCGACATATTGCTCGTTCGGGCGCACGAACACCTGCGCCGTCGGCTCCAGGACATGGCTGGAGTTCGCCATCGAGAACAGCAGCGGCCAGCGCGCCTCGAGCCCGAGGGTGGCCATGTAGCGGGCAAGCGAGGAACGCATGTCGTCGTCCTCGCCGAGATTCGTCCCCATCTGGTTGACGGCGGCGAGCGAAGCCGAATTGGCGTTGACGTAACCGGCATCGCCGCGGAAGGCGAGCAGAGGCGTCAGTTGCAGACCGCCATCCGTGGTGAAGGTGCGCTTCCACTCGGCTTCCGCCGTCAACCGGCTCGACTCGCCTTCGATGCCGCGCACATTGTTGATGGAAGTGCTGTCGATCGGATTGGCCAGCACAGCATCCAGCCGGTTGCGGCTGATCACGCGTGTATTGACGTTGAATGACAACTGGCCGCCGGCCACCGACGTGTCGGGGATATAGGCGTAGTCGAGCGACGGCAGCACCCAGGGCTGCTTGGCCGAGCGCGACGTCGGATCGCTGGAGAGCGTGTCTTCCTGTACCTCGAAGCGCATGGCGCGAACGTCGAAATAATTGCGGTCGCTCAAGCCCGTAAGATAGATCGACGACTGGTGGACGAGGTCGCTGTAGCCTTCGATGTTGTAGGTGCGCGAGAATTCCTTGTCGGTCTGGAGCAGCACGTCCCAGCCGAAATCCCAGCGCTCATTGATGGCGAACTGGCCCTTGGTGCCCATCATGCCGCGGAACTTGTTCGGGTCGCCTTCCGGGCCGGAATTGACGTTATGGCCATGGTTGATGTCGAGCGTGCGCGTATCGATGAACGCGTTCGGATCCTGCTGGTTGATGCCGGCAATCTTCAGCGTGTACTGGCCGTTGTTGAAGCGCTGGCGCCACTCGGCCTCGCCGAGGAAACCCTGCTTGGTATAGCCGCTGCCGGTGACGGTCAGGTCATAGGTCGGAGACAGGGCGAAATAATAAGGGACTTTGATGCCGACGCCGAGATGGTTGTTGTAGACGATGCCGGGGATCAGGAAGCCGCTCTTGCGCTTCACCGTCGGGTCGGCGATCTCGAAGGCCGGCAGATAGGCGAGCGGGAAGCCGAAGAACTCGAAATTCGAGTTTTCGAAGCGGACCGTCTTCTTCTCGCCGTTCCAGATGATCTTTCGCGCCTTGATGCGCCAGGTCGGCGCTTTGTCCGGCTTGTCCTCGCAAGGCTCGCAGGCGGTGTAGACGCCGTTGTGGAAGGTGGTGAGCACGCCGCCCATGCGCTCCGCGCTCTCGGCGGCGAAATAGGCTTTGTCTATCGTCTCGACGCGCAGCGCGTTGACAAAGCCGTCGGCAAAGTCGTCGGTGATGTCGATATGGTCGGAATTGACCTTGGTGCCGTCGCTGTTGATCAACTCGACGGCGCCGCTGGCGACGAGGCGCTTGGTGTCGCGGTTATACACCACGCGCTGGGCGACCAGCTTGTTGCCGCCATAGTCAATCTGCACGCCGCCGACGGCTGTCACCGTGTGCTTGTCGTTGTCATAGACAAGCGTGTCGGCGGCCAGCAGCATCTGCGTGCCGGAAGGGACGGACTTGGCAGTGATCTGCTGCGCCAGCGCGGATGCCGTCGGCACCGCGCAAGCGAACAGACACGCCAAGGCAGTCGCCCCATAGAGGCGTGCCAAACCGGCCTGCCTATGGCTGCGCAAAACCGCCTCCCTCACTAGCCGTCTTCCTTGTATAGCAGAAACGTCACCCCAAAGAACATAGCCACGACAACCGGAACCCATGCAGCCACCACAGTAGGCACGAATCCGGCTACACCGAATGCCTTGACCAGTACCGAAACGACATAAAGCAGAAAGCCGGCCACGACGCCACCCAGAATCATCGTTGCCGACTGTCCCATTCGCGCAAATCGCATTGAAACCGTTGCAGCAATCAGCGTCATGGCGACGAGAAGGAACGGCAAGGCCACCAGCGAATCAAACTGCATGGCGAAGGCGTTCGCCTTGAGTCCGAAGGAACGCGCAACCTCGATCTTGCGCGGCAGCTCGTAGAACGGGATGGTTTCCGGGCGCGCCAGGCGCTCCTGCACGAATTCCGGCTTGAGATTGGTCGGCACCCTGTCGGACGCCAGCGCCTGGATATTGCCCGCCTTGAAGACCTTTACGTCCTGCAAGTCCCAATAGCCGTCGCGCAGGAAGGCTTTGGCTGCATCCTTGCGTTCGGCGATGTTGCCCTGCGGGTCGAGGATGAAAAACACCGCCTCCGCCATCTCCAGCCCCTGATTGAGGATGGCGCGGGCGCCGATGATGGTGTCGCCCGATTCGGTCTTCTGCCTGAGCCAGGGCGTGACGTTGGTCGTGACGGCGTTCGACTTGCCGGCCCTGAGGTCGTTCTCCATCTGCTCGGACCAGGAAAAGCCGTGCGCTGCGATCGGATTGATTACGGCGACCGACAGCACGCCGAACATCAGCGCGCCGACGCAGCACGGAAACAGGAACTGCCAGGCCGAGACGCCGGCCGAGCGGGCGATCACCAGCTCGTAACGGCGGTTGAGCGACACCAGAGTTGCCATTGCCGAGAACAGTCCGACGAACGGCACCGTCTGCAGCATGATCATCGGCATCCTGAGCGCCGAAATGGCGAAGGCTGTGCCGTAGGTGAAGCCGGGCAGCCCGGTCGTGCGGCCGGAAAGCTCGGTAAAGTCGATCAGGAACACCAGGGCCAGCAGGCCGAGGAAGAACCAGAAGGTGATCGAGACGTAACGGAAAAAGAAATAGCGGCCCAGCGTCCAGCCCATGGTCAGGCTCCCTGGCCGGAAGTGCGCCGGACGAGCCAGAGCTTGAATGTTGTCCAGTTGTCGCCGGCACGCTTGGCGAGGCCCGTCAGCCAGTCTGCCCAACTGACCGGCAATTCCATGGTGCGCGACGATACGATGAACCAGATCGAAACCGCGGAGGCGATGAGCGGTATAGCGTAGAGCAGGTAGACATAGTACCAGACCCTGTCGGCCTTGCCTGCGGCGAAGAAGCCCAGCCACCGCACGAAAAGCGCTATCGCGATTGCCGTGATCAGCGGATTGATGCGCGCCTCCCGGTGCGAGCGCGCGTCGCCCGCAACGGCAAGCGCGATCAGCGCGAACACCAGCGAATAGGACCATTCGGCGAGACGCTGGTTGAGCTCCGCCCGGTAGCTGCCCGGTTCTCGCTGGAACATCTTGTCGTTGGGATCCGGGCTGAGCAGATATTGCGTCGTGCGGTCCTTGGGCAAAAGCGTGATGTCGTTCGCCGCCGACATGAACGCCGACATGTCGAAAGCATAGGAGGTGAAGCGGATGACGGAGAGGTCGCCGGTCACCGATTTGCGGTTGATGACGCCGTCATTCATCATCAGCACCTTCTCGTCGCCCTTTTCGACGATGCTGCCGGTCTTGGCGTAGTAGGTCAGGCTGGCGCCTTCCTCGCGTGAATCGGCCACGAAGATGCCGCCGAGCCGGTTGCCGGGAAGCCGCTCGCCAACCTGCAGGAACAGGCCTTCGTCGATCTTGCGGAACGTGCCTTCCTGGATGATCAGCGACAGAAGGTCGGCGCGCGATGCTGCCACCAGCTGGCGGTTCTTCTGCCTGGCGTAGGGATCGATGGCGTTGTCGACGATGAAGGAAAACGCGCAAGCCGCTATCGCGAGCAGCAGGATCGGCCGCGCGATCGTCCAGCGTGAGGCGCCGGCGGCGCCGAGCACGGCGAGTTCCGAATCGGTGTTCATGGCGCTCAGCGTCTGCGCCACCGCCACCACCAGGGCGAACGGCACCACGATCGGGATGATCGAGGGGATGATGAGTGCCGCGACTTCGAAGAAAGTCAGCGCCGACTGGCCATTGTCGGTGACGAGGTCGATCTTGGCCAGCACCTGCGTGGTCCACACGATCGCCAGCGTCCAGACCAGCGCCGCGAGGAACATCGTCAGCGCGCGGCGCATGATGTAGCGTTCAACGACCTTCATGAAGGCTTTTCTCGATTTTGCCGAACGGCATCATGCCCGCCGACAAGGTAGTGATCCGGCGGCGCCCGCACAACTGCGTCATGGGCGGCTCGCTCCGGTTTGTCGCCCCACGCCACTTGCCCCGGCGTGGCGGAGTCTCCGCGCCAATGAATAAGAAATGCAAAACATCGATGGTTAACATTAGGTTGCGGTAGCAAGCTAAGGCCGTGCCGAGGCGAATCCTTTGTCTATGGTGGCGCCGATATAGACCGCGATTTCGGCCAAAGTCTTGCCAAATGGCGGAAAACGACCAAATGTCGCGCACTCTTGCCAAACCTCTCGCCCGTTGAAAATTACCTTTGCCGGCACCTTACGGCCATCCCCGAAAGCAGGACCTGATGACGTCGAGACCATCCATTTCCTTCGCCAAATTCGCCGCGCCCAAAAAGGGCAGCGTCTTCGTCTTCGCGGCCGATGATGGCGGGCTCGGCGAGGCGGCGAAGGCCTGCGATCCGGCTGGTGCATTGGCTCGCGCCTTTCCGGTCGCCGATTTCTCCGGCAAATTCGCAAGCTCGGCCGAGGTGCTGGCGCCGGAAGGAACGCCGGTCGACCGGCTGGTGGCGGTCGGCGCCGGCAAGGTCTCGAGCCTCGACGACTATGCCTGGCTGAAGCTCGGTGGCGCCGTTGCCGCTTCGCTGCGCAAGGCGACCGAGGTGGCCGTCATCCTCGATCTGCCGGAGTATCAGCCCGACGGTCGCCAGGCGGCGAGCCTTGCCGCCGGCATCCTGCTGCGCAGCTATTCCTTCGACAAATACAAGACCAGGAAAGACAAGGAAGACGGCCAATCCGACACGAAGTCGGGCAAGCCCGCCAGGGTAACCGTTCACTGCGCCGATCCCGCTGCCGCGAAGAAGGCTTTTGCCGGCGAGGAAGCGGTGGTCGACGGCGTGCTGCTTGCGCGCGATCTGGTCAACGAGCCGGCCAATGCGCTTGGGCCCGTCGAATTCGCCGAGCGCGTCAAGGCGCTGGAGCAGCTCGGCGTCGAGGTCGAGGTCCTGGCTGAAAAGGAGATGAAGAAGCTCGGCATGGGCTCGTTGCTCGGCGTCGCGCAAGGCTCGCCGCGCGGCGCGCGCCTGGCGGTGATGCGCTGGAACGGCGGCAAGGCCAAGGACGCGCCGCTCGCTTTCATCGGCAAGGGTGTCACCTTCGACACCGGCGGCAATTCGATGAAGCCGGCCTCGGGCATGGAGGACATGAAGGGCGACATGGGTGGCGCCGCCGCCGTCACCGGCCTTATGCGTGCGCTCGCGGCGCGCAAGGCGAAGGCCAATGTGGTCGGCGTCATCGGCCTGGTCGAGAACGCCGTCGACGGCCATGCCCAGCGTCCCGGCGACATCGTCACCTCGATGTCGGGCCAGACGATCGAGGTGCTCAACACCGATGCGGAAGGCCGCCTCGTGCTGGCCGATGCGCTCTGGTACGCCAACGACCGTTTCAAGCCGAAATTCATGATCAACCTGGCGACGCTTACCGGCGCCGTCATGGTGGCGCTCGGCCAGCATTATGCCGGCCTTTTCTCCAACAATGACGAACTTGCCGGCCGGCTTTTCGGCGCCGGGCAGGCATCGCAGGAGCGGCTGTGGCGCATGCCGCTCGGGCCTGAATACGACAAGCTGATCGATTCCAAGAACGCCGACATGAAGAACATCGGCGGCCGCTATGGCGGCGCCATCATCGCCGCGCAGTTCCTGCAGCGCTTCGTCAAGGACACGCCCTGGGCGCATCTCGACATCGCCGGCACCGCGATGGGCGCGCCGTCGAGCGAGATCAACCAATCCTGGGGCTCGGGTTTCGGTGTGAGGCTGCTCGATAGGCTGGTCCGCGACCACTATGAGGGTTAGGTTTCCGGGATGACCGACATCCTGTTCTACCATTTGACCGAATCGACGCTCGAGGAGGCGCTGCCGGGCCTGCTCGAGCGCAGCGTCGAGCGCGGCTGGCGCGTGGTGGTGCAGACCGGCACGGAAGATCGCCGCGACGCGCTCGACCAGCATCTGTGGATTTTTCGCGACGATTCCTTCCTGGCGCATGCCACCGACCGCGAAGCCTATCCGGCCGAGCAGCCGATCCTGCTCACCACGGGCGAGGGCAACCAGAATGCCGCTCAGATCCGTTTCCTGGTCGACGGCGCGACGCCGCCCAACTTGTCCGGCTACGAGCGCGCCGTCTTCCTGTTCGACGGCCATGACGCGGCACAGCTCGAAGCCGCCCGCGGCCACTGGAAGACGATGAAGGAAGCCGGTCACGCCGTGACCTACTGGCAGCAGACGCAGGACCGACGCTGGGAACGCAAGGCTTAGCGCTTCTTCGCAATCGAACTGCGGCCACACCTTCGGCGGCGGTCGCACCAAGACGTCCGGCTCCCGCTCAACCCTTTGCCAGCGCCGACAGTTGCTCCAGAGTTATCTTGTGGACCAGCGGATCGGCGTGCCGGTGCGCCAGCAGCCATTCGCCGTTTTCACGTCGGAAAACCAGCGTCACCCTGAGCGGCCATTCTTGGTCCAGGCCACCGACCTTGCCATGCCCCCATTCGATCACGGCGAGCACCGCCATGTCGCCCGATGCGTACGCTTGCACCAACTCCATTTTCACCCCGCCGTCCTGAAAGTAGCTGGCCAGTTCGGCCAGATGCCCCGGGCTTCTGTCGAAGCCCCTCGAGAACGGACCGCCGAAGGGCTGCATCAAGGTGAAGTCGGGGGCGATCTCGATCAGGTCGAGATAGGTTTTCATGTCGCCACGCATGAACGCCGTGCTGGCCGCCTCCGCCCGTGTCAAAAGCTCCTTCAGAGCTGCATCGTCGATGGCCGCTTGCGGCGCAGCTTCGCTCAACGCTGCCTGCACCGCCAGCGGCAAGGCAAGCGGTGCCGCCAGCGCCAGCCGCCTGGAAACGGTTTTCCTGCGGGCTTTCCTTTCAAGCGGCGCGCTGGCCTTGCCGGTTGTGTCGGTTAATTTGGACATGGGAAATCTCCTCAAATTTGAAAATGGATACCGGCGGCGCTCGGGCCTTCCGACCGGTGCGCTGAGGGATCTCACTTCAATCGAGATGAATCCAGTGATATGATTTCAAGAATATGCTGCATCAAATTGATCTCTCTCGCGCCGATCTCAACCTGTTGGTCCTGTTCGAGACCGTCATGGAGGAACGCCATGTCGGCCGATCGGCATCGCGGCTCAACCTGTCACCGTCGGCGGTCAGCCATGGCCTCGGCCGGCTGCGCGGCCTGCTCGGCGATCCGCTGTTCCTGCGCACGCCGAGGGGCGTCGTGCCGACCTACCGCGCGCTGGAGCTTGCCGCGCCTGTCGCCGAAATCCTGGCGCGGGTGAGGAGCGTGGTCGCCAGCGCCGAGCCCTTCGATCCCAGCCGTTCCAGCCGCCGTTTCGTCATCGACGCGCCCGATGGCGCCTCGGCGGTGTTCCTGCCGCCGCTGCTCGAAGTTCTGCATCAATTCGCGCCGGGCATTGACATCGGCATCCGCCAGCTGCTGCCGAGGCAAGGTGAGACGTCGCCGTTGCCCGCCTGGAGCGACGTCATCGCCGAACTTGAGGCAAGAATTATGGATGTCGCGGTCCTCCCGATCGGCGACGTGCCCGAACGCTTTCTCCGGCGCGCGCTCTATGAAGAGGATTTCGTCATCGCCATGCGTGCCGGACACCGGTTCTCACTGGCCCCGAGCATCGAGGCATACTGCGCCATGCAGCACCTCGTCGTGTCGCAGACAGGCGACGCGCACGGTTTCGTCGATATCGCGCTCGCCGCGCGGGGTCTGTCGCGGCGCATCGCGCTCACCGTTCCCAATTTCATGTTTGCGCTCTCCGTGTTGGCCGAGACGGATTTTGTCTCGGCGCTGCCGCGTCGTTTCGTGGCCAGGCATGCGCGCCGCTTCGGTGTGATCGCGGTCGATCCTCCCGTGACGCTGCCACCTTTCCAGATCACCGCCGTAGTGCCGAAGGTCGCGATGATGGACGCTGGCATTGCCTGGCTCGTCGGCCAGTTGGAGCAGGTCGGATCGGCGATCGATCCATCTGGCCTCACGGCCGGCTGATCGACTTCGGAGTCGCAAATGCGGCGCTTCATGGGTTAGATAGGGCCAAGCTCACGTGGCGGGGGGAGAATGCAGGTCAGGATCGTCGGAACCGGCAGGGCGGTACCGGCTGAGCGGCTGACCACGCGCTCGCTGGAGGAGCGGCTCGGCCTCGGCCAGGGCGCGCTCGAAGCCGCGACCGGCGTCCTCGAGCGCTATGTGTGCAGTACCGAATCGCAAATCGATCTAGCTTGCGCCGCGGCGACGCTGGCGCTTGAGGATGCCGGCCTCGATCCCGGCGCGGTCGACCTGATCATCGGCGGCTGCGGCGTGCCTTACCAGCCGCTGCCGGCGACCGCGCCCTTGGTCATGCAGCGCCTTGGGCTGGCCGACGGCTCGGCCGCCGCCTTCGACGTCAACAGCACTTGCCTGGGCTTCCTCACCGCCTTCGACACTGCCGGCCGCATGATCGAGGCCGGGCAATGCGAGACGGCGCTGGTGTTTTCGTCCGAGGTCGCCTCGCGCGCCTTGCCGTGGCAGGATGCGCCCGAGATCGCCGCGCTCTTCGGCGACGGCGCCGCGGCCGCCGTGCTGCGCAAAGGCGGCCAAGGCGAGGGCAAGGTGGCGGCCAGCCTGATGCGCACTTATCCGTCGGGCTGGGAAGCCTGCGGCATCGGTTCGGGCGGCACGCGCTTCGATTTCCGCAAGGAGCAGGAAGCGTTCGCCGCGCACAGCCTGTTCCACATGGACGGCAAGGAATTGTTCAGGCTCACCGCGCGCCATTTCAACGGCTTCGTCGCCGCTCTGCTTGAGCGCGCCGGCTGGCGGCATGGCGATGTCGATCTCGTCGTGCCGCACCAGGCGAGCCCGTTCGCGCTTACCCATATGGCGCGCCAGACCGGCTTTGCGCCGGAAAAGCTCGTGGACATCTCCGCCCGCTTCGGCAACCAGATCGCGGCTTCCATTCCCTTCGCGCTGGACATCGCGCGCCGCGAGGGCCGCGTGGCGCCGGGCATGAAGCTGCTCATCCTCGGCACGTCGGCCGGCGTCTCCTTCGGCGGCAT
This sequence comes from Mesorhizobium sp. ESP-6-4, assembly GCF_020164735.1. NCBI lineage: Bacteria > Pseudomonadati > Pseudomonadota > Alphaproteobacteria > Hyphomicrobiales > Phyllobacteriaceae > Mesorhizobium > Mesorhizobium sp. ESP-6-4. The sequence goes on from NZ_JAIUGS010000009.1 coordinate 120,708, forward strand.
GGCGCTGGAGGTCTGAGGATGGCCGTGCTCGTCACCGGGGCCAGCGGTTTCTTGGGCTCGCATGTGCTCGAGCGGCTGGCTGCGTCCGGTACGCTGGCGCTCGGGCTCGGCCGCGATGAAACGTGCTGCGCCGCGCTGGAGGCCGCCGGCCATCGCATCGTCCGCCACGATCTCGCGCAGCCGCTCGACGCCGCGCTCGATCCGAGGCTTGGCAGGGTCGAACGGATCATCCATTGCGCGGCGCTCTCTTCGCCTTTCGGACGCCTCGCTGATTTCGAGGCGGCCAATGTCACGGCAACGCGCAACCTTGTCGATTTCGCGCAGCGGCAAGGCGTCAGCCGCTTCGTCCACATCTCCACCCCGTCCGTCTGCTTTGCCTTCCGCGACCAGCTTGGGCTCAGCGAGGACGTGGCCTTGCCGGAGCCCGTCAATTACTATGCCCGCACCAAGCGCGAGGCCGAAAAGATCGTGCTCGGCCAGCCCGCCATTCATCCGCTGGCGCTGCGGCCCCGCGGCATCTACGGCAAAGGCGACCACGCGCTGCTGCCGCGCCTGATCAAGGCAGCCAAAAGCCGGCCGCTGCCGCTGTTTCGCAATGGCCGGGCGGCCATCGACCTCACTCATGTCGACGATGTCGTCGACGCGGTGATGGCGGCACTTACCGCGCCCGGGGAGGCGGAGTGCCAAATCTTCAACATCTCCGGCGGCGAGGTGCTGCCGGTCCGCCGCATTGCCGACGAGGCCTGCGCCCGCGCCGGTCTCGAGGCGCGCTGGCGGCCGACGCCGCTCATGCCGGCGATGCTGGCGGCGGGCCTGATGGAAGCAGTGGCGCTCCGGTTGCCTGGCCGCCCCGAGCCGCCGGTCACCCGCTATGGGCTCGGCCTCTTCGCTTATGCGCAAAGCCTCGATATTTCCAAGGCCAAGCGGATGCTTGGCTGGGCACCGAAAATCTCGTTCGAGCAAGGGCTTGACCGCACTTTTTCCGGTGGGGCGCAGGCATGAGGATCGTCTTCGCCAACAGCGCCTGGGTGAGCGCCGCCGAGCGATTGATCCTGCGCGGCGGCCGCTGGCAAAGTGTCAGGCTGCGTGTCCGCTACGGGCTGTTCTTTCACCCAACTGCCGGGCCTGTGCTCATCGACACCGGCTACACATCTGAGGCGCTGAGCGGTGAGCGGCGTAGCCGCACGCTTCGGCTCTACGGTGCGCTGCTGAAACCCGAGCTCAACGCAGACGAGCAGGTCCTGCCGGTGCTGCGGCGTTTCGATCTGTCGCCTGACGACATCCGCACAATCATCGTCACCCACTTTCATGCTGACCACATTTCGGGCCTGTCCCTGTTCCGCAACGCGCGCTTCATCGCCAGCGATGCGGCCTGGGCTCGGGTCAAGGCGCGAGGCCCGGGGCGGAATCTGCGGCATGGCGTCTTCGCCGAACTCTTCCCTCCGGATTTCGAGGCGCGGCTGGAGGGCATCTCCGCGAAGCCCCGCGTAACGCCGCAGGGCGCCATCCCCGGCGGCGGCGATCTCTTCGGCGACGGCAGCGTGATCGCGGTCGATCTTCCAGGACATGCCGACGGCCAGTTCGGCCTGCTGTTTACCGGACCGGCCCAGCCGCTGCTCTACGCCGTCGATGCGCAATGGCTGCTCAATGCGTTGACCGAGAGCCGCACGCCGGGTTTCCCGGCCACGTTGATCGCCGAGGATGCCGCGGCGATCGAGCCGACCAGCGCCATGCTGCGTCGCTTCCTCGCCTCAGGCGGCGAAGTGATGCTCTGCCATGATCCCGCTCCGACATTTTACGACCTCGCACCGGAGGCCGCATGAACGGGCTGGCGGAAGCGGCAGGCTCCTTCGCCTTGACGCGCTGGGTCTCGCGGAAGAGCCGCGCGGATTTTGAGCGCTGGCAGGCGGCCGCCTTGCGGAGCTTCCTGAACCGCGACCTGCCGCGCACGCCCTTTTACAGCAAGGCGCCGGCGCGCCTCATCGATCTGCCGGTCACCGACAAGGCGCTGCTGATGGCGCGCTTCGACGAATTCAACATCCACCATCTCACCGCCGCGCAAGCCTGGGCGGCCGTGGCGGGCGAGGGCCGCGCTGGATCGCTCACCATCGGCGCCAGCACCGGAACATCGGGCAATCGCGGCCTGTTCGTGATTTCCGAGGCCGAAAAATACCGCTGGCTGGGCGCGATCCTGGCCAAGGCGGCGCCCGATCTACTCTGGCGCGGCATGCGCGTCGCCGTCATCCTGCCGCAGAACACCGGGCTTTACGACAGCGCCCGCAAATCGCGCCTGATAAAGCTCGCCTTCTTCGATCTGACCTTGGGCCCGGAAAGCTGGCGCTCCGCGCTCGAAGCCTTCGATCCGACGGTGATTATCGCTCCGCCGAAAATCCTGCGGCATTTCGCAAGCGAGGGTTTCCGTCTGCGTCCGAAGCGTGTCTTCTCGGCGGCTGAAACGCTGGATCCGGTTGACCGTCCGGTTATAGAGGATTTCTTCCGGCTGCCGCTCGATCAGATCTACATGGCGACCGAAGGCTTGTTCGCGGTCACCTGCCGGCAGGGCGGACTGCATCTTGCCGAAGACTCCGTATTCTTCGAATTCGAGCCGGAGGGCGAGGGGCTGGTGACGCCGTTAGTGACAACCTTTCGCCGCCGGACACAGATCATGGCGCGCTACAGGATGAACGACCTGCTGCGCTTGTCCAAAGCACCTTGCCGATGTGGTTCGCCGCTGCGCTGCCTCGACGAGATCGTCGGCCGCATGGATGATGTGTTCCGGCTCATGTCGCCGGACGGCCCGGTGCTCGTCACGCCGGATGTGCTGCGCAACGCCGTGCTCAAGGCCGATCGCCGCATCGACGATTTTCGTCTTGTCCAGACCGGGCCGGACAGGGTCGAGCTCAGCCTTCCGCCGACGTTCGCGGATGATGCGGCGGCGGCCGCGCATCAAGCGGTGCAAGCGTTGCTGGATGCGCGAAAGGCGGTCGCCACCGTCACGCTCGTCCGCGCGCCGCTGCCGCTGGAGACAGGCCGCAAGCTGCGTCGCGTCGAAGCCCGCCTGGAGCGCGCGCGATGAGCGGCGCGGCGATGGCGCAAAGGCTTGTGCAGCAGGCCGACCGGGTCGAGAACAAGCCGGCAAATGTCGAGGTTTTTGTAAGGCTCTTCAACGAGATGCCGGTGCGCCATATCATCGCCAATCTGGACACGAAAGTCGAGACGCTCGAAATCGCCGCGCGAGTTTTTCCGCTGACGTTGAACGACGGGAGTAAGGCGCACAATTGCTATATCTGCTGCCCGACCAGCGCCTATATCGACTACGCTATGGACGAGACGCGCAACTTCGCCGCCCATCCTCTGTTGCGGCGCGCGCTGAGTACCCTGATTGGAGCCTGCGCGCCGCTGGTCAGGGCAAGCGGCCTCGACCGTCAGGCGCAGGTCAACAATTGGCTCTATTCGACCAATCCGGTGCCGCTGCTCGACCGGCCGGCGATCGCGTCGCTGCGCGCGGCCCTGACCGCGCGCTTCCCCGATCGCGCCATCGTCATCCGCTCGTTGAACGATATTGCCGATCCGGCGACCATTGCCGCCTTGAAGGCCGAGGGGTTTCGCATGCTGGCGGCGCGCCAGATCTACATCTTCGCCGATCGCAGCGCCGCGCCCGCAATGACGCGCGACATGAAACGCGATCGCGCCTGCCTGCGCACAACGCCGTTCGAGCGAGTGGGCAATGAAGATTTCACCGAGGCCGATTATGCGCGCGCCGAGCAGCTCTACACCATGCTCTATCTCGACAAATACACGCCGCTCAATCCGCACTACACCGCCCGCTACATCGCCGAAATGCACCGGCGCGGCATCATCAGCCTGGCGGGGTTGCGCCGGCCGCGCGGCGAGCTGGTCGCCGTCACCGGCCTGTTCGAAAACGGCGGCACGCTGACCCAGCCCATCGTCGGCTATGACACCAGCCTGCCGGTCGCCGACGGGCTTTATCGCATGATGATGGCGGTGGCGCAGGACCATGCGACTTCGCGCGGCCTGTTCTTCAACATGAGCGCGGGCGCCGCCGATTTCAAACGCCGGCGCGGCGCGGTCGCGGCGATCGAATACAACGCCGTCTATGCCGGGCATCTTGCGCTTCGCCGGCGCTTGGCGATCCGTATCATGGAGGCCGTGCTGGCGCTGGTCGGCATTCCCCTGCTCAGGAGGTTCGAACTGTGAGCGAGCGCGGCGGGGAAGCCCATTGGCAGGCGGTGGCGTTGTCGACCGACATCGTCAAGCGGCCGAAGCGCATCCTGTTCGACGGCGCGCCCGTGGTGCTGTTCCGCTCGGCGCAAGGCATTGCGGCACTTTTCGATCGTTGCCCGCACCGGCTGGTCGAGCTGTCGACCGGCAGGATCGTCGGCGGGGAGATCGAATGCCCCTATCATGGCTGGCGTTATGACGGCGAGGGACGCTGCACCGCGATCCCCGGCCATGTCGGCGCCATGCCGCATTACCGGGTCCGCCGCTTTGCCGCGATCGAGCGCGACGGCGTCGTCTTCATTTCTTCCGGCTCGCCGACGAGCAAGCCTTACCTGCACTGCATGCAGGGCAAGGATGTCATCGTGCGGCGGGTGCGCTCATCGACGCAGTCGACGGTCATCGATGCGGCGGAAAACATCCTCGATGCCACCCATACCCATTTCACCCATAAAGGCCTGCTGCGCGGCCTGACCTCGAAGCGCCATCTGGTGCGGGTCGAGGTGACCGGAGGCGAGGGCTGGGTCGAGGCCTGCTATACCGGCGAGGACCGTCAGCAGGGCCTGATCAGCCGGCTCATGGAAGGCGAGCGTGCGAAAACCATCGGCCGCTTCCGCCATCCCGGCATCGCCGAGCTCGAATATTGGGGCAGGGACGGGCTGGTCTTAGCCACCACCTTCCATCTGCGCCAGGCCGACGAGCGCACCGTCGAGGGCGTCGGCTGGCTGATCGGACGGCGCCAAGGCCTGCTCGGCGAGCTGAAGGCGCTGGCCTTCAGGCCGCTTTTCAACATCGCGCTGCACCAAGATCGCCGGGTGCTGAAATCGGCGAGCGACAATGCCCGGCTACAGCCCCAAGCCCTGCCGGTGATCGGCCCGCTCGATTTCCTGCGCCGCGACATCGCGGCGATCATGGATGGGAAGATGCCAGCGGCTGCAAGTGAGGCAAGGGTGCATGAGATTGAGCTGTGATTGTTTGCCGATAAGGCGGCAGGTCGCGTTCCTTCGCGCCCCCCTCTGGCCTGCCGGCCATCTCCCCACGAGGGGGAGATTGGACGTCGCGCCGGCTTTGCCAATCGCCGGCGTGGCAGAAGGAGCGAGGCGCCCGAGCTGCTGATCTCCCCCCAAGTGGGGGAGATGTCCGGCAGGACAGAGGGGGGCGCTGTCCCGCCAGCTTCTACAATATGCATGCTTAGCCCGGCCCATTCCATTCGATATCCTGCGTCGAAGCCGCCTGCAGGCTGACCCGCTCGCGCAATGCCACCCGTGCAATCTCCGCCAGCGCCGGCCATTGCGCCTTAACCGGCGCTGAATCTTCCGTCCAATTGAGCAATTCCTTGCCCTCGCGCATCGCCTTTCGGAATCCGCCAAACCCTCCCGAACGCAGCGCCGCCGGCAATCCGTAAATCCACATCGCAAGCCGCACCGTTTGCGGGGCGGTGACGTCGGGCGCGACTTCCTGACCGTCGCCGAGCACGGCATCCATGAAGCGCGCGGGGTCGCGAAAGAAATGCAGGCCGCTCACCGCGCGCGGATTGCATTCGAGCGGCAGCACGCGGCCGCCCGGCTCGCGCATCAGGTCGAAGGAAATCTGCCCGGTCCACGTGGTGCCGGCCACGATCCGCTCGACCAGCTCGCGCGCGGCCTCGTCCTCGACCCGTTCGAAGAAGATGCCTGCTCCCTTTCCGGCACGATAGAGCGAGCGGTAGAGCGCGAGCGCCTTGAGCCTGCCCTGGCGCGCCACCGCATAGGCGCTGATCTCCTCGCCCTCGACAAAACGCTGCGCCACCCAGGGCATGGCGGCCGAGGGCGCGATCGCATCGAGTGCTTCAGGCGGCGGACGCAGCAGCACATGGCTGGCAAAGCGCGACCAGACCGGCTTGAACGCCAGCTCGCGAGAGCGGCTGCGCACGACCTCCATATCGCCACGCGAGCTGAGCAGCGTCGTTTCCGGCACCTCCAGCCCGAGCCGTTCGGCGAGCCGGATGAAGCTGTGCTTGTTGTGGACCTCCGCCAGCAGCTCGATATCGGGTGCGAACAAAAGCGCCGGCATGCTCCTGCCTAGCCAGGCAAGCGCAAGGTGAAAGACCTCCTCGCAGGTCGGGACGACGAGGCCGATGCCCTCGGCCCGGATCAGCTCCTCAACCGCATCGGCATAGGCCCGCGGCTCGAAGCGCGGCGGCGGCAATCGATGATAACGCGCGCAGGCTTTGCTCGCCGCCGCGATCGGCCGCGCCGGCGTGTCGGCCAGGATCACCCTATGGCCCGCGCCATGGAGAAGGCGCGCGAGATGCAGCGCAACCGGCGCCCGCGCCCCGGTAATCAGGATGGATCCGTCAGCCCCCGGCATCGCTCATTCGCGTCGTTCCCATCGCGAAAAATCGTTGCGCGAAATCGGCGTGATTGGCAACGCGGGCAGCGATCGATGCCGGAGCGGCAAGATCATTTCTTACGCGGCTTCGCCTTCTCGGTCGCCGGCTTGCGCGGCCAGTGCCAGCCTTCGCCCTCGCCATGCGCGGCCTGCGGCCGCGCCACATAGGCGAGCGCGCCATTGGCCTCGAGATAGACGCGCGACAGCATCTCGGCGAGCACGCCCGACGTCACCGCCTGCAGCCCGGCGATCACCAGGAAGAAGCCGGTGATCAGCATCGGCCTTGTGCCGATATCCTGCCCCCAGAAAACCTTGATAGCGAGGAGATAGGCAAGGATCAGCGAGCCGAGCACGCCGAACACGATGCCGATGCCGCCGAAGAAATGGCCGGGCCGCGTGCGGTAGCGCAGGAAGAAGAACATGAAGACGAGGTCCAGCACCACGCGGAAGGTACGCGAGATGCCGTATTTCGACTGGCCGTGGATGCGGGCGTGATGCGTCACCACCTCCTCGGCGATGCGGCGCGGCGTCGTCACCGTCGCGAGCCAGGCCGGGATGAAGCGATGCATCTCACCATAGAGCCGCACGCTGCGGATGACGCTGCCGCGGAACACTTTCAGGCTGCAGCCATAGTCCTTGAGCTGCACCCCGGTGACGCGGGCGATCAGCCTGTTGGCGATGCGCGAGGGCAGGCGGCGCATCCAGAAACCTTCCTTGCGGTCCTTGCGCCAGCCGGCGACGAGGTCGAGATCCTCGGTCAGCAGGCGGTAGACCATGCGCGGAATGTCGAACGGGTCGTTCTGCAGATCGCCGTCGAGCGTCGCGATGACGTCGCCGCGCGCGGCGTCGAGGCCGGCCTGCATGGCGGCGGTCTGCTTGTAGTTGCGCACCAGTTCCACGCCATGCACATGCGGCCCGTATTGGGCCGCCAGCCGGCGGATCTCGGCGGGCGTGGCGTCGGTGCTGCCGTCGTCGACCAGCACCACTTCCCAGGGCTGGCTGTAATTTTCCATCGCCTGATGGATGCGGACCAGCAGCGGCTCGACATTGTCGGCTTCGTTGTACATTGGGACGACGATGGAGAGCTTGTGCTCGGGCATGATGGCGCCCTCGGGCAATCCGGAAGCCGGAATGGGAAGCACGTTCATGGCGGTCATTTCCTTGCCGGCCCCGCCGCCGGGGTTTCCGGCAGCGTCGATTTCGAGGGGAACAGCCAGGCGATCGCACCGGTTGCGACCGCCGAGCACAGGATGAAGAGATGCAGCGCGAGCGCGGCCTGCAGGCCGTCCTTCATGGCAATGCCGGAATAAAGCAGTGCGGCGGCCGCGCCCGCTTCATAAGTGCCGAAGCCGGCGACACCCTGTACCGGCAGGATGGCGGCCGCCTCGGCCCCGACCGCGCCGGGAAAGGCGGTCTGGAACGAGGTGTCAAGCAGCATGGCGAGCAGCCAGCCCTGCACGCCGAGCTTCAGCGCCCAGTTGGCCATCGTCCACCACCAGCCGTAGCGCGAGCGTCCCGTCGCTTCGGTGAAGATGTCGCGCAATTTGCCGAGCTTCGAGACGATCCTGCCGCCCGCCGTCCAGTTGTGCGGCGCGCGCGCCCAGCGCGGCAGGTACCATGCGGCGGCGATCAGCGCCGCGATGCCGGCGGCCCGCAGCGCCGGGTGCAGGCCCGGCCAAACCAGGCATGCCAGTACGCCGACGACGAAGGCGTCCTGCAGCCTGAACCACAACAGCGAAGCGCTGGCGCGCACGATCGGCACGCCGAACACCTGGCGCAACAGGATCGGGAAGGCCGTCTCGCCGCCGCGGAACGGCACGATGTTGATCATCGCATTGTGGATCAGGATGACCCGAAGCACGGCGCCGAAGCGGCCGTTCACGTCGCCGCGGAATTCGTCGCAGACACGCAGCGCCCTGAGCACATAGGTGACGAACAGCGCCACCGCGACTGCCACGAAGGCGCCTGGCGTAATGGAGGCGAAGGCATCGCCGACCATCTTCCAGCGCTGGTCGCTGGCAAGCCATGCCAGCAGCGCCAGAGTGACGATTATCGATATCGCTCGCTTCAAACAGGTCTCCAACGGGCCGCCCGGTCGGGGCGGAAGTGCCATTCGAGGGCCTGCAAAGGGGGCGCTCTCGAATGTCGGCCCGGCCGGCGCCGGTCCGATATCGGATCCGTGCCGGCTTTTTCAAGGCGCTGTTCCTATAGAGCAATTTCAGGAAAAGTGTGAGCGGTTTTCCGTCCGGAATTGCGTCAAAACAAAGAGATAGAGCGGTTCGCCGTGTCCGTGAAACGGTGAAACGCTCTGGCGCAGCGGCGGCGGCGAATCCACAAGCTTGGTTGGAGCAGCGATTGGGGCGGCGAAAAGCGGGCGGACATCGCGTCCGCCCGATATGCCGATTAAGCCTTACTCTCCGCCCATCTCTTTCTTGAATTGATCGAAATCGACCTGCATGCCATTGAAGATGGTGCTCCAATGGCGCGTCAGCGCCGCCATGGTCACGGCCTCCTGAATCTCCTCGTCGGTGGCGCCGGCGTGCTTGGCGTTCTGGGTGTCCGACCAGATGCAGTAGCTGCAGGGGATCTGCGCCGCGACCGCCAGCGAGATCAGCGACTTCTCCTTCGGCGTCAGCGCCGTCTTGTCGCTGAGCTCGATGGCCTTGACCTCGGCCCAGGCGCCGGGCAGACCGGCCTTGGGGAACTGTTTGATGAAGCTCGGCACACCGCCCATGGTCGACTGGATGTCCTTCAGCGCCGCGTCATAGTCATCGGCGCGGGCCGGCGCGGAGGCGAGCAATGCGGCAGACACGCCCGCCGCGGCGATCAGCGAGGCGAAGCGAAGGCAGGAATGCGCGGTTGAGATGATGCGAATGACTGACATGATATTCTCCTCTGGTTTTTGTTAGCCTTACGATGTAAGGTGTGTGGAAGATGAACCTTACAGTGTAAGTTGTCAAGCGCCATGGATGCACCGAGCAGAAAAAAGCGACCCCGCGGAAAACTCTCCCGCGAGATGATCGAGGACGCCGCCTTCGAGGTGATCGAGCGGGAAGGGCTTTCCGGCTTTTCGATGCGCAAGCTCGCCGCCAGGCTCGGCTGCGAAGCGATGAGCATCTATCACCACTTCCCCTCGCAGGCGCATCTCTACGAGGCGCTGGTTGACCGCCAGATGAGCGGGCTTGTAATCCCCGACGATAGGCTGCCCTGGCGCGAGCGGGCCCGCATCGGCATGCAGGAATTCCGGCGCGTCGCTACCGAGCACCCGGCCTTTGCGCCGTTCATCGTCGTCTACCGAATGAACTCGCCGCCGTGCCTTGCCAAGCTCAACGCCATCATCGGCCTGTTCGAGGATGGCGGTTTCGGCCCCGAGCTCAGCGCCCGCCTGTTCCGCGCCGCCGGCTACTATCTGATGGGCGCGATCCTCGACGAGACGGCCGGCTATGCCAAGGGGCCTTCGGCGGTCACCACCGTCAGCGACGAGGAGCTGGCGCGCGACTATCCGAGCGTCGTGAAGGCCGGCGCCTATTTCGGCGCCGCCGGCTTCGACAAGACTTTCGAGCTTGGCCTGGAAATGTTTCTGGACGAGATGGAGCGGGTCCGCGAAGCTGCGCGAAACGAACCCGCCAAAAAATAGCAGCGATCTCGCTCAGAAACCAAGGCTCTGAATGCGCTTCCTGTGTGTCCTTCTCCTCATCGCCGGTGCCGCCATCGGCATCTTCTATCCCTGGGCGATGAGCAATTTTTCCGGCCACCCCATCGGCACGTATCGCGTCTATGAGGGCGGCCGCTTCCGGCCCGCCACCGTGCAACTTGCCGCAGGCGACGCTCCGGTAAGGGTGCTGGTCGACCTGACCGCGCGGGCCGAGCGCGTCGCGGGCCAGCAGCGAACGGTGCTGACGCTGACCGCAGCGCATGGCGGCCGCACGGTGCTGGCCTCGGCGCTCTCCTTCAACCACACGGACAATCCGCGCCAGGCCAGCCCGCAACTGCCCGACAAGATCTTTCGCGACGAGGCCGGCGTCATCGATAAGGTCGTGCCCGGTCCTTACCTCTTCACCGTCGGACCCGGCGATGCCGACGGCATCGCCATGCGCGCGGTCGATCTCATCCTGCGCGCGGACACCGGCTCGATCGACGAACGCGCGCGGCCGGCCGGCTATACGCTGATGGGCGTCGGCCTTGCCGGACTGGCGGTTTCGCTGGTCTTCGGGCGCCGCGGCGGCGGCCCGCAAAATCCCAATTCGCAGCCGCCACCGCCGCGCTGGGGCCGCAACGGTTCGCCACGAGCATGATGCCAAAAAGTGTGAAGCGGTTCTCGCTCGGCCTCATGCTCTCTGAAGGTAAGCGCGCATGAACTATCGCCACGCCTACCACGCCGGCAATTTCGCCGATGTCGTCAAGCATGCCGTGCTCGCGCGCCTCGTCGAATATCTCAAGCAGAAGGACAAGGCTTTTCGCGTCATCGACACCCATGCCGGCATCGGCCGCTACAATCTTGCCTCGGTCGAGGCCGGCAAGACCGGCGAATGGCAGACCGGCATCGGCCGGCTGGTAGAATCCGCGCTCGAGCCGAAAGCGGCGGCGCTGCTTCAGCCCTATCTGGAAGCGGTACGCGCGCGAAATCCCGACGGCGGCCTCGAGTATTATCCCGGCTCGCCGCTGATCGTGCGCCATCTCCTGCGCAACCAGGACCGGCTGACGGCGATCGAGCTGCATCCCGAGGATGCCGCGCGGCTGAAATCGGTCTTCGCCGGCGATTTCCAGACAAGGGTCATCGAGCTCGACGGCTGGCTGGCGCTCGGCGCGCAACTGCCGCCGAAGGAAAAGCGCGGCCTCGTCCTCATCGATCCGCCCTTCGAGGAGGAGGGCGAGTTCTCCAGGCTCGTCGAAGGCCTGCAGAAGGCGCATCGGCGCTGGCCGGGCGGCATCTACGCGCTCTGGTACCCGATCAAGGACCGCAAGGCGGTCACCGCTTTCCGCACGGCGTTGACGGAGACCGGCATTCCGAAGCTGCTCGACATCGCCTTCGAGATCCGGCCCGCCTCGAACGAGCCCAGCCTCGACGGCAGCGGGCTGGTGGTGGTCAATCCGCCCTACACCCTGGAGAGCGAATTGCGGTTGATGCTGCCGGTGCTGCACAAAGCGCTCGCCCTCCGACAACCGTCGCGCTGGTCGCTCGAGTGGCTGGCGGGCGAGTAAGGCGACCGGATCGCCTAAACCAGCGCCGTGGGCGTAACACCGGTCAGCCGCCGGCTTTCGCGGATCAGATGCGCCTGGTCGGCATAGCCGGCCTCGATGGCGAGCAGCGCGGTCGAGGCGTCGCCTTGCTGTCGTTGCAAGCGCCGGTACCGATGGAAGCGCAGGATGCGGTCGAGCGTCTTGGGGCCATAACCGAAGGCGTCCTCGAAGCGGCGTCGCAGCGTCCGTTCGCTCATATGGAGCTGGCGCTGCAGGAAGGGAACCAGCGGCGTTTCCGGCGGCAAACCTTTGTGAATGACGTCGAAGGCCCGTCCCATCTGCGGGTCGAGCGCATCGCGGCCTTCGGTGCGTATGCCGACCGTCTCTTCCAACTGCCGCAGCATGGCCGGCAGATCGCTCGCAGCCTTGATGCGATCCGACAGTTCGCGGGCACGCGTACCCCATAATTTCTGGAGATCGAGCCGCCCGCCGACGATTTCGCTGGCCGGCACGCCCAGCCAACCGGCGGCGGCGCCGGGCCGGAAGCGGAAGCCGACGATCACCGCGCCCGCGGCAGGCCGCTCGATCTGCGGCTCCTTGTCGGGGCCGGCCACGCGGAAGCGGCCGTCGATCCATTGCAGGTCGATCGTCGCATCCGGCGTGATGACGATGGGCGGAACGGCGCGGTCGTCCATGCGGTGGACCCAGACCGCGCAGAAGGCATCTGCCAAGCCGCCAGCGACGGGCCGCTCGCGAAAGAAGCCGGTGGTCTGCGCCAGGACCGGTTCCATTCTCTCTCCGATCTGCTCCAGCAAGGTTGCCGGATCGGTGCGACGGTCATTTTGGCCGAAATATTCAATGCCGGCCACGGCATCCATGGCAAAACGGACGCAACTTCACCGCGCTTCACGCGCTCGCATCAGACCGCATCCGAACGCGGCTGTGGTCACGAATATAGAAAGGAGTGAGAGAAATGAAAGCTCGCATCACCGTATTGACGCTCGGCGTCGACGATCTGGAAGTGTCGCTCAAATTCTATCGCGACGGCCTCGGCCTGCCGACGGAAGGCATCATCGGCCGGGAATTCGAGCATGGCGCCGTCGCTTTCTTCGAACTCGCCGGCGGCTTGAAGTTCGCCATCTTCGAACGGTCCAGCATCGCCCATGACGCGACGGTGCCGCAGAGCGGCCGCAGCCCCACCGAGCTCACCATCGGCCACAATGTCGGCAGCGAGGCCGAGGTCGATGCCGTGATGGCCGAGGCCGTCAAGGCCGGCGCACGCGTGGTCAAGCCGGCGCAAAAGACTTTCTGGGGCGGCTATGCCGGCTATTTCCAGGATCCCGACGATCATCTGTGGGAGGTCGTCTACAACCCGGCCTTCATTCCGCTGGATTGAGCAAAGCGAAGCGCGTCGTCGAGAGAGGAGGCCATCATGCCCGTTCAATCCGTTCAAGCGCTTGGCGCTCTCCTCATCGGCGGCGTGTTCGTCTTCGCCGGCATCGAGCATTTCCTGAAATTCGGCGCGATGCGCGACTATCTGGCCGCGCAGAAATTTCCGGCTCCGGCCTTGATGCTGGCCGTCGGTTCGACGGTCGAGGTCGCTGCCGGTTTCCTGCTTGCCGTTGGCATAACTCGGCCCTTTGCCGCCGGTGCGCTCGCCACCTTCACGCTGGCGACGAACGTCATGCTGCTACGCTTCTGGGCCGTGGAGGAGCCCGCGAGGCAGGTCCTGCGCAACGCATTCCTGATCAACATTGCCGTCATCGGCGGGCTGCTGCTTGCCGGCACAGTTTAGGTTGGATGGGGTTTCAGGTCAGGCCGGCTGACCTGAATCTCCATGCAACCCAATTAGCCGGTGAAGTCTGGAACGAAGTTTTACGGAAACCATTGTTTTCGCAACCGCTTGACCGCCGCCAAGTGCTCCCGCACAGTGCGCGGAACCGACCTTGAGAGGCTGTCATGACTCGCTTCGCCCATTCCGCCCTTGCCGCGCTGATTTCGCTATGCACCCCGTTGGCCACATCGCTGGGCTTCAGCCAGGCAGCGCATGCCGCCGACCTATCCATCTACACCGAGGATGACGGCAGCGTCTGCGGCGAGGCCTGGGTGCTGAACAAGATCACCGACCGCTTCTCTTATCAGGTGCATCACGTGCCGCATCTGCCGGACGTCGCGATCACTGATTTCCGCAACATCCGCCAGCATCGTTATGAGCCGGCGAGCGATGAATGGCCGATCGGCCGCCACTATTGCCGCGCCACCGTCAACCTGACGGACGGCCGCGACCGTTCGATCTTCTACCTGATCGAGGAAGGCCAGGGCTTTGCCTCGATCGGCGACAATGTCGAATTCTGCGTCTCCGGCTTCGATCGCTGGCTGGTGTATAACGGTCGCTGCCGCGTGCTGCGATAATATTTTGCGGGCTGGTAGACATTGAGGTCGGCGCTCTACGGCGCCCCCTCTGGCCTGCCGGCCTCTCCCCCACAAGAGGGGAGATTAGCGGCTTCGGCGTCCAGCTGCATTCTGCAGCCTTGGTGATTGGCGAAAGCCGGCGCGCCATCTGATTTCCCCCCTTGTGGGGAGATGGGGCGCTGTCCTGCCGACCTGTCGGAAGTTGGCTTCTGGTTTTCAGAGGTCGCCGCCGGCAGCCATGCAAGCAGCTCCCGCTCACAGCCAGCTCCGCTGCCGCTCACTCAGGCTGCCTTGCGGCCCGATACGTAAGCCTCGATCAGCTCGACCAGTTGCTTCTGCAATTCCGGCGCGTCGAGCATGTTGCGCCGTGCCGCGTTGTGGATCACGCCTTCGACAGCCGATGAGAGCACGCGCGCCATCGTCTCGGTATCCTTGCGGCGCTTGCGATACTGCGCGACGGCCGCCGCATAATGTTCGAGATAGCGCGCCTGGAACGAGGCATGGGCGGCGCGCGAGCCGCGGTCGCCGGGCGCCTCGTCCAGCAGCACCTGGTGCAGCGTCGGATGGATCGAGTGCGCGCCGATCATGCCGCGCACCAGCTCGCGCGCGAATTGCCTGAGCGGCTTCTCGTCGGCCGCCGCTTCGCGAATCACCGACAGCACATGATCGAAGTGGCGGCGCCGGATCGCTTCGACCAGGGCGAGCTTGTCGGGGAAATATTGATAGAGCGAGCCGATGCTGACGCCCGCGGCCTCTGCCACCTTGTTGGTGGAAAAGCCTGCCCAGCCGAGCTCGCTCAAAACGTGAGCACCGGCTTCGATGATCGCCTCGACGGTAGCGATCGAACGCGCCTGGCGCGGCTGCTTGCGCATGCGTGCGGCCGGCTTTGCAACGCGAGTAGACATGCTGGCCCGTCTCCCGAGAATATAGACAGGATACTCACATTCAATTCACCAACGCAAATGGGGCGGCAAAGATGAGTGCCAAGACCTTGCTGAAGGGCATGCTCGCCTACCAGGCCCGGGCGAACGACGAGCTGGTGGAGAAGCTTGCCGGGATGGATCCGTCTCGCGACGCCGGGGAACGCCACGCCGCGATCCGCCTGATGAACCATATCCATGTCGTGGCGCGGATTTTTGCCGCGCATCTGAAGGGCGTCGCCCATGGCTATGCGAGCGACAATACGCCGGACACGCCCGAGCCGCGCGCGTTGCGCGCCGCCTTGGCCGAGATCGACGGCTGGTATCTCGACTATCTCGAAGCCGTTTCGGAGCAAAGGCTTGCCGATCCTGTCGCTTTCACCTTCACTGACGGCGACAGGGGCTGCATGACGAGGCAGGAGATGCTGATCCATATCGTATTGCACGGCAGCTACCATCGCGGCGAAATCGGCCGCATGCTGGCCGCCATCGCGCTCTCGCCGCCCTGGGACACCTACGCCGTCCATCTGCACCAGGCCGAGCCGGCGCGCCGCCTGTGGCGCGGACGCCACCCGGCGGGCGTTTGAATGCGGCGCGTGAATATGAGCTTTATGCTCACTTTTAAGCGCCTAAGCTTTGGTCGTCGCATCTGGCCGGTTCGTCTGTAGATGTTTCTGCTGGACAAGATGAAGTCGACGTTCAACGGCCTCTTGTCTATTATGAGCACTCTGCTCACATTGTGATGCAAGGTTATGACGCTGGTCGATGGAGGATCAGGCGATAGAAGCCGCGCGAAAATCTGTGCGCCAGGCCGTCACGTCGAAAGTGATAGATTCGCTCACAATTTTTCCATGAGATGCATCTTAAAGCGTTTCGTGTAACTAAAATTCAATAACTGAAAATCATTGTGTTGCTTCGCTGGCTAGACAGTCGCGAGTCAGATATGCATAGACACGCCGGGTCACTCACGACCATTGGCAAAACGCAAGGGGCATCGCATGGCAAAGACGACAACCAAAGCGCCGGCGGCGAAAGCGCCGGCAAAGAAGCCGGCAGCTAAGGCTGCCGCGAAACCTGCAGCAGTGAAGAAGGCAGCCGCACCGAAGGCAGCCGCCAAGGCCCCGGCCAAGGCAGCAGCGAAGCCGGCAGCGAAGGCTGCGGCTAAGCCCGCCGCCAAGAAGCCGGCAGCGAAGGCTGCGGCCAAGCCCGCCGTCAAAGCAGCGGCAAAGCCGGCGGCCAAGCCCGCCGCCAAGAAGCCGGCAGCGAAGGCCGCGGCCAAGCCCGCCGCCAAGGCTCCGATGAAGGCCGCCGCCGCCAAGGCACCGGCAGCCGTGAAGAAGGCAGCTCCGGCCAAGAAGCCGGCCGCCAAGAAGTAATCGCGTAGCTTCGCTCGCGAACCGCAACAGGTGAGGGCGGGTGCCACTCAGGCACCCCTCTCGCCAATTCGGTGTCACGGCGAGCGGAGTCGGAGCGCACGCTCCTCCTAAAGCTCTCGGTAATTTTGCTGCCAGGCAAACTTCCGGGAGCTTTTTTTGTTGCCGCGCCCGGGCGTCAAAAATGTATTGGCCAAGCTGGATCGGCCTTGCTGGGCCGTTGCCCTGGAGACCCATTCGGTCAACAGTGCCGCAGACAAACTGGAAAGCCGATCATGCCGAAGCTGCTTTACGCGCCCACGTCTCCTTATAGTTCGAAGGTCCGCATGGCGGCCCTCCATGCCGGGATCGCCATCGATCTCGTGCCGGTCAAGACGGAGGACAAGCCGGCCGAGCTGATCTCGGCCAATCCGCTCGGCAAGATCCCGGTGCTGGTGCTGGAGGACGGCCGGTCGGTCCATGACAGCCGCGCCATCACGCAACATCTCAACCGGCTGTCGAAGAATGCGCTGTTCCCTCGCAATCCCGACAAGCGGCTCGAAGCGGAAGTTCTCGAGGCGCTGGCCGACGGCATCTGCGACTGCGCGCTGTCGATGGTCTATGAACGACGCACGCGTCCGGAAACGATGGTCTACCAGCCCTGGCTCGATCGCCAGTGGGCGAAGGTCACCGCCGCGCTCGACCTCATCAACGCCAACCCGCCGAAGCTGCCGAAGAAGATCACCGCCGGCCATATGGCGCTGCGCGCCTGCCTCGGCTATCTGGCGCTGCGCTTTCCCGGCCAATGGGAGAAGGGCCGCAGCCGGCTCGTGCGCTGGGCCGCGAGGTTTGATGAGAAGTTTCCGGAGCTGAAGGGCAGCGTGCCGGGGTGACGGCGGCGCCTCCTTCTCCCCTTGTGGGAGAAGGTGGATCGGCGCGCAGCGCCGAGACGGATGAGGGGTGTTGGACGGAGTGGGACTCTGGCGAACCCGGTGCCGTCCATCGCTGATGAATGCGTCAAGCTGGAGCACCCCTCATCCGTCCGAGCTTCGCTCGGCCACCTTCTCCCACAAGGGGAGAAGGGGAAGACCGCCTTGAACCCCGTCCGTTTCCATGCTTGCCTGACACCGCCCAAGTCGGAGTGGTGACATGGCAAAGCCCTCAACCAGCCTCGCGCCCGACCCTATGGTCGAGCGTCTGCGTGCGGCGCTCGACCGGCGCGCCTTCACCGAGCAGAAAATGTTCGGCGGCACCTGCTTCATGATCGACGGCAACATGCTGATTGGCACGTCGAAGCGCGGCTTGCTAGTGCGTGTCGGCAAGGCCGCGCATGCGGCCGCAGTCGCACGGCCCCATGCAAGCCCGATGGAAATGGGCGGGCGCTCGATGGAAGGGTATGTCCATGTCGCGCCGGAAGGCACAGCCACGGAGGCGGATCTCCGTGGCTGGCTCGGCCTTGCGCTGGCATTCGTCGAAACTTTGCCGCCGAAACCCGCCAAGGTCGCAAAGAAACGCGCGTAAGCCGCTCGTCGCATCGGCCTTGCGGACCGCGATGGGTCAGTGTTGTTGAGCTGGCCTCGAGGAACGAACGGCCAGGGGAGGAAGCAATGGCACTCAATGGGCATTGCATGTGCGGTGCTGTGGCCTGGACCTATTCAGGCGAGATCACGCGCAACCTGGTCTGTCACTGTACCGATTGTCAGCGGGCGACATCCGCCCCCTTCACGGCCTTTCTGGGAATGAGGCCGGACAAGCTGAGCTGGAGTGGCGACATCAGGCACTATGAAAGCAGCCCGAATACTTTTCGCGGTTTCTGCCCGTCCTGCGGCGCGAGGCTCTACTTCCGCTCCGACCGATGGCCTGCCGAGATCCATGTCCACGCCGCCACGCTGGACGACCCGGGCGAGTACCGTGCGGATGCGCAAGTCATGATGCGCTCAAGAGCAAAATGGCTCGACCGGCTGCAGTCGATTCCAGTCCATGAGGATTTCCAGCAGGCGCCGTCGACGCCGACTCCCTGAAGTCAGGGCGATACGGCTCGCGTGCAGTTTGTTGCCTGCTCGTACAAGGTTCTCGAAACCGGCAAGGGCAGAAGGACAGGATTACAAACACAAAAAAAGCCGGGCTCAAGGCCCGGCTTTTTCGTGTCGTGGCTTCTACGACTTAGAACTTCATACCGACGCCGAAGGTGACGCGGTTGTCCTTCGACTTGACGTTGCCGAGGGCGCCGAAGTCCTTGTCGCCGTAGTCGGTGTAGCGGTACTCGACGCGGCCGAACACGTTGTCCGTGATCTTGATGTCGGTGCCGACACCGGCCGTCCAGCCGAGCATTGCCTTGCTCTCGTCAGTGGCGGTGACGCTATCCGTGATCTTCTGGTTCTTGGCGGCGAGACCGCCGGTGCCATAAAGCAGGATTTCCGGGGTCACGGCATAGCCGAGGCGAGCGCGCAGCGAGCCTTCGAGGCCGCCCTTGGCGTTGATGCCAGCGCTGTCGCCCTTGACGCCGTTGTAGCCGAGATCGGCTTCAGCGCCGTAGACGAAGTTATCCTGCTGCCAGTTGTAGCCGCCGAACACGCCGCCGATGAAGCCCTTGGTCTTCACATTGACGCCGGCGTCACGAGCATCGGCATGGCCGCTGAAGCCGTAGCCGAGGCTGATACCGGCATAGGGGCCAGCCCAGGAAGCGACCGGAAGCTCGGCAACCGGGGCGGGAGCCGGCGGCTCTTCGGAAACGACGTCGGCCGCAAAGGCGGTGCCAGCAAAGGCGAACAGCCCGAGCGCAGCGGCAAGCGGCGCGAATTTGAGATTGGTCTTCATTGTTATACTCTCCTTAAGCCACAAGACACTTAGGCTTTTTTGTTCATGAAACGCCCCGGCCCGTCCGGGGGGATAAACGGGCTTGGCGCTCAACGGTTCCGAATGTCGTGCTGAAATGCGGCTGAAGCGAACCTGAACTTGGGTCATTCCCCGGCGCGAATAAGGCCGAAAGTTGACGTTGCATCTTCGCAACAGCGAATGTCAGCAGGCTAATCATGTTGCGCTGCACACCGCTTGGTTCAAGGGGTCCGGCGACATATATTGCCGTGAACGGCGCCCCGAATCCGATGGGGCGGAGGCGCGTCCGGGCCGCTTCGCCACATTCCTGCCTCAGGTGGAAATGGCATTTAACGCTTGGCCCGTCACATTGTGCCGGCTTCCCGGAATCGTGAAGTCGATTGAGGATTGACACCATGAGACAAGCCACGACCGTCGCGCTGGTGACGGGTGGAGCAAGGCGGATCGGCAAGGCGATCGTCGAGGATCTGGCCGCCAATGGCTTCGCCGTCGCCATCCACGCCAATCGCTCCGGCAACGAGGCCGAGGCGCTGGCAAAGAAGATCGTGGCCGGGGGCGGCCACGCCGCCGCTGTCGCCGCCGATCTCACCGACATGGATGCCGTGGGTGATCTTGTCGGTCGCGCGCAGGCGGCGCTCGGACCCGTCACGCTGCTGGTCAACAACGCTTCCTTGTTCGTCGACGATCGCGTCGAGGATTTCGACTGGCGAGCCTGGGACCGCCACTTCGCCATCCACGTGAAGGCGCCGGCGCTTTTGGCGCAGAACCTTGCTCGCGCGCTGCCGCAAGAGGGGGAGGGGCTGATCGTCAACATCATCGACCAGCGCGTCTGGCGGCCGACGCCGCGCTATTTCTCCTATGCGCTGTCGAAATCGGCGCTGTGGACGCAAACCCAAATGCTTGCACAGGCGCTCGCACCGCGCATCCGCGTCAACGCCATAGGCCCCGGCCCGACACTGAAGAACAAGCGCCAGGACGACGACGATTTCGAAAGCCAGGTCGAGGGCCTGATCCTGAAGCGCGGCCCGCAATTGCCCGAATTCGGCGCCACGATCCGCTATCTGTGGCAGGCACGCTCGGTGACCGGCCAGATGATCGCGCTCGATGGCGGCCAGCATCTTGCGTGGCAGACGCCCGATGTGACAGGCATGGTGGAATGAGTCCCGTAGCCCAAAGAGACAAACGAAACGGCGCCGCCGACGATCTGCCGCCCGATATCGACCCCGAGATGGACGTTGAGGACGAGGCGACGGAGGAGATCGTCGAGGCCGAGCCTTTGCCGTCCGGCCCCGAGGTCGCCTTCACGGCCATCGACTGGACGCCGCATGCCGGCGACGCCGACGGCATGGTCGGCGCAGAGGTGATCCAGACCCTGGTCAAGCGGCTGCCCAACCAGCCCGGCGTCTATCGCATGATGAACGCCGCCGGCGACGTTCTCTATGTCGGCAAGGCGCGCAGCCTGAAGAAGCGCGTCACCAATTACGCGCAGGGGCGCTTCCACACCGCCCGCATTGGCCGCATGGTGCGCGAGACGGCGACGATGGAATTCGTCGTCACCCGCACCGAGATCGAGGCGCTGCTGCTCGAGGCCAACCTCATCAAGCGGCTGCGGCCCCGTTTCAACGTGCTGATGCGGGACGACAAGTCCTTCCCCTACATCCTGCTCACCGGCGACCATGTCTCGCCCGGCATCTACAAGCATCGCGGCGCGCGCTCGCGAAAAGGCGACTATTTCGGCCCCTTCGCTTCCGCCGGCGCCGTCGGGCGCACCATCAATTCGCTGCAGCGCGCCTTCCTGCTTCGAAGCTGCACCAACTCTTTCTACGAGAACCGCACAAGGCCGTGCCTGCTCTATCAGATCAAGCGCTGCGCCGGGCCTTGCACCGGCGAGATATCGCATCAGGGCTATGCCGAGCTGGTCGCCGAGGCCAAGGACTTTCTCTCCGGCCGCAGCCAGAAGGTGAAGACCGAAATCTCGGCCGCCATGCAGCAGGCCTCCGAAGAGCTCGATTTCGAGCGCGCCGCCATCTACCGCGACCGGCTTGCGGCGCTCTCGCATGTGCAGGCACATCAGGGCATCAACCCGCAGACGGTCGAGGAGGCCGACGTCTTCGCCATCCACCAGGAGGGCGGCCAGACCTGTATCCAGGTATTCTTCTTCCGCACCGGTCAGAACTGGGGCAACCGCGCCTATTTCCCCAAGGCCGATCCGGCGCTGGAGCCGGCGGAGGTGCTGGACTCGTTCCTGGCGCAATTCTATGACGACAAACTGCCGGCGCGCACGCTGCTGCTTTCCCAGGCCGCGCAGGAACAGGAACTGCTCGCTGAGGCGCTCTCCACGCATGCCGGCCGCAAGATTACGATTTCGGTGCCACAGCGCGGCGAGAAGAAGGAACTGACAGACCACGCGCTGCAGAACGCGCGCGAGGCGCTTGGTCGCAGGTTGGCCGAGACCTCGACGCAGGCGCGGCTGCTCGCCGGCTTCGCCGAGACCTTCGGCCTGGCAAAGCCGCCGGTGCGCATCGAGGTCTACGACAACTCGCACATCATGGGCACCAACGCGGTCGGCGCCATGGTCGTCGCGGGACCGGAAGGTTTCGTGAAGAACCAGTACCGGAAATTCAACATCCGCTCCACCGAGATCACGCCGGGCGACGATTTCGGCATGATGCGCGAAGTGATGCAGCGGCGCTTTTCGCGGCTGCTCAAGGAGCATGGCGACGCCCAGCCCGGCTCGGCCGTCGAGGACGAAGCCGGCGAGGAGGATCTGGTCGCCGGCAATGGCGGCTTCCCGGCCTGGCCGGATGTCATCCTGATCGACGGCGGCCAGGGCCAGATGACGGCCGTGCGCCAGATTCTTGCCGATCTCGGCGTCGAGGACAGGGTGGTGGCCATCGGTATCGCCAAGGGCCCGGACCGCGACGCCGGCCGCGAGCGCTTCTTCGTCAAGGGCAGGGACTCTTTCATGCTGCCGGTGCGCGATCCGGTGCTCTATTTCGTCCAACGCCTGCGCGACGAGGTGCACCGTTTCGCCATCGGCTCCCACCGCGCCCGCCGCAAGAAGGAGATGGTCAAAAGCCCGCTCGACGAGATCGCCGGCATCGGTCCCGGCCGCAAGCGCGCGCTGCTCCACGCCTTCGGCACCGCCAAGGCAGTCAGCCGCGCCGCGGTCGAGGACCTTGTCAAGGTCGACGGCATTTCCGAGCACGTGGCGAAGCTGGTCTACAATCACTTCCACGAGAGCTGAGGGCTGGTCACGCGCATGGAAGGTTGACCAAGGCGTCGGTATGGCGAGGGATGTTGCACCTTAGCGATTAGCTCAAACGCCCACCACGTCGTCATTCCAGGGCGGAGCAAGGAGCGCAGCGACGCGGCGCAGACCCTGGAATCCATTCCGTTCCTCTAGGCGCTGCAGCGGTTCAGAAAACCTCCGTTCTGCTCCGTTGCAGTCCTCGCGCGAGGTCACGGAATGGATCCTCGGGTCTGCGCGTCCGCTTCGCTCCCGCTCCGCCCGTGGATGACGAAGTTGCTTAGGCTTCGCCTATCCCAACGTTGCAAGAAGAGTATACATCGAAGTTGCCAATCTCTGCCTCTGACGTGGAATGCCCAGACCAGAGCGGGTGCTTCACGCCGACCTTCACGCCATTTTTCCCTGGTCAATCGAATCTCGGCTGTTGACCCCCTACATTGGCTTCTGATTTGAGTACGTCTGGCGGTGGAGATTTCCCGAGACGACATGGCACAGCGCGCGTTCAACCTGCCGAACATCCTTACCTATGCCCGCATCGTCGCGGTGCCGCTGGTCGTGCTGTGCTTTTTTCTTGAAGGCCACCTGAAGTCGTCCGACTTCGCCCGCTGGTCGGCGCTGGTCATTTTCCTGCTTGCCTCGATCACCGATTACTTTGACGGCTATTTCGCGCGCGCCTGGCAGCAGACCTCCAACATCGGCAAGATGCTCGACCCGATCGCCGACAAATTGCTGGTCGCAACCTGCCTGCTCCTGCTTGCCGCCGACACCGACCGCCATGGCGGCATCGCCGGCTGGTCGCTGTGGGCTGCAATCATCATCCTGTGCCGCGAGATCCTTGTTTCGGGGCTGCGCGAATATCTGGCCGCCTTGAAAGTGTCGGTGCCGGTGACCCAGCTCGCCAAATGGAAGACCACCATACAGATGGTCGCCATCGCCTTCCTGCTGGTCGGCCCGGCCGGCGACAAGATCTTTCCGCTGACCACGCAGATCGGCCTCGTGCTGCTGTGGGTTGCGGCGCTTGTCACGCTCTACACCGGCTACGACTATTTCCGCGCCGGCCTCAAGCACATCATGGACGAGTAGGAAGCGCGGATGTCGACGAAACTCATCTATTTCGCCTGGGTGCGCGAGCGGATCGGCAAGCCGGAAGAGGACGTCGACTTGCCTGCCGGCATCGAGACGGTCGCCGATCTGCTGCGCTGGCTGAAGTCGCGCGGCGAGGAGTATGAAAACGCGCTGCAATACCCTGATGTCATCCGCGTCGCCATCAACCAGGAGCATGTCGGCCATCGCGAGAAGATCCAAGGCGCGCGCGAGATCGCCCTGTTCCCGCCGATGACCGGGGGCTGACATGGCCGGCGCGGTAGTGCCTGCCATCCGCATCCAGCGCGAGGACTTCGACGTCGCCGCCGAGATCGCCGGCCTGACCAAAGGCCGGACCGATATCGGCGCCGTGGTCACTTTTTCCGGCCTTTGCCGTGACGAACAGGGCGCGCTCTCGGCGCTCGAGCTCGAGCACTATCCCGGCATGGCGGAGGCCGAGATCGGCCGCATCGCCGCCGAGGCGGCCGGGCGCTGGCCGCTGCAGGGGCTCACCGTCATCCACCGCCACGGCAAGATAGCGCCGGGCGAGAATATCGTGCTGGTGGTCGCGGCCTCGTCGCACCGCCAGGCCGCCTTCGAGGCGGCGAATTTCCTGATGGACTACCTGAAATCGCGTGCCCCCTTCTGGAAGAAGGAACACCGCGCCGACGGCTCCGAGGGCGGTTGGGTCGGGGCCAAGGAAGCCGACGATCAAGCTGCGGAGCGCTGGAAGAAACAGGGCGAATAATGCATGTCGCCCAGAACTGTGCAGCGGTTCTGGGCAACGACATGCATCAGAAAAAACTCCCGTTCGGCCATCGAACGACCGCAATCCATCCCAAGCCTGCCGGGTGGTTTGATTTGCTTGGCGGGAGCAATCTCATGCTGGACCGCATCGCGGAATTCTTCATTTTCGGGCTGGTGCCATTGGTCGTCGGTGCGCTCGCCGTGCCGGAAGCGACCAACGCCGGCGAAATGACGATCGCGGGCGAGGTGACCTACCGCGAGCGCATCGCGCTGCCGCCCGACGCCGTGCTCGTGGTCGAGCTTGCCGATGTCTCGCTGGCCGATGCACCGGCAACCGTGGTCGCTAGGCGCAGGATAGCGCCCACCGGCCAAGTGCCGATCAGGTTCGAGATCGGTTTCGATCCCAAGGCGATCCAGAACGGCCGGACCTATACGCTGCAGGCGCGCATCACCGTTGGCGAACGGCTGATGTTCGTTACCGGTGCAAGTCATCAGGTCGATCCGCTGGCGGGCAAGCCTCAGACGGTTCTGCTGAAAATGGCGCGCTGACGTCGCGCGCCGAGCCCGACCGCGCAACTTTTGTGCCTGGACACCGTTTTCTCCGGAATAACCCGGCGACGCCGGGCGTTCACCTATGCAGATGGCGGGCAGGCAAAGGGACAATGTCCCTTCACTTAAGCCGCCAGACCGAATGCGCGGGCTCGATCTGGCCACTCAAAGGAGACCAGACATGAAAAAGCGCACGCTCATCCTCGCAGCCGCGGGTGCATCGCTGATTGCCTTTGCCGGCGTTGCCCGGGCGGACGACCATCTGTTCAATGCCGAGCAGCATGGCCTCAGCCCTGACAGCCAGCCGTTCCAGACCAACAAGGCCGGCCACAGCGGCGACCTTGCGCCTGGACAGGGCAGTCCGTTCACCGGTGAGGAGACGAAGACGCCGTCTACCGATACCGAGGCAGCGAACGCCCATGCGAATGTGAAAGAGCGTCAAGCCAAATGACGTCTGCCCGCCGGGGGCGGCGGGTTTATGAGCAATTCCGGGAAAAACGGGGCGCGGTTTTCCGTCCGGAATTGCATCGAAAACAACAGAGCATGATGTCGTCCGAAAACCGCTCCGCTTTTCGGCATCATGCTCCGGCTGGCCTGACCGTCTCAACGGCTCTGTCCGTCATTTAAGCACGCCGCAATTGACCACGCTGTTGCAACCGCCTAGCTTCCCTCGAAAATGGGGATGGGGTTCCCCCGAAACCGCCCTTATGGGCTGATGACTCCTGCCAGGCGTGCTCTCGCGCGGCAGGATTTGTTTTTCCGCTCCGCTTCGTGCCTGTTCTTGTGAGGTGATTCCGGTTTGGGATCGCGTTTGGAAAGGCATTGAAGCGATGACCCTTGCGGCTTGCGCCCTGGTCCTGATCGGCGGTTTCTTCGGCGGCATTTCCCGCTTTTTCCTCTCCGGCGTGGTCGGCCGTTCCATCGGCGAGACCTTTCCCTGGGGCACGTTGTTGGTCAATGTTTCCGGCGCCCTGGCCATCGGCGCCTTCGCCGGCGCGGCACGCTCGGTCGGCGGCGTCTTCGCCAGCGATCTCGTGCGCGACCTGATCGTCGTCGGCCTGTTCGGCGGCTACACCACGGTGTCGTCCTTCTGCCTGCAGACGCTCAACCTGGCGCTCGAAGGCGAGGGGCGGCTGGCCGCCTTCAATGTCGTCGCGTCGTCGGCTCTGTGCGTGCTGTTCGTCGCCCTTGGCTTCTGGGCGGTGGTGTGGGTGTTTGGTTCATCCATCGGGGCTGCGGGCTGAGCGATGGTGGACAGACAGATGGCAATGCGGCTTTATCTGGCGGTCGGCTGCGGCGCGGCGACCGGCTCGCTGGCCCGCTTCCTGTCGGGCTATGTCATCGTCTCGCTGCTAGGCCTGAACGCGCTGTGGTCGACCGCTTTCGTCAATGTCGTCGGCTCGTGGATCATCGTGGTTTTCGCCACGCTCACCGGACCGGACGGCCGCATGATGGTCGGTCCCGCCAGTCGCAATTTCGTCATGGCGGGCTTCTGCGGCGGCCTCACCACCTTTTCAGCGATGAGCCTCGACACCTTCACTCTGCTGTTCGAGGGCGACTTGCCGCTGGCCGCGACCTATCTCATCAGTGTGGTCGGCCTGTCGCTCGCCGCCGCGTGGCTGGGCTATCTCATGGCGTCCAGGCTCAACCGCCTGCCGGTCGACAGGCAGTCGGCCAATAGGTGATGGGCCAACACAGGTGACCAGGGAGAAGAGAACATGGAACTTCCCGCGCAATGCGCGCTGCTCAGGATATTCTTCGGCGAGGATGACAGGGCGGCCGACGGCAAGCCGCTGCATGAAGCAATCGTCATCAAGGCGCGCGAGACCGGCATGGCCGGCGCCACGGTGCTGAGGGGCCCACTCGGCTTCGGCCGCTCCAGCGTGCTCCACACCGCCAAGATTCAGCGCCTGTCGCAGGATTTGCCCATCGTCGTCGAGATCGTCGACGTGCCGGAGAAAATCGAGGCGCTGATCCCCGAGATCAAGGCACTGACCAGGACGAAGAGCTGCCTGATCACCCGGGAGAAGGTGGAAGTCATCCGCTACGGCGACGGGGACTGAACTCCCCGGCTCTCCACGTCACCGCCTCGGAGACGGCGGCCGATGGCCACTTCATCGAAGACACCGGCGGAAAACAGTCTCATCGCCTCTATCGCCAGGTCCGACGCCTCGGGACTGCCTAAGACGATGCCGCGCTCCTCGCAGACCTCGTCATAGATACGCTTCAACAGGACAAGATCGTCCGGATAGGCAAGGCCACTTTCAGAAACATGAGGCTTGATCATGCCTCCCTCCTCGGTTCGGCGGAAGCGCGGCTCACAGCCGTCGACGCCCAGCGCTACTTTTGCCAATTTCGCTGAACCTAGGGCAGGCGGCGGATGTGACCACCCGTTGCAAACAAAAACGGCCCGCTGGAGCGGGCCGTTCCGTGAAACTCGAGCTTGCGCCTCAGCCGACGATCTCAGTGTCCGAGAACCAGTACTTGATCTCCTGAGCGGCGGTTTCGGGCGCGTCCGAGCCATGCACCGAATTCTCGCCGATCGACAGTGCATGGACCTTGCGGATGGTGCCCTCGGCGGCGTTCGCCGGATTGGTGGCGCCCATCACTTCGCGGTTCTTGGCGATGGCGTTCTCGCCCTCCAGCACCTGCACGATGGTCGGCGCCGACGACATGAATTCCACCAGCTCGCCGAAGAACGGGCGATCCTTGTGGACGGCGTAGAACCCTTCCGCCTCGCGGCGGCTCATCCACACGCGGCGCGATGCGATGACGCGCAGGCCGGCGTCTTCCAGCATTTTGGTGATGGCGCCCGTCAGGTTGCGCCTGGTCGCGTCCGGCTTGATCATGGAGAAGGTGCGTTCGATCGCCATAGGGTCGTCCTTGTTGTGGGAATGGAAATTGGAGTGGCGGGCTCTATACAAGCCGCCCGGCGGCTTGCCAAGGGGAGGCGGCTTCTGGTCAAGGCGAGCGCTTTGCGGGATAATTGGACGGCTGCGAACGCGCTGGACGCAGCTTGGAGCCGAGGCGATGAACTGGCCCTATCTCAGTCGCGGCGACATGGCGGGCATTGTCTTAGTGGCCGTGGTTCTTGCCTTGGCTGTCTTCGCCCTGCTGTTCTTCCCGCAGCGCGCAGAGCAGAATTTCGGCTTCGGCCCGGAATGGCAGTGCGTGCGCATGGAACAGGGCGATCCGATCTGCGTGAGGCTGGCCGACGGCAATGCGCCGAACGGGGACGCGCGCGACAAGGACGCGTCAAAATAGACGCGAATGGCACTGCACAGGGATTTTGACCGGTCGGCTTCAGTCGGCTCTGATCTAAAGCTCGACCTCAATGGTCAGCTTCGGCGAATCCCCTGCCTTGAGACCTTCGCGCTGGCGCACCGAGGCCTTGACCGGCAACAGAAGGCTGCCGGACGCCTTGTCGGGAAAGAGTGATGTTTGCCACCTGGTCTTGCCGATCGCCGCCGTGATGCCGAGCGAGCCCCAAGGGCGCGCCAGCCCCGTCATCGCCGCCTTGATCCGTGCCGCGAACTCCAACGGTAGTGTCACGAAATGCCAGCCGCCCTTGCCGGGGTAGACCCAAATCTCGGCCCGCATCTCATAGCGCAACATGCCAGCCCCCAACACTCGCGGTCTTCACGCCGCCGCCGCGACCTGCCGGCCGATCCCGCCATGCAGGTCGAGACAGCGCTCGAACCAGCGGGCGATGCTGTCGCCGTCGTCGAGCAACCGGAAAGGCGAGGCGATGCGGCCCCATTGCAGCGCCCCGAACACGATGTAATCGGCAAACAGCGGCGCCTCGCCGCCGATGAAAGACTGGTAGGCGAGGGTCGAGCGCAGCGGCTCCAGCGCAGCGCGGAAGGCCGGGAGCCCGGCATCCCGGTTGGCCACGACCTCTTCCAGGCGCTTGCCATAGCGCTGCTCGCGATTCTCGCGGAAATAGGCAGCGTTCGGTTCGTCCTGCATCGCATGCAGATCGGTCAGCGCCACCGTCGCGATGTAGGGGTGTATGGTGAGCTGCGACCAGCGCTCGATGAAGCGTGCCATCGCCTTGCCGCCTTCGCCGGAAAACAGCGTCGGCCGTTCCGGATAGGCTTCGTCGAGATAGAGCGCGATGGCGAAGGAATCGGCGACAACCCGCTCGCCGTCGCGGATCACCGGCACCGTCTTCGACACGCCGCCTTCGACTTTCGGCACCTCCAGGAAGCGCGTCGGCACGTCGGTGGCGGCAAGTCCCTTATGCGCCAGTGCCATCTTGGTCTTCCAGCAATGCGGGCTGAACGGGCGGGCGACGTCGTGGCCGACGAGGTCATAGAGCAGAATGGTCATTGGCGGGTCCGTTGCTGCGGGTTACGAAGGGCCCGGATTCGGGTCAAGCCGGGTGGGAAGAATGAAGCAGCATTTCATGATGTTTGCGGCCTACAATCAATGGGCCAATGGCCGTCTCTATGATGCCGCCGCCGATCTTGCCGAAGAAGAGCTCGGTCGCGACGTCGGCGCCGTCTTCGGCTCGATGCTCGGCACGCTCAACCATCTGCCGCCGTCGACCGCGTATGGATGAAGCGCTTCACCGGCGAGGGCGACGCGCCTTCGAACACCGCCGCCATGCTCTACCACGCCTTGCCGGCCCTGAGGCTGGCGCGCGAGGCCGAGGACAGGAGGATCGTCGACTGGATGGGCGGGATCGGCGACAAGGCGCTCGCCGGCCGTTTCTCCTACATGACCGTCGACATGCGCACCGTCTCGCAGCGCCTTTCGCCGGCGCTCGGCCATTTCTTCAACCACCAGACCCACCATCGCGGCCAGGCGCATATGGTGCTCACGGTGCTCGGCCGGCCCTCGGTGTCGCTCGACCTGGCACTGTTCCAGCGCTCCGAGGAAGGTCGCGCCTACGCCTGAGCGCTGCGTGGTCCAGGCTTTTCCGCGAGCCGATTGTTGATCAAACTCGACCATCAAGGAAGACGCGGAATCAGCGAATTTTTCCTTGAAAAAATGGAACCCTGACCGAGCCCGTTCGTATTCCCTTCATTCCCTCTCGCACAGGCATGCGCACGGACCCGGCAGTCCGGCGATGCAGTGCGAAAAAAAGTGGCAACGAAGGAGAATGCCATGAATGGTATCGTAGAAAAAATCGCCGGCACATTGATCGGCGGCATCGCCATTCTCGCCGTGCCGGCGAATGCCGCTGGTCTCGACATCGGCTTTGGTATTGGCAACACTGGCGTCGCGGCGGGTAACCCGGGCGGCGCGGGCACCGGCACGGGCTCCTCGATGGGTGGCTCAACCGGTCTCGGCACTGGCTTTGGCAGCAGCATCGGCGGCGTCGGCGTGGGCGGCACCGGCGGCTTCAACGCCGGCACTACTGGCTCGATCGGCGGCGTCGCGGGCACGACTACCGGGACAGGCACCTCGTTCGGTGCGACCGGCGGCATCGGCGGCACCGGCACGGTGAGCGGCGCCAGCGGCTTGAACGCCGGCACCGGCGGCTCGATTGGCGGTGCCATGGATACAACCACCGGCACCCCGTTCGGCGCGACGGGCGGCATCGGCGGCGTCGGCACAGTAGGTGGCGGCGGTGGTTTGAACGCCGGCACCAGCGGCTTGACTGGTGGTGCCGCGGGTACAACTACCGGCACCTCGTTCGGTGCGACGGGCGGCATCGGCGGCGTCGGCACAGTAGGTGGCGGCGGTGGCTTGAACGCCGGCACCAGCGGCTCGATTGGCGGTGCCATGGATACAACCACCGGCACCTCGTTCGGTGCGACCGGTGGCGTCGTCGGTACCGGCTCCGTGGGTGGCGGCGCTGGCGGCTTGAACGCCGGCACCAGCGGCTCGATTGGTGGTGCCACAGGCACAATCATCCCCAATACTGGTACCTCGTTTGGTGCGACGGGCGGCGTCGGCGGCACCGGCACGGTGGGCGGCTCCGGCGGCTTCAACGCCGGCATCGGCGGCTCGGCCGCCGGCTCCACCATGGGTTCCGGCAATACCTCGACCGGTGGAATCGGTGGCACCGTGGGTGGTTCGGGCAGCTCGACAGCCCACTAAAAGGAAAAGCAGAGCCCGCCGCCGTGGAGGCGGGCCTGCCGTTCGC
Source organism: Mesorhizobium sp. ESP-6-4 (assembly GCF_020164735.1). NCBI lineage: Bacteria > Pseudomonadati > Pseudomonadota > Alphaproteobacteria > Hyphomicrobiales > Phyllobacteriaceae > Mesorhizobium > Mesorhizobium sp. ESP-6-4. The sequence goes on from NZ_JAIUGS010000009.1 coordinate 151,743, forward strand.
GTTATTGCTGCGCGCACCGAGCTTGCATTGAAGCCGATATTGTTCTCCCGCTGGACAATCGACCGGTTGCAGCGGGGCAATACCATGCAGCCAACGGCCAACCGGGAGCATCGGACCGGCCGTGAGGCTCTGCGGCACTCCTGCCGCGTTGCCGGCTGCGGCCGGCGGTGCCTGACGAGGTCTCCGGCCAGTCGGAGAGCCTTCCGTGGTGGCTTTCTGCTTGCCCCCACCGCAGGCGGTGCCGACGGCGTGTTAACCACACTTGCATTGAAGCTAATATGTTAGGACTTCTTTTGCGCTCGCGCTCCACAATAAGCGTGTTGCAGTGGGAGCAAAGGGCATGCGCATCGATTTGTCCCCGACAAGTTGGGGCAGGGTCGTGGTGGTCACCGCCGCCGGTACCGCCTTTTTCATTGCCGCCGCTTTCTTCGTCGATTCCTTCAATTTCCCCTCGCTGTCGCCGCAGGCGCTGCTTTGGGCGCAACTCACGGACCTTTTCCTGCCGCTTGTCCTTGGCGGCTCCTTCCTGTTCTTCCTGATGTGGAAGATGCGCCAGCTGGCCATCACGCAGAAGGAACTCGGCGTCATTGCTGCGACCGACAGCCTGACGGCGGTCTTCAATCGCGGTGCCTTCTCGATGCTGGTCGAAGCCTATCTCGAGCGGGCGCGCGACCAAACGGTCGCCGACACCGGCGCGCTGCTGATCGTCGATGCCGATCACTTCAAATCGATCAACGACCGCCTCGGTCACGATTGCGGCGACCAGGCGCTGAGGTTGATCGCCGCGACGATCAAGGGGCAACTGCACGGCGCCGACATTGTCGGACGCATCGGCGGCGAGGAATTCGCGGTCTTCCTGCCCGGCGCCGACGCCGCACGCTCGTTTCTGGTCGCCGAATCCATCAGGCGCCGCATCCGCGAGGCCGAGTTTGCGCCGGGCGGCCGGCCCTGGCCGCTTTCCGTGAGCATCGGCGGTACCGCCTTCAGCGGCCCGACCACCTACCATGACATGTTCCAGGTCGCCGACCGCCATCTCTACAAGGCCAAGTCCAATGGCCGCGACCAGGTGAGCTTCGAGATCCCGCGCGGCGGGCCGGCGGGTGATGCCGCCGGCACGGTCCACTGAATCCGAGGTCAACGGTGCCTGCGGTTGAGCAGCGGCCTGTGCTGGCGGATCAACTGGCGCTCGACATTGAGATAGGCCTGACCGGGCCCGCCGCGGTCGGGGTCGACCCCGGCTGATGCACCACCGCCATCAGCATGCCGTGTTCGGCGAGCAGGTTCAGCCACTTCAGCGCTTCCCATTTAGGCGTCGCGCCGCCGCGGCCCGTGAGGCTGCGATTGATGTAGCCGGGATAGGAAAGCAGGCGCTTGCCCGCCGAGGCGCCGCAGGTGCCGATCCTGACCGCCTGGCCGTCGGTGGTGACCCAGGCATAGACGGCTTCGCCGAGTTCGCAGGCCTTCGGATCGGTTATCGTCGCTCGGATCGACGACTTGTCCCGGCCAAGCCGCATTTCGGCCGCCGGCTTGAAACGCTCGCGATCGAGAAACATCCGCCCTCCCGATGCATGTCGCCCGGAAGTGTGCAACGGTTCCGGGACAACGACATGCATCAAAACAAAGACTTAAAGCGCGTCCGCAACTGACATTGTGAACGGCAACCGTCCGTGTGGTGTTTCACGCAGCCGTCGAAAAGTTTTCATGCGATTTCGCAGCGCCGCGTATGCCAGCAACGGTCCGTTCATTCTTTGGCGGCTAGTGTCGGAGACTGGCCTCAGCCGATCCGCGAGCGACCGTGTTCGATCTCATCGACTACAAGGCGGTGCTGGTCATCGCCCTCATCTTCATTCCGCTCGAGCAGCTCCTGCCGCTGCATGCCGAGCAATCGGCCACGCGCCGGCATTGGCTGAACGACGTCTTCTATCTGCTCTTCAACGGCATCGTCATCAAGTTCGGCCTGTTGCTGGTGATCGGCGCTGCGATGCTGGTGGTCCCGCGCGTCGTTCCCGAGGCGCTTTCGGCCGCCGTCCGGTCGCAGCCTTTATGGCTGCAGACGATCGAGGCCCTGCTCATCGCCGATATAGGCTTCTACTTTGCCCATCGCGCCTTTCACGCGGTGCCGTTCCTGTGGCGTTTTCACGCCATCCATCACTCGATCGAGGAGATGGACTGGCTGGCCGGCCACCGCGTGCATCCGGTGGATCAGATCCTGACCAAGTCGGCTTCGTTCCTGCCGCTCTTCGCCCTGGGTTTTTCCGGCGAAGCGGTTCTCATCTATGTGCTGATCTATCACTGGCAGTCGGTGTTCATCCACTCCAACACCCGCATCAAGTTCGGGCCGCTGAGATGGCTGATTGCCTCGCCGCAGTTTCATCACTGGCACCATGCCAACGAACGCCAGGCCTATGACAAGAACTTCGCCGGACAGTTGCCCGTCCTCGATCTGATCGGCGGCACCTTGTTCATGCCGCAACATATGCCGGAAAAATACGGCATCGACGAGCCGGTGCCGCAGCTCTATCACCAGCAGCTCGTCTATCCCTTCGTGACCGCGGCCGAGCCGGTCGCGCCGCTCGCAGAAACGTTACCGGCGGCCGCCAAGCCGGAATGACGTCACGGAAAACCCGCCACTGAGGGCGGGCTTTCCGGGAGGGCGGTCTTCTGTAAAATTCAGGCGGCGAAGCCGCCATAGCCGCGCGCCACCGGCTTGACCGAGACGACCGGCTGCTCCGAAGGCCACAAGACGCCTGCCGTCACCGCGAAGGTGATCAGCGCATCGCGCGCGGCCTCGACCGGGATTTCTCCATTCCGCGCGGCCTCGCAGGCCTTCACCGCGGCGCCATAGCTGAGGCGGCGGCGCGACGGCGGGAACTCGGTCAGGAAATCATGCATCTCGAACAGCGAGGCGATCATGCGCTTGTGGCCGGCGCCGACGCTGAGGGCGACCGGTGTGAAGAACGTCCTGTCGTGCATTCGGACCTCGTCAGTTGGCTGCGGAGGCGGCGAGCCTCCCTGGCTGGGGAAGGACGCCACACAACGCGGCTTGCGGCGGGAGGTTCCACGCATGCCGCTGTTTTCTCAAGGATGGCGTCCCCCCCGCTGACGCGGAGACAAATCGGGCTCTTTGCCTTGCAGTCGCTGGAACGGCCAGGCAGCCTATTTCCACATGCCGCGCATGCGGGCGCCGAGGTCGACCTTGACGCCCGGCCGCTGGCGCGGGTCGTCCTTGAGCGCGGCGCTCGCCCAGGACGACTGCTCGAAGGCCGAAAGCATCGAGGCCGGGATGAAGCGCGTGCGCGAGGCATAGACGTGGCGGTCGCCGCGCGCCGCCTGGTTGTGCGGATAAAAGCGCTGCGGCACGACGAGATGCAGGCTGTCCTTGGCCCGGGTCATCGCCACATAGAGCAGGCGCCGCTCCTCCTCGATGTCCTCCTTGGTGCCGACGCCGAGATCGGCCGGGATGCAGCCGTCAACGGTGTTGAGCACGAAGACGTTCTTCCATTCCTGGCCCTTGGCCGAATGGATGGTCGATAGGATGAGATAATCCTCATCGCGATGCGGCGGCCCGGCCTGGTCGCTTGTTGCGTCGGGCGGGTCGAGGGTGAGCTCGGTCAGGAAGCGCTCGCGCGACGGATAGGTCGATGCGATCTGCTCAAGCTGGAGGAGATCGGCCCGGCGCGTGATCGCATCCTCATGGATGCGCTCCAGATGCGGCTCGTACCACAGCCTGATCCGCTCGAGGTCGGCCGGCCATTTGGCGCCGGCGCGTAAGCCGCCATAGATGTCGAGGAAGACCGGCCAGTCCTGCGCCGCGCGCTGCGGCGGCCGGAAGCGGGCAAGGCCCAGCGTCTCGTCCAGCGATGTCGCCATGGCGTCGACGATCTGCGAGGCGGCGGACGGGCCGATGCCCGGCATAAGCTGCAGCACGCGAAAACCGGCGACGCGGTCGCGCGGGTTCTCGGCAAAACGCAGCATCGCCAGCATGTCCTTGACATGCGCGGCATCGAGGAATTTCAAGCCGCCGAACTTGACGAAGGGGATGTTGCGGCGCGTCAGCTCCACCTCCAGCGGCCCGCTATGGCTCGAGGTGCGGAACAGCACCGCCTGTGCCTTCAGCGCCGTGCCCGCCTCGCGCTCGGCCAGGATCGCCTGGCATACATAGTTGGCCTGCTCGGCCTCGTCGCGCACGCTGACCAGTTGCGGTTTGTGCGAGGACCGGCGCTCGGTCCACAGATTCTTGGTGAAGCGCTCGCTGGCCTCGCCGATCACCTTGTTGGCGGCGGCCAGGATCGTCTCGGTCGAGCGGTAGTTGCGCTCCAGCATGACGATCTCGGTGGGCTTTGCGAATTGTTTCGGGAAATCGAGGATGTTGCGCACTTCGGCAGCGCGGAAGGAATAGATCGACTGCGCATCGTCGCCCACCACGGTCAGCCCGGCGCCGTCCGGCTTCAGCGCCAGAAGGATCGAGGCCTGCAGCCGGTTGGTGTCCTGGTATTCGTCGACCAGCACGTGGTCGAAGCGGCCGCCGAGATGCGCCGCGATCTCCGGCTCGGCCGCCATCTGCGCCCAGTAGAGCAGCAGGTCGTCGTAATCGAGAACATTCTGCGCCTGCTTGGCCTCGACATAGGCCGCGAACAGCTCTTTCAGCTGTTCGGCCCATCCCGAGCACCAGGGGAAGGCCGAACCAAGCACTTCTGCCAGCGGCGCCTGCGCGTTCACCGCGCGCGAATAGATCTGCAGGCAGGTGCCTTTGGTGGGAAAGCGGCTTTCGGTGTTCGAGAATCCCAGCTCGTGTCGGGCAAGGTTCATCAGGTCGGCCGAATCCTCGCGGTCATGGATGGTGAAGGCCGGGGCGAGGCCGATCTGCTCGGCATAGTCGCGCAGCAGTCGCGCGCCGATGCCGTGGAAAGTGCCGGCCCAGGCCAGCGCGTCGGCGATGATTGCCGCGTCGCGCCCCAGCACCTCGCCGGCAATGCGCTCGACGCGCTTGGCCATCTCGGCCGCCGCGCGGCGCGAGAAGGTCATCAACAGGATGCGGCGCGGATCGGCGCCCCTGACGATGAGATGGGCGACGCGATGCGCCAGCGTGTTGGTCTTGCCGGAGCCGGCGCCGGCGATCACCAGCAGCGGCGCCGCCACCTTGCCGTCGCCATGCATCACCGCCAGCCGCTGCTCGTCGTTCAGCCGGCCAAGATAGGCGGGCGCCTCGAAGGACGAATCACGAGCGGCGATGTTCATCGCCCATCAAGCATCGTTTCCGCTTTGTTCGCAATAATTTCCTCGGCCCGCGCAAGGGGGGAGAGATGGCCGCGAAGCGGCCGGAGAGGGGCAGCGCCGACATCCACGCTTCACCGGAAGGGGCTATTCCCAATCGAAAGAGCCGCTACCGCTTCGGCTCGACCCCCATTGCCGCCGACTGGCGCCGCAAATTGCGCCTTTCGTCGCCCGGCATATCCAGCGGCGCGACGTCTCCAGGCACTTCGTCGATGATCCTCACGGCAACGCGATAGGCGGTGTAGGCAAAAAGCCCGGCAAGCAGAAGGCGGACCATAATCAGTTTCCTCGTTGCGTTCGATTGGCTCGGGATTCCAACCGGACTCGGATCGGTTGGTTCCCGCCGGTCAACGCAACCAAACCGCCACCGTCCCGTTTGCCCCTCAAAGGAGCGAACGAGAGGAGGTCGTCATGAAGAAGCTTCCTGTGCTGCTGGCTCTTGCGGCAGGGCTCGTGCTCGCCGCCTGCGACAACAGCGTGCCGCCCACCAAGGCGCCGGGCGATGAAGTCAACCAGAACCCACAGGTCGACAAGAACCCTGTGCCGAAATCGACCACCGGCGGCGATCAGCCGGGCACCCCGCCGAAGCAATAGCGCCAGGGCCGGCCTTGCCGAGATTATCGTCGGGCTGAAACGAAGAAGGCCGGCGCTGCTTGGGAGGAAGCTGGGTAGCGCCGGCCAAGCGGGAAAATCAGGCCCGCCGCACAACACAAGATAGCTGAGTCTCCGCTTCGCGTCATGGCGCGATCACGCTAGCCGGCTAGGGAACCACAGAAAATCACGAAATTCTGCAAAGCCCGCCATTGCGAGGCCTCCGGAGGTGCGGAATTCGCTCAAGTGAGCATCCGTGGAAGACTGGCCTTCACGCCATCGCCACGCGCCGTACCGGCACGTTGGCGATCTCGATGTCCAACTGGCGCTGCGTCAGCGCCGCTTCGGCCATGATCCACCGCTTGAACAGCTCGACCTTGCGGGCGCCGACCGCCTTGATGGGGCTGACGAAATACCAACCCGCCGTGTTGGGATGGTGGACCGCGAAGGGGGCCACCAGCCGCTCGGCGCGGATGTCGCTTGCCATATAGGCGCGGTTGGCGACGGCAAAGCCCATGCCGGCATTGGCCGCTTCGTAGGACATCATGCAGCTATCGAAATAGACGCTCCTCGTTTCGCCAAGCACGAAGCTTGCGCCGGCAAAGCCCAGCCACGACTGCCAGTTCTGCGTGCACGTGTCAGAGTGTAGCAGCGTGAAGTAGCGCAGATCCTCCGGCACTACCTTCGACAGCGGTTTGTCGCCCAGCACCTCATGGAAGAGTTTGCGGCTGCACACCGGCGTCAGATCTTCCTTGAACAGCAGCTCCGACGTGAGACCGGGGAAATTGCCGTCGCCGTAACGGATTTCGAGGTCGTATTCCGAAGTCGAGAATTCATGGGTGGCGTAAGAGGTCGACACCCGCATCTCGATGTCGGGATATTGATGCTGGAAGGCCGAAAGCCGCGGAAACAGCCAGCGCGCCGCAAAGGTCGGCAGCACGCAGATCCGCAACACATGCGCCTGCGACTGGCCGGTAGCCTCCATGCTGGCCGCCACGATCCGCTCCAGCGCCTCGCGCACGCGCGCCACATAGGTCTCGCCCTCCGGCGTCAGTGACACCGCGTTGCCGCCACGCTCGAAGATCTTGAAGCGCAGCTGATCCTCCAGGCTCTTCACGCGCTGGCTGACGGCGGAAGCGGTGATGAATTGCTCTTCGCCGGCGCGCGTGAAATTCCTGTGCCTCGCGGCGCTCTCCACGATTTTCAGCGAATTGAGATTGACCTGACTGAGCAGTCGCACGGGGTTTCGACCTTAAGCTGCGCTTACGCTACCACCAGCATTCCTAAATTTACAGGGGTAGGTGTTTAAATGACTGTTAACCAAGTGTTGCCCCCATCTTGGAGAAAATAGAATGAACGCCCATACAATTCCCGAACTGCGCTGTGCAATGAGCCGCGAGGCCATCATTGGTCATGAGACCTCCTGGAAAGTGTCGGGTTTCGGCGTCGCCCAGTATCGTCACGGTTACGACCCGGCTCTGCTTGCCGCCATCGAAGAAGCGGCGCTCAAATTGAAGGCCAGCCATGCCGTGCACAAGCACCTCGACCTCACCTTCATCACTGGTGCCGACCGCTATATTCCCGAGATCAAGGAGCTCTTGCACGACAAGCTGCGCCTGGAAAGATTGTCCGACATGATGGGAACCAAGCTCGAGCCCTATCCGCTGTCGATCGTCGGCTCGACCGTCACCTTCATGAATCCAAGGGATGGCGCGGTCGAATGGCATTGCGACGGCGTTCCGGTGACGGAGCTCATTCCGCTGTCGATCAGCGATCCTCTCATCGGCGGTCATCTGGAAATCTACTGCGACGATTCCGAGACCGGCCGCTCGATCCTGGAATCCGGCCGCGAGCTGCCGCGCAACAAGATCATGCGCATCGACCACAAGATGAATTACGCCACGCTCGGCCAGTTCCTCGGTGTGCTCCACCGCACCGCGCCGATCCAGCTCGGCGAGCGCGTCACCCTGGTGCTCAACCAGCGCTCGACGGCCAAACCCTATGTCGACGACAACCGCATGTTCTACCTCGCCGCCGACAACGACCATGACCGTGCCTGGGTGAACGAGCTGGCCGAGGATGTCTGGACCAACCAGCTGCCCGCCTACCGCCGCCATGCCGAGGAACATCCTGTGCCGCAGCCGACGGCGGAAGCGGTTTCCGGCGGGGCGAGGGAGTCTTGGTAATGACCGACGATCCGGTCGAGTGTCAGCCGCCTTCAGTGTCGCTGAGCCTCGGGCCGGTCATGCCGGAAAGCCAAAGCCTTTCCGGCGCCCTCGGCGCGGCGCTTGCCTTCGCCCTCGGCGCCGTGGCGCTGTGGGCGACCAACGCCCTAGTCGGCAAGACCTTGCTTGCCGTCTATCCGGTGTCGCAAGTGCAGTTCCTGCAATTTTGCGGCGCGACGATTGTTTTCGCGCTGATCCGGCTCTTTCCTTCCCCCCTTGTGGGGGAAGGTGGATCGGCGCGCAGCGCCGAGACGGATGAGGGGTGTTCCAGCGGAGTGAGACGCTGGCATTCCCTGGAACACCCCTCATCCGTCCTCGCTACGCGAGGCCACCGCCCGGAGGCGAGCCACGGGTCTCGCCCCGTCCTTCGGACCCCACAAGGGGAGAAGGGAAATGCCGCGCTCGCCTATCTCGTCGGCTTCCTCGGCCTGGTCGGCACCATGGTCCTGCAATATATCGGCTTCGCCTCGGCGCCGGTCATCGAGGCGAACCTTGTCGCCTATACTTGGCCGCTGATGACTGCCGCGGCGGTCATCCTGCTTGGCAGGCCGCGGCGTCCGGTGTTGCTCGGGCTGGCGGCGGCGCTTGGTTTCGTCGGCGTGGCGCTGGTGATCTCCGGCGGCCGCGCGCATTTTTGGTCCAACGGGGCATGGTTCGAAGGCGGCAGCCTTGTCGGCTATCTCGCCGCTTTCGGCTCCGCGCTCTGCATGGCCTTCTACTCGTTCGCTGTCGGCCGCCTCGCCGTGTCGCCCGAGCGGCTGCTCCTGCCTTCGGCGCTGATCGGTGTCGCGCTCACCTTCGCCTGGTGCCTTCATGATGGCGTCGTGCGCCCGACCGGCGCGCATCTTCTGCTCGGCTTCTATCTCGGCGCCGGCCCGATGGGGCTCGGCTATTATTTCTGGTCGCGCGCGGCAAAGCTCGACCACGGCGGCAGGATAGCGGTCGTCGCCTATCTGACGCCGATAGCTTCCACGTTTCTGCTGACGCTCTCGGGCGAAAGCTTGTCGATGACGGCTGTTGCCGGCGCCGTCCTCGTCATTGGCAGCTGCCTTGCGGTCGGCATCGAAGGTACGGAGAGCAGGCACAATGTCCAAAATGGCCGTTGACGAGGACGAACGCCGCGCCAGGCAGGAGGCGCACTGGCTGGTCAGGGAGTTTGGCGCGGAGGCGCCGCTCTATGCGGCCATGAAGGCCGAAAAGGCCATCGAGCAGAAGGACTTTAGCCGCTGCGCGCGCTGGAAGCGCGTGCTGGAGATCCTCGCGGAGAGGCCGCCTGCCGAGCTCAGGCGCGGTGTCGCCGCCGGATGAGCGATTTGCCATGGGGCCGCCGAATCGCGCATGGTCGAGCATTCGGCTGGCGGATTGCCGTTGCCGTGCTGGAACTTGGCCTGAACTTCGATTTTTCAGCAACTCCTACCGTAGGTTGAAGTTCTGTAGCCCCTTTTACCTATCCAGGCGGGCGGCCGGTGCTATAAAGCGTGCGCTATAGCTATTAGAATTCCTAACTTGCGCGTTTCCAATCCGTGTAGAAACATCACCCGGTATTGAGTCTCGTAGCTTTACTGACTCTGGACGGTCCGTTGGGGGACAGGTCCAATTCGATACACCGACGAAAGTCTTAAAAAAAGAGCTGGCGATTTGAGGGCCAGCAGAAGGTGAAAAAATTGTCCAACATCGACGACAAGACTGCAATCGAACTGACCGCCGACATTGTCTCGGCCTATGTCGGCAACAATCCGCTCCCTGCCTCCGGCCTGCCCGATCTGATCGCCAGCGTCAGCGCGTCGGTGCGCAGGCTCGCCACCGGCAGCGTTGTCAAGGAGGCGGTGGCGCAGACGCCTGCGGTCAACCCGAAGCGCTCGGTTTTCCCCGACCACATCGTGTGCCTGGAGGACGGAAAGAAGTTCAAGTCGTTGAAGCGTCACCTCGCGACCGATCATAACCTGACGCCGGACGAATATCGTGCCAAATGGGGCCTGCCCGCCGATTATCCGATGGTGGCGCCGAGCTACTCGGCCACCCGCTCGGCGTTGGCCAAATCCTCCGGCCTCGGCCGCAAGCCGGCCGGCGGCGACGCGGCCAGGAGCAAGGGCAAGCGTAAGGTCAAGGCCTGAGGCATGTTGCCCGCAACGGATGATGTCGCGCCATGGCCATTGCGCGACCATCTGGCCGACCTTGCCGCGTTGCGCCGCGGGATTGCTGCGCAGTGCTCAGTGAATGCGGCTCACGGCGTCAAGGCGCGGCGCATCCTGTTTTCGCTGGGCAGTCCGTCCGGCGACCTGCTTGCGGTGCTGGACGCGCTCGACCGGTTCGAGCGCGCCATCATCGAATGCGACGCTCCGCCGGTGATCGAGGCGCACAGGCTGGAATGTCTCGCCGTCCTTGAGCAATTCCAGAAAAAGTGTGAGCGGTTAGGCTCGGCGACTTCGGCGTAGCCTTTCCGCCCGGAACTGCGTCAAAACAGGGAGATAGAGCGATTTACCGTTTCCTCGAAACGGTGAAACGCTCTGGACCGCCTTATGGCGAGCGCTCAGCCGAGGACCTGAGGCGGCTCCGCTGGCCGGACCTGCTTGGGGTCCTGCTCGTTGGCCAGGCTCTCCGCCTCGACAGCCGTCATCTCAAGAAGGTAGACGAGCATGTTGTAGCGCGTGCGCGAGAGCATCTTCGCCAGCTTGCGCGTGATTTCCGCGACATATCGCAACGTGCGTGGATCGTTGATCGCCGCGCCCATCGTGAGCTCCTGAATGCCAGAGCCAAGTTTTCTTGGATCAAGTTATCGTTGGCGCCAACTCACGACTCACGGCGCATCGGCAAGGTCGCAGGTTTGCGATAAAAACTGAAATCAATTTTTGATAAGCATCATGCTTGGGTCAGAAGATTTCGCCGCCTTTTTGGTGGTATCGTCTCTTGCTGCATCAATATTGAGCACGAGGCAAACTTGCGGTTGTCTGCTTGCGACGGGTTGATCTTTCCCCGGGAATGTTGATCGCCGTGGCGGTCAGGAGCGACGTCGGGTGCGGCTTATTTCTTGTAGGCGGAACAAAAGGCGGGCGGGTTGTCGTTGCCGATCATGGCGCAGCCGCGCTTGATCTCGTCGATCATCATGCTGCATGCATTTTGCCCGTTGCAGGGCGGATGGGTCGCCGGCGACACCTGGACGCATTGCGAGACATACTGGTCCGACTTCGCCTTTCCCGCGGATTGCACGCATGGCCGCGTGTCGTTCCGGCTTGCCTGTGCAGCGGCGGGTTTCGCAGACGCCGTGCCAGCCGTCGCGGGCGCGGCGCTGCCGCCGGTTTGCGGCACGCAGGAGAGGTCGCCTTCGGGACATTGCAACTGGTGCTGCAACTGCGCCAGCCGCACCTTGGTCAACTCCGCCTTGCAGGACTCGATCAGGCTCGAATGCGCGGAGCCATCGGCATAGGGCTCGGTGCGGAAGGCGCATTCCTTGTCGCGGAACGGGATCCAGGCGCGCTGCGCCTCGCGCAGGCGCTTCAGGTCGGCGGGAGCCAGACGTCCCGCCAGCTCCTTGTAGACTGCATTGAGCCCCGCGTCCGCCGAAGCGGCATTCGCGGCCGTGCAGGTCGCAAGGTCGGCCTGCGTCTTCGCTGCCGCGCAGTCGATGGTTGCCGCACGGGCGGCGGGGGTGGGAAGCATGGTCAGGCCGGCGACGACTGCGAAAATCGCGGCCGCCAGCGAGGCCGAAAGGAGCGAGGTCTTGGCTGACATCTGATCTGTCCTCTGCTTGAACCCGCCGCTCGCGCCAGCATAGGTTGAGACAACAGCGGCGATCAACGCCAAACCTGTGACGTGGCAAGCAAAGTGTGACCGGCGAAAGCGGAGGAACGAACAATCCTTCCTTGAGGGGAGACATTCCGGCAGGATAGAGGGGCGTGTCTGCCCGCCTCTTCATCAATCACAAGGCGAAGCCTAGGATGCTTTTCCTGAATCGATTTGGATCAACAGGTGTTTCGGCTCCCGCGTCTCCAGCCGGTTCGCAATCTTGGCCGCTTGGGGCGAGATTGGTTGGCCCTGCGGCCCGCTCGCGGGTTCAGCGGCGAGAGCAATGTGAGCGGTCTCGTTTTCGAACAGAACCACCTGCGTCGCCAGCGCGGTTGTCGTGGCGACCTGGAAGAAGATGAAAGCCAGGGCGAGATAGCGGATCACGGGCGTCCAAACGCTTCGGCCGGCAACTGGTTCCAGTCCTTCGAGTTTTTTGCTGAACGGCCAAAGACAACGAGCGGGGGTCTCATCCCAGGCCCTGGCTCTTGCGAAGCGTCGATCTCCCGTGCAAAAGCCGGCCATGCTTATCATCAACGACCTTACGCTGCGCATGGCGGGGCGGCTGCTTCTCGATCATGCCTCATTGACGCTGCCGGCCGGCACCAAGGCCGGCCTCGTCGGCCGCAACGGCACCGGCAAGACCACGCTGTTCAAGGCGATCACCGGCGATTTCCCTTCGGAGACCGGCTCTATCAGCCTGCCGAAGAGCACGCGCATCGGCCAGGTGGCTCAGGAAGCGCCCGGTACCGAGGAGCCGCTGATCGACATCGTGCTGAAAGCCGATGTCGAGCGCCAGGCCTTGCTCGAAGAAGAAAAGACGGCGACCGACGCGCACCGTATTGCCGAAATCCACATGCGGCTGGCCGACATCGACGCCCACTCGGCCGAGTCCCGCGCGGCCACCATCCTTGCCGGCCTCGGCTTCGACGACGCGGCGCAGCGCCGCCCGGCTTCCTCCTTCTCGGGCGGCTGGCGCATGCGCGTGGCTTTGGCCGCAGTGCTGTTTTCCGAGCCTGACCTTCTGCTCCTCGACGAGCCGACCAACTATCTCGACCTCGAAGGCACGCTCTGGCTGGAGAATTACGTCTCGAAATATCCGCACACGGTTCTGCTGATCTCCCACGACCGTGACCTGCTCAATCGCGCCGTCAATTCCATCGTCCACCTCGATCAGAAGAAGCTGACCTTCTGGCGCGGCGGCTACGACCAGTTCGAGCGCCAGTACACCGAGCAAAAGGAACAGCAGGAAAAGGGCCGCATCAAGCAGGAAGCCGCCCGCAAGCATATGGAATCCTTCGTCGAGCGTTTTCGCGCCAAGGCCTCCAAGGCCAGGCAGGCGCAGTCCCGTATCAAGGCGCTGGAAAAGATGAAGCCGATCGCGGCGGTCGTGAACGACACGGTGCGGCCATTCTCGTTTCCGGAGCCGGTGAAGACGGTGGCATCGCCGATCGTTGCGCTCAACAACGTCAGTGTCGGTTATACGCCCGGTGAGCCGATCCTGAAGAAGATGACCTTGCGCATCGATGCCGATGACCGTATCGCGCTGCTCGGCGCCAACGGCAACGGCAAGTCGACCTTCGCCAAGCTTCTGTCCGGCCGGCTGAAGCAGGAGGCCGGCACGATGACGGTAGCGCCTGGGCTGAAGGTGGCGATCTTTGCCCAGCACCAGCTCGACGATCTCAGGCCCGAGGAAAACGCCTACGAGCACGTTCGCAGGCTGATGCCGGAGGCGCCGGAATCGAAGGTGCGCGGCCGTGTCGCCCAGTTTGGCCTTACGACCGAGAAGATGAACACCGCCGCCAAGGATCTGTCCGGCGGCGAGAAGGCGCGGCTGTTGATGGGGCTGTCGGCCTTCGAGGGGCCGAACCTGTTCATCCTCGACGAGCCCACCAATCACCTCGACATCGACAGCCGTGAATCGCTGATCCATGCGCTGAACGATTTTCCGGGCGCCGTGATCCTGATCTCGCACGATCGGCACCTGCTCGAAGCCACCGCCGACCGGCTCTGGCTGGTCAAGGACGGCGCGGTCAATCCCTATGACGGCGACCTGGAGGATTATAAGACGCTGGTCACCGGCGTTTCCGCCAACCGCCGTGAGCAGAAGGAGGCGGACAAGGCGTCCAAGGCCGATCGCCGCCGCGAGGCGGCCCAGCGCCGTGCGGCACTGGAGCCTTTAGCCAAGGAAATCCGCGCCACCGAGGCGCTGATGGACCGCATCCGCAAACGCATCGACCTGATCGAGGACGAACTCGCCAATCCGGCAGTCTACGAAAAGGACCCCTCGACTGCGACGCGGCTTGCCAAGGAACGCTCGCAACTGGCGCAGACGCTGGCGCAAAACGAGGACAAGTGGCTGACGATGTCGGCGGAGTATGAGGAAGGGATCGCGGAGTAACGCTATTTCCCTTCTCCCCTTGTGGGGGAAGGTGGATCGGCGCGCAGCGCCGAGACGGATGAGGGGTGTTCCAGCGGAGTGAGACGCTGGAATTGGGTAAAGCGGTGCGGGAAACGTCGATGTCCAGAAAATTGTGGATCAATGCAGGCAGCCTTCTGGCGGTCGACTCGAACGCAAGTGTCAAATGCCCGGAATGTGGCGAAGCGGACCTCAAAGTTTTCGACACCAAGGCAGGCGAAGATCATATCGAGCGGCACATGCGCTGCCCGAAATGCGGCGCTTATAGCGCGCTGTATAAAAACATCACTGAGTAGCCGACATTAGGTTTGATTCCAGCTTGGCAGTTGCCTTGCAAGACAACCGCCTCATTTCTTCCAACACCCCTCATCCGTCTCGGCGCTACGCGCCGATCCACCTTGTCCCGCAGGGGGAGAAGGGGGAGCCCATCTGGCCCTACACCTCGTCCCTAAAACCCGCTACACACCCCGCATGAACCAGCACGCCAAGCTCCGGATCGGCCATTCGGCCTGCCCGCATGATTGCCCCTCCACCTGCGCCCTCGAAGTCGAGCTGCTCGATGACAACCGCATCGGCCGCGTCCACGGCGCCAAGGCGAACAGCTATACGGCGGGTGTCGTCTGCGCCAAGGTCGCGCGCTATGCCGACCGCGTCCACCATCCCGACCGGCTGCTGAAACCGCTGGTGCGCGCCGGGGCCAAGGGCGAGGGCGCCTGGAAGGAAGCCAGCTGGGAAGCAGCCCTCGACCTTGTGGCGCAAAAATTCATCGCAGCCGAAGAAAAATACGGCTCGGAGACGGTCTGGCCTTATTTCTACGCCGGCACGATGGGGCTGGTGCAGCGCGACGGCATCCAGCGGCTGCGCCACGCCAAGAAATACTCGGGCTTTTTCGGCTCGATCTGCACCAATCTCGCCTGGACTGGCTGGATGATGGGCGTGGGCGCGCTGCGCGGGCCCGATCCGCGCGAGATGGCCAAATCCGACTGCGTGGTGATCTGGGGCACCAATGCCGTGGTCACCCAAGTCAACGTGATGACTCATGCGACAAGGGCGCGCAAGGAGCGTGGAGCCAAGATCGTCGTCATCGACATCTACGACAACGCCACGATGAAGCAGGCCGATCTCGGCCTGGTGCTGAAGCCCGGCACCGACGGCGCGCTCGCCTGCGCGGTCATGCATGTGCTGTTCCGCGATGGGCTGGCCGACCGCGCCTATCTCGAGAAATACACCGATGATCCGCGTGGGCTGGAAGAACATTTGCGGACGCGCACACCCGAATGGGCGGCCGCCATAACCGGGCTATCCGTCGCCGAGATCGAGGCATTCGCCCATCTCGTCGGCACGACCAAGAAGGCCTACTTCCGCCTCGGCTACGGCTTTGCCCGCCAGCGCAACGGCGCCGTCAATATGCATGCCGCCTCCTGCATCGCCGCCGTCACCGGCGCCTGGCAGCATGAGGGCGGCGGCGCCTTCCACTCCAACTCCGGCATCTTCCAGCTGAACCAGGACGTGCTGGAAGGCACCGCGATGCGCGACCCGAAGGTGCGCTATCTCGACCATTCGCGCATCGGCCCGGTGCTGACGGGCGCGGCCGACGCGCTCTATGGCGGTCCCCCGGTGACGGCGATGCTGATCCAGAACACCAATCCGGCCAATGTTGCCCCGGAGCAGCGGCTGGTGAGAAAGGGTTTTCTGCGCGAGGATCTGTTCACCTGCGTGCATGAGCAGTTCATGACCGACACGGCCAAGCTCGCCGACGTCGTGCTGCCGGCGACGATGTTTCTGGAGCATGACGACATCTACAAGGGCGGCGGCAACCAGCACATCACGCTCGGCCCCAAGCTGATCGAGCCGCCGGAAGGGCCGCGAACCAACCACTATGTCAATGAGGAGCTCGCCAAGCGCCTCGGAGTCGGCGACAGGCCCGGCTTCGGCCTGACCGAGCGCGAGCATATCGACATCATCCTCGGCAGGCGCGGGCTCGGCAGCTTCGACAGCCTGAAGGCTGAGAAATGGGTCGACCTGCAGCCCGGCTTCGACGACGCGCATTTCATCAACGGCTTCGGCCATGCCGACAAGAAATTCCACTTCCGGCCCAACTGGACCGGGCAGTCGGCGCCCAACCGGCCGCCGAAAAGCATGGGCCTGTTCGGCCCGGTGGGACGGCTGCCGGAATTCCCCGATCATGTCGAGCTGATCGAGATCGCGGACGAGGAGCATCCGTTCCGGCTGGCGACCTCGCCGGCGCGCAATTTTCTGAACTCGACCTTTGCCGAGACGCCGGTGTCGAAGGCCAGGGAAGGCCGGCCCGAATTGTTGCTCCATCCCGAAGATGCCGCGGCGCTCGGCATCGAGAATGGCGGCCGCGTCGAGATCGGCAACCGGCGCGGCGACGTGGTGCTGCACGCAAAATTCTTCGACGGCCTGAAGCGAGGCGTGGTTATCGCGGAAGGCATTTGGCCGAACAGCGCGCATGAGCGCGGCGAAGGCATCAACGTCCTGACCGGCGCCGATGCGCCGGCACCCTATGGTGGCGCCGCCGTCCACGACAACAAGGTGTGGCTGCGGAAAGCTGAAGAGTCCGGCGCCTAGCCTCCCATCTGGCCCAAGCACCTCTCGTCGCACCCGCCAGCTCCGGCGTCTATAGAAGCCGCTTGTCTCGGCAACGAGGGAGGATGTCGTGGCCAAGGTCTCGCTTCTGGGCATTCCGCATGACGAGAATTCGTCCTATCTGCGCGGGCCTGCCGAGGCGCCGCCGCTGATCCGGCGCGAGCTCGCCAGCGACGCCTACAGTTCCTGGACCGAAACCGGCTTCGACCTGACGGACCGCTTCGTCGATCACGGCGACATCGATTTCACGCAAGGTGGCGACCCGTGGCAGCGGATCGAGGCGGAGGTGGGCCGCGCGCTCGACGCCGGCCATCCGCTGATCTCGCTCGGCGGCGACCATGCGATCTCCTGGCCGGTGCTGCGCGCGGTGCGCCGCCGCTGCCGGAGCCTCACGATCGTCCACATAGACGCGCATCCGGACATTTACCATTCCTATGACGACAATCCGCGTTCGCACACTTCGCCCTTCGCCCGGATCATGGAAGAGAAGCTGGCCGACCGGCTGATCCAGATCGGCCTGCGCACCGTCAACGATCACCATCGCGACCAGTTCAAGCGCTTCGGCGTCGAGGTGGTGGAGATGCGGCATTTCAAGGAAGGCTTGCAGCTCGACCTTCAGACGCCTGTCTACATCTCGATGGATATCGACGCTCTCGATCCGGCCTTCGCTCCCGGTATCTCTCACCGTGAGCCCGGCGGCTTGACCACGCGCCAGGTCATCGGTCTGATCCAGGCAATAGACCAACGAATAGTCGCCGCCGACGTCGTCGAATACAATCCGCGCCAGGACCTATCCAACGTGACGGCGCTGGTTGCCGCCAAGCTGGTGAAGGAGATTGCCGGCATGATGCTGAAGACCAACGTCGCGGTTTGAATCAATTTGCCAAGGCGGCGTGCTAGAGGATTGTTCCGACTCAGTTTTCGACAGGATCGCCATGCCGCAGCCGCTCAGGATAGCCATCGCCGGCGCGCTCGGCCGCATGGGCCGGCAGATGGCGGAAGCCGTCGCGGCCGATCCGCGGCTGCAGCTCGTCGCGCGCTTCCATCGACCGGGCAGCATGGGCGAGGGGCTGGTCGAGCGCGATGAAGCGCTGGCGCTTGCCGATGTGGTCGTCGACTTTACCACGCCCGCCGCTTCCGCCGAACTGGCCAAGGCCTGCGCGGCGCGCGGCGGTCCGGCGCTGGTCATCGGTTCGACCGGCTTCAGCGCCTCGGAACTGGCGGCGATTGCCGACGCCGCGAAGAAAGTCGCCATCATGCGCTCCGGCAGCTACTCGCTCGGGCTCAACATGCTGACCGGCCTGGCCGAGCAGGCGGCAAGGGCGCTTGCCGCCGACGACTGCGACATCGAAATTTTTGAAGCGCATCATCGCATGAAGGTCGATGCGCCGTCCGGGACGGCGCTGATGCTGGGCGAAGCGGCGGCCGCGCGAGGACGTGGCTTCGTGCTGGACGATGTGGCGAGACGCACCCGCGATGGCCTCGTTGGTCCGCGCAATGCCGGCGAGATCGGCTTTGCCGTTATGCGCGGCGGCAGCATCGTCGGCGAGCACAGCGTCAGCTTCCTGAGCGACGGCGAGAGGCTCACGCTTTCGCATGCCGCCGGCGACCGCTCGATGTTCGCCCGCGGCGCCATCGCGGCTGCGCTCTGGGTCGCCGGACGGCCGCCCGGCGAATACGACATGCGCGATGTGCTGGGCTTCACTGCCTCGTGACCGGTAACCCCGCCGGACTCCATTCCGCGGCCTCTAAAACGGCTGAAAGCCAGCTGAAAGCTTGGCCATGCCATGACAGTTTTGTGGCGGTCGCCACATGAACGGCCTGGGAGCGGCCGACAGGAGGAATGCGGCGCGGCGCGCCGCCCAGTGGAGGAAGACTAGTGACCCGTTTCATCTCTAAACGCGCCCTGCGTTCAGTGGCGCTGACGCTTGCCATGGTTAGCGCTGGCGCATCGACGGCATCGGCTGCCGACAAGATCACCATCATCGTCGGCGGCATGGAAAAGCAGATCTATCTGCCGGCCGTGCTCACCCAGCAGCTCGGCTACTTCAAGGACGAGGGGCTGGACGTGGAGTTGGTGAACTCCCGCGCCGGCGTCGAGGCCGAGAATGAGTTGCTGGCCGGCGCCGTGCAGGGCGTCGTCGGCTTCTACGACCACACCGTCGACCTGCAGTCGAAGGGCAAGTACATCCAGTCGATCGTGCAGTTCAGCCAGGCGCCGGGCGAGGTCGAGCTGGTCTCGGCCAAGCACCCGGAAATCAAGTCGCCGGCCGACTTCAAGGGCGCGACGCTCGGCGTCACCGGCCTCGGCTCCTCGACCGATTTCCTGACACAGTATCTCGCGGTTCGCAGCGGCCTGAAACCGGGCGACTACACGCTGCTTCCCGTCGGCGCCGGCAACACTTTCATCGCCGCCGTCAAGCAGGACCAGATCCAGGCCGGCATGACCACCGAGCCGACCATCGCTAAGCTGCTCCAGACCGGCGAGGCGAAGGTCCTGGTCGACATGCGCACGCCCGAAAAGACCAAGGCGGCGCTCGGCGGCGACTACCCGGCTGCCTCCTTCTACGTCCAGTCGAGTTGGCTCGACGGCCACAAGGACGAGGCGCAGAAGCTCGCCAACGCCTTCGTCAAGACGATGAAGTTCATCGCCGGCCATTCGGCCGAGGAGATCGCCGACAAGATGCCGAAGGACTATTACGCCGGCAACAAGGACCTCTATGTTCAGGGCCTGGCAGGCGGCAAGGCGATGTTCACGCCGGATGGCCGCATGCCGGCCGATGGACCGCAGACCGTGCTGAAGGTTCTGTCGACCTTCTCGAAGAGCCTGCAGGGCAAGCAGATCGACCTATCGAAGACCTACACGACCGAGTTCGTCGACGCGGCGAAGTAGGCGCCGGCAGGCGAGGGCGGACGGACCCCGTCCGCCCTTGAAAAGCAAGAGCTTGCGTCGGCCGCCTGAATCAATTCGGCGGCCGTGTTTCCGGATGCCGGCGAGCAGGCCCGCGGGCCCGGATCGCGCCATCCCGCACCACCACAACAGGAGTGTGCCATGCAATCGCAGACCATGGCGGCGGAGAAACTGTCTCCCGCCGCGCCGCCGGGTGACGCCGCGATAGCCATCGACGATGTGACGCTGCGCTTCGTCACGCCCGACGGCCACATGATGACGGCGATCCGCGATTTCACCATGACGGTGGCGCGCGGCGAGTTCGCCTGCGTCGTCGGCCCGACCGGCTGCGGCAAGTCGACGACGCTCAACCTCGTCACCGGCCTGTTGCGTCCGACCACCGGCAATGTCCGCGTCATGGGCAATCCGGTCACCGACATCAGCCGCGACATCGGCTTCGTCTTCCAGGCCGACGCACTGTTTCCGTGGCGCAGCGTCATCGACAACGTCGCCGCCGGTCCACTCTTCCGCGGCATGCCGAAGAAAGAAGCCTATGAGAAGGCGCGCGACTGGATCGGCCGGGTCGGCCTTTCGCGGTTCGAGAAGCATTATCCGCACCAGCTTTCGGGCGGCATGCGCAAGCGCGCGGCACTTGCCCAGACCTTCATCAACCAGCCCAAGATCCTGTTGATGGACGAGCCCTTCAGCGCGCTCGACATGCAGACCCGCACGGCAATGCAGGACGAATTGCTGGACCTCTGGTCGGGGCTGAAATCATCCGTCGTCTTCGTCACGCATGACCTCGAGGAAGCGGTGGCGCTGGCCGACAAGGTCTATGTGCTCACCGCAGGCCCGGGCACGGTGAAGAGCGTCTACCGCATCGACCTGCCGCGCCCGCGCGTCATGTCCGACATTCGCTACGACCCGAAATTCATCGAGATTGCCAAGGTGATCTGGAACGATCTGCGTGAGGAAGTGCAGCTCGGCCAAAGCCGTGGCTTGCAGGCGAGCCATTGAAAGGAGACTTGCCATGACCGCCATCTCTCCAACCGATCAGGCCGCCGCCCGCGCCACCTCGATCGTCGCCGCGGAAGCGCAGGCGAGGGCACGGCTGCGCAAACGCCATGCTCTGGTCATCGGCCTGCGCCTCGCGATCCTCGTCGTCTTCCTCGGCCTTTGGGAACTCTGCGCCGACTACAACATCATCGACCCGTTCTTCTTCTCCAGCCCGTCGGGCATCTGGGAACAGATCTGGTCCTGGATCACCGAGGGCACCTCGCAGGGGCCGCTCTGGCTGCAGATCTATGTGACGCTGGAGGAAACCTTCCTCGGCTTCGCTATCGGCGCCGTCGGCGGCATCGTGGCGGGCATCATCCTTGGTCGCAACAAGCTGCTGGCCGATGTGTTCTCGATCTACATCAAGATCGCGAACTCCGTGCCGCGCGTGGTGCTCGGCTCGGTGTTCATCATCGCGCTCGGGTTGGGCATGGCTTCCAAAGTGGCGCTGGCCGTCGTCATGGTGTTCTTCGTCGTCTTCGCCAACGCCTTCCAGGGCGTGCGCGAGGCCGACAGGGCGATGATCGCCAACGCCCAGATCCTCGGCGCCTCGCCGTTCCAGATCACCACCTCGGTCATCATTCCTTCGGCGATGAGCTGGATCCTCGCCAGCCTGCATGTCTCGTTCGGTTTCGCGCTGGTCGGCGCGGTCGTCGGCGAGTTTCTCGGCGCCAAGCAGGGCATGGGCCTTTTGATCTCCACCGCGCAGGGCGCCTTCAACGCCAATGGCGTCTTCGCCGCCATGATCATCCTGGCGGTGATGGCGCTGGTGGTGGAGTTCATCATCACCCGCTTCGAGAACTATGTGGTGAAGTGGCGCCCGGCGCCGTTCAACGAGCAGGTGACCTGAGCAATCACCGCACATCATCATGTCTGGTGTGCGGCTTCACCTAGTGTATGACAAAGTCACCCGCCTTGTGCTATACTGAGGGGTATCGAGGAGACGAGCCATGCGAAACTCCCAGCCCCTGACGATCACACTGCCGCTCGAGATGGCGCAGATGGTGAAAAATAAAGTTGCCTCAGGCGAATACGCCACCGAGAGCGAAGTCATCCGTGATGGCCTGCGTACGTTGGCTGCCCGTGACGCGGCGATTGAACGCTGGCTGCGCGAGGCAGTCGTGCCGACGATGCAGGATGCGCGCGCCCATCCTGAGAAGCTTTTGACGGCCGAACAGCTGCGCCGCAATCTCTCTGAGCACATCAACGCGATCGCCGCCAAACCGCGCTCCGGTGCATGAAATATCAGGTCAGGTTCCATGCTGCCGCCGAGCGGGACATTGCCGAGTTGCTGAGCGAGCTCGCGCCAAAGGCTGGCGTGGCAACTGCTTTGCGTTTTGTCGGGCGCATTGTCGACTATTGTCTAGACTTTGGAACTTTTCCGGAGCGGGGCACGCGTCATGACGAAATCGCACCGGGTTTGCGCACGGTAGGATGGCGCCGACGCGCAACGATCGCGTTCGAAATCGTGGATGACAAAGTGGTCATCCTCCGGATTCTTTATTCGGGTCGTACGCTCGAATTGCCGGACGAAGAGTCCGAACATTGAGGTAGGCCTTAGGCCAGCGGCAGCCGGACCTCGACTTTGAGCCCGCCCGCGGCGGCGTCGCCCAGAGTGACGCTGCCGCCGGCATTCTCGACCACCTCGCGCACGATCGCCAGGCCGAGCCCGCTGCCTTCCTCTGCCGAGCCGGCGAGGCGGTAGAAACGTTCGAAGACATGCTCCCGTTCCTCGGCCGGAATGCCGGGGCCGGTGTCGGCGACCGTCAGCACGCCCTCGCGATCGACCATCGCCAGCCTGACAGTCACCGCGCCGCCAGCCGGCGTGTAGCGCAGCGCGTTGTCGACCAGGTTGACGATCATCTCGCGCAGCATCGTGCCGTCGCCGATCACCGCCACCGGTCCGTTCTCCTCGAGGCCGAGGTCGATGTCGCGTTCGACTGCCTTCGGCGCCTGCGCTTCCAGCACATGGCGGGCGGCTTCGGTGAGGTCGATGCGGTCGGCGCGTGGCCGCCGGCTGCCAGGCTCGGCGCGCGAGAGCGTGAGCAATTGTTCAGCGAGCCGCGCCAGCCTGCCGGAACTCGCTTGCAACGCGACCAGCGCCTCCTGGCGCCGATCGGACATGGTTTCCCGCAAGGCATAGCTTGCCTGCGTCGACAACAGTGCCAGCGGCGTGCGCAACTGGTGCGCGGCATTGGCGATGAAGCGTCGCTGCGCCGCCATTTGCGCCCGCACGCGCTCCATATAGGCGTTGAGCGCCTCGATCAGCGGCCGGATCTCGCTCTGCGCGCCCGGGACCTCGACCGGATCGAGATCGCTGCGGCTTCGCGAGCGCACGGCATCACGCAGCCGGATCAGCGGCGCCAGGCCGCGGCGCAGGCCAAGCAGCACGAACACGCCGGCAATGGCCACCAAGGCAAGCTGCTGGGCGAAGGCGCTGAGCCACAGGCGCTTGACCATGGCGTCATGTCCGGCGAGCGTGACGCCGACCGTGACCTTGATCGGCGAATCGCTGCCGGCGCCGATCACGGCATGGCTGAGCGTTGCCAGGCGCAGCGGGTGATCGCGGTAGGTGGCTTCGACGCTGCCGCGATCCGGCGCCTCGGGCAGGTCCGGATAGCCGCTCAGCAGCCGCCCGCCGGCGGTCTCGACGCGATAATAGACGCTGTCGCGGTCGCCGGTGTCGAACATCTCGATCGCCGCCGGCGGCACGGTAGCGTCGAGCGCGCCGTCGGCCATCGCCACCTGCTCGGCGATGGCGCGTGCCGAGCCGACCAGCATGCGATCGGTGACGAGGTCTGCCGTCGCCAGCGCGTTGCGCTGGCTGGTCCACAGATTGATGGCGGCGAGCCCAGCCAGCGGCAGCACCACCCAGGCCAGCAACTGCAGGCGAAGGCTGCCGAACCGGAGCCTGTCGATTTTCATGGCGCCGGATCGTCGTAGCGCAACAGGTAGCCCAGGCCGCGCAAGGTGGCGATCTGGACGCGCGATCCCTCGAGCTTCTTGCGCAGCCTGTGCACATAGATCTCGATGGCGCTGGGGTCGGCGTCGGTGTCGAAGTCGTAGATCGCGGTCGAGAGCGCCGCCTTGCTCACCGTGCGGCCGGCCTTGACGACGAGCTGTTCCAACACCGCGTGCTCACGAGGCGTCAGCGACAGCGTCGCCCCGGCAAGCGAGAACAGCCTGGTGTTGGTGTCGAAGGTGAGATCGCCGCAGGAAACGACCGGCGCGGTGCGGTCGTTGGCACGGCGCAGCTGCACGCGGATGCGCGCTTCCAGCTCCTCGATCTGAAATGGTTTCGCCAGATAATCGTCGGCACCTTCGTTGAGGCCCTTGACCCGGCCGTCGAGGCTGGCATTGGCGGTAAGCACGATAACCGGCACCGGGTTGCCGCGTGCCCGCAGCCTTTTCAGCACCTCCATGCCGCCCATGCGGGGCAGGGCAAGGTCAAGGATGATCAAAGCGTGATCCCCGGCGGCTAAAGCATGCTCGACATCCTCGCCGTCATGCACGACGTCGACGACATAGCTCGCCTGGCGCAGCGTCTTGCTCAGCCAATCGGCCAGTTCGCGATTGTCCTCGACAAGCAGCAGCCGCATCGTTCGTCGCTGTTCCTCCCAACGGCGTCGACCTTCGCCAAAGGGCGGCAGGCGGCGTCCAAATTGGTTCCCGAGGCAACCGATAGTATCGATCCGCGCGCAAGGCAAACGTGGTTTCTCGGCGACCGCCACCCCGGTCATGGTGCCTGCCGAGCCACCTGTTCGGTCGTGCAAGTGATAAAACCGAACCGTTCGGTTCAATTAATGTTGACGGTTCGTATAGCCGGGGTGAACACCGGCTCCCGTTATCCAGGTGCCGCATCGCGCGACGATCCCCGTAACTGGCTGATATCAAACAATAAGAATGTGGCCGCTGCGTAGTTCAGTTAATTTCAAGATCGAACCGAACGGTTCGGTTCACAACTTTTCGTGATTGGAAATGGCAACAGGGCCGACCCATTTCGGGGTGGTCCGAGCGACGCGAATTTCCAATACGGCACGCCACTAGACGGACACGAATTTTGAAATCTGGAGTATCTGAAATGAACAAGATTGCTTTTGCCGCCGCTGCTTTCCTCATTGCCACGGGCAGCGCTTTCGCTGGCAGCGACCACTACGGTTCCGACAACGTCAACCAGCCGGCCGTAACGGCCCCCGCGGGCAACGTCGACAACACCGTCACCGGTTCGATCCGCAAGCTCGACAAGTTCGAGCAGCGCGAGTTCCACATCACACCTGATCAGAACCAGCCGCAGTCGGGCCAAGGCATCTGGGGCCGCTAACCGGCGCGCCTCCTAACCCGCTTCAACCAATAACCTTCAAATCTGGAGTAACTCAAATGACCAAGATCGCTCTTACCGCCGTCGCCCTGCTTGTCGCCACGGGCGCCGCTTTCGCCAGCTCGGACAATTACGGAGCGGCCAATGCCAAACAGCCGGCTGTCACCATCGACCGGACTGTGACGACCTCGATCGCGAAGTCGGACGCGGATGTCCGAAGGCCGGTGGTGCAGGGCACCGATCACAACCTGTTCGGCAACCACTGATCCGACCCGGAAAAAAGCAGGCGGCGGGCTTGTCCCGCCGCTCTGTTTTTCTGCAGCCGGCTAACGCCGTTTGAATCGCATCACAAGTATTTGTCATCACAAGCATTTGTAATCGTTTGCCTTTTTCTGAGCGAAGTCCGATCCGACACTGCCATGGCAGCTGAAAAGCGAACGCGCCGGGAATAAACCCAGGCCGCCGCGGGTCTTTTCGGCAGCGGGGCCATCCTCCCAAGGCCATCGCCCGACGAAACCAAACGGACAGGAAAACCGAAATGACCAGGATCGCTCTCACCACTGTCGCAATGCTTCTCGCGATGGGCTCCGCCTTCGCCGGCAGCGACCACGACGGCGCCGATGGCGTCAACCAGGCAGCCACCGTTGGCTCCGACACCAGCGTCACGGCTTCGATCCCGAAGCACAACACAGTCAAGCCGGCCCCGAAGGTCGATACCGAGATGAAGACTGGCGCGACCGGCGCTGCGGATTGGCCGGGTCCGCCATCGGACAACTGGGGCAATTGAGCTCGTCTTTGAAAATATTGAAGGCGGCGGGCTTGCCCGCCGCCTTGCTTATGGGCCGCCAGGCTTCGGGCTACGTCAAATCCTTCGGCCGAACAAAATGCGTCAGTCGGGCGCCACGGAAGTCGAGATCGGCCCAATCCTTGTCCAGCGTGAACCGGACAAGAGCTGCCGTCGGAAACTTCGCTTCGATCTTCTTGAAAACGCTCTCATCCGTTCCGGGGCCGGCCAGCCGCAACACAAAGTGCTGCAGGCCGGGATTGTGGCCGATCACTATCAGGCTCGCTGCCTTGGCCTGCCGCACGCGCGCCAGGATCGCACCGGCAGCCGCCTCGTAGAGTTCGTCGGCGAATTGCGCCGGCACGTTCTTCGGGAGTTCGGCCGCAACCAGCCGCCAGGTATCGCGCGTGCGCAGCGCCGGCGACACCAGCGCCAGATCCGGCAGCCAACCGCGCTGGGCAAGCTCCCGCCCCATCAGCGGCGCCGTCTTTAAGCCGCGCGCGGCTAGCGGCCGGTCGAAATCCTCAAGCTTGGGATCGTCCCGACTCGACTTGGCGTGGCGGAGGATAAGAAGTTGTCTCAGGGGCATTGCAGCCTCTACGGCGTGATCCGCGCCAGCTGCTCGAGGTCGGTCTCCTCGCGCAGCGGGTCGGGCGCCATCACCACCGAGGTGGCGTTGTCGGCGTCGTCGGCGAAATGGGCAAGCACGGTGTGGTCCTTTTCCATGCGCGCCTTGCCTTCGGCGACCAGACCCAGCGCCAGCGGATAGAGCCGGTGCTCCACCTTCAGCACGCGCGCGGCAAGCGTGTCCTCATTGTCGCCGACCATCACCGGCACGGCGGCCTGCGCGATGATCGGGCCGTCATCCATCTCGGGCGTGACGAAATGCACCGAGCAGCCATGGATGCGAACACCGGCGCGGATGGCCCGCGCATGCGTGTCCAGACCCTTGAAGGCCGGCAGCAGGGCAGGGTGGATGTTGACCATGCGTCCCTGCCATTTCTCGACCAGGCCGCGGCCGAGGATCCGCATATAGCCGGCAAGGGCTACGATGTCGGCGCCGAAGCCGACAAGCGCGGCGTCGAGCGCGGCGTCATAGGCATCCTTGCTCGGATGGTCGGCGCGCTGGATGACCTTGGTGGCGATGCCGCGCGACTGGGCGATGCCGAGGCCGGCGGCGTTCGCGCGGTCGGAAATGACGCCGACGATTTCTGCCGGATAGGTTGGATCGGCGGCGGCCGCGATCAGCGCCGTCATGTTGGAGCCCCGTCCCGAGATCAGGACGACCGTTCGTTTCCTGCTCATAGGCCGATCGAGCCCCGATAGATGACGCCGGCGTCGCGGCGCGGCACGATGCGGCCGATCGGCGTCACCGTCTCGCCGGCTTCCTGCAGCACCGCCGCGACCTGCGCCGCCTGGCCGGAGGCGACCGCGAGGATCATGCCGATGCCGCAATTGAAGGTGCGCATCATCTCTTCCGGCGCGACGCCGCCGGTCTTGGCCAGCCACGAGAACACCGGCGGCACGTCGATCGCTTCGAGGTCGAGCTCGGCGGAAAAATCTTTGGGCAAAACGCGCGGAATGTTTTCCGGGAAACCGCCGCCGGTGATATGGGCCAGCGCCTTGATGCCATGCGTGTTGCGGATCGCTTTCAGGATCGACTTCACATAGATGCGCGTTGGCTCGAGCAGCGCCTCGGCGAGGCTGAGCTCCTCGTTGAATGGCGCCGCATCGCTCCAGCTAAGGCCGCTCGCGGCGACGATCCGGCGCACCAGCGAAAAGCCGTTGGAGTGCAGGCCGGACGAGGCAAGGCCGAGCAGCACGTCGCCTTCGACGATGTCGTCGGTCGGCAGCAGCTGGCCGCGCTCGGCGGCGCCCACGGCGAAGCCCGCAAGGTCGTAATCCTTGTCGTGATACATGCCCGGCATCTCGGCGGTCTCGCCGCCGATCAGCGCGCAGCCGGCCTGCCGGCAACCTTGCGCGATGCCGCCGACGATTGAAGCGCCCTGGTCCGGGTCGAGCTTGCCGGTGGCGAAATAGTCGAGGAAGAACAAAGGCTCGGCGCCCTGCACGACGATGTCGTTGACGCACATGGCGACGAGATCGATGCCGATCGTGTCGTGCTTGCCGGCATCGATGGCGATCTTGAGCTTGGTGCCCACACCGTCATTGGCCGCGACCAGCACCGGATCGGTGAAGCCGGCGGCCTTCAGGTCGAACAGTCCGCCGAAGCCGCCGATCTCGCCATCGGCGCCCGGCCGGCGCGTGGCGCGCACCAGCGGCTTGATCTTCTCGACCATCAGATTGCCGGCATCGATGTCGACGCCAGCCTCGGCGTAGGTGAGCCCGTTTTTGCGCTCGGCCTTGTCGCCCTTGCTCATCGTCGGCTCGTCCTCGTTTCCATTGCCGGCTCTTCGCATGAATGGTTTCGGGGAGCAAGGATGGCCGTCGTTTCCGCCGACAAAAGCGTGGAAAGTGAGCACCGACATAGGCGATTGGCGAAGGCCGAGATGGCCAATCTCCCCCTTTGCGGGGGAGATGTCCGGCAGGACACGGGGTGTGAAGGAATACCAGCGTCGATAATGGTTCTGACGACACGGCGAAAGAAGAACTCCGATATGCCGAGGGACAGCACCCCTCTGCCTTGCCAGGCATCTCCCCTGCAAGAGGGGAGATCGGCAGCTTCAGCGCCGCTCCTCTCTTGCCCAATTTACTTATCTCCATCATCTATTCTCCAATAAAAATCGCGACGGGACATCATGTGACCCTTCCCAACATGATCACGATCATGCGGCTGCTGCTCGTGCCCGCGGTGGTGCTCGCCATGCTGCAGGCGCATTGGGACTGGGCCTTTGCCGGATTCCTCGTTGCCGGCATCTCCGACGGCGTCGATGGCTTTATCGCGCGTCGCTGGAACCAGTCGTCCAGCCTCGGCGCCTATCTCGATCCGATCGCGGACAAGCTTCTGCTGGTCTCGGTCTTCGTCGTCATGGGTTTTGCCGGCGAACTGCCGCTTTGGCTGGTGGTGACCGTCGTCTCGCGCGACGGGCTCATTGTCTGCGCCGTGCTCTTGTCCAGCGTGATGAGCCATCCGGTCGAGGTCAAGCCGCTCTTCGTGTCGAAGGCCAACACCGCCGCGCAGATCGTGCTGGCGGCGCTTGTGCTGGGCGAACTTGCCTTTGCCGTGCACCTGGACCCGTTGCGGACCGCGCTCATATTGCTGACCGGGGTCTTGACCGTGGCTTCGGCCGCAGCCTATCTCGTGGCCTGGCTAAGGCATATGAGCGGCTATGGCGAAGGCTCCCGAACGAGCAACTCCCAAACCGGCGACATCAAGTCGGGCATCGGCAAATCGGGCGGCTCCAACACGGGCGCCTGACGGCGAAGCCGCGGTGATTGAGGCCGACGACAGCTCGGGCGGGCTTCGCCGCCAGGTCTTCTTCTGGCTGGCGACGGCGGTCCTGCTGGCGCTGTTCCTTTACATTTTCTCGGGCATCCTCCTGCCTTTCGTCGCCGGCATGGTGCTCGCCTATTTCCTCGACCCGGTCGCCGACTGGCTGCAGCGGCTCGGCCTCTCGCGCCTGATGGCGACCGTGGTGATCCTGATTGCCTTCATCGTCGTGGTGGTGCTGGCCTTGGTTATCCTGGTGCCGGTGCTGGCCACCCAGATGGCCGATTTCGCCCGCAAGCTGCCGGAATATCTCACCCGCCTGCAATCGCTGATCACCAGTTTCGACCCGAAATGGCTGGAGCAGCGTTTCGGCGTCAACGCCGCCGGTCTGCGCGACGGGCTGAATTCGCTGCTCACCTCCGGCTTCAGCCTGCTCACCACCGTCTTCACCTCGATCTGGAGCTCCGGCGTGGCGCTGGTCTCGGTGGTGAGCCTGTTCGTCGTCACCCCGGTCGTCGCCTTCTACATGCTGCTCGACTGGGACCGCATGGTGGCCGAGGTCGACGGCTGGGTGCCGCGCGATCATGTCGAGACGGTGCGCGCGCTTGCCCGCGACATCAACACCGCCACTGCCGGCTTCGTACGCGGGCAGGGCACGCTTTGCCTGGTGCTCGGCGCCATGTATGCCACGGGCCTGACGCTGACCGGCTTGAACTTCGCCATCCTCATCGGCTTCTTCGCCGGGCTGATCTCCTTCATCCCCTATGTCGGCTCTTTGACCGGGCTGGTGCTCGCCGTCGGCGTCGCCTTCGTCCAGTTCTGGCCGGACTGGACCATGGTGGTCGCCGTGGCCTGCGTGTTCTTCGTCGGCCAGTTCATCGAGGGCAACATCCTGCAGCCGCGGCTGGTCGGAAAGAGCGTCGGCCTGCATCCGGTGTGGCTGATGTTCGCGCTGTTTGCCTTCGGGGCGCTGTTCGGCTTCGTCGGCCTTTTGATTGCCGTGCCGGCCTCGGCGGCGATTGCCGTGCTGGTGCGCTTCGCCATCGCCCGTTATCTGGAATCGCCGCTTTACAAGGGCAACGGCACACAGCCCGCGCCGCAATTGCCGGCCGACCGCGGCGGCGGCCATCGCTCGACGCGGGGCTGAAATGACGGCTCAGCCAGCCGACCCGCCGCGCCAGCTGCCGCTCGATCTCGGCCACGGCACCGGCTATTCGCGCGACGAGCTCGTCGTCTCGGGCACCAATGCGCAAGCGGCATCGCTGATCGACCGCTGGCCGGACTGGCCGTCGCCGGTGGTCGTGCTGGCCGGGCCGCCCGGCTCGGGCAAGACGCACCTCGCCCGGATCTGGCAGGATCGGACGCATGCCGTCGCCATCGATCCCGGCCGGATCGGCGAGCACATTGCCGGGCTCGGCAGCAGGCCGGCGCTCATCGACGACATCGACAAGGCGGCGGTCGACGAGCAGGGCCTGTTCCACCTGATCAACGCCGTGCGCGGCGCGGGCTCGACGCTGCTTTTGACGGCGCGGCGTTTCCCCTCCGCCTGGCGCGTCGCGCTGCCCGATCTCATCTCGCGGCTGAAGGCGGCGTCGACGGTCGAGATCCACGAGCCCGACGACCTTTTGCTTGCCGGCGTCATCACCAAGCTCTTCGCCGACCGCCAGGTCGAGGTCGAGCCGCATGTGGTGCAATATCTGGTGCGTCGCATCGAGCGCTCGCTCGCGACCGCCATGCGCGTCGTCGAGCGCCTCGACCGCGCCGCACTCGAACGCAAGACGCCGATCACCCGCGCCTTGGCCGCCGAGACCGTGAGCGCCATGGACGAAGGGCAGGGCGAGTTCGATATTTAGCCACCGATAGCGCCCGGCGGTTACGCCCATAGCCCGGCCAGATGCTGGGCCAGAAGATACACGCCTGTGCGCCGCGATGTAACAGGCGGCGACAAGGACGAAAAACATCAGGCTGGCGGACCGCGACCGCGCGACGCCACCCGGTCTCTTGCTCGGCCGGTTGTTCCAAACCCAGAGCGCAGCGCACAGAATTGCCCAGACCACCATGACCGGAACGGCAAAGCCGTAATAGGCTAAATAGGCCGGGCCGATCAGCGACAGCACCGCCTCGACAACAGGCATGGGAAATCCCCTTTTGTTCAAAGCTTAGACCGGCGACAAAGTTGGAAGCGAGGGATTATTCAAGCCACAGCCGGTGTGTTCCGTGATCAACCCGTGGGAGCCAGCGGCCTAGCCGTCCCATTTCGGAACAGTCTTTCCGGCATCGCTCTTGCAAGGCAGACAATGCCGGTTGATCCCGGTCCCGGTCGCGTTCCTGATCGGGTTGTAGGCTCGCCGGGCTCGAGGTGTTGGGGTTCTCGCCCGGCGGGTTTACCGTTCCTCCGAACTGCGGCCTTGAGCTAGACTATTAAATGGTCTATTTAATGGACCAAATCATGGTCCATATAGGGTTGTCATGCAGATATCCGTGACAGACGCCAAGGGGCAACTGACCGAACTGGTGAGGCGCGCCGAGGCTGGAGATGAGATTATCCTGACCCGCCACGGTCACGCGGCCGTGCGTCTCGTCCCCGTACGGTCCGTGCCGAACCGAGAGCATCGTCGGGGCCTGCTGCGGGCCGTCCGGGCCTCAGGCGCCGCGAAAGCCAGTTCCGGCCCGCCTGCGACGCGCAGCCAAGATTTCCTCTATGGCGATGACGGCCTGCCGGAATGATCGCGGTCGATACCTCGGCCTTGATGGCCATCGTCCTCGACGAGCCGGCGGCGGACGCCTGTATCGCTGCGCTCGAAACGGAAGACGAACTTCTGATATCGGCCGGAACCATAGCCGAGCTCCTGATTGTCGCCGCACGACGAGGCGTGGCTGAGGAGGTGCAATCCCTGCTCGACGGGCTCGGCTTCGAGATTGCGCCAGTCACGGAAGGCGCGGCTCGGCGTGTTGCCGAGGCTTACGCGCGATGGGGCAAGGGCATGCACGCCGCGGCGCTCAACTTCGGCGACTGCTTTGCCTATGAGGTGGCGAAGGACCGGGCGTGCCGGCTGCTCTATGTCGGCGACGATTTCTCCAAGACCGATGTCGAAGGCGCGATTTGAGCGATCTGGAAATGGGCTAGTTCCGGTTCTCCCTGAGCCTGTCCCGCAGCCGGCGCAATTGCCGCCGCCACCATGGCTTCGGTTTGCGCGGGATCAGGACCATCTTGCCATCGATGACGGCGTCATCCACCCAGTCATGCACCTGCATGCGCCAACTGGCCGAGATGCGAGCAAGCAGGGGCAACGGGTCCTCGCCCGTGATCCACACCAGCGCCGGATCCTTCAGCACGAGGCGGAAATCGAAACCCTGGGCGATCAAGGCGCGCAGGAACACGATCTGGCGCCGCATGCGGTGGAAGTCGCTTCCCTGTCCGTTGACCATCGTGCGGGCGCCGATCCACTGGTGAAGACGGGCGCCCATGAGTGTTTCGGCGGGTGGCCGGAAGGAAACCTGTTGGCGCCCGTCCTCGATGCGGTTGGTCGGCGTCAGCGGATACCAGAAATCGAGCGGCGCGGGGATCGGCACTCTGACGCTGGCCCCGGCAAGTGCGGCCTCGCTCGCGCCGCGCCGGAGGCAGATTGCGCTCTGCGCCGCAAATCCCAGTCCCGCAAGCGCATCGAGCAGCAAGCTTCCGCCGCCGATGGCGAAAGCCGCATTGATGCGGTCGCTTATGAGGGGAGACCACAAGTCGCGCGGCACCCATGTCAGCCGCCGCCTGGCGAGATCCACGACGACGATGATGTCTGCGTTGGCGTCCCAATTGTCCCTGTCGAGGATCGCCACGACCACGGCTGTCACGATGCGTGCCCCTCCGGCCGGTCCACGGGGCCGTGCCGCCGGCCTTGGTTTGTTTTGGGGAAGAAGCGATGGTCGGAGTGGCGTGATTCGAACACGCGACCCCCTGATCCCAAATCAGGTGCGCTACCAGGCTGCGCTACACTCCGACGCCGGGTTTCCATAGGGTTCCGGGCGATTCAGGGCAAGCCCCTAAAAGCGAAAAACGGAACGGACGGGATACAGCGGCACAGATCGGCGCGAAAAGTCCGACGAAAAATCCCACGGATGATCGCTAAGCGTTCCGCTCCCTTGCAAGCGGCGCTTGAAGGCCTTGCCGCCTCCGCCGATGCCTTCGCCGCCTTCATCCAAAAATGACCGATCAGCTCTGGCGCTTCTGGCCGGCGATTTTCCTGGCGATCGCCATGCCCTGGATCCTTGCATTGGCAAAGCAGCCGCGAATGCTCGGCCGCATGCCGGTGAACCAGAGTCCGGGCAGCTTCGGGTCGTTCGCCGCGCCGTTGAACAACGGCACGCCCTTGGCGTCGAGCACGCCGAGCCGGCCCAGCATCGTCTCCAGCCCCGTGCGGTAGCCGGTGGCGGCAATGACGATGTCGGGCGCGATCGTCTGGCCATTGTCCAGCACGACGCCGTCGCGCCTGAATTCGCGCAATTGCGGCACCACGATGATGCGTCCGGCCTTGATGGCATCGACCGCGCCGTCGTCGGCGGCGATCGCCGTATAGTCGGAGCCGAGCCGGCTTGCGCCGCCCGCCGGGGCGGGGGGCAGGCCGTGTTTGGTAAGGTCGCCGAACACCAGGCGCTGCGTTGCCGCCATCACCGCGTCCGCGAGCCTTGTCGGTAGGCTCGCCATGAGCGGCGATATGCGGTGCACGGCGATCTTGCCGATACGCTTGGGCAGCAGCGAAGGTCCGTTGCGCGCCGAAAGCCACATCTGGCCCGTCTCGACGCGGGAAAGATGGTTGAGCGCGTCGAAGCCGGAATTGCCGGCGCCGATCACCAGCACCGTCTTGCCGGCATAATCGCTCGCCCTGCCGAAATCGGCCGAGTGGATGATCGATCCCGAAAAATCCTCCATGCCTTTCCAGGCCGGGATGAAGGGTTGCCGGTCGCGCCCGGTGGCGATCACCACATAGCGCGCCGCCTTCAAGCCCGCGCTTGTCCGCAGCAGCCAGCGGTCGCCACGAAATTCGATCTCATCGACCTTGACGCCTAAGGCTATCGGCAGCCGGTGCCGCTCGGCGAAATCGTTGAGATGGCCGATGACGGCGCTGCGGTGCGGGAAGGCCGGCGTTCCTGCCGGAAAGGATACGCCCGGCAGCGAGGAAAGGTCGCGATGCGTGTTGAGGTGCAGGTTGTCGTGGCGGCGATGCCAGGGCTCGGCCAGCCGTTGCTCGCGTTCCAGGACCTGCACCGTCACACCGGCCTTGGCCAGCGCATAAGCGGCGGCAAGCCCGGCGGCGCCCGCGCCGATGACTATCGCGCCTTCCAGTATCGCTGGTTCGCCGACCCCCGACGGCAAGACTTTCGCTTCCGCGTCCATTGGTGTCTTTATCGTCGCCATCATGCCTTCAACTGGCACGGCCATGTATCTGACATATGCCGCTCACGTGCCAAAAGGAATAGGCGGATGTTGCGAGACGTCCGGCATTGTGTCGCGGATTTTTACAAGCGCCGGCTAATGAGCCGGGTCGGCGTGGCGATGCACCAGCTTGAACGCGCCATCCTCCAGCCGGAACACTTCCGTCACCCGCAGGGTCATCTCGGTCGCCTCGCCGTTCTTGCCGATGCGCGCCTTGGCGTGCTGCAAGCCGCTCCAGAAGGCCAAATCGCCGCTTGCCGAAGCCTGCAGCACCTCAAGGTCGGTGTTGCCGCCCTTGTGGAAGCTTGCAGCGTCGCGTTCGTAGCGGCCGGCGACCGCTTCGGCGCCTTCGAGATGGTCGCCGCGCGGCGAGAAAAACGTCGCCGGTCCGGCGTGGGTGACGATCGCCTTCAGCGAGGTGGCATCGCCATTGACATAGTCCTCGGCGATCTTCTCGCGCTGCTTCATGAAGGCATCGAAGGACGAGCCGCCAGGGTGCACCCTCCTGATCCAGCTTTCCAGGCCGGCCATGAAATTCTCGAGGAAGGCGGCGGTGTCGGCATTGGTGACGGCGCCCTTATCGTCGAGCAGCTCCGCGACATTGCCGATATAGGCCTCCGGCTGCTGCATCACGGGCATGTCGAGGAAGACGAAGGTCTGCCGAAGCGCCTGGTTGGAGCCGAAGGCGCCGATCTTGCTCGGGCTGACGCTGACGACTCCGGCGGGCAGGTCCTTGAACACGCTCTTGCCCGGCGGACGCGAGCCGACATCGAGCGCGTTTTTCAGGCAGCCCGGGATCGAGCGGTTATATTCCGGGGTGACGAACAGCACCGCGTCGCATTCGCGTATCGCCGCACGAAAAGCCGACCACGCCGCAGGCGGGCTGTCGCCATCCAGATCTTCGTTGTAAAGCGGCAGGTCGCCGATCTCGATGAAGCGGCAGCGCACCGAATCCGGCGCGCGGGCGGCGAGCGCCTTGGCGATCTTGCGGCTGAAGGACTGGGCGCGCAGGCTGCCGACAAGGACAGCAAGCTGCAGGACGGCGTGTTCGGTTGCATTGGTCATGGCGAAACGTCCGGTTCTGATTTGCCTCACAGGGTAGGACCGGCTCGGGCCGGCCGCCCGACCTTTCGATAATGTCGCCAGCCCAGTGAGGTTCCCTACGTCATGGCGGGCCCCTGGCCGCTTGCGGCCTTGCCGCCGCGGCCATTGCACAGTAATGACGGATTGGCGCGAGATTTCAGGCATCCTGCAGGGTCTCGGATATTGCGCCGAACAAAGGTGCCCGGTCTTCGGGCGGCAAAGAGGTGGTCATGTCCGCGCGTATTTTCAGTCCAGCCAAAACCGCGATGCAGTCCGGCAAGGCCAAGACAGGACATTGGGTGTTGGAATTCGACCCCGCCCAGCGCAAGAAGATCGATCCGCTGATGGGCTACACCACCTCGGGCGACATGTTGAGCCAGGTGAAGCTCACCTTCGAGACGAAGGAAGAGGCTGTGGCTTATGCAGAGAAGCAAAAGATCGCCTATCGCGTGGAAGAGCCGAAGGAAGCCAAGCGCCGGCAGATTTCCTATTCGGACAATTTCCGCTATGACCGCAGGACGCCCTGGACGCACTGACTCCCGGTCTTGCATCGCCTGGCGTAACCCGCCTCAGCCGGCCCGGCCGGCCGACGGTCCCGTAGCTCAGCTGGATAGAGCACCGGCCTTCTAAGCCGATGGTCGCAGGTTCGAATCCTGCCGGGATCGCCAGTTTGTTCGTGGTCCGTTCCGGACACATAGGTTACGGTTTATACCGGAGACATGGGTAACACTTTTGGCCCGAAGGGGTTGTGGAG